>CAVQQV010000030.1:0-32627 GCA_963714885.1 Candidatus Sulfomarinibacteraceae bacterium | reverse complement strand
ACGGGAAATTGAGGACCTCCAGCGGTTGCTGTAGGCAGAAGAAAAACGAGAACGGTTCCTACGAGAAGGGAGGCTGCGACACCATGGACCGGACCACAGTGGGTGTGATCGGCGCGGGGCGCATCGGCAAGATGCACACCGAAAACCTGGTCCACGCGGTGCCCGAGGCGTTCGTCAAGGCGGTCGCGAGCCCGCACCTCGACGAAGGCTGGGCGGAGTCGCTGTCGATCCCGGTGCGTTCGATCGAAAATGCGGCCGTTCTCGATGACCCGGAAATCGAGGCGGTGGTCATTACGGCGTCGTCCGGTTGTCACGCGAAGCTCATCTGCCAAGCCGCGGCCGCGGGGAAGCACGTCTTCTGCGAGAAACCGGTGGCATTCGAACCCGAAACCATCGAGGAGGTTCTGCAGGCGGCACGAAACGCCGGGATCAATCTCCAGGTGGGGTTCAACAGGCGGTCCGACCCGAGCCTTCTCGATCTGATGGAAGCGGTGCGGGCCGGGCAGATCGGCGACGTTCACACGATTCGGGTCACCAACCGGGATCCCAAAGCGCCGCCCATCGATTTCGTGAAGCGATCGGGGGGCCTCTTTTTTGACTTCGTGATCCACGACTTTGACACCGTTCGCTTTCTGTCCGGCTCGGAGATCGTCGAGGTGTACGCCGTCGGCGGTGTGCTCGTCGACCCTGCGATCGGCGCCGCCGGTGACATCGACACCGCAGTGGTCACACTGAGGCTGGCGAGCGGCGCGCTGGCAGTGATCGACAACAGCCGCCAGGCGGTCTACGGCTATGACCAACGATTCGAGGTCTTCGGCTCCGCGGGCAGTGTCGCGGTTGACAACACGACGCCGAGCACGCGCGTCGTCAGCACCACCGGCGGCGTGGTCACCCGCACGCCGCACGACGGGTTCGTTTCCCGCTATCGGGAGGCTTTTGTCGACGAGTTGAAGGCCTTTCTCAAAGCGGTGCGTGGAGAACGCACGGTCGTCGCCGGCGCCGAGGATGCGCTGGCGGCCGTGCAGGCGGCGCGCGCCGCTCGCCAGTCCTTTTTGGAGCACCGACCTGTCCGTCTTGACGGAGCCGAAACAGCTGCCAGTGAAGGAGACCGTTTCATGAGGACCATCACCGTTGGCGTGCTCGGGGCGGGCAGGATCGGCCGGATCCACACCGAAAACCTGTTCCGACTGCCGGGCGTCCGGGTCAAGTCCATCGCCGACCCCTACGCCGATTTCAGTAACTGGCCGCCGGACGCTGTGGCCACCGGCCCCGATCCTGAGCTGGTGCTCGACGATCCCGAAATCGAGGCCGTGTTGATCTGCTCGCCGACACCGACCCACGCGCCGTTCACCGACGCCGCAGCAAAGGCCGGCAAACACATCTTCTGTGAAAAGCCAGTCGATCTCGATCCGGATCGGATCCGGCAAACCCTCGCGGTTGTCGAGGCTGCCGGCGTCAAGATGCAGGTGGGTTTCAACCGCCGCTTCGACCCCACCTTTGCTCGGGTCCGCAAGGCGGTGACCGATGGCGAGATCGGGGACATCCAGATCGTCAAGATCACATCTCGGGACCCAGAGGCGCCCCCGGTCTCCTATGTTCAGACCTCAGGTGGGATCTTCCTCGATATGACGATCCACGATTTCGACATGGTGCGCTTTGTCACGGGAAGCGAGGTCGAAGAGGTGTACGCCATGGGAGCGGTTCTGATTGACCCCGCCATCGGCGAAGCCGGCGATGTGGACACCGCAATCACCACCCTCAAGATGGCCAACGGCGCCCTGGCGGTGATCGAGAACAGCCGCCAGGCGGTTTACGGCTACGACCAGCGGGTGGAGGTTTTCGGGTCGAAGGGCAGCGCGGAGGCCGCCAACGAGACCGCCAACCGGGTCACCGTCAGCGGCGCCGGCGGCGTCCGCCGCGACAACCCCCTCTATTTCTTCCTCGAGCGCTATCAGGTGTCCTTCGCGGCCGAGCTCGAAGCCTTCCTTGCCAGCATCCGTGACGATCGCGAACCGCCGGTGGGCGGCCGCGACGGTCTGATGTCAGTGCTGGTGGCGCTTGGCGGCTGCTCGATCGATGGCCGAGAACCGACCGGTGAAGGTCGAGAGTTCATGAGCCTCTTCCGCGCTTTCGTGACCGGCGAGGATCGGCCTCCGCTCACCGACGAGGGTCTGATCGACAAGCTGTACAAGCGGCACCGCCTGCGCATCATGCTCGCCATCACGATCGGCTACGGCATCGTCTACACCTGCCGTCTGGCCCTTTCCATGGTCAAAAAACCGCTGATTGACGGCGGTATCTTCACCCCGGTGGAGCTCGGCATCATCGGTTCGGCGCTCTTCTACACCTACGCATTCGGCAAGCTCACCAATGGTTTCCTCGCCGATCACATGAACCTCAAATTCTTCTTCGCCTTCGGTGTCCTGATCTCGGCCCTGATCAACATCGGCATGGGCTTTTCCACCATCCTCTGGCTGTCGGTCCTTTTGTGGGGCCTCAACGGCTGGTTCCAGGGGTTCGGCGCGCCCTCCGGTGCGGTCGCCATGGCCAACTGGTTTTCGAACAAAGAACGGGGCCGGATGTACGGCATCTGGAGCACGGCCCACGCCATCGGTGAAGGCCTGACCTTTGTCGGGGTGGCCGGTCTTGTCACCCTGTGGGGTTGGCGGGCCGGGTTCTGGGGCCCGGGCGTCCTGTGCGTCGTGGTGGCCGGTGTGCTCTACGTGATGATGCAGGATCGACCGCAGACTCTCGGTCTGCCGCGGGTTGCCGTCTGGAAAAATGACTTCGTCAGTTCGGATGAGGGCAATAAAGACAGGAACGAGAGCACCTGGGCAGTCCAACGGACCATCCTCAAGCTCCCGGCCATCTGGGTGCTGGCACTCGCGAGCGCGTCGATCTATGTGACCCGCTACGCCATCAACAGCTGGGGCGTGCTCTACCTGCAGGAGGCCAAGGGTTACACGCTCATGCAGGCGGGAGGCGTCATCTCGGTCAACACCGTTGCCGGGATCCTCGGCGCGCTGGCCTTCGGTTTTGCCTCCGACAAGCTTTTCAACGCCCGCCGGCCGCCGACGAACGTGATTTTTGCCTTGATGGAGATCATCGGTCTGCTGATGGTCTTCTTCGGACCGAGCAACAATCTGACGTTCATGACGGTCTCCTTTTTCATCTACGGCTTCGGTCTGACCGGGCTCGTGACCTCGCTCGGCGGCCTTTTCGCCCTCGATATCGCGCCCAAACGCGCGGCCGGGGCGGCCATGGGATTCATCGGCGTGTTCTCGTACATCGGCGCCGCTCTTCAAGATCAGATCAGCGGCCATCTGATCGAACGCGGCATCACCATGATCGACGGCGTTCGCCACTACGACTTTTCGACCGTGATCTGGTTCTGGATCGGGTCGTCGGTGCTGTCATTCATTCTCGCCACCTCCCTGTGGCGGGTGCGGATGAGGGACTGAGGGGAACCATGACTGAGGACAGAAAGACATTTGATGTTGCAACGCTCGGCAACTACACCAAGGACACCATTGTCACCGCGGCGGGAACTCAGCACGCCGACGGCGGCGGCGTCAATTATTCAGCCCACGCCGCGAAGGCCCTCGGGCGCAGGGTGGCGGCGATCATGCGATTGGCCGCTGAGGACTTCCACGTTGTCCGGTCTCTCGAGGACGCGGGGATCACCGTCTTTGCCACCGCCACGCCAAGCTCGTCGCTGATGCGGCTCGAGTACCCGACCGACAACCCCGACGAACGCATCCTGACGATGGCGGACACCGCCGGCTCGTTCACACCCGATCAGGTGCGGGCGATCGACGCCAAGGCGTTTGTCATCAGCCCCTCGATTCGGGGCGAGGTGCCGATCGAGACGATTCGAGAGCTCCGCAAGAAAGATGCGATGATCAGTGCGGACGCTCAAGGATTCATCCGGGTCCGCAGACCAGACGGACTGCTCGAACACCTCCCCTGGCCCGAGCAGGAAGAGGTGTTGGCCCTGGTCGACATCCTCAAGGCGGATGTGGTCGAGGCCGAGGCCCTGACCGGCAAGGCCGACATGAAGGTGGCGGCCCTGGCCCTTGCGGCCCAAGGACCTCGTGAGATCGTCATCACCCATCGCGACGGGATTGTCGTGTTTGCCGGTGGAGACTTTTTTGAGGCCGATTTTCACGCTCGATCCATGGACGGGCGGAGCGGCCGCGGCGACACCTGCGTCGGTTCCTACGTGGCGGCCAGACTCGAACACCCGCCCGAGGAGGCGATTCTCTGGTCGGCCGCAACCACGAGTTTGAAGATTGAGACCCCCGGGCCTATTCGCAAAACGTATGAGGAGATCGTCGGCCTCAAGGAAAAATATTACAAAGGAGTCTATTCGCCGCAGTGATCAGAGCAACCCAACTGACATCACCGATAAACGGCGGTGTCGTGAGAAATCAAAGGAGGATCAGGTCATGAAAGGGATGGTTTTGGACGCGAAGTGGGAACCGAAACCGGACTACAAGGTTTCGGATTGGGAAAAGAAAACAGGGAAGGCGATTACCGGAAACGCCATCTGGCACAACCCCACGCTTTCGGTGCGCGACTGGCCGGACCCGAAACCGGGCCCCAAGGAGGTCCTGCTCCAGATCCAGGCCTGCGGCGTGTGCGGCTCGGATATGCACTTCTATGAAACGGACAAGGACAACTACATTCTCTATCCGGGTCTGACCAAATTTCCGACCATCCTGGGACACGAGTTTTCGGGGAAAGTGGTCGAGGTCGGCAATGAAGTCACGATGTTGTCAACCGGCGACATGGTCACGGTCGAGGAAATGATCTGGTGCGGCCGCTGCACCCCGTGCCGCAACGGCTACCCCAACCACTGCACCAACCTCGAGGAGATCGGCTTTACGATCCCCGGCGCCTTCGCCAACTTCATCGCCGTGGACGAGAAGTTCTGTTGGAAGATCGACGCCATTGCCGAGCGCTTCGGCAGTGAGGAGATGGCGTACACCATGGGTGCGCTGACCGAGCCGTCGTGTGTCGCCTACAACGCCATGTTCACCAGGGCCGGCGGCTTCAAGCCGGGGCATTTCGTCAACGTGGTCGGCGCCGGGCCGATCGGCCTCGCAGCCATCGGCCTCGCCAAGGCCGGGGGCGCGGGCATGATCGTCGCATTCGAGATCTCAAAGCAAAGAAGAGAGCTGGCCAAGGCGGTCGGCGCCGACTTCGTCTACGATCCGCGCGAGGTTTCGGCCGGCGAGGTTCTCATGGGGCACAGTAAGGGCGAGGGCTTCGACTTCCACGTCGAGGCGGCGGGCGTGCCCGAGCACTCCATCCCGGAGATGGAGAAGGCGCTGGCCATCAACTCGAAGATCGTCCAGATCGGACGGGCGGCGCAGCGCGTTCCGATGTACCTGGAAGCCTTCCAGGTCCGCCGCGCGCAGGCTTTTGGGGCCCAGGGCCATTCGGGTCACGAGAATTTCCCGAACGTCATCCGATTGGTCGCTTCGGGGCGTCTCGATCTGAGCCCGATCGTCACCGCGCACTACGACCTTTCCAAGACCGTCGAGGCCATCGCCAAGTCGGTGGAGCGCACGGACGGCAAGATCATGGTGCACCCGAACTGAGAACCGAATGATGAGAGATCGATCGACGATGGATGGGTTGCGTGTCGCGGTGGTCGGCGCGGGTCGGATGGGTCTGACCCACGCCGAGAACCTTGCCCACCGCGTGCACGGCGCACGCCTCGTCGCGGTCACGACGTCCAGCGCCGAGCGGGCCGATGAGGTCCGCCGGCGCTGTGGCGCCGTGTCGATTTACGAAAAGATCGACCACCTGCTCGAGGCCGAACGCCTCGATGCGGTGGTGATCTCGAGCAGCACCTCTGCGCATGTCGACAATGTCGAGAGTTGCGCAGAAGCCGGGCTCCACGTTCTGTGCGAAAAACCATTGGCCCTCGATCTCGAGGGCTGTCGCCAGACCGCCCGGGCGGCGAAATCGGCGGGGGTCAAGCTGATGCTGGGCCACGTGCGCCGTTTCGATGCGGGGTATTCCGAGGCGAAACGGATCATCGAATCCGGCACCATCGGCCGACCGCTTATCTATCGTTCGATCAGCGGTGACGTGAACCCGCCGCCGCCGGAATTCGCCGACCTCTGCGTGAGTGGGGGCTTGATTCTCGACTCCATGTACCACGATATCTATTTAGGCCGCTGGCTGATGGACGACGAAGTGACCCGCGTCTTCGGCGAGGGCGGCGCCCTGGTCGATGAGGCGGTGGGCTCTGTGGGTGACGTGGACAACGCGGTCGTGAGTATTCGCTTTGCCGGAGGTGCGATGGGCACTCTGACGGCCAGCCGCACCACCCGTTACGGCCACGATCTTCGCGGCGAGGTCATCGGCGAGGAAGGGGCGGTCCAGATCGGCCGTCTCCGCCGGACCCCCGTCCGGCTGCTCGACCGTTCCGGTGTCCACCACGACGCGGTGTTTACCACCCCGGAACGGATGGGTGAGGCCTTTGTCTCCATGCTGCAGGCATTTGTGGACTGTGTCACCGAGAACCGCAGACCACCGGTGGGCGTCGAGGACGGGCTGGCGACTCTCGCGGTCGCCCTGGCGGGTCGAAAGTCCATTGAAACCGGAGCGCCGGTCGCGGTCTCCGAAATCCAGAAACCAATCTCCGATGAGGGTGCGGACGGGTCCGTGCCGGTTCGCGTCGGAAACACAATTTAAGGGAGCACATTATGGCGAATAATCCGGAAGATCCCCGGCTGCTGGCCACCGACCAGCCGGATCTGTTCTTTGAAGACAACACGGTGGGACGGTGCAAGAAAGAAGTGTGGGACGCCAGCGACGCAGAGATCGACGCCATTCTCGCCGAGTACGGCGTTCCCTCGCCCTGTGAGTGGGGCAAGTCGGGTTCCTACATCCAAACCACGGTCCGCCACCGGGTGGAAGCCGAACGCCGCAAGAACGATATCGTTTTCATCCCGATCGGCTGCACCGAGCTCCACGGCCGCCACCTGCCGAGCGCCTCGGACACCCTCTATGTGAGCCAGATTCTCGAAGGCGTGCGGCGCTACACCGCCAAGCGCGGTGCTGCGTGCAGCCTCGCCCTGCCGCCGCTCAACTACGGTTCACACCCCTACCACCATATGGGTATGCCGGGCACAGTCATCATTCGCGAAAACGTCGCGCGCGAATTCCTCATGGACGTCATGTTGGGTCTGTGGAACGACGGCTTCCGCAAGCAGATCCTGATCAACAACCACGGCCACCTGTGGATGCTCGAGTCGGCCATCCAGCAATTCCAGAAGCGCTACCAGCTGCCGGGTGTGTTCCGCGTCATCGACTGGCACAGGGCAGTCCGGGAGTTCTTCCGCACCGCTCCCAAGGGCGGCAAGATGGACACCAACTTCGTCCACGCCGACGAGTCGGAGACCTCGCTCGGTTTGCTGCTCCATCCCGACATGGTGGACATGAAATACGCTGTGGACACCGAAGGTATCGGCTATCTCCCGGACGGCCACTTCGACAAGTCGGTCGATCCCTTCGGCCGGCCCAGCCGTTGGTCGGAGGGTGAAGGCCACTTCGCAATCGAGCTTCCTGCCACACCGGAAGGTGTGGTCGGCAAAGCAACCCGTGGCACCGCCGAAAAGGCAAAACGTCCGGTGGCAGCGATCCTCAAATATCTGACGCTGCTCAACGACCAGACCCTCGAAGCTTTCCCGGCGGGAACGGTTCCTCCGGTTGAAATGGTGACTCTGAGAACCGAGGCGGAGATGGAGCCCTATCTGCGCGAGCCTCTGAGCGAGGGTTGGAAGCCGGTCTACCAACTGCCACAGATCGGCCAACACATCATATGAACCTCAGCGTAGTGCTGTCGACCCACGCCGCCGCCTTCCAGGCGGTGGCATTCAAGGGTGATTTCGAGGCGAATGTCGCCAAGATCGCATCCTGGGGTTACGACGGTGTCGAACTGGCCGTGCGGGATCCAAAATTGGTGAACGCCGGCCAGCTCGAGCGCGTCGTTGCCGAACACGGTCTGGTCGTACCGGCCATCGGCACCGGTCAGGCGTGGGGGGAGGAGGGTCTGTCCTTCACCAGCAACGATCCGGCTAGTGCGGGCTGCGGCCATCGAGCGCATTTCGAGCCACATACCACTGGCAGCCCACCTCGACGCCATCGTCATTCTGGGTCTGATCCGAGGCATCACCCCCAAAGGTCAGACTCACGAACAATCGATGGAATACCTGGTGGAGGCCATCCAGCAATGTGCGGCGGCGGCCGAGGGCACCGGCGTGCGATTCGCTCTGGAGCCAATGAACCGCTACGAAACCGACCTCATCCACACCGCCGCCGAGGGCATGGAGCTCATCGAGCGAGTCGGCAAGGACAACTTCGGTCTGCTGCTCGACACCTTCCACATGAACATCGAGGAAGCCGACATCGGTGACAGCATCAGGGCCTGCGGCGATCGAATTTTCCACTTCCACGTGGCCGATTCCAACCGTTGGTACCCGGGCGCCGGGCACCTGGATTTCGGGACCATTCTGGATGATCTCGAAGGAACGGGATATCGGGGATTCGTCTCGGGCGAGTTCATGCCGCTGCCCGATGCCGACACCGCGGCACGGAACGGAGTCGACTATCTGAGGGCATTGTGAGTGCAGCCGGCGCAAAAGGTTGGATCGGTGTGAGGGGCCCACGCCACCGGGGTGCACTGCAGCGACAGACGATCGTCGTGATTGTGGCGGTGATTCAAGGTCTCCTCGCAGCGGTGGCGGGCGCCGGGGAGAGGGTGGTGCAGGCCCCCAGGTTTGAGAACGCGCCGTCGATCGACGGGGTCATCGATGATCAGGAGTGGTCGGCGGCGTCCGTCACCGAGGGCTTTGTCCAGTTCGAACCCGAGTTCGGTACGGCGTCGCCATTCCGCACGGTTGTGATGGTCGGTTCGACCTCGGAGGCATTGTTCGTGGCCATCCGGTCGTTCGACCCCGAGCCCTCAAGGATCGCTGCGTCTGTGACGTCGCGCGACGGGGACCTGGAACGGGATGACTCGGTAACACTCCTGCTCGATACCCTTCACGACCGCCGGACGGGCTACACCTTCGCCACGAACCTCCTGGGTGTGCAGACCGACGGCAAAATCGCCGACAACGGTCGCATCGTCGATGACCGGTGGGACGGGACCTGGACCTGCGCCGCGAGCCGTACCGAGGACGGCTGGTCTGCAGAGTTTGCGATCCCGTTTCGAATGCTCCGGTTCGAAAGCGGCGAGGCGGTCACGTGGGGCATCAACTTCCTCAGACGGGTCCCCCGTCGTCTCGAAACCTCAGTGTGGTCGGGTCCCGGCGAATCGATCTGGCGGGTATCGGCCTTCGGTGTCCTCGAGGGCCTCGATGTCCGCACGGCCGGCTTCAAGAAATTTGCCGTTATCCCGTACGGACTCGTCGCGGTCGAAAAGGGCGGTGGCGTCGACACCAGGTTCGGCGCTGATCTCAGGTTCCGCATCAAGAGTGATCTCAGCGCCGACCTGACCATCAACCCGGACTTCGCCCTCATCGAAGCGGATGTGGAGGAGATCAACCTGACCCGATTCGAGCTCCAGGTCCTCGAAAAAAGGCCCTTCTTTCTCGAGGGCCTGGAGGTGTTCGACCAGAGGATCAACCAGTTCTACAGTCGGCGGATCGGCGATATCGTGGCCGGAGGGAAATTGGTAGGCGGGCTCGGTGGGTTCGACGTCGCCGCCATCGCCACCCGCGCGGATGTCGAGGTCGAGACCGATGGGCAACCGACTGTTGCCGACGCGGACTACACCGTCTTTCGGGTTCAACGTGGAATCTTCGGGCCCTCGAACATCGGTCTTCTCGCTGCCAACCGCAGGGTCAACGGGGTGGATGCCGGTTCGATCGGTGCCGACATGACTCTTTTCTTCACCAAGACCCTGGGCATGACCGGCCAGTTCCTGCGCTCCCACGGTCCAACCGACGATGGAGCCCTTGGGTGGTTTCTGCGACCGGCCTTCGACTCGGCGAATAGCCACTTCCACGTCCGCTACACCTCCCTTGACGCCGGTCTGCGGAACAACGTCAACGCCATCGGCTTTCTCGCGGATGACGACCGGCGGGAGATCGATGCAGAGGCCACACATCAGATCTGGTTTCAAAACAGCGCAGTGGAAAACGTGGAGGGCAAGGTCAACTACAACCGCTATTGGAGCCAGGAGGGTGTGCTGCGAAGCTGGGAGCTGGAAACGGACGTAGAAATGGTCTTCACCAGCGGATGGCAGATCGAGCTGTCCTACGTCGACAATTACGAGCTCTTCGAAAAGGAGTTCCGCAACTCCCTCACGAGCCTCCAGGTCGGGTACGACAACCGCAAGGGGAGGTCGGTGTTTCTCGAGGTCGGTTCGGGCACCAACTACGACAGCGATCTCACGCTTGCCACCCTGCAGGCGGAGTTCAGGATCTCGAGCGCCTGGGGATTTCAGTACGAGGTCACGTGGCTCGAGCTCGAACCCGACCCGGAGCTCGAAAGCACGTGGATCCACGTTTTTCGAACAAACTACTACTTCACCAATAACCTTTTCGTCACGCTTTTCGTGCAGACCAACTCGGCGATCGAAAAGGAGAACGTTCAGCTTCTCGCCGTGTGGCGCTTCCGCCCGCCATTTGGTTCACTGCAGCTCGCGTATCAGCGGGGAACGTCCGAGATCGGCCAACCTTCCGAACAGGGTGACACCGTTTTCACAAAGATGTCCTGGGTTTTTTGAGAGAAGGAGGAGTCGTGAGATCCAATAAGAACATCCGTCGGGTCGCGATCATCTGGACCATTGCTTTCGCTGTGTGCGCCACGGCGGTCACAGCAGCCCAACCGTCACACACCGGGTACCCCCGGCTCATGCAAGGACCGATGGTCGGAGCGGTGAGCCCGACGGAGGTCAAGATCTGGATCAGGACCAGCGGCGAGTTTCCGGTCACCATCCAGTACGCCGAGACCCCGGCCTTCGCTCCCTATGCGGAGACCGCACCGGTGACGGCGCTCAAATCCCACGACTACACCGAGGTCATCACCGTCTCCGGTCTCGAACCGGCCACCGAGTACTTCTACAGGCTGACCACCGACGGGATTCCCGATCGCTACCTCAAGATGCTCAAGCCCTTCAGGTTCAAGACTGCGCCGTTGCCCGGGAGCGAAGCCGACCTTCGGATTGTCTTCGGTTCGTGCCCCAAGTGGCAGGATGACCGCATCCAGCCGATCTGGCCGTGGATCGAGCACTACGAGCCAGACATCTTGTTGTGGATCGGCGACAACGTCTACTCCGACGCCCTCGACCCCGACATCATCCGCGAGGAGTACCGGCGGCAGCGCGACATCCCCGCCCTGCAGCCGATCCTCCACAATACGTCGCACCTCGCGATCTGGGACGACCACGACTACGGGCTCAACAACCACGACCGCACCAACCCGATCAAAGAGGGAGGGTACGAGGTCTTCAGGGAGTACTGGGCGAACCCGTCGTACGGTCTGTCCGACGTCAAGGGCATCTTCTTCACCTACACCTGGGGTCAGGTCGAATTCTTCTTCCTCGACGGCCGTTGGTACCGCGATCCGGACGAAGATCCTGACACGCCGGACAAGACTATGCTCGGTGCTGCTCAGTTCGAGTGGTTGAAATCCGAGCTCGCGGCGAGTACCGCAGTCTTCAAGGTCCTGGTCTCGGGCAGCGGTTGGAGCAAGAGCAAAGGGGAGGGTGGCGACTCGTGGGCCGCCTTTCTCTACGAGCGCAACCGCCTCTTCGACTTCATCCGCGACCAGGAGATCACCGGTATCGTCATGATGTCGGGTGACACCCACATCGGTGAGCTCAACGTCATCCCGTGGTCGGAGCACGGAGGCTACGATCTCTATGACATGGTGAGTTCGCCGCTGGCCCAGGTCATCCCCGACAGTTGGCTCGAGCGGCGGCCCGAGCGGCGGATCTGGCCGGTCTACTTCCAGGGCAGCAACTTCGGGCTGGTCGAGTTCTTCATGGGCGACGATCCGCGGATGGTGTTTCAGTTGATCGACACCCACGGACGGCGGGTGTGGGAGCCCTTCGAGGTTCGCGCTTCCGAGTTGGTCAACGGCGTCACCTCGTGGCCCGACAAGGTGCAGTGACATCTCGCGCCAGCGCCAGGAACACCTTGACGACGGCGAGGGTTACTACGAGATCCCGGTGGAGGACTGATTCGATGAAAATTTTCCTATACTGTGGTTCTCATCTTGTGTGCTGTTCTGGTGGTTGCGCCACCGGCGATTGCGGCCGAGGAACGCTGGCGACGATCTGGTTTTCATCGTTGCTGCCGACATGCGGAACTTCGCTGCCGACGGTGAGTGGTCGAAGAACTTTTCCGGTGCCTGTGAGGCGGCCAAGGAGATCGGCCCAGGGGCCTTCATGATCAGTCCCGGCGACCTTGATGTCGATCCGCCGTCGGCGGTTCGTGAAATGATTGATCGGGTCCTCGGCGAAGACTACCCGTGGTACCCGGTGCTCGGCAACCACGACCCCGAGTCACCTTCCACCATGACCTACCTTCGCGAGTACAGCTGCGACCGTGCCCAATACGGGTCAACCAGGGCCCGAAGGGCTGCGAGACGACCACCTTTCAGCTTTGACTGGGCCGATACCCACTTCGTCGTTCTCAACCAGTACTTCGACGGTGTCAACGACTGGGGCGTCGAAGGTGACATGGTGCCGGAGCTTCTCGAGTGGTTGGCAGCGGACCTCGCGGCGACGGAGCAAGAAGCACATCTTCGTCTTCGGTCACGAACCGTTGATTCCGATGCCCGACATGGACAACGGCAGGATTCGCCACCAGGGAGATTCCCTTGATGAGCACCCCGAGAACGCATTCGCATTTCATCAGATTCTCCGTGAAGCACGGCGTTGTGGCGTACGTCTGCGGCCACACCCACAATACGTCGTACGCCAAGATCAACGGGCTGTGGCAGCTCGACCCTGGACATGCGCGGGGTCTCGAGGAAGTCTCCTACGCCGACCAGATGTACCAGGCAATCGACCGCGCCATCAAAGAAGGTCGGGAAAAGGGAGTCGGCGAAGCGAACTCGATCCGACAGCTCTATCGGGACGATCAATACCACGTTGATTACTGGTTCAAGTATCTGGGTCTGACGGGCCAGCCGGTCACCCAGACTCTGGCGCAGTTCTACAGTGAATACGCCAGCGACCCGACCGCTCGAGATCGCTGGTACGAGGCCCAGATCAAGGGCCGGGGCCAGACCAGGTCGTCGTTCTTCAAGATCTTCGTCGGGTCCGATGAGATCAAAATGGAGATTTATCGGGATGATGCACACGGGGGGCCGTACACACTGAGGGAGACGGTCATACTGAATTAGGAATTAGGAATTAGGAATTAGGAATTCGGAATTTCCAGCCGCGCAGTCGAGAGGGGTCGGGATTGTAATGAGTCATTCGTTTCGAGGACGACGGTAGGACGAGATGAAGACAGACTTCAGCGGCAAGATTGCAGTGGTCACTGGTTCAACCCAGGGTCTTGGTGCGGCGGTGGCTCGGCAGATGGTGGATCGTGGGGCTTCGGGTGTGGTCATCACCGGCCGGGACGCCGAACGCGGGGTTGCGGTCGCCGAATCGATCGTGGCGCGTGGTGCACGAGGGGTCTTCGTGGAAGCGAACCTTACCGACCCGGCAGCCCCGGCCCGGGTCATCGGAGCGGCCGACGATGCGTTCGGTCGAATCGACGTGCTGGTCAACAGCGCCGGTATCACCGACCGAGACACCATCTTCGACTCAACTCCAGAGTTCTTCGACAGGATGATGACGATCAACACCAAAGCTCCCTGGTTCCTCATGCAGGCCGCGATCAAGGTGATGATGCGGGAGGGACAGGGTGGGAGCGTCGTCAATGTCCTTTCGATTTCCTCGCACGCCGGCCAGCCGTACATCGCCACGTACTGCGCCTCGAAGGCCGCCTTGGGCGTTTATACCAAGAACACGGCAAACGCGATGCGGAAACATCGCATCAGGGTCAACGCACTCAATCCCGGCTGGATGTCGACGCCGGCCGAAGACCGCATCCAGCGTGAGTACCACGGCGCCGTCGATGGGTGGGCCGATGCAGCGGGAACCAAGCTGCCGTTCGGCAGCTTGATCGACCCCGAGGACGCAGCCCGGGCGGTCCTCTTCCTCGCCTCACCCGAGTCCGGATTCATGACCGGAGCGGTGGTCGACTACGACCAGCAGGTGATCGGCGCCTACGACTGATGCTCTTGATCAAAGGCTCCCTGGCGTCAGGTTCGGCAGGGGAGCAATTCGGATTTCGGATTTCGGATTTCGAATTTGCCACACACCCGCCCCCGGGGTTAAGTGGGGGAGCAGGAGAGATGCTCGCCTTTTCGTGTGATCGTTGCCCCCATTCCCTCTTGATCCCATTCTCCGTTTTCCCTCATCTTTCACGGGAAGCCACAGGGCAGCGAAAAATCCGAAATCCGAAATCCGAAATCCGAAATTGCGATGGCCCCCTTCCTGCCTTTCCATCCACTGAGCTACGATGCTCTCCATGAACAACGACCCCACCTTCGAGGACGTTCTCGCCGCCGCGGAGCGCATCCGAGACCGCGTTCACCGCACGCCGGTCATGTCGTCGACGGCGATTGATGCCATTGCCGGTGTGCATCTTCACTTCAAGTGCGAGAATCTGCAGAAGGTGGGCGCGTTCAAGGCGCGAGGCGCGACCAACGCGGTGCAGAGTCTCGATGAAGAGTCGGCACAGCGCGGAGTGGCGACCCATTCGTCGGGCAACCACGCCGCCGCCCTCGCCTTTGCGGCGGCGAGCCGGGGCATCCGCGCCCACGTAGTGATGCCCTCGTCGGCGCCGCCGGTCAAGAAGGCGGCGGTGGCCGGCTACGGCGCCGAGATCACCGAGTGCGAGCCGACTCTCGCAGCCCGCGAGACCACCCTCGAGGCGGTGGTGGCGCGCACCGGAGCGACCTTCATCCACGCCTACGACAATCCATTGGTCATCGCCGGCCAGGGAACGGCGGCCCTTGAACTGATCACCGATGTCCCCGATCTCGACATCGTGATGGCGCCGGTGGGCGGTGGCGGTCTGATGTCGGGGACCGCGATCGCGGTCGCGGCCTCACGCCCCGACATCGAGATCTGGGGAGCCGAACCATCAGGCGCCGATGACGCCTTCCGCTCGTTGCGCGACGGCCGGATCCACCCATCGGTCAAGCCGACGACCATCGCCGACGGTCTCTTGACCTCGCTCTCGGACCGCACCTTCCGCATCCTCTCCGAGCGTCTGCAGGGCATTCGAACGGTCAGTGAGACGAACATCATCCGCGCCATGCGGCTTCTTTGGGAACGCATGAAGATCGTCGTCGAACCCTCGGGCGCGGTGCCGCTCGCCGCAGTCCTCGAACACCCTGACACCTTCGCCGGCCGTCGGGTCGGGTTGATCATCTCTGGCGGCAACGTGGATCTCGATCATCTCCCGTGGTGATCTCCGTGCGATCGTCCGTTGCCCGTTGGGGAGTCCGTTTTCCGGCGCCGCCAGCCGCCGCATTCCGAACCCCGGGCGTGAAACGGCGCTGAAAAGAGGTTTCGGAGAGCCCGGATTTCTCGAGTGCAAGATCCGGCGTCCGCGCCGACCCGCAATCCGTCTCGGGAGCGTGGCACATCGCGCGGAATGTGCCGGCACAAACTGTGACATGGCACTGTACGGTCTTATGAGTCGTGCTGCTCCGACGGGATCTTCTACCAGGCACGAATGTTGCTTTGCGGTCCGTTGAGATCTGCGGCCGGCAAACACCTACAGCGGCGGGGGAGGCAAGATGCGTCAGAGGAAACCGGAGTTGTGGGCGGTTGTGGTCTTTTTCGTGGTGGCGACTTCAACGGCTGTCGACGCCGCTGAATCGGTGGTGACCTGTTCGTCCTGTGCCGATTGTCAGGCCAAGCTCATCAGCGGCTCGTTTTCGGTGGTCGAGCTTGATGTCGACATCATCGACTACCCGGGCTCATGCATCGAGCTCCACTTGGGTGAGAGCGATGTGACCTTCGACTGTGCGGGGCACCTCATCGACGGCGACGGCCCCCGGGGCGAGCCCGCGCTGGACGACCCGGAGCAAGCTGTCACCATGATGCAGGGCAGTGGCAACACAGTCAGGAACTGCACCATCTCTGGGTTTGACGCCGCTCTCTACCTGGTGAATGCGAGCGGCATGGTGCTCGAGAACAATGACCTCGTAGGGAATTGGGTCGGCATCGACCTGTCGAACGGGGGCTCAAATACCATCAGGGGCAACATTGTTCGGGGCAGCGAGATGGGCATCAAGATCACCAACTCGGACAACAACACCGTTGAATCGAACACGGTCTGCGGCAACTTTCTCTGGGATTTCTATCACGAAAGCAGCACCGGCAACGTGGGCATCGACAACACGTGCGATACGACCTTGTACTGGAACGACCTCGGGACCAGCGGCTGCACGTATACATGCACCATTTTCTCGTGCGGTTTCGAAACCGGCGATCTCTTGGAATGGTCAGGCTCGAGCGGTTAATCTCGAATCACATGGATGCGACCACGAAGCTGCGGGAAAAGGGGAAATGTGTCTGTCCGTCTGCCGACGGATAGGCGCCGTTGAGCCGCCACCCGTAGTCGGCGAGAAAATCGACCTGATCGTCTTTCGAAAGCCGCTCGAGCACCGGCCGTAGGGTTGTGCCCTTGACCCACTCGAGGACCGGGTCGTCGCCTTCGAGGACGTGGTGGTAGGTGGTCTGCCACGCGGTGACTGCCAGACCACGGCCCCGGAGTTCTTCGAGGTACCAACTGGCGTCCCTGACGCCGGTGCGGGGGTGACCGTCAAGCTGATCCCGCCACCGTTCGCTCGAGCACAGATCGCGGAGCATGGTGTGGGAGGGCGCGTCGTGGTTGGCGGGGACCTGGAAGGCGAGGGTGCCTCCGCCGGCTAGTTGGGGCAGGAGGTGGTCGAACAGCTCGTGGTGGTCGGCGATCCAGTGGAGGCAGGCGTTGGACAACAGGAGATCGACAGGCTGCCGCGCGCGCCAGGACCGCACATCGCCCCGTTCGAACTCGAGGCGCCCGGGGACCGCACGGCGTTGGGCGTGCGCGATCATCTCGTCGGAGGCGTCGATGCCGGCAATGTGTGCGCGCGGCCAACGTTCGAGCAAGGTGGCGGTGAGCCCACCGGGACCGCAGCCGAGGTCGACGATCGACGCCGGTTCGAGATGGTTCACAGCCGCCAGCAGGTGACGGAAGGGGAGACCGCGTTCTTCAGAGAAACAGAGGTACTGATCCGGGTCCCAGGTCATGGCCCGATTATCACCCAGCCTGACACCGGATCTCTGCCAACGTTGATGGGTACGGTTGTCCAAACACAGGTACCGGGTCCGGTGTCCGAAGTCGCTGACGGCTCTCGTTCCGATTTCCGGGATGAACTGCAGTACTGCGGACCGGTACCCAGGGTCGTCCGCCTGGGGTCCGCAGAACACGGGTTTACAACCCCAGGAGCCAGTTTTCAAACAATGGCAAAGCGATTCCGGGAGTACCCGACTCGGAGGCGCCGATCAAACCGAGTTGCTCCAGTTCGAGCACGGCTGCTGAATCGGTGTTCTCGATCCCAGGTCCCTTCTTCTGTTGTGTCAGGGTGTCGAGGATTTCCCTTTGCCGGTCATCGAGAAGCTCGAGATCGATCTCGAAAAGGGTGGTCACCGACCGGTCGGCAACAATCGCCGCCACACCACGGTCCACACTGCCCAACTCGACGACCCTTTTACTCAGGAGCTGGAGCAGAAAAGGGTGGCCTCCACCCCAGTGGCAGATGGATTCGACCACTTCATCCGAGAGCTCCGGCCTCGCGACACCCGACAGCTGATTCTGGAGCACAAGAGCCCGAGCACTGGGTGGTTTCAGCGGTCCCAGGTACAGCGGCGGCAGAAAGCCGTCAAGAAAAGGCGAGGTCTTGCTGCCGCTGGCGAGATCCCACAATCGCGGTCCGGAGGCGAGCACGGTTCGCATCCCTTCGTGGGCCAGCAGAGCGCGGTGCAGGCGGCGTATCGTCGCTTCCGAGGCCGAGGCGATGTTGAGCAACTCCTCCGCCTCATCACACAGAAGGAGCAACGAAGAACCGGCGGCGCTCAACCGTCGGCGCAGGGTCCCGAGCATGCGGAAGAGATCGTCGTCGACGATCTCCGAAAGCGAAAGCCCAACTTCCTCAAGCCTCGGTTCCGCATCGAAAAGCGCCTCTTCAAAGCTGGAGGCGAGCGCTGAGTCATCATCGGTGCCCTCCAGATCCCAAAAGACCGGCACGAAGCGGTGGCTTGCCTCAGCCGCCGCGAGGTGCTCGAGCTGTTTGAGCAGCGATGTCTTGCCGCGACGCCGGGTGCCGACGACCCAGAATCCGTTGCGTGGCCCGTCCAGCACTTCGCAGAGCTGTTCCCCACGTCCGTAGAAACCGTCAGCCCTCACCCACTGCCCCACGACATACGGCCAAACCGGAGGACCTTCGCCGGCCGCGACCGAGAACGTTGCCGGTGGTGACTCACCCGTATTGAGCAGACGGTAACCCCGTTTCGAGATGGTCTCGATAAATTCCGGCGTCCGGGCGTCATCACCGAAAGCCCTCCGAAGACCGGCGATGGCGCGGGTGAGCACCGACTCCGAGATGAAGAGGTTCGGCCACACGGCGTCAATCAACTGCTCACGCGAGACCACCTCGCCCGCGTGGCGGGCGAGACAGACCAGCACGTCCATCATCTTCGGTTCGAGCTGGACGGTCTCGCCGTCCGGCCGCATCAACCGGTTGAGCTGTGGTTCGACCAGCCATTCGCCGAGTTTGAAGCGCGCGTCTTCCGGTTTCATCACATGACATTCTAGTCTCCATTCTCTTGCCGAAAGCGAACGGGAGCTCGAAGAGAGCTCCCGCCGCCGGCCGCCACACATTGAACGTCAGAACTTGAGACCTGCTCCGAAGCTGAACATCAGCGGATCGAGGGAGAGCGAGCCCGGCCCCACTTGCGAACTCGGCTCGAATTCGTAGGTTGCATTGATGTAGGTGAGTGAGCACCCGAGGGTCCACTTCTTCTTTTTCCCGAGCGGGATGTCAAGACCCGCGCGCGCTCCCCAGGTGAATTCGGAGTCGCTTCTCGCCCACACAGTCTCCGCATGGTCGGGCTCGCACCACCACCAGCAGTCGCCCGTGTCGGCCCCTACCGACACATTGGAGTAACGGTTGAAGGACAGCAGCGGTCCTGCATAGACGTCGATCGGACCTTCGTTGACGAAGTGGAAGTTGACGCCCAGGGTCAAGAGCGACATCGCCATGACGTTGAGCTCGCTCCAGGCATGGTGAGGGTTCACGCCGGTGGAGATGTTCATGTCCGTGCCGATTCCGGTCATCGAAAAATCGACGCCGACGAGAGGTGAGGCCCGGCGCTCTAATCCGATGAACCCACCGCCACCGCCATTGACTCCTACAACCACATTACCCGGATTCACACCCACCGACGTCTGGCCGCTGGTGTCCGCGACGACGAATCCGAATCGCAGCAGCCAGTTCCGGGTCTTGGGCACCTGGATCTGCACCGGCTCCTCGACCTCGACTGGCTCCTGGGCGGTGGCGATTGTTGCGATCATCAGCAAAGCGAACGGCAGGCAAAGGGCCTTCATCTTCATCTCTTCCTCCAGTATCTCGGCCGCGCTGGGCCTGTAGTCACTCAGCAGTGTCGGCTCCGGTCGCCGCCCGCGCCTGACGGTTGGGTGAGGTTTCGATGAGGTTTGCTTGAGGCCGGGATACAATCCGGCTCATCCAATGGAGATGGTGACCATGTGGAATCGACGCCTGCTCGTCCTGGCACTCCTGGCTGTCGGGCTGCTGGTGTGCCCGCTCATTCATGGCCAGACGGCGATCGAGCCACCGGTCACCAACCCGGGCGCTCGCAGCCTGGGCCTCGGCGGCGCATTTGTCGCCGTCGCCGATGACGCAACCGCCGCGTGGGCCAACCCATCCGGTCTCGTGCAACTCCTGAGGCCGGAAATCTCGGTCGAGGGCCGGTCATGGAGCGACGACCGGGAAGGTGCGGCTTCGAACGAGTCGGGCGTCGGCTTCCTTTCCTTTGTCCTCCCGCTCCGGCCTGTATCGCTCGCCGTTTACGGGCAGACAATGGCGAGCCTCGATTTTGCAGACGATTCGTGGAGATACGACGGCGAATTCATCCCCCTCTCAACCCTCGCCATCGTCAACGCGGGCCTCTCGGCAGGGGTGAGCGTCAGCGAGAAGTTGAGCTTCGGCTTCGGCGTCGTTGCCTTCACCGGCATCTCAACCGTTGTCAGCATCGACACCTCGGTCGACCCTTTCGCCTACTCGAGTGATGAAACCAGCACCGACACCGGGGTGCTTGCAGGCGGATTGTGGAGCGTCAGCGACGCCTGGGCGATCGGCGCATCGTACCGGAGCGGTGCCGATTTCCGCTTCGACAACGGGAGCAGGGCCACGCTGCCGGACATCCTGGCCGTGGGCGCCCGTTGGCGGTCGACGAGGGGCAACGGCACTGTAGCCTGCGAAATCGAGCGGCTCGATGGGCTCGAGAAAAGGACTCGCCTCCACGTGGGTGGAGAATGGGTTGTCCTTTCGACGAAACCGCTGATCGGTCTGAGGGCAGGGCTGTGGCACGACCCCAAGGGCGGCATTGTTGGGTTCGATCAGGGGTATGAACCGCTGGAGGACGAGGGCCTGGTTCACGTCTCCGCGGGAATCGGGATCGCGTTCAAGAAATTCCAGATCGACGTTGGAGCGGACTTCTCCGACCGGACGACGATCTCCTCTATTTCAGCAATCTTCACCTTCTGAGGCGGGCACCCGTCGCCATCCGTCATTGAAAGCCGCCTCGATGTCGGCAACGGTGATTCGGCTCCGACCTTCCTCGTGCAACTTCTGAACCACCGACAATGCGGTCTTCTGCAGCAGGTAGGGTCGACCGCCGATAGTCCGGACCAAAAGCTCAACCGCTTCGTCGTCGATGGCGATCACGCCGTTCAACGGCTTGGTCACCAGCAGTTTTGCTGCTGGGAGATCGACCGGACCAACCTCAAGTTCCTCGAAGAAGTTGTACCAGGGGCTGCCCTCGTGTTCCCATTGGCGCGCAATTCCGACGCCGGCTGCGACCGCCACGAGTTGGTCTGCGAATCCGCGCATGAAGAGACCTCGCAACTTCTGATTGGTGCGGTAGGAGTAGCCGTTGAGCTCATCGATCTCATCGATCAACAAGACGAGCTTGACGCGTTTGCTCTCCGGGCAGTCGATCGTCGGAATCGCCCGCCGAAGGTCGCGCACCAGCTGATGAGAATCATAGTTGTTGTCGGCCCGGGCGGCCGCCATCCGGGGATCGTTGATCGCCTCGCCAACGGCCTCGGCGAGGGTCGAGAAGAAGCCGTGTTCTGGCGTTCCCTGAAGATCAACGTAAACCGGCACGAAATAGAACCCGCCGGACTCGAATTCCTGAAGCCGGAGCCGAAGTTGGTGCAGGAGGGAGGTTTTGCCGATCCGCCGTTCACCGAGCAGCAGCAAGCTGTTGTTTGGCACGGTCGCCAGCACCCGGTCGAGCAGGGCGTCGCGGCCGAAGAAAAGATTTGGATCGAGCACGGGCGGTCCTGCGACAAAGGGATTGAAGCGCCGCAACAACAGCCGGCGCCGCTCGAGGAACCGCCGTCCCGCGACGATTCCGGAGAGTAGGACCGCTATCGCGATCAGGGCCGCCCACAACCACGGCGACCGGAGAAGCGGGCGCCTGTAGCGCACGGTGTACTCGCTGCCGGAGCTCAGTCCGTTCCGGTCCGTCGCGGAGACGTGGAACGTCGTGACCCCGACGGGCAGCTGCGCCCCGAAGCGAAATTCGGTAATGACGACTCCACCCACTCCCTGGTCCGACAGCTCGATGGAAATATCGAGGCCCGTGTCATCCGATACCGTCACCGTGGCCTTGGAATCGTCGATGACAACCCCGCTCAATCGGAAATCCCTGTCGCCAACCACCTGCACCAGGAGCCCGTCCGAATCCTCCTGCCGCATGTCAGCAAATCGGATCGCCGGCGGCAGATTTTGCGCCGAGCCCGCCCCGAGCAACCGCCGGCTGAGCCCGGTGTATGCCTGTGTGATCAGCCCCAGAGCCTCCGGGTGGCCCGGGTCCCGCGCGAGCACCAGATTGGCGGCCGTAATGGCGCCCTCTTGATCACCGTCGGCGAGCCGGTTCTTTGCTTCGACCAGGAGCCTGCCGGTCTCGGCCGTACGATTTTCCTGATCGATCCTGGCGAGAATATTTCGCTCCAGATCAACAGCCTCGCGGCTGTCGGGTACCGCGGCGATCACTTCCTGGACGAGAGCGAGCGCTTCGTCGAGTTCGTCGGCCCTCATCAGCACCACGACCCTGGTCAATATTTCGGTTGTCTCGTTCGGCGAGGGCACTTCGGTTTGATGTGCGAGCTCCGCCTGCACCCCAGCCAGGAGTGCGCGTGCGCCGCTTTCGGGATCCAGGTCCGCGGCCTGCCGGAACCGTGATGCCGCCTCGGCGAGCTGCCCTGCCGAGCGGAGGCGAGTTCCCTCTTCAAGCAGCTGCGACGCACGTTCCCGACGCACCCTGGCTTCGTTTTGCTGATTCAGTTCAGTCCGCAGAGCCGACGCGAGCTCGTTCGCCGCCGGGTCTTCAGGGGTCAGGGACAACGCCCGTCCGACGGCGGCCAGTGCTTCACCGAGGCGCCCGTTGCTCTGCAGGGTGCGAGCATCCGCCAGGCTCTGTTGGACAATGTCGTCGAACGCGCGCCTCTGGTCGATTCTCCGTCGTTCCAACGCGTCGGCTGCAAGTTGCCGGTATCGAGCGAGCTCGGCAGACGCTTCCTCCGACTCTTGGATGGCCCCCAATCGCTCCTCGGTATCAAAGGCGCGCAGAGCCGCCTCGTACTCAGCTGCTTGGAAGTATGCAACCCCGAGCTTGAGGTAGGGGAAATACGCGGTGGCTCGCATGCCATATGTGCGCACCCTCGCGCCGGAGTCCCCACGCCGCTCCAACGCTCGGGTCAGCTCCTCGATAGCCCTCTCGTGGTCCTCCCTGTCCAGGGCAGCCTCGGCGCGGGCGTAGTGCTCATACCAACGATCGGCCGACGCCATCGGCGATATCACCACGAGCGCGACCACCATCAGCACGATCGACAACCGGGGGTTCGGTCTCATCGATCAAAGTTTACTCCGGAGGGTCCCCCCGCGGTTATTGACGCGGAAAAGACGGTGGCCCCCCTTCCTCGGACGATCATGGGTATCTCTGCAAACGGCGGCGGAATCGGTTATTCTGTGCCCCGTCGACGGGATGCGGATCACCGCGCGAACGGTGCGGGTTTCAAGGAGGGGGAACGGTGTTGAGGCCGAGTTCCAGCCTGGAATGTCACGGGGTGATCCGGTGAAGTCTGCGGTCTCCCTGTTTATCATCCTGATGGGCGTGTGGCTCCTCAACTCGGGTCACTACACCACCATGATGATCTCCTTCGGCGTTGCTTCGTGCCTGTTCGTCGTCTTTTTGAGCCTGCGCATGGGGATCGTCGACGACGAGGCCGAGCCGGTACACCTCATCCCGCGCGCCACGCTCTACGTGCCGTGGTTGGTCAAAGAAATCTTCAAGTCGAATGTGGATGTCGCGCGCCGTGTTTTGAACCCGCGGGTTTTGCGGATCAGCCCTCGCATCATCGAGGCCGGGACCACCCAGCACAGCGATCTCGGCCGCGTGATCTACGCCAACTCGATCACCCTCACGCCAGGGACCGTTTCGATCCGGGTCCACGGTGCTTACATCACGGTCCACGCGATTGCTGACGACGTGGCCGAGAGCCTGCTCGAAGGTGAGATGGACCGGAGGGTCACCCGGCTCGAAGGATTGGGCGCGTGATGGCAGCGTTTGGCGCCGCCACGGCGGCCCTGCTGGTGTGCATGGCGATGACGCTCGTGCGGTCGATTCTCGGGCCCACCGTCTTTGACCGCATCCTGGCAGTGAACAGTTTCGGCACCAAGACCGTGCTTCTGATCGCGGTCTACGGTTTTCTCTCGGGCCGCCCCGACTTCCTCGATCTCGCACTGGTCTACGCGTTGATGAACTTCATCGGCACCATCGCGGTGATGAAGTTCACCCGGTTCAACGACCTCGCGGGGATGGAGAACGACGAGGACGAGGTGTACTGATGGGCTTGCCGGTTATCGACGTCCTGTTGTGGTTTTTCGTCGTCTCGGGTTCGTTGTTTTTGATCATCGGCGGCATCGGCATCCTCCGTTTCCCGGACTTCTACAGCCGCATCCACCCCGCCGGGATCACCGACACCATGGGCGCGTGGTTGCTGATCGTCGGTCTGATGTTCGCGTCGGACTCGTGGCTCGTCACCATCAAGCTCGTCATGCTCCTGCTCTTCCTCGCCACCACCAGCCCGCTGGCGGGACACGCTCTCGCCAAGGCGGCCTACATGCGCGGCCTCAAGCCCATGCTCGGTCACGACCTCGAGCGGGAGGCCGGTGATGATTGACGTCATCCACATCGTCCTCTTCACCTTTCTTGCGGTCATCGCGATCGCCATCATTCGTCTCAAGGACCTGTTTGCGGCGGTGATGATGATGGGAATCTTCAGCCTGCTCTCGGCCTCTCTGTTCACGGTAATGGACGCGGTCGACGTGGCCTTCACCGAGGCCGCGGTCGGCGCCGGCATCTCGACCATCCTGATGCTCGCCACGCTGTCGCTGACCACCAGCAAGGAGAGCACGCTGTATCAGCGGCCGCAGCCGATGGCGCTGATAGCCGTGGTCTTGACCGGGGCGGCTCTCGTCTACGCGACCTTTGATATGCCGCGTTACGGCGACCCCGCGGCGCCGATCCACCACCACGTCGCGGACCACTACATAGAGGACACCGTCGCGGAGATCGGGGTGCCCAACATGGTGACCGCGATTCTCGCTTCTTACCGTGGTTACGACACCTGGGGCGAGACGACGGTGATCTTCACGGCGTGTGTCGGCGTGATGCTGCTGTTGGGCGGCGCACGGACCTTCTACCGGTGGCGAAGCCGCGAAGACGCCGACGAAGGGGAAGGCGTTCGGTGATCAAGCACATCATCATCCGCGTGATGTCGAAGCTGCTGATTCCCGTGATCATGCTGTTCGCGTTGTACGTCCAGTTTCACGGCGATTACGGTCCCGGCGGAGGCTTTCAGGCCGGGGTCATCTTCGGCGCCGCGATCATCCTCTACGCCCTGATGTTTGGTCTCGAGACGGCGAAGGTGGTCTTCCCGCCGCGGGTGCTGGAGATCCTGGTCGCGTTCGGTGTTCTGCTGTACGGTGGCGTCGGCATCGCCGCTATCTTCGAGGGCGGCAACTTCCTCGACTACAGTTCGCTGGCGCACGACCCGGTGCACGGCCAACACCTCGGCATCCTTCTGGTGGAGCTCGGGGTCGGGATCACCGTGGCTTCTGTGATGTCGACCATCTTCTTCAATTTCGCGGGGAGGGGGCGCCGCGATGTTTGAGGGCGGCCTCTATCCATATTGGATCGTCATTTTTCTGATGATGACCGGGCTTTACGTGGTCATTTCGCGCGACAACCTGGTCAAGAAAATCATCGGCCTCAACATCTTCCAGGTGTCGGTGATCATGTTCTACATCGCCATGGGCAAGGTGCAGGGCGGGACCGCGCCGATCGCGGAGGCCGGCATCACGGTGTACTCGAACCCGCTACCACACGTGTTGATGCTGACCGCCATCGTGGTCGGCGTTGCCACCAGCGCGGTCGCCCTTGCCCTGGTGGTGCGCATCAACGAGGCCTACGGGACCATCGAGGAGGACGAGCTGCGCGAGATCGAGCGGGAGGAAGACGTGTGAGCGATCTGTTTGCCCGCTTCTCCGACGACCTCCCGGCGCTCCAGATCGCGTTGCCCCTGCTCTCGGCGGCGGTGTGCTTGATCGTTCGCCGGGCGCGCGTCGCATGGGCGATTGCGATGGTGGTGGCATGGGGCTCGTTCGCGAGCGCGTGCGTGATCTTCAATCGAGTGGTCCAGACTGGCGCCATTTCCTACGCCGAGGGTGGTTGGCGGGCGCCGTGGGGCATCGAGCTCAGAATCGATCTGCTCAACGCCCTGGTTTTGTTGGTGGTGACCGCGATCTGCGCCATCGTTCTCACCGCCAGCCCACGCAGCCTCGACCAGGAGATCTGGCGCGAAAACCATCACAAGTTTTACGCCCTGTACCTGTTGTGCATGACCGGGCTCGCAGGCATGACCGTCACCGGCGACGCATTCAACATCTTCGTGTTCCTCGAGATCTCGTCGCTCTCGTCGTACGCTTTGATCGCGCAGGGCACCACCCGGCGGGCATTGACGTCATCGATCCAGTACCTCGTGATGGGAACCATCGGCGGTACCTTTATCCTCCTCGGTATCGGCATGATCTACATGGTCACCGGGACCCTCAACATCGCCGACATGGCGGTGCAGCTGGCGGCAGTCGGGCCGAACCGGACGGTGCTGGTTGCGCTGGCCTTTATCTGCATCGGCACCGGGATCAAGCTCGCAGTCTTCCCGCTCCACATCTGGCTGCCCAACGCCTACACCTACGCGCCGGCGATCGTCACCGCCTTCCTCGCTGCAACCTCTACCAAGGTCGCCTACTACGTGCTGGTGCGGTTCCTGTTCTCGATATTCGGAGCGCCGCTCGCCTTCGACGCGCTGCGCCTCGACGCGGTGCTCATGCCGTTGGCCATCGCGGCGATGTTTGCCGGTTCGTTCGTGGCCATCTTTCAGGACAACATCAAGCGGATGCTGGCCTACTCGAGCATCGCCCAGATCGGCTACATGGTGCTCGGTCTGAGCCTGGTGTCGGTGAGCGGGCTGACCGGCGGTCTGGTCCACCTCTTCAACCACGCGCTCATGAAGAGTGGGCTCTTCCTGGTGATGGCCGCGGTGCTCTTGCGGACCGGTTCGGTGCGCCTCGAGGCGATGGCCGGTCTCGGTCGCCGCATGCCGTGGACCATGGCGGCATTCGTGGTCGCAGGCCTGAGCATGATCGGGGTTCCGCTGACGGTCGGTTTTGTCAGCAAGTGGTACCTGGTGATGGGCGCGATCCAGGCGGGGTTGTGGCCGGTTGCGGTGTTGATTCTCCTCAGCTCCCTGCTCGCGCTGATCTACATCTGGCGCGTGGTCGAGGTGGCGTACTTCCGGCAGCCGCCCGATGACGCCCCCGAGATCGAAGAGGCTCCCTTCAGCCTGCTGGGCCCGATCTGGGTACTGGCCGGCGCCACCGTGTTCTTCGGCATCTTCACCTCGCTCAGCGTGGGCGCGGCCTCCGCGGCCGCGCGAATGCTGCTGGGGGTGGGGCAGTGAGTATCCAGAGCGCGGTCGGTCTGGCGGTGTTGCTGCCGCTGACGGGCACCGTTCTGATCGGTCTCTTCAGGCGCTGGCCCAACCTCCGGGAGACTGCGACGCTCGTCACAGGAGCTTCTCTCTTCACCGTTGTCGCCGGCGTGATCCTGCCGGCCGTCCGGGCGGGCGCGCGCCCCCGCCTCGATCTCCTGGAAGTCCTGCCCGGTCTCGACCTGGCCTTCGAGGTGGAGCCGCTTGGCATGCTCTTCGCGCTGGTTGCCTCGGGTCTGTGGATCGTGACCACGCTGTATTCGATCGGTTATATGCGGGGCCACCACGAGGAGAACCAGACCCGTTTCTACATCTGCTTCGCGCTCGCCATCTCGGGCGCCCTCGGCGTTGCCTTTGCCGCCAACGTCTTCACGCTCTTTGTCTTTTACGAGGCGATCACCCTCTCCACCTATCCGCTGGTCACCCATCACGGCACCGAGGCCGCAAAGAGGGCGGGCCGCATCTACCTCGGGATCCTGATGGGGACCTCGATCGGCTTCTTCCTGTTCGCCCTGGTCTGGACGTATCTCGCCGCCGGGACCACCGAGTTCCGGCCCGGAGGCATTCTCGCGGGACGGGTCGAGGGCTGGCACCTCATCGCGTTGTTGGCGCTGTATGCCTTCGGCACGGGCAAGGCGGCGTTGATGCCGTTTCACCGTTGGCTGCCCGCGGCCATGGTGGCGCCGACGCCGGTCAGCGCACTGCTGCACGCGGTGGCGGTGGTCAAGGCGGGGGTGTTCACGGTCCTCAAGATCATCGTCTACATCTTCGGGATCGATCTGCTGGCGGCCACCGGCGCGAGCTACTGGCTGACCTGGGTCGCGGCCTTCACCATCCTCGCGGCGTCGATCATCGCCCTCACCAAGGACAACCTCAAGGCGCGACTGGCCTACTCGACCATAAGCCAACTCTCCTACATCGTCCTCGGCGGAGCGCTTGCCACCTCGGCGGGCGTCCTCGGCGGCGGCATGCACATCGCCATGCACGCGATGGGCAAGATCACCCTCTTCTTTTGCGCCGGCGCCATCATGGTCGGCGCCCATAAGACCGAGATCTCGGAAATGGACGGGCTCGGGAGGCGGATGCCCTTCACCTTCCTGGCCTTTCTGTTGGGCTCCTTAAGCGTCATCGGCTTGCCGCCGATGGGCGGTTCGTGGAGCAAGTGGTATTTGATTCTCGGAACGGTGGAGGCCGATCAGCTGGCGATGATGGGAGTGCTGATGGCGAGCTCCCTCCTCTCCATCGGATACCTGATGCCGGTCGTCGGCCGGGCCTTTTTCCGGCCTCCGCCGGAGGATGACGGGCACGATCACAACCCGGCAGGGGGCATTCACGAGGCGCCGTTCCTGTGCGTACTGCCGCCGCTTCTGACGGGCATTGGCTGCGTCGCGGCCTTTTTCTACGCCGAAGACATCTACGTGCTGTTGACGGGGATCGTGACGCCATGAATGACGAGAAGAAGTACTGGCTCGACCAGCCCGGCAACGTCAACCGGCTCTACTGGGGCCTGGTGGCGGTGTGCGTGCTGCTGGGCACGGCTGACTTCTTCATCCACCGCCACGCCTACTCGGCTTGGGAGGGCTTCCCCAACTTCTACGGATTCTTCGGTTTTGCGGCCTTCTGGGTGATCGTAATTATCGGCAAGAACCTCCGTCGATTCCTGTGGCGGCCCGAGGACTACTACGATGATTGAGGTCATGCCCCCCGGGCTCATCCTCATCGTCGGGGCGCTCCTCATCCCGCTCCTGCCGAAGCGCTGGCAGCCGGGGCTGGCGGTGGCGCTGCCGGTCGCGAGCTTCCTGCAACTCCTGACGCTCGATCCGGGTGTGTTGCACCAGATGCGGCTCTTCGATTACGAGCTCACGATCATCCGGGTCGACCGCTTGAGCCTGGTCTTCGGCTACATCTTCCACCTCGCGGCCTTCCTGTCCGCGATCTACGCGCTCCACGTCAAGGACACCATGCAGCACGTCGCGGCGATGATCTATGTCGGTGCGGCGGTGGGGGCGGTCTTTGCCGGCGATCTGATCACCCTCTTCGTCTACTGGGAGCTGACGGCCGTCGTCGTCGGTCTTCCTGATCTGGGCCAGCCGCACCGAGGCCGCCTACCGGTCGGGGATGCGCTATCTGGTGATCCAGGTGGGGTCGGGCGTGCTGCTGCTGGCGGGTGTGATCCTCCACGCCTCGGCCACCGGTTCGATCGCCTTCGGACAGCTGATCGGCGACGACGGTCTCCTGTCGTCGGCGAGCCCGGGCGTGGTCCTGATCTTCCTCGCCTTCGGCATCAAGTCCGCCTTCCCCTTCCTCCATAACTGGCTCCAGGACGCCTACCCCAACGGCACCGTCACCGGTACGGTTTTTCTCTGGCCTTCACCACCAAGCTCGCCATCTACGCCCTCGCCCGCGGTTTCCCGGGCACCGAGATCCTGATCCCGATGGGCGTGGTCATGACCGCTGTTCCCGGTCTTCTACGCGGTGATCGAAAACGACCTCCGCAAGGTGCTCGCCTACAGCCTCAACAACCAGCTCGGCTACATGGTGGTGGGCATCGGCATCGGCACCGCGCTGTCGCTCAACGGCACCGTCTCGCACGCCTTCGCCCACATCCTCTACAAGGCGCTCCTCTTCATGACCATGGGCGCCGTGCTCTATCGCACCGGCACCATCAAGGCCACCGAACTCGGCGGGCTCTACAAGTCGATGCCGGTGACCACGGTGTGCTGTCTACATCGCCGCGGCCTCGATCTCGGGCTTTCCGTTCTTCTCCGGCTTCGTCACCAAGTCGATGGTGATCTCGGCGGTGGAGCACCACCACATGACGTGGATCTTCATCGGTCTGCTGGTGGCGTCGGCCGGCGTCATGGAGCACTCGGGGATCAAGATCCCGTACTTCGCCTTCTTCGCCCACGACTCGGGACTGCGGGTCAAGGAGGCGCCGTGGAACATGCTGGTGGCGATGGTGGCCGGCGCCGCCCTGTGCCTCTTCATCGGCCTCTATCCGGCGCCGCTCTACAGCATCCTGCCCTTCCCGGTCGGGGACTACGAGCCTTACACGGCGGGCCATGTCCTGACGTCGTTCCAGCTCCTCGTCTTCGCGATCTTCGCCTTTGCGGTGCTGGTGAGGACCGGCATCTACCCGCCCGAGAAGGCCGGCATCAACCTCGACTTCGACTGGACATACCGCAAGATGCTGCCGGCTCTGATCCGCAGGTTTGCCGCAGGCATCAACCGCTTCAACGAGGGCTTCTCGATCGTCGCGGGCGTGCTTCTCGGGCGCGCCTACCGGCTCGTCTACCGCTTCCACGGCCCGACCGGGGTCTTTGCCCGCACATGGAACACCGGCGCCATCGCCTTCTGGGCGGTGCTCGGTCTCTTCGGTTTTCTGCTGCTCTACTACTGGGGGCGGTGACTGGTCCGAGCGACCGTCGACTTCGGCTGCATTCGCCGATATGCGGGTATCCCATGGCCGTTTCAGGCGCCGCAAAACCCGCTCTTCTTCTCAATGACCGTCGCAATTCGGTGGTAGACTCTGGGTGGTTTTGCGGGGCCGTTCGTGGAGTGGTCCAGTAACTGGACACGCGAGCTTCGAGGGTGCCCCCAGCGAATCGGAGGGAGCGGACGGCATGGCAATCGTAGCGATTGACGCCGGTGTCTTCTGCCGCGGGCCCGAGGTCGCGGCCGACGTGCGGGAGCGACTCTGCGCCGTCGAACTACGGACGAGGAGCTGTTCGCCGGCGGCCGCCGCGGAAGCACTCCGATATCGGCCGCCGGCCGGTTCGAAAAGCTGGTGTACGGCCCGCATTCACTGCTCGACGGTATCCGCCGTGATCGAGCCCTCCTGGTTGCCCATCTGCGAGCGGCGGTGGCGACGATGATCGGCGGCGCAAGACCCGTGTGTACCTGGGTCGGGTGGGCCACCTCGTCCCACCGGCGTTGACCGACGTCCTCAAGGTGTGTCTCGGTGGGACCCACGACTCCGGGTTCGGCAGGCGCAGGCGGAAGGCGTAGCGAAGAGAGATGCCCAACGCCAGATCAGCAAGGACGATGAGTTGCGGGCCGAATGGACCCTCGCTCTCCTCGACCGCGGCCGCTGGGAAAAGGACCTCTACGACGTCTTTATCGCGATGCAGGAGTCGTCGGTGGACGACGCTGTCGAAATGATCACCACCCACGCCCTGCAACCCGCGGTGGCAGTGACGCCGTCGTGGAACAGGCTGTCCGCGATTTCCGGTTATCGGCCGAAGTCGGAGTGGCGCTGGCGACGGCCGGTCACGATGCTGATGTCGTGGCCGCGACGGCGAGATCACGATTCTGATCAAGCAGCACACGATGTTTCTCGAGCGCCTCGAGCGCGAGCTCGTGGAGATTGCCGCCGCCGTGCCGGGCGTTCGATCGGCGGTCCGCCCGACCGGGCCCAACTACCGAGAACCCGGGATCTCGTTCGACATCGACATCGAGGTGCCGTCCAAGGTCATGCTCGTCGACGACGAGGAGGAGTTCGTTCTCGCCTTGTCCGAGCGGCTGCAGACCCGGCGCATGACACCGGTGGTCGCGTTCAACGGCGAGCAGGCGCTCGCGATGGTGGAAAACGACGAGCCCGAGGTCATGGTCCTCGATCTGAATATGCCGGGGATCGACGGCATGGAGGTGCTGCGGCGGGTCAAACGGACCCACCCGAGCACCGAGGTCATCATTCTCACCGGCCACGGCACCGACGCCGACGAAGTGATGGCCCGGGAGCTCGGCGCCTTCGCCTATCTCCGTAAACCGGTCGACATCGAAGTGCTGACCGAGACCATGAAGGCGGCGTACCGGCGGCTCGAAGAGACGCGCGCCGAAAGTCGCAGGAGGCTGAGGAGCCGCCTCGGATGTCCCTCCGCCGCACCTCCTGCCTCATTTTTCCTGCCGGAGCCTGTCGAAGCGGACGGGAGCGTGCCGCAACGGTGCGTACCGTACCCTGCGGACGGTCGGTGGTTGTCGCGACCGCCACGGTCGCCCTTGTGCCGCTGATCATCACCACCGTCATCAACTACGTGCAATACCGGAGGCCCTGCAGGCGGAGGCGGTGCAGCCGATGGCGCGGCTGACCCTCAACACGAAGCGCTCGTTGGAGCTCTTTTTGTCGGAGCGACGATCGGCGTTGACGTTCCTCGCTTACGAACGCCCATTCACGGA
>CAVQQV010000029.1:0-20758 GCA_963714885.1 Candidatus Sulfomarinibacteraceae bacterium | reverse complement strand
GGTCGATCCACTCCTCACGCTCGCCGGTCGGGCCGACGCGGAAGGAATCGGTGTCAGCCGTTCCGCCGTGGCCGGGGTCGATGCAGATGGTGTGTCCCGCGAGGGGATCGTCGAGTTGGGCGGCCATGGCGACGGTAACGCCGATCGAGCACATCGCAATCAAGAGAAGCGTGCGCATGAAGTCCCTCCCGAGTTGAAGAGCCTATCCGGGTCACTCCATGGAATTCAAGAGACCGAAGGTGGGACGAGACCCACGTCGCGCCGGAACCACTGACCAGGCGGACCCGTAGGGTGGGCCTTGGCCCACCTTCAGGATTCGTTCTTCGCGGAAGCCGGCCGCTCTCTGAAGAGAATCCACAGGGCGGCGGGCAGGGCCGTGAAGTCGGCGATCATCGCGAGGGCGAAGGCCATCGAGGTGACGATCCCGAACTGACGCATCGGCGGCAGATCGGACAGGGTGAGGGCGAGAAATCCACCGGCGTTGATGACGGTGGCGAAGAGAATGGCGTGGCCGGCGACCCGGATGGTGTGGGCCAGAGCCGCCTCGGTCTCGCCCCCGTTTCTTCGCTCGAGAAAGTGGTAGAAAAAGTGGATCTGGTCGTTCTCGGTGACCCCGAGCACCGTGGTGGCGATGAGGATCGTCGCGATGTTGAATGGGATCCCGGTCAGGCGCATGACCAGGAAGGTGACCAGGATCGCGAAGAGCGACGGCACCATGGCGTTGAGTCGCGCCGGGCCCGAACGGAAGACCAGGATAAAGGTGACGAAGATGATGGAGAAGGTGATGGCGAAGCTCTCGACCAGGGTCGGCACCAGGTTGCCGGCGATGGTCGCCTGGAGTACTCCGCTGCCGGCGAGTTGGTAGGAACACCCGGCGAGGGCAGGGTCCGTCGTCGCCACTGCGGTCCAGGCGGTCGCGATGGCCGCGTTCAGATCGTCCATCCCGTGCCCGACGCCGGCGGCCGACGTCACGGTCAGGTAGGTCGAAGAGAGGGAGCCCAGGTCGACCCATCGGGACACTGACTCCTCGCTCAGAAGGAGCTGTTCGAGATCGGCGGCAAGCCGGTCGAAGGTCGTCGGATCAGTGGGGAGTTCGTCGCCGAGGCCTGCCAGGTAGCGTCGGAGCCTGAGAATCGACGGCAGACCGACCACCGAACCAACTGCCGGGGCCCGCTCGAGTTCGCGCGTGAAGGTATCGAGGCCGCGAAGAATATCCGGGTCGACAACCCCGAACTCGGGAGTCGTGACCCAGATATTTGCCGAGGTCAGTCCGAGGACGTGTTCCTCAAAGTAACGGGTGTCGCGTGCCACCGGTTGGTCCGGGTCGATATAGGCCATCGAGTCGGTTTCGAGCTTCATCCCGGGAAGAAGTCCCGGGATGCCGAGCAGGGCGATCAACCCGGCCAGCGCGAGGACCGAGGCGGCGATGACCAGCGGCCAACGCCAGCGGTAGGACCAAAGAGGTAGGACCTCGGCGGCGCGGTTGACCCACGCCCCGGCGATCGCTCCGGTGGCGTCTCGTCGGTGCGCGAAGGATGGTCTGAAGCGCCGGGTAGAGAGTGAAACAGACGATCCAGCCGAGGAGGAGACCGCCGGATGTCCAGATCCCGAGCTCGCGAATCGGCCGGATGTTGGAAACGGTGAGAGCGGCGAACCCGACCGACGCGGCGAAGACCGACGCCGTCACGGCGATGAACTTGTTGGCCAGGGCCCGGGTGCGGTGGGTCTCGAGGTCGACACCGTCGGGCTGGTCGACAAAACGCGAGTGGAGGTAGACCAGGCTCGCGGTGGCGGTCACCATCAGGGTGAGAGGGACCAGCGACGAGACGATGGTGAAGGAGAGCCCGGCGAGGCCTGCGAAGGCCATCCCCAGCAACACCGCTGCGGCAAGCGACACCAGAATTGCCGCCAGCGCCCGCCAGGACCGGTAGAGCCCGAGGACCAGGCTGATGATGAAGGCGCCGAACAAAGGGAAGTAGCGCGCGCTCGACGATGAGGTCTCACGTTCGAGCCAGGCGTCGATCCACGGCCGGCCGATGCGGCGCACGCGGTCGATGGATGAGGACCAGGCGGGAACCCCGGTGACGACGACGTCGATGTCGGCGAGGAGTCGATCGCGGACGTCTGGAGCTGGAGCGTCAAGGGCGAGGATGATGGCGAGAAAGCCGTCGCCGATCAGGCCCTGGCGGCGGAAGAAGTCGGTGCCTCCGACGACCGTTTGAAACGTCTCCAAATTATCAACCGGCGACCCGGTGCCGGGGCGGCTCCGACGCCAGATGGTGGCGATGGAGTAGGCTTGGGCGCCGTCAATGGCCCCAAGCTCGGCTTCAAGGTGTTCAAGATCTGCCAGCGGGCCCGAGCCGAGAGGATCTTCGGTCTCGAGCATGAGATATACGGTCTCGCCTTCCGGGAAGAGGGCGCTGAATTCGTGGGAGACAGCGACCTCGGGGTCCGACGCCACCACCATGTTTTCGATCGAGTTGTCCCGGGGAATGTCGAAGGCGAGCATCGCCGCGGCCGCCAGCACGACGACATAAATCGCCACGACCAGCCACCGCCGGGCGACGATGGCGTTGAAGACCGGCACCAGCCGTGCCTCAATGGAACGGTCAACCAAAGACACAGTATGATGACCTTATGTTCTTGAATTGCGTGATGGCATCGTGGACGTTCGCGCTTCTGACGATCGGTGTGTTGGCCATCCCCTCGCCGGTTGCAGCCAACGGTTTGGCGGTGGTGGTGTGCGCGCCAGGGTACCCGGGCTCAACCGCCGAAGCGCAGCCCGCAATGGATGGACTGGCCGCGGCGATCACTGCCGCTGCTGGTTGGGACACAGCAGCCGTCCGGGCCGTGTACTTCGAAACCGAAGAGGGCGGGGTCGCGAGTCTCCAGTCACCGGATGTCGCCCTGATGCTGGTGACCCTGCCCTTTTTTCTCGAGCACCGCGCGGAACTCGACTTGCGCCCGCGACTGATGGCTGTTCCCAGCGGTCGCGAGCCTCTGGAACCGTGGTCCCTGGTGGCCGGTGTGGGGTCGGTGAACGAACCGGCGGACCTCGAGGGATATGAACTTTTCAGCCTCGCCGGCCACTCGCCGCGTTTTGTCAGGGGACCCGCGCTCGGAGACTGGGGTGAGGTACCGGAATCTGTGACCATCACCTTTTCGGGTGCGGTGTTGTCGGGGCTGCGCAGGGCCGCGAAGGGCGAGAACGTTGCGCTTCTCCTCGACGCCGCCCAGACCGACGCCCTCGAACGGTTGCCGTTTTCCGACCAGCTCGAAGTCGTTCGGAGCTCCCAGAACCTGCCGGTGTCGATCGTGTGCTCGGTGGGTGATCGCGTCGCGCCCGATCGGCTCGCCGCAATACTCGCCGTCCTCGAGGGGCTCGATGACCAGCCGAAAGCCGCCGAGGCGCTGGCGGGGGTGCGCCTCGAACGATTCGTGCCCGTCGACCCGATGGTCGTCGAGCGTGCCGAGAAGGCGTTCTCCGGGGCCCACGAGTGAGTGCAGGGCTGCTGCGGGGTAAGGTCTTCTGCCTCGCATCCCTGGTCGTGGTTTTTGGATGCACATCGGCCCTCAAGGAACCGCCCCCGATCTCCACGATTGGTGCTGTTGCAAGCGCGCCCGCTGCGCAGCCCGCGGACTCGAGCGCCATGATCGTTCGTGCCGATCTCGAGTTCGGTCGACGGCCGGACACCGAGGCGATGGCGCGCTCCCAGACCCTGTATCTCGAAGCCATGCGGGCCGAAGGGGCGCCGGTGGAAGCGTTCCTCGGGGCTGCCCGGGCCACCGCCTGGATGGTGGAGCACGAAGCGGACGCCGATCGTCGCGAGGCGCTCGCCGTCGAAGGCGTCCAGATCGGTCAGCACTGCGTCCGGAACTATCCGTCGGTGGCGGCGTGCACCTACCGCTTGGCTCTGGCCGTGGGCCAACAGGCGCGCGAGCGACCGTCCACCGCTGTCGATGGTCTCAATGTCATGGTCGAGCTGCTGGAAGAGGTCATCACAGTCGCGCCGGGACTGGACTTCGCCGGCGGCGACCGGGTCCTCGCCCTGGTCCTGTTGCGGGCGCCGGGTTGGCCCACCGGGCCCGGTGACTCCGAAGCTGGTCTGACCCACGCACTGGCCGCTGTGAGAGTTTTTCCTGACTACCCGCCAAATCAATTGGTTGTGGCCGAGGCCTTGCTCGAGAACGGCCGGCGGGAGGAGGCACGACAGGCCTTGACGCTGGCTATCGAGCTTGCGAAGGGCGAGATGGGCGCCGGCGAACCCGATGCCGCCAAATGGCTGGCGGAAGCTGATTCGGTGTTGGCCGGAATTCGCTGATCTGTCGTCGGAATGCCTGGATACCCGTGGCGCGCCGGCCGGCGGCATCCGGTGCTTTTGGCTCTTCAACTGACGGCCGCAATCGCCAACGCCCGTAATTTGCGGAGTTGTTGGCAATCGGCGGAATTGACAGCTCGTCTGACGGATCCATTCATGCCCTCACTATCGACGTTTCCAGCCGAATTTTCAACATGCATCCATTCGTGAATTTCAGGCAGGAACGGCTGGGCAGAGGCATCGCTGAGCGCGTTTTCTCGGTGATAAACTCGAGTGGCGGTCACCGCAGGTCCGACTTCCGGGCATCGGAGGCTTCATCGTTGCAAACGCAACATAGTACTTGCATTCCTGCCAGGTTTCGGGAGGGGATACGCATTGCGTCAATATCCCCCCGGCCTCTCTCGGAGTTCCCAGACGGGAGACCGATAGGTGTTCAGAACCGTGGCACATTTCGGCGGGTCGTGCCGCGGTTCGGTCCCACAGCGTTGTGAGTATCTTCAAGCGTTCGGCGTCAGGAAAGCGTCGACAGACAGTTGGGCTTGTGCTGACGCTCGTCGTTGCGGGCGCAGCGGTCCTGCTGTCGTGTTTTTTCGTGTCTGAATCCGATTTTTTCATGCACCTGAGGAACGGCGAGCGGATCCTGGAGTCAGGTAGATTGGAAAAGGCGGAGGTCTACTCCTACACGACGACCCAAGCCGAGTTCCCGAACCACGAGTGGTTGTCGAATGTCGTGGCGGCGCTGATCTGGCGAACCGGCGGATTCGAACTCCTGGTGGCCGCGAAGGCGGCCGCCGTCGGCGTGCTCGTTCTCCTCTTGGCGGTGGCCGCCCGCGCACGGGGGGCTCGCGGTCTCGCGGTGCCGCTCGCTCTCCTGGTTTGTGTGGTATTGATGCGATTCCGTCTTTATACCCGTCCGGAGATTTTCACCTTGCTGCTGCTGCCATTAGTTGATCTGCTGTGCCTCGGTTCCATCGCAGATCCCTCAAGGCGCCGTGTGTGGTTGATCCCGGTCCTCTGCGTTTTCTGGGCGAATCTACACCCGGGCGTAGTTCTCGTGCCGGTTATTGTGGCGACGCACGCAATAGGATCCCTTCTGGCCGGACGTCTGCCTTTTCTGGCGGCTCGCGGCTGTCCAGGCGATGGGCGGCGGCTGCTCCTGATTGCAGGTTCCTGTCTGCCGGCCATCATGGTGACGCCATTTGGTGTCGGGATCTTCACACCACTATTTCGGATCGTGACCTCCGACACTATTCGTGCAGCTGCTGTCCGGGAGTGGTTACCTCCCACGTTCAGTGATTTCACGTTCTTCTTTGGAGTGCTCAGTATCGGGAGCCTCCTTTTGATTGCGGTCTCGCGGCGAATTGCTGCGGCCGACATGGCGTTATGGTTCGGCTTTGCTGCGCTGGCCCTGCGGTCGCTTCGCCACGTTGGTGTTTTTGCAGTCGTCGGGGCACCTGTCCTGGCGTGGGCGGTAACGGTAGCGGCGGAAGCGATTGGAGAGAAATCATCTCGCTCCACGCCGACACTGAAGCGTTTGGTTCACCCTGCCGTTCGGGCGATTGCGGTTTTCGCGATGATCGTCGCGGCGACTGCGGGCCTCTTGTCGCCCTGGGCTTCAATTCTTCACCAGGACCAGAGCCGCCACTACCGTTTTGGTCTGGGTCTCGACAATTTGTCGGCGCCGATTGCCGCCGTCGATCTGCTCGAGGAGTGGGAGCTGCCGGGACCCCTCTATAATTCGTGGGCGTTCGGGGGTTATCTGATGTGGCGGGTCTGGCCGCGTCTTCAGGTTTTTGGGGATGGACGCGACTACATGTATGAGAGTCTGTTCAACGAGATGCTGACGACGCCCCTTGAACATGTCGTGGCATCGCGTGGCGTCAGGACGCTTCTGATTGCCCACGAAGACGTTCAGGCCCTCGAGCTTGTCGATCGATCGCCCGGTTTTGCGCTGGTCGGCTTCGATGACCGTGCGCAGTTGTGGACTGATCGGGAGGCGCTGGCTGTCCGACCAGGCCTCGAGCCTCTTGAACACCTCAGGCCCCAGGACCTGTCGTTGAAATGGTATGGCGGATTGTCGCCTGAGGAGCAGGGCGACGTTGGGAAAGAGGCGTTACTCGCAGTCGAACGGGCTCCGGGCCATGCCCGCCCGTGGGCACTACTGGGTCAGGTGCAACGACGCCAGGGTGACCCTGGGCAAGCCATCAGGTCGTACGAGCAGGCGGTGTCCCTTGATCCTGGTCAGGCATCGTATGCCAATAATCTGGGGGCATGTCTCCTCGACAGCGGGCGCACAGAGGAGGCGGTCGGGTGGTTTCGGAGAGCGAGTCGACTCAACCCGGAGATGTTCAGTGCCCATCTCAACCTCGGGCGTGCGTTTCTGCTGCTCGGTGATACGACCGAGGCTGAGGCTTCCTTGATGCGTGCGCTGGACGCGGACCCGGACAGCGTGGAGCCGTACTATTTGCTCGGTGTCACAGCTGGCGACCCAGCGACGGCTCGCAAATATTTGCGGCGATACCTCAGCAAGGCGCCCGACGGACCGTGGGCTGACGATGCCCGCCAACGATTGGCTGCGGATTGAGGTTGGAGCGTCCAGTCCCTCACCCTGCCATTACCGCGCCCAATCGCCGGCAGCCCTCCTCGATGGCCGCCTCGTCGGCGAAGGTGAAGCAGAGACGGGCGAAGCGGTCGCCCGAAAGGACCTCGCCCACCTGTTCGTCGGCGTCCGGGAAAAACGCCTTGCCGGGAACGAAGGCGACCTTGGCTTCAACTCCCCGGTCGAACAAAGAGCGGCTGTCGCCCGAGGCCAGCTCGAGCCAGAAGAAGAAACCGCCCTGCGGTTGGTGCCAGGTGGCGGCTCCCGCGGGCAGGTGTTGTTCCAACCCTCTCTGCATGGCGCGGCTCTTGCGGGCGTAGGTGGCGACGATCAGACCGAGGTGTTCCTCGAGCAGCCCGCGGGTGCAGTACTCGGCAACCAGCGCCTGGGTGACCGTGGAGGTGCAGAGATCCTCTCCCTGCCGCATGAGGACCATCGAACGGATGAGTTCGGGTGCAGCGACCGTCCACGCCACCCGCACACCCGGCGCCAGCACCTTGGAAAAGGAGGAGGCGTAAATGACGTGCGGTGCATCGCCTGCCAGTGTCTTCAGAGTTGGCAGCGGCTCGCCGGAGAACCGCAGCCTGCCATAGGGGTCGTCCTCGAAGACCGGGACGGAGAACTCGCCCGCGATTTCCACCAGGCGGTGGCGGCGCTCCAGGCTCATGCAGGCGCCTGACGGGTTTGAGAAGTCAGGCACGGTGTAGATGAGCTTGGGTCGGCGTCCGGTGGCGTCCGTGACGCGGGTGATCACTTCCGGCAGCATCTCCACCAGCATTCCGTCGCCGTCGGACGGCACCAGAGCGAAGCGGGCGCCGGCATTGCGCAGACAGTGGAGGGTGCCGGGGTAGGTCGGTGCCTCCAGCACTACCACGTCGCCGGGGTCGAGCAGGGCGCGCCCGATCAGGTCCACCGCCTGCTGCGAGCCCGATGTCACGAGCAGCTCTCCGGCCGCGGGGCGATAGCCGAGCCGAATTTCCATCATGTCGAGGATGGCGTCCCGCAACGGTGGATAGCCCTCCGACGCGCCGTATTGGAGGACTGTCCGGCCGTCACGCTCGAGCACGTCGGCAGCATGATGCGAAGGCTTCCACCGGGAAAGTGTCGGGGTCGGGCAGGCCGCCGGCAAACGAGATCATCCCCGGCCGCTGAATCATCTGGAAGAGCTCCCGGATCGGTGACGGCTGCATCTTTTCGGCAAGCGCTGAAAATCGAAATACTGGACTCAAGGAGACCTCCGTACGGTCGGGATTGTACTCCTGCTGCTTGTCTGTCCGCGCCCACCCACGCACTCGTGCCTGTTCCGGGCACTCCGAGCGAACCCGCCTTTCAGTGCGCTCTGCCCGAGAGTAGCCCCTCTTCACATTGTTTGCCCGGTGGCGCGTTGCCGACGTGATGGAGAGAGGATCCAACAATGTGAAAAATGGCACCTCCGCCGCACGTGGCTCGTTTCCGCGCCGAGTTTCCGAGAGGATGCCAGGCACCTCCGCTGGGCGGGACTCATTCCGGGACCTTTGTGGTGCGGGCGTCCCGCCCGCACAGTGCGGCCGGGACGGCCGCACCACAATGCGGTTATGGAGTAGGTGGGTGCGCTGAAAAATCCGAAATCCGAAATCCGAAATCCGAAATTTTTCCGTTTACTCCTCCGCCAGGAACTCCCGGTACTGCTCCGCCAGGTCGGCGGCGACTGCCTCGATGATCCGCTGTCCGGCCTCAACCGAGGCCAGGGCCGGGTACGAGCCCATACGCCCTTCGGGGTAGCGGCGGCGGAAATCGGCCGGACCGAAGACGTGTGTGGAAGCGGGAGGTTCGGGCGCCATGTCGGCCTTTTTGACGTGTTCGGGATAGGCGGCTGCGGCCACCGAGACCTCCGACGCCGAGGCGTGGTCGCCGTCCTTGTCGCCGAAGAGCTCTGTGCTCAAAGCCTGTGCGGACGGTGTATGCCACCACTCCGCGCACAGACAACGGACGTCGTCGCCGCCGTCCACGAGTCGCGGCGTCTGCGCATAGGCCTCGAAAAAGCCTGCGTTGATGGACGCGGTGTTGCCGCCGTGACCGTTCATGAAAAAGACGCGCCGAAAGCCGTGTCGCGCCAGCGAGAGAATCACGTCGCGGACCACCGCCACCAGAGTGGTCGGCCGCAGCGTGATCGAGCCCGGGAAGTGCATGTGGTGTTCGGACATGCCGACGGTGAGCGTCGGCCCCACCGCGGCCTCGGCTAACTCGCCGGCGCGCCATGCCAGGGTCTCGGCGCAGATCGCATCGGTTCCGATCAGACCGGTGGGACCGTGCTGTTCGGTGGCGCCGATGGGCACGATGATGCCGTTCGATATCTTCAGGTACTTCTCGACCTCGGGCCAGGACATGAGTTGTAGGCGCATCGCCACCTCCGAGTGGGGAGTGTATCCCGAAATGCCCACCGGTATGATCGGGCTCCCGGTGCGTCTACAATGCACCGTTCACTCTCGATAGGAGGTCACGATGAACCGTGCCGCCCTCAGCCTGAAGGTGTTCGGGATTCCCATGGTGATTCTGGGCTTGGCGTTTCTGTCGGTGGCGGCGTCGTCGGAGGAGGCGTCCCTCGACGATCTGGAATGGCTGGTGGGCCACTGGGTCCTGATGTCCGGGCATCCCGAAACGGGGTTTGAACTGACCGATGCGCAGTCGGGCAGTGAGGAGATCTGGACGACGCCCAGGGGGGGAGTGATGCTGGGCGTCGGCCGAACGATCCGTCCGGGACGGCCCACCTTTTTCGAATACCTTCGGATCGAAGATCGCTCCGGCACACTGGTGCTGGTGGCCAGTCCCATGGGTGAGGGAATGACCGAGTTTCCGCTCCTGAGGCTGGAGAATCAGCTGGCGGTTTTCGAAAATCCCGAGCACGACATGCCGCAACGCATCACGTACTCTCGAGTCGGCGACAGATTGCATGGCGAGACGAGTGGGAGAGAAGGTGGAGTCCTGATGACCCATACCTTGGAGTGGCAGCTGGTAGAGTGACGCCTTCGGTTCCCGGGGGGCGATGATGGAATCGAATACTGACGGAGATGGGCAAGAATGACGACCTGGGTCATCGGTGATATTCACGGTTGTTGGCTGACGCTGGAGCTCTTACTCGAGCGCATCGGTTGGCAGCCGGGTCGCGACGAGCTGTGGCTGGTCGGCGACCTGGTCAATCGCGGGCCTTCGTCGCTCGAGGTCTTACGGTGGGCGTCGGAAAACCGCGACGACATCAAGGTGGTTCTCGGCAACCACGATCTCCACCTGTTGTCGCGAGCCGCCGGGGTGGCCAAGGCAAAAAAGGGCGACACCCTGGACGAGGTCCTGGCGGCGCCGGATCGCGACAAACTGCTCGAGTGGCTGCGGACGCGCCCTCTGGTTCACCAATACGGGCCCTTCGTCATGGTCCATGCGGGGCTGATGCCGGAGTGGAACATCGAACACACACGCGCTCTCGCGGGTGCAGCAGCCGAGCGGCTTGGAGGGTCGGGCCACAAAGAGTTGCTCCGTGCGCTCACCGGCCGCCGCAAAAAGGGCTGGAGCGGTGAACTCGAGGATGACCTCCAACTGGCGGCCGCGATGGCTGTCTTCACCCGGATGCGAATGGTAGACGCTGAAGGCCGCGCCGAACTCGCCTACACCGGCTCGCCCCAGAAGGCTCCACCCGGTTGGAGGCCCTGGTTCGAGAGCTCTGCGGTCCGCCGTCAGGGATACGCCCTGGTGTTCGGTCACTGGGCGTTGCTCGGTTACCACCGCGATCACGATATCGCGTGCGTGGATTCGGGGTGTGTCTACGGCGGCAGCCTGACAGCCCTCCGCCTTCGCGACGGGACGGTCATCCGGGAGCAGGTTGTTGACGCCGTGGTCGCGCCGGACTGAGGTGGTGATGAACACGATGGCCCGCTCGATGGATATCGCATGAAGACACTTCTGGTGATGCGCCACGCCAAGAGCGACTGGGGGACCTCGTTCGTTCGAGACCACGATCGCCCGCTCAATTCGCGCGGGGAGAAGGCGGCGCGGCTGATGGGCCGATTTCTCTCCGACACCGGGACCGTTCCGGACCTGATCATCAGCTCGACCGCGGTGCGTGCGTTGAGTACCGCGGAACTGGCCGCCGCCGCGGGGGAGTGGGGTTGCGCCATCGTGACCAGCTCGGACTTTTATGCCAGCGATCCGGAGCGGGTGCTCGAGGTTCTCGCGGGCGTCGACCCTGGCGTGGATCGGCTCCTCATTACCGGGCACGAGCCCACCTGGGCTGGGCTCGTGGGTCGGCTGATCGGCGGTGGGCGGGTCCGCATGCCGACGGCGGCCGTGGCATGTCTCGATCTGCCGCACGGCTCGTGGGCCGATCTGTCGAAAGCGGTTTGCGAGCTGCGTTGGCTGGTAACGCCGAAGATGCTCAGGAAGAATTAGGAATTCGGAATTCGGAATTCGGAATTTCGGATTTCGGATTTCGGATTTCGGAATTTGGCCGCCGGTGGCAGACCGCGGGCCGCGGGTAGAATGGCTCGAGGTCGATCTGGGAAAACATGGGTAAGAAGAAACGCAACGGGGCCGAGGTCGTGACTTTTCCGCTCAGGGTGGCGTGTGTCGATATGGGCTCGAACGCGATCCGGTTCCTGGCGGCCGAGTTTTCTTCCGAAATCGAGTATGTGGTGCTCGCGTCGGAGAGGTGTCCTGTCCGGCTGGGGCACAGCGTCTTCCTTTCAGGACGGCTCGAACCGCAGGCGATGGATGCGGCGGTCGCCGCCCTCGCCGGTTTCAAACAGCAGATGGACGAGCTCGGCATCAAGCACTGCCGCGGGGTGGCCACCAGCGCGGTGCGCGAGAGCAAAAACGGTCGCGAGTTCCTCAAGCGGATCACCTCCGAGACGGGATTGAAGATCGAGGTCATCAGCGGCTCGGAAGAGGCGCGGCTGGTCCATACCGCGGTCACCCGTGTGGTCGCGCTCGGCAACCGGAGGTGGTTGCTGGTGGACCTCGGCGGCGGCAGCGTCGAGGTCTCGTTGGTCGACCAACAGGGGTGTTACTGGTCGGAATCCCACACCATGGGTTCGGTGCGACTGCTCGAGGAACTGACCGAAGCCGGCTCCGATCCCGGGCGTTTTCGGCGGCTCCTCGCCGAGTACATCTCGGTGCTCAAGGTGCCGGGAATGTCCGACGGCCAGCAATTGGCGGGCTATATCGCGACCGGCGGCAACATCGAGGCGCTGGCCAAGGTCGCCGGATTTTCGGACGAAACGGGCGTCACCCAGCTTCCGGTGGAGACGCTGCGGGCGGTGATCGAGCAGCTGGCCAGACTCTCCTACCGCCAGCGGGTGGAGGACCTCGGTCTGCGGGACGATCGCGCCGATGTGATCCTGCCCGCCGCGATGGTGTACGAACGGCTCGCCGAGCTCAGCGGTGCGTCCGAGATCACGGTTCCCCGCGTCGGCATCAAGGAAGGCGTGCTCTTTGATCTGATCGACAGCCTGGTTCGCACCCGCGATCACGAGGACCGTCAGGAACGCGAGGTGCTGGCCAGTGCCACCATCGTCGGCCGCAAGTACCTCTTCGACGAGGCCCACGCGCACCACGTCGCGGGGCTGGCGGTCCTGCTTTTTGACCAGCTGCGGTCGCTGCACGGATTGGCGATCGAGGACCGGAAGATCCTCCAGGCGGCGGCGCTGCTCCACGACATGGGCCAGTTCGTCAGCTTCAAGGGCCACCACAAGCACTCGCTCTATCTCATATGCAACACCGAGCTGCCGAACTTCGGCGACCGCGAGATGCTCTTGGTGGCCAATGTGGCCCGCTATCACCGTAAGGCGCACCCGCAGGATCACCACCACTTCTTTACGATTCTCGATGAAGGCGAGCGCTCCCGGGTGACCAGGCTTGCCGCTCTCCTCCGGGTCGCCGACGCTCTCGACCGCGAACACCGCCAGCGGGTGACGGGCGTGACCGCGAAGGTCACCGACGATGAGGTCGCACTCTGGTTGGACGGGACCGCGGGTGCGCTGCTCGAGGGCTTTACCGTTCAGAAAAAGGCGAATCTCTTTCAACAGACCTTCGGCCGGACCGTGAGTCTGCGGTTTCTCGGGGAACACCAGGACGCCGGAACATCTTGAACATCGACCCGCCGCCGCGTGGCATTGTCAGCGAGGAGACGGGAGGGAGCATGGCCGAAAACACTCGTTGTGGATGGTGTGGGGACGACCCACTCTACGTCGCCTACCACGACATCGAGTGGGGGGTGCCTGTTGTTGATGACCGCACCCTGTTCGAGTTCCTCATCCTCGAAGGGGCGCAGGCAGGTTTGAGCTGGTCGACCATCCTCAAGAAACGCGAAGGCTACCGTCGCGCCTTCGACGATTTCGACCCAGAACGAGTGGCTCGTTTTGATGCAAAGAAAGTTGCAGAGCTCCTCGCCGATCCGGGAATCGTGCGCAACCGCCTCAAGGTGGGGTCGGCGGTAACAAACGCCCAGGCGTTCATCGACGTCCAAAAGGAGAAGGGGAGTTTCTCCGACTATATCTGGGCCTTCGTCGATGGCACACCGATTCAGAATTCGTGGCGCTCGATGTCCGAGATTCCCGCCACCACGCCGCTTGCAGAGACCATCTCGAAGGACCTCAAGAAACGCGGTTTTCGTTTTGTCGGTCCGACCATCGTCTACGCCCACATGCAGGCGACCGGGATGGTCAACGACCACCTTGTCGGGTGTTTCCGCCACCGCGAGGTCGCCGCGCTCCCGTTACGCTCTGATGGTGGGCTGAACCTACTCTGCAATCCGTTCAATCCGTGGTCCGAAGCAGGGTGGGCCTCGGCCCACCTTCAGTATTGACGTTCAACCGGATGATTGGGAGGGAGGTGGCCGAGCATGATCATCTTCCGGGTGAAGGCGCGTTCGCGCCGCTCGGCGACCTCTTCGCGCTGCCTCCGGAGATCTTCGAGCCGGGTTTCAAGGGCGGAGCGTTCGTCGCCCTCGGCCGACTCCAGCCGGCGGCGCACGTCGATGGAGGCCTCGCGCAGCCCGCGCAGTTCTGCCAACAGCGACGCCTCTTCGTTGGAGATGTAGACCTTGGATGAGCACGAGGGATCGTCAGTCTCTTCCAGGGGAGGGTTGATCACCGGCAAACGGTTCTCGTCGTTGCTCATTTCGCGAGTCTACTCTAGCCTTCAATTGTGAAAGAAGGCCTCGATCCGATTGCTGCCGATGGAGCCGGTTTCAGCGAGGACCGGGTCGAGGTCGAGGAAGGTGTCCGGCTTGAGGTGTTATCGTTGGACACCTTTGTCCGAAAACGGCGCCTCTCCGGTGTTCTTCATCGCCGGGTGGATCTCGCTGGTGACCGGTTGGAAGGCGCTGCTGCAGGAGCTGGTGCGCAATCGCCCGGTGGTCTATCTGGAGACGCGGGAGAAACGGTCGGCGGAGATCCTGCCGCATCTCATGAAGCCGTCGAGCTTCACCATCCCGAGGCTTGCCGACGATGTGGTGAGTGCCGCCGGGACGCTCGGGCTCGACAACGACCGCACCGTTCTCTTCGGCAGCTCGATGGGTTCCAACGCGATCCTCGAGGCCCTCAAGGGCTCGAGGTTGCCGGCGCGGGCGGCGTTTCTGGTCGGGCCCAACGCGGAGTTCTATTTTCCCGCGTGGGGGAAGGTTGCCGTCCGGGTGGTTCCCGCGTGGCTCATCGAGAGGCTGAAGGGCTTTGTCATCTGGTACCTCCGGAAATTCAGGGTCGACTCGAATTCGGACCCGGAGCAAATGGCTCGATACGTGCGGACCGTGCGTGCGGCGGATGCCCTGCGTCTCAAGTTGTCGGCGCGAGCGGTCCAGGGCTACTCGGCGATGCCCGGTCTGGAAAGCATCACGACGCCGGTGGCAGTCGCCTATGCGAACTCGGACACCCTGCACGACGAACGCGAGGTGCGACGGATGGTCGATGCCATGCCCCGCGGCACCGCCGTCAGTTGCCCGTCGAACACCTATATGCACGACGCCGATGTGGCGCGCGATCTGGAGACCTACCTCGAGAGTTTGACCGACTGAAGGGACCGCAATGAAACCTCTACCTCGTTGGCTCAAGATCATCATGCTCGCCGTCGGGTTCCTGTTGGTGGCGGTGTTCGCGCTGTTGATCGGGTTGGGCTGGTACGTCAAGCGGCAGATGCTCCCTTCGGGCGGCAAGCTGCCCGCATCCATGGCGGCCTACGATGTCCGGCACTACGATCTGGCGGTGGTGGTCGACCCGCCTACCAAGACGATTGAAGGCGTCAACACGGTCACTGTCGAGGTGTTGGCGCCGGTTTCGGTGTTCGAGATCAACCTCGACGATCGGATGCAGGTGGCGACGGTCGAGGTCGACGGCGTCGAGCGGCCCTTCCGCCACCGCCGCGGTGTCATCCGGGTGGAGCTGGATTCGGCGTGGAGCGCCGGGGAACGCCACGCGGTGACGATTGCCTACGGCGGTGAGCCGAAGGTCGCCCTGCGACCGCCGTGGATCGACGGTTTCGTGTGGTCCGAAACACCGACTGGGCGAACCGTGGATCGGTGTCACCGGAGAGGGGGACGGCGGCGACAATTGGTGGCCCTGCAAAGACCACCCCTCAGACGAGCCCGACGAGGGGATGAACATCGCCCTCACCGCGCCGTCCGAACTGGTGGCGTTGTCCAATGGCGCTTTCCTCGGTGTGACGGACAACGGCGACGGAACGGCGACGTCGAAATGGCGGGTTCACTATCCCATCAACAATTACCTGGTGACGGTCAATATCGCCCCCTACGTTCCCATCGAGATCCCCTACGCCGGAATCGACGGCACGCTCGACGAAACGTTGGTCTTCTGGTCGGTTCGCGAGTACGAGCCGCACGCGCAGGCGACGTGGCAACAGATGCCGCGGATCCTGGAAGTTCTGGGTCGTCGTTTCGGCGAGTTCCCGTTCTTCGACGACAAGTTCGCCGTTGCCCACGCTCCGTACTACGGAATGGAGCACCAGACGCTGGTCGCCTACGGCGCTCTCTTCACCGACAACGGCTATGGGTTCGACGACCTGCTGCTGCATGAAGTGGCCCACGAGTGGTGGGGCAACAAGATCACCGCCGCTGACTGGGCTGACTTCTGGATCCACGAAGGGTTTGCGACCTATGCCGAGGCGGTGTACGTCAACGACACGCTCGGGTTGGACCGCTATTTCGATTACATGGACGAACTGCGCGCGCGGATCTCCAACGAGCGGCCGCTGGTGGCCGGCACAAATCTGACCTCGGCGGATGCCTACAACGGCGACATCTATCACAAGGGCGCGTGGGTGCTCCACACTCTGCGCTGGTTGGTGGGAGACGAGGTCTTTTTCGATGCGGTTTATCGTTTCGCCAACGATCCCGAGTACGCCTACGGCCTGGTCTCGAGCCAGGACTTTGCCGATCTTGTGGGCGAACTCAGCAGTCGCGACCTCACCTGGTTCTGGGATCGATATCTCCACCAGGCTGATGTCCCCCAGTGGCGGGTGGAGCGGCGTGCGGATGCGGGAGGCGAAAAGGTAGAGATCGTCTGGAGCGATCCTGCCTTTGTCATGCCACTCGAGGTGGAGGTGGGCGGCGAACGCCGCCGGATCGAGATGGACAACGGTCGCGGGTCGTTCATCGTCGCGACGGACACTGTAGTCGAGGTCGACCCCGACGGCTGGGTCCTGGCCGAACCAATGGCCTCGCCATCGCGGTGACCGGGCGGTCCTGTAAGCCCAACCCTTCTCAATGACGTAGGCGGGTCGTTTACGGCCCGCCCGCGGGAGGCTGAAATCGGCGTTGGGGTGGCGGGTCCTTCAGGGCCCCGCCTTCAGAATCTCTTCTGGCGATAATGGACGGTCATTTATCAGCGATCTCCCAGTCGGAGAGACGTCGCAACCACGAAGGCACAAAGACACTAAGAAAACCATCTTGGTGAAATCCTTCGTGGCTTCGTGTCTTTGTGGTTGCGGTTCATACGAATCCGCAGGGCAACATCTGAACCAAGTGCTGAAGCAAGAGGCTCAGATCATAGCCTACAGCCCACAGCTCAAGGCGACCACGCGTTCGTGCTGGCGCTTTCGAAATCGTCGAAGAAGAGGAGCGACGAAGGCGTCAGAGACCGTTCCTCGCGGCTGAAACCGTGGCACCACGAACAGTCGAAGTGTTTGTCCTTGACGTGTTTCTCGTGGATTTCCTCGAAGTCCTTGTCCTCCTCAGCGCCGTGGCACTGGAAACAGATGGTGCTCTTGTCGCCCCTCAAGCCGTAACCGAAATCCCGCTGCAGGTTCATCCGGGCCGACGCCCCATGACAGTCGTTGCAACGTAAGGCCTGCCCGTGCGGTGAGACCTCGTGATTGAGCATCTGGAAGGTGTCGGTCTCGACCCACGAGTAGGCTTCCGCGGCACTGAGCCCCATGTTGACCAGCCCCTGTTCGATGGCGTCCGCCGGGTCGGCGGTGGCAAAGAAGACCGAGGTGTCGAGGGCGATCAGCCGGCTGCCCGAATTGGTGATCGGCTGTTCGGCGGTCTTGTACTTGAAGGCGTAGAGCTTGCTCTGAGAGTCGCTGACGTGGCCGATCGGCCGCGACGTCGGATAGCGCCCGGTGGCGGGATCGATCACAGCCTCGTCGTGCAGCAGGTAGTTGCGGTTGAGCCGGTTCCAGAAACGATAGACCGGGACCAGGTCGTTGGCTTTGTCCATGGCGGGGTGGAAGGGTGGCGCCTGGCTGTGGGTGGCAAGCCAGGTTCGGTGGGTTTCGGTGGCCTCGGTGGCTGCGCTGTCCGACGCGTTCTTCGCGTAGCGCGGGATGTGGCAGGTCTGGCACGCGATCCGGGCGACATGGCGGTCGATGGTGGAGCCCTCGTGGCCGGACGGCGTCGCCATTTCGGCGTGGCAGTTGGTGCACTCGAGCGGGGTTGCCGAGTCGGTCGGTCGGAGGTCCGATCCCCGGCCGGCAAATTTGTGATCTGAAAACGTGTGGCAGTCCTGGCATCGGAGATTCTCGCCCGTGGTCGCCATGTGGACGTCGAAGGTGGTGTCGGTGGTGGCCGCGTGAGCGAGGGTGAGGTCGCCGCGTTTGACCGCGTCGCCGCCACCCGCTTTGGCGTGGCACTGAAGGCAGTTGGCGCGGACTGGTGTGTGGACCGTCTGCACCGCCTGATCCATGGTGATGGCCATCGCCTCGGTGTCGGGGACGAATACTCCGTCGACCCGTTTGCGTTTGTAGGCCTGCTGGTGGCACAACAGGCAATCGATGTTGGCAAGCTCGGCCGGGGTGGCCTCGGTCTGGGGCATGGCGCCGAGCCCGATATGACAGCCGCCGCAGGCGTTCCAGTTGCCGAGGATATTGATGCAGTAGCTGTTGACGCCACCGGCGATCTTTCCCTGGCTCGCCGGTCCGGTCGTCATCTGCGGCGACCCGCCCTGCCACTGATACATCACCGAGCCGTGGACATCCGCGGCTTCGTCGGTGTGACACTCGAGACAGGTTCCGGGCCCCTCCCACGTCAAGCCCGCATGATCATCCTCGTCGGCCAGGACCCACTGGCTGGGGGCGGCGATCGCGAGAGCGGCCGCGAAGGTGATCAGTGAACCGGCTGTTCGTGGCATCGAGGGCCTCCTGGGTGAGTTGTCACCTTATAGTTATATGCGCAACTATGGAAACCGTCCAGTGATCGACAGTCACACCGACTCTGAATTCCCTTTGGAGAGAGTCTCAGTTGAGAGGAGGATTTGTGTCGCGGGTTGCTACGACGCTGGCCCTGGCCCTTCGAGAAAACGTCACCACGAAGATGCACAGCGCTACCAGTGCGATGCTGCCGATGATCTCGCCGGTGAGGCCCTCGAAGGCACCGTCCGATAGGATGTGAACCACCTCCTTGGCGGTGGTGGAGCCCGTCGTCTGTTTGATGATGGCGCTGGCGATGGCGTCGAAGGCACCCATGATGGCGCCGCCGGCAATCAGACCGGATGCCAGCAACACCCCACGGTCGGTTCGCGCCTTGACGTCGGCGTCGCTGTCATCCGCTCGTTTGCGGCCGACGAACCACGACAGAATCCCGCCGAGCAGCACTGGGGTGTTGAGCTCCATCGGCAGATACATGCCGAGGGCGAAAGCCAGCGGGGGGACGCCGGTCATCCGCAGGATGAGGGCTAGCAAGACACCGAGAGAGAAGAGGTACCACTGCAGCGGAGCGGTCTGGGCGCCGAAGATACCGACCAGGATCTCTTTCATGGCCGAGGCCTGTGGGGCCGGGATGGCCGCGGTACCGAAGCCCTGTCCGGGATCGGCCTGGGCCATCACCCACATCATGATGCCGCAGAAGATGGCGGCCACCGCCGTGCCGGCAAACTTGAGGGCGAGCTGGCGGGAGGGCGTTGCGCCGATCCAGTAGCCCACCTTGAGGTCGGACGCCAGCGCACCCGACGCAGCCAGCGCCGTGCACACCACACCGCCCACCATCATCGTGGCAAACATGCCGTTGCCGCCGGACAACCCCATCTTGAGCAGCACGAAACCGGTGATGATGAGCGTCAGCATCGTCATGCCGGACACCGGGTTGGTGCCGACGATGGCGATGGCGCGCGCCGCGACCGGGGCGAAGAGAAACGCGATGAGCATGACCAGGGCAGTTGCGACGGCCGCGTACAGGAATGAACTACCGATGCCGATGCCGAAGGAGAAGAAGAGGAAGGCGGCGAAGGCGAAGAACACCAGTCCGATGATGGTGAAGCCCCCGGGCAGCGATCGATCAATTCGCGGGACCTCTTTGATCGAGCGTTCGTCCTGATGGCTCATGCCGACGATGTTGGCGCCGATCGACCGCATCATCGACGGCAGCGAGCTGATGATGCCAAGGATGCCGGCCCCCGCGATGCCGCCGACTCCGATGATCCGCACGTAGGAACGGAAGACCTGTTCGATGGTCATGTCGGCGATGGGGATGCCTCCCGGTGGGAGGACGTCCGGAATGAAGACGCCGATCGAGTGCACCAGCGGAACGAAGACGAAGTAGGAGAGGAACGACCCGGCGCAGATGATGGCGGCGTAGCGGATACCGACGATGTAGCCGATGCCGATGATGGCCGCGTTGTTGAGGATGCGCAGGGTCATGAACTGCCGCTCGAGAACCTGACCGAGGCCGACGGCGCGGAAGGTCAGGAGTTCCGCCCAGGCGTGGAAGGTAGTGGCGAGGCCGTCATACAAGTGCGCCGATACCGGCGGCCATGGCGAGGATCCTGCCCTGGCGTCCGGCGCTCTCGCCCGAAAGGAGAATCTCGGTCGTGGCGGTTCCCTCGGGCCACGGGAACTCCCCCTGCATCTCGACCATGAAGTGATAGCGCAGCGGGATCAGGAAGAGGATGCCGAGACATCCGCCGAGAAAAGAGACGATGATGACCTGAAGAACGGTCGGTTGGACGACCCCCGAGAGAGGGTCTGCTGCCAGCATGTAGAGCGCCGGGATGGTGAAGACCGCGCCCGAGACGACGTGTGAGGAGTTGGCGCCGATCGACTGGATGATGACGTTTTCTAAGATGGTGCTGCGTCGGGAGAAGAGGGGCGACAGGGCGATGGCGAGGATGGCGATGGGGATCGCAGCCTCGATGCCCTGGCCGACACGAAGCGCCAGATAGGCGGCGGCCATGGAAAAGAGAGCGCAGAAGATCAGGCCCATCGTCACCGAACGGGTCGTGACCTCGGCGACGCCGGTCTCGTCCGGCACCACCGGGACGTACACCTCGCCGGGTTTCATGGGTCGGCGCGCGTTCTCCGGAAGTCCCACAATCTTGGTCGGCTGGCTGTGCTCCATGGAGATACCTCACTGGTGGATTTCGGACGCCACAGT
>CAVQQV010000028.1:0-9730 GCA_963714885.1 Candidatus Sulfomarinibacteraceae bacterium | reverse complement strand
CCGCTCTCGGAGAACGGCTACAAGGTTCCGCTGGTCAAAGGCCTCGTATCTGAACAGCTTGAGGCGATCAGGACGAATTAGGAATTCGGAATTCGGAATTCGGAATTGCCGGTCACAGCCGTTGATTTCGGATTTCGGATTTCGAATTTTTAATCACAGCCGTTGAGAAGCATTGTGGTGCGGGCGTCCCGCCCGCACTGTGCAGGCGGGACGCCTGCACCACAATTGTTATTGCGGCATCACGAAGACCGGGTCCTGCGCGGTGCCGTCGATGACGGTCAGATAGGTCAGGAAGTCCGCGCCGCTCTCGACAGTGATCATCCCCACCGGGTCGGGCACCTGGTAGCCGCTGCTGCCGAAGATCTGCTCGACCGAACGCTGTTTGAGCGACCACGCCGGCACGGTCACGGAGCCCTGCTTCCGCAGGGTCCCGTCGGAATCATAAAGCTTGCAGCTGAAGGTCGTGCCCTGGTCGCCGGTGACAAAACCGACGTTGGTGCGGAATCCGTCGACCATCCGCACACCTGGCAACACTGCGGTCCCGCTCTTCATCGCCGAAACCGGAACCGTGCGCACGCCGTTGCCAGAGGTACCCCCATTGGGGCCGTCGGTGAAGACCCGCGAAGTCACCGTGACCTGTTGGTTGCTGTCCACCACCAGAACGCCCTTGCCGTCAACGATCCCGAACTCGTTGTACAACACGTCGTCCAGATTCACGGTGGCGTATGGGCCGAGGTAGATCAAACCGGCGTGCCGCCCGCCGCCCGAGTTGTCGACCTTCTCGGGCAGGTACTCGAGATCCACGATGGTGGTCGTTCCCTTGGCATTCCAGATCGCCACCGATGAGCTCCAGAAGGTCCCCTCTTCCCCCGGAATGTGGGCCACCACCGGCACCACCCACGTGCGGGCAGGTTCCTTGCCGAGATAGACGACCGAGTCGGTCGAAGCGTTGTCGACGAGCGAGGCGTAGGCGACACCGGGCTGGGACAACGAGACACGAAGGGTCATGGGCACGCCGTCGAGAACCCAGTCGCGGAACAGCTGAGCGATCGACCACTGGTTCTGGGTACCGGCGTCGATCTTTCGCTTCACACCGCCGGCGACCTTGCCGTCCGTCCCGCGATAGAGATCGAAGGTAGCCCAAACCTCCTGGTCACCCGCAGTGACCGCGATATTGGACCGGAAGTCGTCGTCGTGGAAGAGGCCGGGCATGGCAACCACGGCTGTCGAAGGTTGAACATCGGCGGGCAGACCCGATCCGAGGTTGCCAAAGGTGTTCTCGGAGTACGCCCGCGAGACCACTACCGGCGGCGCAGTACCCTGGGTCAAGACCTCGATCGAGAGCGGGCCCTTGCCGTCGCCCGCCCCGAACAACGACGACACGAGGTCCTCGAGCAGCAGGGTGGCGAAGGCCGGCAGGGTCCTGGTCACTTTGTAGCTGGCGTTGTCGCTCGTGAGGTAGGTGAAGCGCAGTTGCTGGAGCGTCGAGTTCCGGTTGGTCACCACAACGTCGGAGCGCCACGAGGTGCCCCCTTCGCCCTCGTCGTGAACCACCACCGGCACCATGACTGTCGACGATTGGCCGCCGGTCTGGGTCGGTGTCGGTTGGGCGACGAGGGCGTCGCGGTGCGGGTCGGCGTCCTGGTCGGGGTCGGCGTCGGTCCCACCGAGGTCGGTGTCCTGGTCGGGGTCGGGTCGGTTCTCGTCGGGGTCGGCGTCACGCCGCCCGGTGTTGCCGTTCGGGTCGGGGTCGCCGTCGGCGCCGCGGGCGGGTACGCATACTGGACGCAAGTGAGATCAAGCGAATTGTGCGGGTTGCAGCAGTTGGCGTACATCAGGGCGCTCGAGTCGGCGACGTGCCCAAAACCGAGGCCGTGACCCATTTCGTGGGTGAGCATCAGCTCGTAGTTGTTGGAACCCATACACCCTGAGCCGTTGTTGACCACAATGAACCAGCCCTGCGCCGTGTACCACGTGGCGCCGTCAAAACTGTGCTGAGCGCCGAACCAGGGTCCACCAAACGCAAGCGTCCCCGAACAACCGCTCAGATCGGGAATATCACCGCATGGATCGTTGAAAACCACCGTGTTGGCGGTGCTCGCGGGGGTATCCCAGTCCCCGGAGTCCTCACCGGTCAAACCGTCGCACCACCCGGCCCCAACGTCCTTCTTGCCGCCGTAGGACAGGTTGAGACTGGTGGTGCCGGCATTGTTCCACCTTGTCACAGCGCCCTGGAGCTCCGAGTAACCACCGCCAGACAACGACGTGTCGGCAGAGTCTTCGGCGAACATGGCTTGGGACCCGCCCGAGTCGAACTTCTGCCAGCGGATGTTCTTGCCGCCTGAATTCATGAACACGCAGCCCGACGGCAACGACTTGGTGACGTCGCCCCAGTCCTCGGAGGACGCCATCACCGGACTCCACTCCCACCCCGGTTCACCCTGGATCCGGTGAGCCAGCGCGTCGAGGAATCGTTTTTCGTCCACCGGCGCCGGTACCAGGGCGGCGTTGGGGCCGAAACCCGACATGCGTTCGATCTGGGTCGATTCCGGAACCGGCACGAGGATCGCGGAACCGTTTTTCCCGGCTGCGCGCTGCAGCACACTGTCGGCGAGCAATCTGGGCTGCCATTGGCCGTCCCTGCTGCGATCGGCAAAGAACAGATAGACCTCGCCCTCGGCCAGACGGGGCGACCCCGCCACTGCCCATCCGGAGCCGTTCTTCTCGCCGCCCGGAGCGACCACTTCCACCCGATCGCCGGACTCCATGTTGCCCTTGACGACCGACAGCACCTCGAGCGCCGTCACCGTCGACACATAGCCCGATCGCCTCTCGACAGTGCTCGCGCCGGCCCGCGCCAGGAAGACCGCCTGGCTGTCGAGCGCGAGCTCGCCGGGGTCCGCTGCCGGGATGATCGTGGTCGCGCCCGCAACTGCTGAAAAAAGCAGCGCCACAGCGAGCAGAGCATGGGTCGAGAGACGTGTTCTCATAGAATCCAGTATTCATCCTTCGGCCGTGAGTCGCAACTTCGGGTCCGTGAGAACCATCATCCCGACCGTTTCTTTTACAAAGAGTTAACGCAACGGGCTGACCACGGGATCAACCTTTGGTACCGCGGAGGGCCTCAACCGGCGTTGGCTCCCTCGCCGGGCATTCGCCCGTACACGTCGATCAACCCGAAGAGCCGGGACTGGATTCCCTCCGCGAGCATCGGCGGGGTGATCCGGAACCGCCAGTTCCCCTCGCCCACCGACGGCGTGTTGAAACGGCAGTCGCTGCCCAACCCGGCCAGGTCCTGGTGCGGCACGACGGCCATGTCGCTCACCGATCCCAAGGCGAGCCGGATCAGGTCCCAGTGGATCTCGCCGTCCCCCGCACCCGTGTAGCGGCAAACCATCTCGCGCTCGTCGTCGGTCGCGTCCTCGAAGAACCAGCCGACGGTGGTGTTGTTGTCGTGGGTCCCGGTGTAGACCACGAGATCGTGTTCGAGGGCGTAGGGGATGAAGGTCGACCTCGGTTCGGACGAAAAGGCGAAGTGGAGAATCGCCATCCCCGGCAGGCCGAGCTCCTTGCGCAGCGCCACCACGTCGGGCGTGATCTCGCCCAGGTCCTCGGCCACCATCGGGAGGTCCCCCAACTCCGCCCTGACCGCGTCAAACAGCGCCCGCCCTGGGCCCGGGCACCAGCGGCCGTTGATTGCGGTGGTCGCGTCTGCCGGCACCTCCCAGTACTCGGCAAAGCCGCGGAAGTGGTCCAGGCGGACCAGATCCACCATCCCCAGCGCGTGCCGAAGCCGAGAGACCCACCACGCGTAGCCGTCGCCCGCCATCACCGGCCAGTCATAGATCGGGTTGCCCCACAGCTGGCCGGTCGCCGAAAAGTAGTCGGGCGGAACACCGGCCACCACCGTTGGGCGCCGCTCGTCGTCGAGCAGGAAGAGTTCGGAACGCCCCCAGACATCGGCCGAGTCGCCGGCGACGAAGATCGGCACGTCGCCGAAGATCTGGACCCCCATCTCATGCGCCCAGTCGCGCAGCGAGGTCCACTGGCGGAAAAAGAAGAACTGGCAGAACTCAACGAAATCGACCGCATCGGGGTGGGCCTGCATCCAATCCAGGAGGGCCTGTGGTTCGTGCAGCGCGAGTTCCCGGGGCCACTCGTACCAGGCCTGGCCGCCGCGCGAGTCGCGCAGGGCGCGAAAGAGGGCGTAATCCGACAACCAATGGATGTTGCGCTGTCTGAACTCGGCCAGTTGACGCATCAAGCCGAGCGGCCGGGTCTCGCGGAAGTTCTCGTATGCCAGCCTCAACAGACCCAGTTTGTACGGCGCGACCTGTTCGAACTCGACCCACTCCCTGGGGAAGTCGGGCACCTCGGCCACGTCTTCGTCGGTCAGAACGCCGTCCTCGATCAGCAACTCAGGGCTGATCAAGAGCTCGTTGCCGGCAAAGGTGGAGATGGCGGAGTAGGGCGAACTTCCGGGGCCAGGGGGGTGCAGTGGCAACACCTGCCACCAGGCGACGCCGGCGCCGGCGAGCCACTCCACGTAGGCGGCGGCGGTCGGTCCGAAGTCGCCAATCCCAAAGCGTGAGGGCAGACAGGTAGGGTGGAGAATCACCCCGGTGGTCCGTTGTCGATTCATCACCTCCGATGTTACCTCAGGGAACGACTGAATCCATCAATGTGTTAACGTCTTGCCCGCGCGGCGAATGGTCGGTTCGCGCACCGGAGGATTATGTTTCCCGAAGTTCACCTCAAACAACCGACGCCAGAAGAGTTCCGCGACAGGTTTCTGCACTACCTGCGCTACACCTGCGGTCTCGAACTCCGGCACGCTCGTCCGGCCGACCACCTGGTGGCTCTTGGACGGGCCGTCCGCGAGACCATGATCGACCGCGAGATCCTCACCCGGAGGACGTACGACGACGTCAAGCCAAAGATGGTCCACTACCTTTCCATGGAGTACCTGCTCGGGCGCCTGCTCACCAACAACCTGATCGCCACCGGGCTGCAGGAAACCGCCCGCGAGGCCATGCAGTTGCTCGGCCTCAACCTCGACACCATCGTCGACGAGGAGTCCGATCCCGGTCTCGGCAACGGTGGTCTCGGCCGTCTCGCAGCCTGTTTTCTCGACTCCCTGGCCACCCTCGACTACCCGGCCTACGGCTATGGTCTTCGCTATGACTACGGCATGTTCCGTCAGGGCATCGAGGGCGGTTGGCAGGTGGAGCAGGCGGACAACTGGCTGGAGAACCCTTTCCCGTGGGAGGTCGAGCGCAACGACCGTAGAGTTGCGGTCCGCTTTGGCGGGAGCGTCGAGTGGACCCAGGCTCAAGAGTCGGGCAAGCACCGACCCACCTGGACCGGGTGGCGTGAGATCTTCGGTATTCCCCACGACATCCTCATCGCGGGCTACGGCACCGACACCGTTGGCGTCCTCCGGCTGTGGGACGCGCGAGCGGCCTCTGAGTTCGACTTCCAGATCTTCTCCCAGGGAGGCTTTGTCAAGGCCGTTGAAGAGCGCGAACGCGTCGAGGCCGTCAACCGTGTCCTTTACCCCGCCGACGACGTCGAGGCCGGCCGCCGCCTGCGGCTCACCCAGGAGTACTTTCTGGTCGCGTGTTCGGTCCGCGACGTCATGCAGCGCTTCCGCCAACGCCACGGCGAGGCGTGGGAGCTCTCTGCCCGACAAGGTGGCGCTGCAACTCAACGACACCCACCCGGCCCTGACCGTAGCGGAGCTCATGCGTTACCTGCTCGACGAAGCTGGGCTCAGGTGGACTCTGGCCTGGGAGCTCACCCGCTCGACCTGCGCCTATACCAACCACACCCTGTTGCCCGAGGCCCTGGAGACATGGCCGGTGTCGCTCATGGAACCGCTGATCCCGCGCCACGTGCAGATCATCTTCGAGATCAACCGGCGATTCATGAGCTCGGTCAAACCCCGCTTTGCGGGCAACCTCGACGGGCTCAACCGGGTCTCCATCATTCAGGAGGACGGCGAGAAACGCCTCCGCATGGCCAATCTGGCGATCGTCGGGAGCCACAAGGTCAACGGCGTCGCCAAGCTCCACACCCAGCTTCTCAAAACCCGGGTCGTCAAGGACTTCGCCGAGTTGTGGCCGGAGAAGTTCGTGCCCATAACCAACGGCGTGACCCCGCGGCGGTGGTTGCTGGCCTGCAATCCACGACTGGCGTCGGCGATCAGCAACCGCATCGGCGACCACTGGCCGCGCGAGCTCGACCTCCTGAGTGAACTCAACAACCTCGCCGGCGACCACGGCTTCCAGGACGAGGTCGTGGCCATCAAACAGGCCAACAAACAGATGCTGGCGGTGACCGTCCGCGAGCTGACCGGGGTGTCGCTGTCGCCGGACTCGCTCTTCGACGTCCAGATCAAACGCCTCCACGAGTACAAACGCCAGCTTCTCAACATCATGCACGTGATCCTGCTCTACCGCAGGCTCAAGGCCGACCCCACCGCCGACGTCCTGCCGCGCAGCTTCATCTTCGGCGCCAAGGCCGCGCCGTCGTACCACATGGCCAAGCTCATCATCCGGCAAATCAATGGGGTCGCCGATGTCGTCAACAACGACCTCGAAGTCGATGGGCGGATCCGGGTCGTGTTCGTACCCGACTACCGGGTCACCCTGGCCGAGAAGATCATCCCGGCGGCCGATCTCTCTGAACAGATCTCGACCGCAGGGATGGAGGCCTCGGGCACCGGCAACATGAAGCTCGCCCTTAACGGAGCGCTCACCATCGGCACCCTCGACGGTGCCAACATCGAGATGCTCGATCGGATCGGTGCCGACAACATGTTCATCTTCGGGCTCACCGCCGACGAGGTGGCGAAAAACCTCTCGAGCGGAGAGTACAACCCCTGGCACGTCGTCGAGGCCGACCCCGAGCTCGCTGCCGTGGTGGACGACCTCCACGACGGCGCCTTCGCAGGGAACGACGCCGCACCGCTGCGCGAGATTTGGTCCTCGCTGATGAAACACGGTGACCGCTACATGGTGCTGGCCGATTTCCGTTCCTACGTCGAGGCGCAGGAGAGGGCCACCCTTCTGTACCAGGATCGGCGGGCGTGGACGGCGGCCGCAATTCACAACATCGCCGGGATGGGCTACTTCTCCTCCGATCGCGCGATCCAGGAGTACGCAAGCCAGATCTGGGGGATCGAGCCCGTCACGGTCACCAACGACGGGTGAGTTCGGAATTCGGAATTTCCGCCCGCCCACGCCCTTGTTTGAGAGGCGGGCATTGTGGTGCGGCCGTCCCGGCTGCACTGTGCGGGCGGGACGCCCGCACCACAAAGCATTTTCACGCGACGCACCAATATCCCAAGCCCTCGACCAAGCCGAACCCATCGAGTTGCTCCCGGATCAAATGACGCGCCCCCCGCGACGCTACCGCCGCCAACACCACGGTGTCACCACCGAGCATCGCCGGCAGATCCTCGACCCCGATGATCGGCAGCCCCCGTAGGGTGCGCCCGATCTTCTCGGGGTCGATGTCGATGAAGCACTCCAACGGAGCACCACCCCGGAGCAGATGTTTGGAAAGCCTTCTCCCGGTCTGGCCCGCTCCCCACACGACGACTCTCCGCGAACTGGCCAGCGGACCCGACAGTAGGAAGCGTGCCTTGCAGCGCAGAAAGTTCTCCACCGAATAGCGGCCGTCGACCCTGGTCAGCCGTTCTCCGTGCTCGCGCCAGAAGTAGAGGAATAACTCGATCTTGGCGATCTCGACGCCCCATTCGAGAAGACGCAGCCACAGGTCGTAGTCCTCGGGCCCACCGAAATCGCGGTACCCGCCCACCCGGTCGAGCAGCTCCCGCCGCACCATCACCGACGGGTGCGCCACCGGCGATTCCACGAACCGCTCCCGTGCGATCTCGCCGGGCGTGACGAGCGAGTTGAGCCACGCCTCGTAGATCCGGAAGCCCTCCCCCACCCGGTGCCACCGGAAATGGCGCACCAGGCAGGACGCCACCCCAATCCCCGGTTGCGCGTCGAGAAGCTGCGTCTGCAACTCGAGACGGCGCGGGTGGCTGATGTCGTCGGCGTCCATGCGAGCCACCAGCGGCGCCCGGCAGTCTTCGAGCCCCGCGTTGAGGGCCGCCACCAGCCCCGACGGCTGCAGGTGGTGGACGTGGACCCGTGGATCGCGGTCTGCCCAGGCATCGAGAATCTCCGCCGAACCATCCACCGAACCGTCGTCCACCGCCACGACTTCATAGTCCGCCAGCGATTGCCGGTCGAGACTGGCGATGCAGTCCGCCAGGTACGGCCTGGCGTTGCGGACGGGAAGCAGGACGGAGACGGCGGGACGATCCATGACGTCGAGGATAGCGGACTCGATAGTTTTGAGTTTTGAATTCTCAATTTTGAATTTTGAATTTCGGACGTCTGGCAGCCGGGACGGCTGCCGGGTGGATGGAGTATCGTATTGCCTATCACATGAGTACTCTGATCTCTTCCCGCTTCGCCCACCTCGCGACCTCTCTCACCGTTGTCCTCCTCGCCACCGCGTGTTCGACCTTACCGCGCAACCCGGTGCCTCTCGCCGACTTGGATCGAGCCGTGGTCCCCGGCTTTCCAGGGATCCGCGACTGGGGCGATAAACCGAGCCGCGAGTTTCAGCGCGATCTCATCCGATCGGTGCGCGAGGCCCAGGCCTCGCAAGCACCCGGCGAATCGACACCGACCGATGTCGCGGCACTGGTGCTCTCGGGCGGCGGCTCCAACGGCGCTTTCGGAGCGGGTTATCTGGTCGGCTGGAGCGAGACCGGCACCCGGCCCACCTTCAAGCTCGTGACGGGAGTTTCAACCGGCGCCCTGATCGCGCCTTTCGCCTTCCTCGGATCCGACTACGACCGGCAACTCGAGGCCATGTACACGCAGATCAAGTCGAAGGATCTTTACCGGATTCGCAGCCCGTTCACCGTGTTGAAGAGGGATTCCCTGGCCGTGACCGACCGCTTCAAACAACTGATCGACGTCGCCGTCGACGAAACCCTCCTCGAAGCCATCGCCCGTGAACATCGTCGCGGTCGCAGGCTCTTTGTCGGCACCACGAACCTCGACGCGCAGCGTCTGATGGTGTGGAACATGGGCGCCATCGCCGCCTCCGGCCACCCACGCGCCGCCGTTCTCTTCCGCGAGGTGCTGCTGGCCTCGGCATCGATTCCCGTGGCTTTTCCACCGGTCTACATCGAGGTCGAGGTCGACGGGCTTCGATACGACGAAATGCACGTCGACGGTGGCGTGATCGCCGAGTTCTTCCTGTGGGGAGCGACCGTAGACGTCTCCGAAGCGATCGCCGCCCTCGGACTCGAACAGGGGCAACATACCGCCATATACATCATCCGCAACAGCCAGATCGACCCGGAGCCCCAACAGGTGCCGCGCGAGCTGATCGAAATCGCTTCCAGGTCCATGATCACGCTTCTCAAGGCGGTGGCGATGGGCGATCTCATGCGATTGTGGTCCCTAGCCCAACGCGACGGCCTCGACTTCAACTACATCGGCATTCCCCCCCACCATCCCGAGACGGATACCAGGTCGTTCGACCCCGCCGAGCTGCAGAGGTTGTTCGAGGTCGGGCGCGAGATCGCCACCGGCAGTCGGCCCTGGCGTAAGGAACCGCCGGCCTTTCTCGAATGGACGGACTGACGGTATCAGCGGCCCCCCGTAAATGCGGCAACAGCAGTTTTGAGTTCTTA
>CAVQQV010000027.1:0-41051 GCA_963714885.1 Candidatus Sulfomarinibacteraceae bacterium | reverse complement strand
CCAGATGGAGCGGCCTACGGATTTCGCGAAAGGGTGCCCGAAGACGAACCGGGCGCCACCCTCGAACCCGAGGCGGCGCAGGCCCTCGCCGAGGCCGCGGTGGCCGATGGCTGGGATGTCGAGCTCGGTGAGTTCGAGCTGGTCGAGGCCTCGCACGAGGTCCGGCCCGGCGGCCGCACCGACCACACCCTGGTCTACGAACGGCCCGACGTCATGATCGGCGAGGGCCGTTACCGCTTGCGACTCACGGTGTCGGGCGACCGCTTCACCGAGCTCACCCACTTCATCAAGATCCCCGAGGCCTTCAGCCGCCGTTACGCCGAGATGCGGTCGGCAAACGACGCCATCGCCACCGGCTCGTTGTTCGCGATTGCCATCCTCTACATGGCCGGCGGCTGCGTCGTCGGGCTCTTCTTCCTGCTCAAGGAACGCTGGGTGGTCTGGAAACCGGCCCTCAAGTGGGCGCTCTTTATCGCCTTCCTGCAGGCGCTGGTGGTGCTCAACCAGTGGCCGTTGCTGTGGATGGGCTACGACACGGCGATCTCGTCGACCACCTTCGCCCTGCAACAGGTCGCCATCGCTCTGGCGCAGCTCGTCGGGATGGGCTCGGTGCTCGCGCTCTCCTTCATCGCCGCCGAAAGCCTCGGCCGCAAGGCCTTTCCACGCCACATCCAGCTGTGGAAGACGTGGTCCGGCGAGGTCGCGCCGACCACGACCATGCTCGGCCAGACCGTCGCCGGCTATCTGCTGATCGGCATCTTCTTCGCCTACGAGGTCTGGCTCTACCTCTTCACCGCCCGCCACTTCGACTGGTGGAGCCCATCGAGCGCCCTCACCGACCCCGATGTGCTGGCGAATATCTTCCCGTGGCTCACCTCGGTCGCGATCTCGCTGCAGGCGGGTTTCTGGGAGGAGTGTCTCTTCCGCGCCGTGCCCCTCGCCGCGCGCCGCACTGCTCGGCAAGACGCTTCGGCAAGCCCTGGTTGTGGATCACCGGCGCGATGATCCTGCAGGCGGTGATCTTCGGCGCCGGCCACGCCAACTACCCGGCACAGCCGGCCTACGCCCGGCTGGTGGAACTGATCATCCCGGCCCTCGGTTTCGGCGGTCTCTACCTCCTCTTCGGTCTGGTCCCGGCGATCGTCTTCCACTTCGCGTTCGACGTCGTGTGGTTCGCAATGCCTCTCTTTGCGGCCGACACTCCCGGGATCTGGATCAGCCGCGGGTTGGTCATCGTTCTCACCCTGATTCCACTCTGGGTGGTCTTGCGGGCGAGGTTGCGGGCCGGCGCATGGGGCGCGGTCCCCGCCGACGCCTACAACGCAGCCTGGGTGCCGCCGCCCGCTCCCGAGCGGACCGCGCCCGCCGCTGACGGCCGCCGTCGGCGGTCTGTCGCCGCGGTTGCGGACGGCGTTGCCGTTGCTCGGCATCGCCGGTCTGATGGCCTGGGGTCTGGCCACGAACTTCCACCCCGATGCTCCGGCCCTCGGACACACCGATGGCGAAGCCAGAACGGCGGCCCGCGAACAGCTCGCCGCATCGGGAGTCGAACTCGGCGACGAGTGGCGCGAACTGGCCAACGCCCAGGCGCCGCTCGGGCTCGAAGACCGTTTCGTCTGGACCGAGGGCGGGCCCGAAGCCTACGACCAGCTGCTCGGACGCTATCTCCCCGTGCCGCGGCGGGTTGTCCGGTACGCCAAATTCGAGGGTGACGTGGCCGAACGAGCCGAGGAGTTTCTGGTCTTCGTGGGGCCGGACGGCGAGGTGCAACGCATGACCCACCGCCTGCCTGAAGGCCGCGCCGGGGCGCAGCTCGAGGAGGATGCGGCCCGATCGATCGCCGTCGCGGCCGTCCGCACCGATCTCGGTCTCGACCCCGGCAGCCTCGAGGAAGTGTCGGCCGATCCGTCGCAGCTGCCTGACCGGCGCGACTGGTCATTTGTCTTCAAGGACCCGGTCGGATACCCGCTCGACACCGGCGAGGCGCGGGTCATCGTTCAGATTGCGGGCGATGAGGTGGTGGAGACCGGCCGCTTCGTCCACATCCCGGAGGACTGGGAGCGCGAGCACCGCAAACAGCAGGGCGTGACCCAGATCGTCCAGATCGGTTGCGTGGTGCTGACGGTGCTGCTGTTTCTGGCCGGTGCGGTCCTGGCGGTGGTGCGGTGGAGCCGCGGCCGTTTCGACCGGGCGACCTTCGCCATCTTCTTCGTCGTCATGGCGGTGCTCGGCGCCATCGGTCTCGGCAACGGTTTCCGCGCCGGGACGGCCCAGTTCATGACCGCGCAACCGTGGAAGCTGCAGGTGGCCATCGTCCTTATCGGCGGGCTCATCGCCACCACCGGGATCGCGGCGGTGACCAGCCTGTTGATCGGTCTCGCTCACCGGTGGTTGCCGCGACAGACCAACTCCGAGCCGAGGACGCGACATCGCCGCCGGGCTTCGGCCTCGGCGCGCTGGTGTCCGGGCTCGGCGCGCTGGGTGCGGCTCTCGCGCCTTCGAAGCTCCCGTCGTGGCCGTCCTTTGGCGGCGCTGCCGACACCCTGCCGGTGCTCGGCGCGGCGCTGGGTCGGTGTCATCGTGGATCACCGCCACCGCGCTGATGTTGCTCGCCGTGGCCGTTGTCCAGGCGGTGACCGCCGGCTGGCAGCGACGGCTCGTCGCGGGTTCGGCCCTTCTGATCGGTCTCGGTCTCGTGGTCGCCGGTGGCGACAGCGTCGAGACCATTCCCCTCTGGCTCGCCGACGGTGGCGATCACCGGCCTCGTTCTGCTCGCCGCGTGGGTCCTGGTGCTTCGTCACCAGCCCGCCCTGGTTCCGTTGGTGACGGCCACCGGCGCGACTCCTGTCCGCCATTCGCAACACCGTCGTCAACGCCTACCCCGGCGCCGCTGCCGGATCGCTGGTCGGAGCGGTTCTGGTGGCCGCGGCGGCCGTGTGGTGGTATCGGAGGCTGACCGCAGGCAATGGTGCCGAAGCCGCAGTGACCGAGGATGCGCCTGCAGACATGGCGGAGGTCTGAATGCGTCCTCCTGTGGAGAGCGATGTTGACAGTCGGGGTCCTGCTGTTTCTCATCAGCCTGACCGCGGACTCCCTCGGTTTCGGTGAGGGCACGGGCATCGGGTGGAAACAGATCACGGGGGCGATCGTGGGGGTGTCCGTGGCCGCCGCCGGGATGTTTCAGCTGAGGAGAACATCGGGCAACTGAAACCACGCCGCCTCCCGGTGCATAGGACGGTGTGAACTCACACCCACCCAGGATGCCCCTTGTCATACTGAAATACTGTCACCCGCGTCAACCATCTCATCCTGCAGATCACGAACAAACTCACGTTCATCCCTCCGCTGGCCACGCGCATCGTCATCGGCCTCGCGTTCTTCCAGGCAGGAACCGTCGGTCACCAGCTCGCCGATTCCCGCAACACCCTGATTTCTTTGCGCGGTCTGTAACTTTTCGTGACGCCGAGAGTAAATCTATCTTGAAATCAAAAAGAGACGCAGACTCATTAAATCGAGTATCGCTCCAAACAAACGGTTCGAACACCTAGAAAGGGGACTCTATGAACTCGAAAGTCAAGAACGTGTTGGTCAATGCAGCGATGGCGGGAATGATCGCGGGCGTCGGGCTGATGGTGCCGGCTTCCGGTTCGGCAGCGACGACTCCCGATCACGGCGTCAGCCAGAACAGCTGCGGCGGCAAGGACGGTTGCGGCGGCAAGGGCGGCGAGAATGCCGAGAACGCGTCGGAGCGCCACGCCTGCAAGGGCTTGAATGCGTGCAAAGGCCAGGGCGCCTGCAAGAGCGGCGACAACGGCTGCGCCGGCCAGAACTCGTGCAAGGGCAAGGGCGGCTGCGCCTCTGAAGACGCCAAACACGCCTGCAAGGGCCAGAACGACTGCAAGAGCCTCGGCGGCTGCAAGTCCGGTGACAACGGCTGTGCGGCGAAGAACTCGTGCAAGGGCAAGGGCGGCTGCGCGGTTCCCGTCCACCACGACGAGACCGACGCCTGAGAGCGAAACATCGAGCACTGCCCCGGGGAAACGCCCGGGGCGGTGCCAGGCTTTAGGAAGTTGGGAAGTCGACTCGCATGCCGGTCGTTGGCGCCGAGCCCCGAGACTTTCCAACTTCCGAAAGCCTGGCACCGGAGGAAAACGACAATGAAAGACAACCGCTTTGGCTTTCCGGATCTCGGGCTCGGCATCGGGCTGCGGACGACCCACTACAACCACATCCTGTCCGAGGGACCCGATATCGGTTTCTTCGAGATCCTCACCGAAAACTACCTCGACACCGGCGGCCGCCCCCTCCACATCCTCGATCGCATCGCGGAGCGCTACCGGATCGTCATGCACGGGGTCTCGATGTCGATCGGCAGCACCGATCCCATCAATTTTGATTACCTCGCCAAGGTCAAGGCGCTGGCCGAGCGTACCGGCGCCTTGTGGATCTCCGACCACATCTGTTGGACGGGGGTTCTCGGCCGCAACACTCACGATCTGCTGCCCCTGCCCTACACCGAGGAAAGTCTTCGCCACTCCGTCGAGCGGATCAAGACTGTCCAGGACTTCCTCGAACGGCCGCTGGTCCTGGAAAACCCCTCCACCTACCTCGAATTCGCCGACGATGACATGACCGAGTGGGAGTTTGTCGCGCGAATGGCCGAGGAAGCGGATTGCGGCCTGCTGTTCGACGTCAACAACGTCTACGTCTCGGCCTACAACCATGGCTATGATCCGGTGGCGTACATCGACGCCATCCCCGGCGACCGGGTCTGCCAGTACCACCTTGCAGGCCACACCAACAAGGGCACCCACATCATCGACACCCACTCGGACCACGTGCTGGACCCGGTGTGGGAGCTGTACGGCCACACCCTCCGCACCGTCGGTCTCCGCGCTACCTTGTTGGAGTGGGACGCCGATATTCCTCCTTTCGAGGTCGTCCACCAGGAGGTGCTCAAGGCCGATGACTGGCGCCGCGAGGAGGTGGCCAATGTCGCATGAGACGGGTCACGAACGCCCCGACCTGAGCCGGCTGCAGCGCTGGATGCAGGAGGTGGTCGTCCACCCGGGTACGGTTGAGGAAGCCATCGCCTCGCCAAACGCCGACCGGGAGATCCCCGCCGAGAGCCTGTCGAAGATCGTGCGGCCGTCTCATTCGATGACCTCCGCCGAACGGGTCGGCGTCTACCACGGCATGTATCTGATGCGGATGGAGGAGGCCCTCGAAACCGACTACCCGGTGATCCGCTACCACATCGGCGACCACCAGTTCTGCCACCTCGTCCGGGGCTATGTCGAGCGGTACCCTTCCACCAGCTACACGCTCAACCGTCTCGGCGACCACCTCCCGCAGTTCTTTCTCGATCAACCGGAGTGGCCGCAGGCGGCCTTTCTGCACGACCTTGCGCGTCTCGAACTCGCAATGACCGAGGTCTTTGACGAAGTCGAGACACCGGTCCTCGGGGCCGAAGAACTCGAGTCGGTGCCTCCGGAAAAGTGGGAAGACGCCCGGTTGCAGCCGATCGCCGCCCTCCGTGTGTTGGCCCTCAAGTACGCGGTCGTCCCCCACCTCAAGGCCTACCACGATGACACCCCGACACCGAACCCCCGGCGACGGGCGTCGTGGGTCGTCATCTACCGCCGCGACTTCTCGGTCCTGCGGCTCGAGCTCAGTCGTGCCGAGCACGATCTGCTGCGCGATCTAATGGACGGCGTACCTCTCGGAAACGCTCTCTCCACCGCTGCCGCCGCTCAGAAGTCGGCCCGCCAACAGCAGAAGATCTTCCGCTGGTTCCGGACCTGGATCTCGGAAGGTCTGTTCTCCGCCATCGAGGTCTGAAAGCAACGTCCAACTCGGTCTTGAGAATTGAGAATGAATTCAATACTCTTCATGGTCAACGATGTTGACCAACTGTGAAAACTTTGACAAGATGCGGATATGAGCAAATCGGAAAGTAACGTCGCCGAGTCCGCCAAACGCTGTTGCCCGGCCATGGACAGACTGATGGAGGAACACGATCAGCCCGGGCTCCCGGACTGGTCGGTGGAGTGTCTGAATCGCCTCTTTTCTTCCCTTGCCGACCCCACCCGGCTGCGCATCATCCACGCCCTCGTCAACAACGACCGGCTCAACGTCATCCGAACTTGCAGAACATACCGGGCTGTCGGTTTCAGCGATCTCCCACCAGCTGCGGCTGCTCCGCGACCGGTTCCTGCTCAACTCTCATCGCGAGGGGCGCGCCGTCTACTACAGCCTGGCTGACGACCACGTCCGGACCCTGTTCTGCATCGGCATCGAACACGCCTACAACGACTGCACCAACAGCTTGCGGCGCGAGGCCGAACGGAACTCGTAGAGACCCTCTCACGACCATTGACTCAGCGGGAGGGGTTTATCCCCTCCCATCCGATTTTGCAGAAGACTCACGGAACAGATCGAAAAGCCACGCGGCGACCAGCATCAGCCCCAGGACCACCACCACGGCGGGTCCGGTCGGCATGTCAAAATAATAGGATCCGACGAGCCCCAACGCCGAGCCGACTGCGCCGATCGCCCAACCCACCGCCAGCCTCGCCCGCATCCCGGCGTGGATCAGGATCGCGATACAGGCCGGTATCACCAGATAGGCGAAGACCATCAGGATGCCGCCGATCCCCACCGAAAACGTGATCATCACCCCAAAGCTGAGGTAAAAGAGGAAATCCCACCAACGGACATTCCAACCGCGGCGATAGGCTTCGTCGGGATCGACCGAAATCAGCAGGAACCGTTCGCGCAACAGCCAGTGAAAAATCCCGATCACCGCATAGATCGCCGCCACCTTGACGACCATCGGCCAGGTCACCCACAAAAGCGAACCGGAGAGGGTCTCCTTGATGTGCTCGGCACCCTCGGGGGCGCGGTCGGCGACCAGGATCGTCGCCGCAGAGGCCACGACAAAGGTGATGCCGATGATGGCCTCCTGCGGCAGCTTTTCGACCCGCACCCGGGTGAGGGCGAACAGGGCTGCAGCCACGATCGCAAACCCCAGGCTGAACAGGGTCGAGCCGAGTTCGCCGGGGTGGTGGCCGAAGGCGAACCCGACCACCGCCCCGAGCGCTGCGAACTGGGCCACCGCGAGATCGACAAAGAGGACCCGACGCTCGATCACGTGGATCCCGAAGTAGGCGTGGAGGCCGACCAGCACCAGGCACGCGGCAAAGGGCGCGGCCATGAAACTCAGCATCGTTGTCATTATTGCGGCTCCTCCTCGGCAAAGGCGGCCTTCAAGCTGCCGACCCAGAGATCGACGAGGTCAAAGTAGGTGGCGACCCCAGACCCGGCGTCCACCGACATCGGGACCACCACCGGCACGATCCCGGTCCGATCGGCGATCAGCTGCGGTTTGCTGCGCTCGAAGTAGTTGGCCGCGAGCAGAACCTGGACGTGATCGGCCTCGATCCGCTCGATCAACTCCGACACGTGACGCGCGGTCGGTGGGATCCCGGGTTTGGTCTCCACATAGCCCGCCACGTCGAGCCCGAATATGGTCGTGAAGTAGATCCAGTTCTTGTGGTAGCAGACGATCTCTCGACCTCGGAAGGACATCCCCTCCCCGAGCCAGCCGCCGATCTCGCCCGCAAAGCCCTTCTCCTCGAGGAAGGGCACGAGGCGACCACTGCGGGCCAGCGGGTCGAGGGTGTCGACGCCGAGCAGCTCCACCAGTTTCTCGCCGTACAACCGCCGCGCCAGCCGATCGTTGAAATCGGTGAGGCGCGCCCGGTAGGTATCGCAGTTGCTTGGATCCACCTTGCACAGACCAGTGGCGATATTGCGTGCGATCACGGTGGCGTTGATGGGCGACGTCTGGATGTGCGGGTTGCCGTAGATGTGGACATCGCCCGCGGAGCGGTCGAGCGAGGCCGGTTTTTCGAGCAGGTCGATGCCCTGCGCCGCCGCCACGTAACCGATGGCGCCGTCGGCGATGTTGCGATTACCGCTTTTGTTGACCAGCACCGGCGCCCACAGTTCGAGATCGAGGCCGGTGCTGACGAAGAGGTCGGCGTCGCGCAGCATCAAAGCATAGGACGGTTTGGGCTTGACGAAGTGGGCGTCGGCGTTGCCCGGCACGATGGACTCCGCCGTCACCAGATCACCACCGATCTCTCGCGCGATCGAAGCATAGGTCTCCTGGGTCGTGACTACCTTGACCGCCGCCAGTGAGGTCGTGGGAAGGAGAATCGCCGCGGCCAACACGGCTCCGGAAAATCGACGTGAAGAAATCATGGCGATCACCTCAATAGCTTTCATGTTTGTGCGGGCCGGCCGCAAACGTGAACTGCAGCTCGAATCTATTGTCGGCGCCGTACCAGTTGTCGTCGCGGTAGGAGTACTGGCCGCGCAGCCTCACGAACTCCGATTGCCAGAACGTCAGGTAGGGCGAGATCCCCCAGAAATCGTGGCCCGCCTGTCGTTGATCCTGGACCCAGTCGCCCCGGACCCCGACGATCCACCCCCTGGCAACCTTGAACTGTCCGTAGAGATAGCTCCCCCAGGTGTCCAGGCTGCTTCCGTCCTCGAGATCGAGCCACGACCGCAACAGCATGCCGCGGAGCTCGAAACCCCGATACAGCTCGCGGCCCAGGGGATACCAGTCGTAGGCCAGGTCGAGTGCGACGAAATCATGGCTGAGGTCGCCGGAGGGATCGGTCACGCCGTGGAGCCCGGTGATATCGGCCTCGAAGTAGGTATTGGCGCTCAAGTCCCAGTAACTCTTCAGGAAGGCGAGGTACGAGGGCTTTGTCCAGTCCGACCCGGCGAACGCCACCTCGTTGTTGCCATCCATGACCTCGACGATAAGTTCGTTGGCGTCTGCCCACAGCGCGGGCATGTACCACTCCACCGAAACTCCGGTGCCGGCGAGCCCGTGTCCGCCAAAACTTTCCTGGATGACCCACGGATAATCGGTCTGGGGTAGGGCGTGCATGTGCCAGCGGTTGAGGACGCCGAACTGCTGACGCTTCTTGCCGACGGTCAGCGACGTGTTCCCCGGGAGGTTGAGCCAGTTCAGATAACCTTCTTCCAGGTCGAAGCCTCCGTGTTCGTCTGCGTGTTCATCCCCCTCGTGCTCCTCACCGCCGTGACCCCACATGCTGTGGCCCCCCTCGTACCCGAACACCACGTGCATCCTGGTGAAAGGATCGAGGTAGGACTGGAAGTCGAGCTCGAAGTGGCGCGCCTGCAGTTGATTTTTCAGGTTGTCGCCGGCGACAAAGAAAATATCGCCGTTGACCGAGATCTCGGGATTGAGCTCCGGCTGCATACGGGTTCCCGAGACGAACTCCTTCCCCGTGTCCACTTCCTCGGCGGGCGCCTGGGAGGCGGCCTCCGCCGCGGCCGCTTGACGGAGGTGGTCGAGTTCGGACTGCTCTGCGTGGGTCTCCTGTTGGCCCAGGAGGGCATCGAGCTGCCGCTGCATGGCCGCAAGTTGGCGGTTGAGCTCGTCGATCTGTTTTTGAAGTTCCTCGGCTGAAGGCGACGAGGGTGGGTCGGTTGCCGGCGGGTCTGGGCTCTGCGCCGCGACGAACCCCGCCGTCAGCACACAGAAAGCCAACCCCATGACAACGCCACGAATGCATCGTGTTTTCATGATGTCTCCCCGTTATTCGGTTGTCGATCGCGACCGCTTGCCGACTCAGACGGCGACCGGCGGACCCCGCGACAAGGGAAGGTAGGCGCGGCTGCGGGAACGGACATCGTGCGTCTGTTCGGCCGCGAACCGGGCTGCGGGTTCCTCCCGTTCCAACTTGAGCAGGGACGGTGCAGCGGCGTGAGACATGCCGGCAAGACATGCCAAACACGGGTGGTGCGGCAGGAGGTGGCCCGCTTCGTGGAGGTGAACCTCGTGGGATCCTGGGCTCGAGGCAGAACAGGCCAACTCTTCCTGAGGGATGGCCGTATCCGCATGAGTGTGCGGAAAAGCCTGCAATAATCCCAACCACGGCAGAAGGGCCACCGTGAGCAGGACGAGGGTTAGTCGAATTCGACGACTCACCCCACCATCTTGTGAATGCTCGAGCCCGATGTCAACATCGTCTCTGTCGGCTACACTGGCCGCAGCAAGAAACCGACACCAACCGGAGTCATGGAGGACGCAGTGGAAAAATCAGACATCAAGAAGATGTACGAGTGGATCCAGGGTCAGGTGCGGCTGGTTCCGGGCTTGGACGACCCGGTCATCGCCTTCGACGCCCCCACTGCCGAGGACTTCAAGAAGAACGGTTTTAACGACGAAATGGTGGCTCTGACGCTGCAGTCGCGGTGGTGGCCCGAGATGGTCGTCGACATTATCGACACCCCCGAGTTCGCCGAGCCCGACGAGACCCCGGAGCAGGTTCTTCAGTACGCTCGAGACGTCGTGGTCGAGTATTTCCGAAAACGACTCTGAACCTGAGCCGCGTTGCGGCTCTGATGCAGGATTCAGGATTCAGGTTTCAGGTCTCAGGATTCAGGACCGACCCGAGTGAGCAGTTGAAGCAAGCCATCACATCTCAACACGAAGACACAAAGACGAAAAAACGCAAAGACGCGAAGAAATCGTGCCGACGTCCTCACCGGCGAGGTCCCGGCCGCCGAACGGCCGGGGACCGAAGTTGAAGGCATCCGCGCCTGACGCTCGCGTCAGCGGCGGATGCCTTCAACTTCGGCCAGCGCTGTCAGACAGCGCTGGCCTCGCCTCGAGCTTTGATTCAAGACCTACGTGCGAGCAGGCACGAACACGGCGGGAATGGCGCGCCCCTGGCGCGCCAGCCGGGGCGGAGTTTGTCGGCGACGAACGCTTGCGTTCGGAGCCGACGGACTTCGCCACGGGAGCCGACGCAAGTCGGCGTTTCCGCCGTTCCACTCCGGGCAACCAAATCAACGCAGGATCCGCCCCTTTGTGATTCTTTGTGTCTTCGTGGTTGCGACGAAACTCGGCTCTGTGTCTCTGTGCCTCTGTGGTTTGCCCGTTGCGATGGATCTGCGGGCAAAACGGGTGTGCCGGTCTAAATCTCCGGCTCCGCCATCTCCGGCTCGCCGGGGGGAGCCTCAACCCAGAACCAGCCGCGGAGGTCGCCCTCGGAAAAGCCGACGGCCTGGTCGTCCGGGTAGACCTCGTGAATCGCAGCCATGACATCCGGATCTATCGTCTCCGCCGGCCCGTGGCACATCTGGCACTCGGCCTTGAGGCGGATCGGCAGCAGGGCGCCGAGCTCTCCATCAGGACCGCCGACCCATGTGGGGTCTTCTACCATGGCCTCCACGTAAGGCGTTGCCCACTCGGGGGCCACATTCTCGGGGTTTCGCAACATATTGGCCGTGCGCCCTATCCCGACACCGTAGGTCTCGGACACGCGGACCGCGACAGACGGGGCCTTTTCGCGGCACACTCTGATTCCACCCGCCGGGCCGTCCTCGTCGAGGGCTGCCATCAATTCGCCCATCATCTCGGAGGCCAGGGCATTGGTCGCCGTCAGGATCAACTCCTGTTGGGCCTTCTGAGTGTCGGTCATGAGACCGGGTAGGACCCGCTCCCACTCGACCACCGTCGCTTCCTCGACGACAACTGGCTCCTCAGCAGATTTTGAACATCCTCCAAGCACGAGACAGCACAGGACACCAATTGAAAACCTTCGCCTCATCGCTCCCCCCTTCAAGCCATGACTCCCCGGTGTCGAGCTGCGGCGGCTCGCCACACGGGGGGTCGCATCGACGCCGGGGCAACCAAGGCCACCGGCAAACTGTTTGACGGGTTCATCGTCAAAATGATCGGCCCGCCGGCACCAGATGTCAATGAAGTCGACTGTTTATGAGTTCTTGTCGCAACTCGGAAGGACATCGAGCGCAGTCGCACAACGCTCCACCACCACCCCCGCGTCACGGGAAAGAACCTCGAGCGCGAGCCAGGCATCTTCCGCCTCCACGAAGCCCTTCGGCAAGTAGGCCACCAGCCAGGCCCGGGTGGTCGAGGGTTCCACCATCACCCGGGTGCTCCCCGTGATGGGCGCATCCACCGGACCGATCTCGTCCACCAGCAGTGGTTTGGCCTCCAGATTGAACGGCCCGCGCAAGGACTCGTAGCTCTCACCCGCCAATCCCGGCGCGATAGACGAGGTGCGAGCCGAAGCTGCCCTCCCGCATGACGCAGCAGGGCACGCCGAGTTCGGCGGAAAGGCAGTTGTTGACATCGACCAGCGGGTGGATGGCAGGAAGCTCGGCGCCCTTGACCAGGCGGCGCAGCAGGGCTTCCGAGGAGGGGCGATAGCGGGTGGGGTCACAGCCGGCCGCGCGAAAGAGCTTCCTCAAAGCAGCGATCGGCGGTGAGGATGCGATCTCGGACGCATCGTGATACCGCGCGCGGATCCCTTCGACGACTCGCTGCCGTACCGCCTCGAGCCCACTGTGGTCGTTCCCGCATTCGACCCGCGCCCAGAACAACTCCCAGCCCTCGAGTTCGATCCGGACGTCGAATGGTGTTGTGTCCATAACGCCACTCTACATGCGTCCGTTTTTCAAGGGCAGTTGTTGCTCGGGCGAATCGTTCAAACGTTTGAACGTTAGAACGTTAGAACGTTGAAACCTTGTAACGATGTGACGATTCCATCGCGCAAAGGAGCATCACGTCACTGCCTCCGACTCAGCTCACCGACCAGGCGTTTGCGGATATCGTCGCGGACGGCCCGGAACACGGCCATGATCTCCTCATCGGTTCCTGTGGTTTCCGCGGGGTCGGGAAAGGAGATGTGCAAGGTCTCGACGGGACCCGGAAAGACCGGACACGTCTCTCTTCGCAGAGTCGCAGACAGTGATTACCAGATCCCACGGCATATCCAAGAACCGGTCGACGGATTCCGGTATGCCACCCGAGATGTCGATTCCAACTTCGGCCATGGCCCCGATCGCCAGGGGATGAACCCGCGCCGCAGGCTGCGTCCCGGCCGAGAGTGCGGTCCAGGATTCCGCCAACTCGTGGTTCACCCACCCTTCAGCCATCTGCGAGCGGCACGAGTTGCCGGTGCAGAGAATGAGCACCCTTTTTGCGTCGGCCATCGTCTTCTCCTCGGTTGACTTTCTCGACGCACACTACTACATTTCGCGAGTTGACGAAATGACGAAATCGAAACTTGACTCCGCCGTCGCTGTCGCCCGCGCCCTCGGCCACCCCGCCAGACTGCGCACGGCGGCCGTGTTGCGCTCCGGTGAACTCTGCGTGTGCCAGATCACCGAAATCCTCAAGCTCGCTCCTTCCACCGTCTCGGCGCACCTCAAAGAACTCAAACACGCCGGACTGATCGTCGAGCGAAAAGAGGGTCGCTGGGTTCACATCGGCCTCACGGCGGACGCCGGTGTTCGCGCGGTGGTCGACGCCTCGTTGGTCTCGCTGGACGGTGACTCGCAGCTGGCGGACGACGCCCGTTTCGTCGGCGAACTCCGCACGATGCCCGTGGAGCTCCTGTGCCGCCTCGGCTACGACGGGGCACGGAACGAACTCGAACGGAACCGGGGCGGCAAAGCCTGACCTCGGCACATGGAGGCTCGGTGCCTACACACGAAAGCGTTTCCGGAAAGCTCTCTCTCCTCGACCGGTACCTCACACTATGGATTTTCCTGGCCATGGGTGTCGGTGTCGGTTGGGGTTGGCTGCGGCCCGAGATCGCCGACTTCTGGAACCGTTTCTCGGTCGGCACTACCAACATCCCGATCGCGATCGGGCTCATCCTGATGATGTATCCGCCGCTCGCCAAGGTGCGCTACGAGGAGTTGGGGCGGGTCTTCCGGGACTGGAAGGTGCTCGGTCTCTCGTTGGTGCAGAACTGGATCGTCGGACCTGTCCTGATGTTCGGACTCGCCATCGCGTTTCTCGCCGATACGCCGGAGTACATGGTGGGTCTGATTCTGATCGGTCTGGCCCGTTGCATCGCCATGGTCATCGTGTGGAACGAGCTCGCCGGTGGCGACAGCGAGTACTGCGCCGGTCTGGTGGCCTTCAACTCGATCTTCCAGGTGTTGTTCTTCTCGGTCTACGCGTGGTTCTTCATCACCGTCCTGCCACCCCTCTTCGGGCTCGCCGGCACTGCAATCCACGTCACCATCGGGCAGATCGCAAAGAGCGTCTTCATCTACCTCGGCATTCCATTTCTCGCCGGCGTGATCACCCGTTTTTCGCTGATCGCGGCCAAGGGCAAGACGTGGTACCACGAGGTCTTCATCCCGGCGATCAGCCCGATGACTCTTATCGCCCTGCTTTTCACCATCGTCGTCATGTTCTCGTTCAAGGGCGAGGTCATCGTCGAGCTGCCGTTCGACGTCATCCGGATCGCGATCCCTCTGACGATCTACTTCGTCCTGATGTTTCTGGTCTCGTTCTTCATGTCGAAAAAAGTCGGCGCCGACTACAAGCGTTCGGCCACCCTGTCGTTCACCGCGGCGTCGAACAACTTCGAGCTCGCCATCGCGGTGGCCATCGCCACCTTCGGCATCTCCTCAGGGGTTGCCTTCGCGGCCGTGATCGGACCGCTGGTCGAGGTTCCGGTCTTGATCGCATTGGTCAATGTCTCGCTGTGGATTCGCGGGCGATTCTATTGCGGCCCGCGACCCGCCGCTGGTCACTCATAAACAACTTTATCTGCTACCCTCCTCGCGCTGGCGGCCGCCGATTGCGGCCTGAGTGGGAGGTTGCACCGTGCTCACAGGATCACAGAGAACTCACCTGCGGGGACTGGCTCATGGCTACCGCCCGGCCGTCCAGATCGGCAAGGGAGGCCTGACGGACAGCGTCGTCACCGCCATCGACACCGCTCTCACCGCGAACGAATTGGTCAAGGTGCAGATCTTCACTGCACGCGACGAACGGCAGCAGATCACCGCCGCAGTCGAAGAACGCCTGGCGTGCGAATGCGCCGGCGCAGTCGGCCGCATGGCCATCTTCTACCGCCAGCAGCCCGATCCGGAGAAGCGCCACATCGACATCGGCTGAGAAGCGCCTCATCGGCAAAGCGAATACAACGCCACCTAGCCAATTTCTCTTCAGATCAGATACAGGGTCGAGTGCAGAGTTTCGTAGATCCCGATCAGGACAAACACAATCGCGGTGACCCGTCGGGCCCAGACTTCGAACGCCTGCACCCGGTCGAGTGCCCGTCCCAACCATCCCGCACCAACTGCCAATAAGGCTGCAAAAACGATCACCGGTAGCGCGGTACCAAGGCCGTAGACCAGGGGCAGCAGCAGGGGTGAGCTTCGCTCCACCGCCAACGGCACGAGACCACCAAAGAAAAGACCCGCCGACACCGGACAAAACGCAAGGGCAAAGATCAGACCGAGGATCCCAGCGCCCCACACCCCGGCGCGATCAACCCTCTTCTGCAACTTTTCGCTGACACCCACTGATGGGAGCGTGAACTCAAACACGCCAAACAGCAGGAGCCCGAGCGCGATCAGGAGAGGACCGAGCAGGCGCGGGAAGGTACCCTGCAAAAAGCTCGAGACCGACACCATCGACATCAACGACCACACCGACGCGGCCCCGAGCACCAGGTACACAAAGCTGCGGCCGGCGGTATAGAGCACACCCGAAATCAGCACCGCGCGACCGTTGCCGACTCGCCGGCCGACATAGGACACGGCCGCGATGTTGGTGGCCAGCGGGCACGGGCTGATGGAGGTCAGGATCCCGAGCCACAATGCCGTGCCCGCGGCCAACCACAACGAGCCCATCAACTCGTTCCGAGAAACTCTCGGGTCTCGTTCTGAACATAGTCGACAAAAGAATCCTTGCTGCGCACCAGCTGCCACACCTTGTCGAGGTTCTCCCAACGGACCACTTGGCCGTCGCGGTACTCGGCCAGCACCACCGACTTGGTTACGAGTTGGAAGTCCTGAACGAAGTGCCGGTTCTCCGGTTCATCGATGTTGACCACCTGCCACGCCAGGTCGCCATCTTCGAGCGACTCGGCGAAGCCTGAATGGACCGCTTCGTCGGCGTACGCCTCGATTTTCTTGCACGTTGCGCAGCGGACATTACCGTGAAAATAGAACGCAACGACGCCATCTGCAACGGGAGTCATCGCCGGCTCCTCAGCAAAGGCCCCAGGCATGGGTAGCGACGAGAAAATTGCCAGTACGGCTACCAAGATCAAAGTTGCGAAAGAAGCTGATCGATGCATGTCTCCCCCCTATACCAGCATGGACTTGATGTCGTCAATCGTCGGCACCTTGCCCTGCACTTTGAGCTCACCGTCAACAACGAGCCCAGGAGTCATCATGAGCCCGTACTCTGCGAATTTCGTGATATCGGTGAGCTTTTCGAGGTGGTACTCGATTCCGAGTTCCTCCGCGGCCTGACCGGTGATTCTCAGCAGATTTTCGCATCGGGGACAACCCGGACCGAGAACAATGAGCTTCTTCACGACACACCTCCTAGGCGATAAATGTTCCGTAAATCAAACCCGTGAGAGTAGCCATGACCACCACCAGGCCGATGTAGACGGACGTTTTCTTCCAGCCGATGACGCTTGCGATCACGATCATGTTGGGCAGGGAGAGGGCCGGGCCCGCGAGCAGCAGTGCGAGGGCCGGCCCCGGCCCCATTCCTGAGCCGATCAAACCCTGGAGGATCGGCACCTCGGTCAGGGTGGCGAAGTACATCAAGGCCCCCGCCACCGACGCGAACAGCGTCGCGCCGAAGCCGTTGCCGCCGACCGCGCCTTCGACCCATCCCGACGGGATCAGGCCCTCGTGTCCCGGCCGGCCGAGCAGTAGACCGGCAACCAGCACCCCGCCCAGCAGCAGCGGCAGGATCAGCTTGGCGTAACCCCAGCTCGATTCGAACCACCGGCCGAGCTCGCCCTGGTCCCACGCCGTCACCAGCCCAAGGCCGATGACGCCGGCGGTGAAGGCGAGCGCCGGTTGCTCGGGTCGGGCCAGCGCCAGCGCCGCTGTCGGCAGCCCCACCGCCACCACCTTCCACAACGCAAGCCCGTACCAGCGCACCAGAATCAACCCCAGCGCAATTGCACCGGCCGAGGTCAACCACCACTTGGCGCGCCAGACCGCGAACCACACCCCGGTGGGGTCATCCGGTCGCGCCCAGTTGGCAAAGACCAGGATCGCCACCTGGGCGGCGAAGAAGGCCGCGGTCTGGCCGAGCGGCCGTACGTCGTCGGGATCCGGCATGGCCATCGCCGCCGCCTCCCGCTCCTGCTCCGAGCGCCGGAAGATGACCGCCATCAGGCCGCCGATCACGAGCGCGAACAGTACCGCACCGATCGCCCTGGCGGCGCCGAGCTTGGCGCCGAGCACGCTCGCCGTGAGGATGACCGCGAGGACGTTGATCGCCGGTCCCGAGTAGAGGAACGCGGTGGCCGGTCCGAGCCCGGCCCCCATGGTGTGGATGCCGGCGAACAGCGGCAGCACCGTGCACGAACACACCGCGAGGATGGCGCCGCTGACCGACGCGACCCCATAGGCGACCACTTTCGGCGCCTTCGGTCCGAGGTATTTCATCACCGCGGCCTGGCTGACAAAGCTGGCGATGGCGCCGGCGATGAAGAAGGCCGGTACCAGGCACAGGAGCACGTGCTCGCGGGCATACCACCGGGTCAAAGCGAGGGCCTCAGTCACCGCCCCGTCGAAGCGCGACTCACCCACCGGCAGCCAGAAGAGCACGGCGAAGATGCCAAGACCCCATGCCAGGACCTTCCACTCGCTCTTCCAGTCGATCACTTCACCTTCCCATCGATCTCGTGAAATTATTGGCGATTTCGCCAAATATGATCCTAAACATTTCCGATTACCCGCTGATCGCGATGGGTTGCCGAGAAGTCTCCTCGAGCACCGCCTCCACGCAGCCGAAGAAGTTGAGGATGCAAGGCACTCGCAGCCGGTAATAAACCTGCACGCCGCGTCGATCATCGAGCACCAGCCCGGCCTCCCGCAACACCGCCAGGTGTTTGGAGACCGTCGACACGTCGGCACCGATCATCTCAGTCAGCTCGCAGACACACCGCTCGCCCCGGGAAAGCTCATCGACAATGAAGAGCCGGCTGGGGTGGGCCAACGCCTTCATCACTTTGGCCCGGCCCTCCATGTGCAACCTGACATCACCCTCGAGGCGTCGTTGTGTCGTCATATTTGGCAATATAGCCAAATAAAGAATATTGTCAACCTTACCCTTCCAGGGGAATACACCGTCTCGCACTGGGCGTAAACTCTTGCGAGCACCGCCGCAGCGGCGCAAGGAGGAACGATGGCCACAGGCAAACTTCAACGCTCGAGATCCAACCGAATGATCGCAGGCGTGTGCGGCGGCATCGCTGACTGGTTGGGCTGGAGCCCGACCATGGTGCGCGTGCTCTACGTCGTCGGTTCGATCATCTCCGTCGCCTTCCCCGGCATTCTGGTCTATCTGATCCTCTGGTTCGTGATGCCCGACGCGTCGTAGGCCCAAGGGCTTTCGGAATTTCGGATTTCGGATTTCGGATTTTAGTCCATCTCTCCCACAGTCAAGGGAGTGCTGTGCGACCGCCGGCGGAGCCGGCGCCGCAATTCGTGCATCGGCCTCCGATGCGCGAATTGCCTGTGAACCTTTTCCTCCGCCTTCCGTTGTCATCTGTAGCCACGGCCGCTAACGCTTTCGCCGCTCGGCCGTCATATAGATGGACACAACAACGGAGGTGGGATATGAAACGGAGTCTTCTAGCCCTGGTCGCCATCGTCGCCCTCATGGCAGCACCTGCTGCCTCTGCAGAGGATTCAACGCGGTGGGTCAATGTCACCGTCACCGAAAACTCGAGCAACACCAACGTCGAGGTGCACCTGCCCCTCAACCTCGTGCTGACCGTTCTGCGCAACGTCGATGTGGAGAACTTCCACAAAGGAAACGTCGATTTCGAGCTCGACGACGACATGGACATCAATTTCTCCGAGATCATGGCCGCGGTGAAGGACGCGCCGGACGGCAAGTTCGTGACCGTGACCTCGGATGAAGCCGACGTCAACGTCCACAAGCAGGCCGGCATGCTCTACGTCACCGTCAACCAGAAGGAAGACGAGATGGCCAAGGTCGAGGTCACCCTGCCGATGGAAATGATGGGCGCACTCACCTTCGGCGACGAAAACACCCTCGACGTGGCCGCCCTTCTGGGCAGCTTCGACAAACTGCCCAACGGTGAACTCGTCAAGGTCACATCCAACGAAGCCAACGTCCGCGTCTGGATCGAATAATGAAAAACCAACGAGGCATGTCGACCCTGGGAGCGGTGCTCCTTTCAGGCACGGTCGGTCTGCTCACCGCCACCATGATGATGGACTGGATGGTCGTCGACGTGCACGTCGTCGACGTCTCTCCCAACGACGACATCGAGCTCGATTCCCCGGTCCACGTCAAGGTGCCGTTCCCATTGGTGGTGGCCAGCATGGCCAGCGCCTTCATCCCCGACGAGGCCTTTGAAGACGCCGAGATCCCGCCCGAGGTCACCGCGCAAAAGGAGCTCGTACTGGCCTCCCTCCGCGCGCTCCTGGACAGCCCGGATGCAGCGCTGGTCAGAGTTCAGACCGACGACGCCGACGTCAACATTGTCAAAGACGGGGACACCCTACGGATATCGGTTGATGCCGACGGCGCCGTCGTCCGCTGCAACATCCCGATCGACGGCGTGCTGAAGGCGCTCGAGAACTGGGACTGGCAGACCGCTGACCCACAGATGATCTTCGACGTCCTCCACGCCGCGGAGAACGGAGAGTTGGTGACTGTCGCCACCGATGATGGGGTGAGGGTCGCGGTCAAGATGTGGTAGGACGATTTCGGATTTCGGATTTCGGATTTCGGATTTTTCCCCGCCCATCCGGGCGGGTTTTCTTATTGTGGCTCTCAACCGATGGCAACGGGATCTGAAACTCCGGTCCTCCGAACCACCCACCCGGCACGCGGGACGCGTGCCCCACAACTCGACCGTGCAGCGGATTGTGGGGCAGCCGTCCCGGCTGCCGGAGTCGGGGCGACCAGCTGATCTGGGCCGAGTAAGTGGAGTCCTGAAATCCGAAATCCGAAATCCGAAATTCTAATCCTCTGGAGCTCTCGTACGGCTCCGGCACATCCCACCCCCCGAGTGCCGCAACCCGCTCGGCAACGATCTGGGCCGTCACCGCCTGCGGGGGGATCGCCTCGCCGATCCTGATCTCGACCCGCGACCAGAAGCGCCGGAAGGGCCGCCTCATGGCACGCCCGGATATGCGGCTGAAGAAGCTCCCCCACAGACCCACCAGGGCCACCGGCACGACCGGGACCGGCGTGCGGGCGACGATGCGCTCGATCCCCGGTCGGAAAGGCGACAGGCGACCGTCACTGGTGATCCCTCCCTCCGGGAAGATGCACACCACCTCGCCCGCCTCGAGCTCCTCGGCGATTCGGTCGTAGGCCAGCTCGAGCACCTCCGGGTGATCGCGGCCCGACGCGATGGGGATCACCTTGGCGTCGCGGGCGAGGAGACGGATCAGGGGAAGCCGCGAGAATTCGTGGTCCATCACGAACCGCACCGGTCGGGTCGAGGCCGAGGCCATCAGCAGCCAGTCGACAAAGGTGACGTGGTTGGCGGCGAGCACCGCGGCCCCCTCGGTCGGGATGTTCTCCGGGTGCTCCATTCGCAAGCGGTACAGGATATTGCTCAGGCACCAAGCTGCAAAGCGCAGCAGAAACTCCGGGATGACCGTGTAGATGTAAATGGCGACCGCCGCATTGAGCAGCGCCAGGGTCAGGAAGATCCCGGGTATGGAGACATCTGCGGCCAGCATGGCCACCAACATCAGCGACGACAGGACCATCAAGAGTGCGTTGAGGATGTTGTTGCCGGCAATCACCCGCGAGCGCTCGGAGGCGGCCGACCGCTGCTGGATAAAGGTCATGAGCGGTACCGTGTAGAAGCCAGAAAAGACGGCGATCATGAACAGGTCGAACAAGACGTGGAGCCCGCCCGGCGCCCCGAGGAAACCGGTAACGCTCAGAAACGGACCTTCGAGCGGCGCAGAAAAACGCCAACCCGAAAACGCGAGATCGACCGCAAACAGGCTGATGCCGATCGACCCCAACGGCACCAGACCGAGTTCCAGGTGGCGGCGCGAAAATCGTTCACAGAGCATGGAACCGGTGCCGATGCCGACGCAGAAGGTGCCGAGGCACAGGGTGACGACCGTCTCGCCCCCTCCGAGCACGTCCTTGGAGAAGTTCGGCAGCAACGACAAAAAAGACGCACCGAGGAACCAGAACCACGAGATGGCGAGGATCGACAAAAAGACCGAATGGACCCCCCGAGCGACCCGCAGGATCTCGATGGTGGGTGTCACAGGGTTGAGCTTGAACGCCAGATCGGGGTTGGCGGCGGGCAGCTTTTTGATAAAGAGGCTGGTCACGTACCCGGCGATGGCGACAACCACGACCATCAGCCCGAGCCGCGACACCCATCGTTCACCACCTGACACCACCAACCCGCCGGTTATGGTCCCTACGAGGATGGCGAGGAAGGTGGCCATCGCCACCAGCGCATTGCCACCAACCAGCGTGTCGTCATCGAGCAGTTCGGGCAGGATCGCGTACTTGGCCGGCCCGAAAAAGGTCGACTGCATCCCCATCAGGAACAACACCGTCAACAGCAAGGCCAGGTTGCTGGTGGCGAAGCCGACGCCCGCCAGCGCCATGACTCCGATCTCCCATACCTTGACCCAACGGATCAGGCGCCACTTCGGGAAACGGTCGGCGAGCTGACCGGCAGTGGCGGAGAAGAGGAAGAAGGGAAAGATGAAGATCCCCGCGCAGGCAACGACGATGGTCTTCGAGCCGAGCCCGAGCAGAGTCATCGAACGGTAGGCCACCAGGATCACCAACGCGTTTTTGAAAAGGTTGTCGTTGAACGCGCCCAGAAACTGGGTCCAGAACAACGGCCAGAAACGGCGCTCCCCGAGCAGGTGGAGTTGACTCAACTCGGGACCTCGGGAGAGCCCGGCGAGGGCAGGTCGCTGCTCGATCGGTGAAGCTCGACGGTGAGGTGCGCGATCCCGAGCCGTTCCGGAACCAACCGTTTGATGTCGTCGACCTCGAGATCCTCGGCCGTCTCGACGCCCAGGATCGCCGCCCTGTAGCCGGGTCCGATCTCCCACACGTGGAGGTCGACGAGCTCGACCGAGTTCTCGGCAAGCACCGACCGAACGCCGTCGAGAATGTCCTGCGGGGCCTGGCGATCGAGCAGGACCCGACTGGTCGCTCCCATCAGGCCCCACGACCACCGAGCCACCAAGATCCCGCCGACGATTCCCATCGCCGGGTCCATCCAATTGACCCCGAAATATTTGGCGGCAAGCAGGGCGGCGATGGCGAGGACCGACGTCAGGGCGTCCGCCAGCACGTGGAGGTGGGCGGCGCGCAGGTTGTGATCGTGGTGATGGCTCTCGTGCGCCCCGTGGTCGTGACCATGATGGTGGCCTCCACGGAGAATGACCACACTCACACCGTTGACGATCAGACCGAGAACCGCCACCGCGATGGCCTGGTTGTAGGCGATCGCCACAGGTGCGAGAAATCTCCTCACGCTTTCGACGACCATCATGACCGCGAACAACACCAGCACCACGGCGCTCGCGAACCCCGCCAGGGAATTCACCTTGCCGGTACCGAAGCTGAAGCTCCGGTCGTGCGCGTGCCGGCGGGCATAGGCGTAGGCAAAGGCGGAGAGACCGAGCGCCGCGGCGTGCGACGCCATGTGCAGGCCATCGGCGAGCAGCGCCATCGACCCGTACATGACGCCGGCGACGATCTCCACCACCATGGTCACTGCGGTCATGGCCACCACCCACCGCGTGCGCGCCTCACCGCTCATCGGCAGATGTTGGTCGAAGTGGTGCTCGTGCTGCAGGATGTGCCCCCGTGGTACCGGATCATATCCTACCGGCTCGACACCGCCCGAAAGCGCCGTTATTCTGCGATGCCCATGAGGTTGTCGTGGATCTGATCGTACTGTTCGGCATCGCCCTCGGATTGGCGATGGACGCTTTCGCGGTGTCCATCGCGATCAGCGTGGCCCTCGGCGGGACCTCACGGCGACAGACCTTTCGCCTTGCGTGGCACTTCGGGCTGTTTCAGGCTCTGATGCCGATCATCGGTTGGATCGCCGGCAGATCGGTCCGGCCGCTGATCGAAAGCTGGGACCACTGGCTGGCCTTTGCCCTGCTCACGATCGTCGGCGGCCGCATGATCCTCGAAGCGGTGCGGGGCGACGACCACGACGGCCGGTCGCTCCGATCCCACCCGCGGGTGGTCGTTGGTGGTGCTGTCGATCGCCACCAGCATCGACGCGCTGGCGATCGGACTCAGCTTTGCCGCCCTCGGGGTCGAGGTCTGGCTCCCGGCCGCGGTGATCGGTCTGACGGCAGGCGCCTTGACTCTTGTCGGCACTCTCGGCGGGAAGGGCCCTGGGCAACCGATTCGGATCCCGGATGGCGATCATCGGGGGCATCCTCTTGATCGTCATCGGCGGCTGGATTGTCTACCAGGACATCGTCGCGATCTGATCAGGCCGACCTGGACGAAGGCATCTACGACACGATCAGGACCAGGGGTGTTGTTTGCGACCGGAGAAACAGGCCCGCTGGCCGGATCAGCGCCGTCGTTTCATCGCGAACATGCGTTCGTCCGCCTCGGCCAGGGCGCGTGAAATGTCCGATGGCGCGGTGCACGACGAGACCCCCCAGTCGACCCGCAGGGTCTCCTCGTGGGGGAAGGCCTCCGTCGACTCCTGGAGGCTGCTGATCAGCCCCGTGAATCGCCGTTTTGCGGCCTCGTGATCGGCGCCGCGCAGCACCACCACAAACTCGTCGCCTCCCCAGCGCACGACCAGATCGCCGGGCCGGATCGACCCCATCAGCACGCCCGCCACCAACCGCAGGGCCTCGTCGCCGACGCTGTGACCGTGGCGTTCGTTGATTCGTTTGAGGTTGTCGACATCGATCAGCACCACCGACACCGGTTGTCCGCCATCCCAGCGTTCGAACCACGCCCGCAGCGCCTGTCGTGTCGGACAACCCGTCAGGGGATCTGCCTCTGACAATCGCAGCAGGTGCTCATGATCTTCCTCGAGATCGCTGAGTTGATGCCGCAGGGCGGAGACCTCGGCGCCCACCTGATCCAGGATCGTTGCCGCCGCGACCCCGACCATGCCGCCAAACACCAGCACACCGACCACTCCGCCCGAAAACAGCCCGAGCGAAGGACGGATGGACATCACCATCAGAGCGGTCCCGGCGAGTGCCAGCAGCACGACGCCGAGACTGGCGAGCCGCCGCGAGTGGTGAAGGCCGGCCCGCTGTCCCAGCCACACCGCAACGACCATCAGGGCCACACCGTAGAGACCACGCCACAGGACACCGGGCAGCACGAACGCCGCGACGGCGAGGATGGCCGCCACCACCAGGGTCCCGCCGACCCACGCCGTGTTTCGGCCCTGCTGCTGGTCGCGCGGTGACCGGCCGATCAGCATCAGACCGGCCACGACCAACGCACCGCCGGCGCCGCGAGGTCCCTCTGAAACGGCCGGCGTCCCGAGCATCTGTCCCGCGGCCACCAACAGCCACCCGATCGAGGCCCCGGGGCCGAGGCGGTGCGGCACCACCCGCCCGAGGTGCCACAACGCCGCGCCGGCCGTCAGACCGACACCGACCACACCCGCCTCGGACCAGGTCAGCATCATGTCGGCGATTATGGCAGATCAGCGTCCCTCCGGGGGCAGAGGAGCGGAGGAGCAGAGGAGCCGCGTGCGGCGGAGGTGCCATTTTTCGCATTGTGTGGCCGCGGGTGCTTCGGTGACCCGATACCCTCCGGGCACACAATGCGAAGAGTGGCTCCTCCCGGGCAGGGCGCGCTGAAGGTCGGTCCCACTCCGGCGCAGACAAAGGCAAACCGCGGCGGGCGGTCACGGTCGCATTGTGGGGCAGCCGTCCCGGCTGCCGGGTGGGGATACTGGATGCACTCTCCCTCATCCGCCCGGCCTGACCCCGCCTTGGGCGGGAGCGGCCCGGGAGCACTGCGATCAGGTCAACGCGGCCAGGAAGTCCATGCAGATGTCAGCGATGCGCTGCGGCTGTTCCACCACCACCGCGTGACCGGCGCCCGCGATGATCTCGAAGCGCGCGCCGGCGATGGCGGCGGCGAGGCCGTGGGCGCGATCGAGCGGCACGAAAGCGTCGAGTTCCGCCGCCACCACCAGGGTCGGGCAGGCAATGACCGCCAGTTCGTCACGGAGCCGCAGCGAGTGGGCCGAATCGAGAAGCCCGATCAGTCCCTCGAACCAGGCATCGGGGAGGGCGGCGATCTGGGCGCGCCGTTGCGCGCGCTCCGCGGTGTGGGCGGCCACCCACTCCGGCGAGTAGACCACCGGTTCGAGAACGTCCGACAGACACCCACGGTCGCCGCCCTCGAGCGAATCGACGCACCCCTGCCGCCACCGCGCCACTTCGTCCGCCATCTGTTCGTCGAACCCGTCGGCCGAGGCGATGGTGATCAGCGATCGCGCCCGTGTGGGGAAACGCGCGGCAAAGAGGGTCCCCACCACGCCGCCGAACGACGTGCCCACAACGTGCACCGAGTCGAGTTCGAGGTGATCGAGGAGGGTCGCCACGTCGTTCGCGTGATCCACGACGTCGTGAGGAGGAGGCCCCGGGGTCATCAACTGGCCGCGAAAATCACACCGCACGACCCTGAATCTCCTCGCCAGGGGCCGCGCCACCGCCTGCCACGAGGCCGCCGTCATGGCGATGCCGTTGAGCAGCAACACCGGTTCCCCGACGCCCTCGCTCTGAACAGAGAGCGTAGACGGGCCCTTGTTCACAGAGCGCCCTCACCGGCCGGCATCTCGAAGTCCACCGATTTCGCCGCCATGAAAGTTCTTCAACGCGGGAAAGAAGATGTCGGGCCGTTCGATGTAGACGACGTGGCCGCTTTCGGGCACCAGTTCGTAGCGGCTGTTGGGAAAGTACTCCGCCAGTTTCTCCTGCTGCCACAAAGGGATCGCCCGGTCGTGGGCACCGGCCAGAATCAGCGTCGGCGCCGTCACCCGCCGGTAGCCCTCGACCCGTTCCTCGATGTTTGCGAAGAAGGGGTCCTGGGCCTCGGTCAAGCGGATCAGACAGTAACGGTAGTCGATGTAACGGTCGTAGAAACGCTGCCGCATGGCCGCGAGCTGTTCGTCGGAGATGTTCTTGACGAAGCGTTCGGAGAAGATCTTTTCGTACATGTAGTGGGTGTAGAGCTCGAACTCTCCCTCGGTCCCGCGGTAGAAGCGTAAGGAAATGTCCTGGTACATTGCGAAGAGCTTTTCCCGGCTGGCGAGAATCCCCGACAGGACCAGGGTGTGGAGCCGTTCGGGGTAGAGGCGGGCGAACTCGAGGGCGATGAAACCGCCGTACGAGATCCCCATCGGGTGCACCTTTTCGACCCCGAGCTCGTCCATGATCAGCGCCAGATAACGCGCGAGCTCGTCGATGAAGTACGGAATGTCTTCTTTCGACGACTCACCCTGGCCGAGGAAGTCGTAGAGAATCACATCGTACTCGTCGGTGAGCAGGGGCAGAAACCCGTACCAGGCCTTGGTGTGCATGGCGAGCCCGTTGAGCAGACACACCGCCTCGCGGTCGCCCTTCCCGAAGTACTCCCACCAGATCTGATTGATCGCCGACGTCCAGGTGACCGCTTCGATCAGGTGTCAGCTCCTGCGTTCATGTGCACCTCCTCGTCAATTCTGAGTTCTTAATTCTTAATTTTGAATTCTGGAGCATTCAGCGCGTCCCACCTTCCTCGCGCAGGATGGGAGGTGGTTGGGAACTCAAAATTCAAAATTCATAATTCAAAATTCAGTCTGCGCCGTCCTCAGGCGCGCCTGAGAACGGTGCAGACTGAGGCGCAAATCGGTCCGCCGATATTGAAGGTGGCCGCGAGCTTCGGATCGGGCACCTGGAGCTCTGCCGGCACCTTGCCCTGCAGCTGCCACGCCGACCAGCCGATCATGGCGACGCCTGTCGCACCCACCGGGTGGCCCTTGGCGATCAGACCGCCCGAGGTGTTGATCCCGCACTCGCCTTTGGCGTCGGCCTTGCCTTCGGCCCAGAAGCGCGCGCCCTCGCCGTAGCCGGCCTTGCCGATGACTTCGGTGCCGATGGCGGCCATGACCGTGAAGCAGTCGTGGATCTCGGCGACGTTGACGTCGGCCGGGTTTGCACCCGCCAGTTGATAAGCGGCGTTCATGGCGGCGTAGGCGCCCTCTGGTTTGAGGATGTCGCGGCCGGCCTTGAGCAGTGGATCGGTCGCCTGGCCCCAACCCGCGATCTCAACGCAATCGGCTTTGGCGATTCCCAGTTTTGCCAGACCTTCTTCGGTCGCAACAATCAGCCCAGCGTAGCCGTCAGTGATCTGCGAGCAGTCGTAGGTCTTGAGCGGCAGCCCTTCGACGATGTAGCGGTTGCGGCCCTCGGCGGTCGCCGCCTCGTCCACCGTCACGTGCACCTTCTGCATCTGGGCATAGGGGTTGTGGTTGCCGTTGCCGTACTCGCGCGAGGAGATCTCGGCGAACTCGCGCTCGGTCGTGCCGTGGGCCGCCATGTAGTCGCGCATCACCTCGGCGAAGAGGTGGGGAAAGATGTAGACCTTGCCCTCGCGCTCGTCGGGGTGCGAGAAATAGCCCAGCACCTCACCGATCAGGGCGCCGTCCATCTTGCCCTCGTCGTTGCGCATCTTTTCGTAACCCACCGCGAGACCGACGTCGCCGAGACCCATCTGGAGCTTGCCGATCACGCTCAAGACCGACTGGCCACCGCTGGCGCAGGCGTTCTCCACCGCCTCGATGGGTTTGGCGCCCAGACCCGGCACCATGGCGACCAGCCCGGCCAGCAGACCCTGCTGGTTGAGCGAAAAGTTGCAGGTGGCGCCGACCGAGGCGACATCGATGACGGCCGGGTCCGCTCCGATCTCGGCCGCTGTCTCGGTGACGGTGTTGGCGATGATCTGCGGCACCGTCATGTCGAACAACTTGCCGAACTTGGATTGATGGTATGCGGCGATATAGATCTTTTTCACGTGACCTCCAAAATGAATCTTCTTGTTAAATTTCGGATTTCGGATTTCGAATTTCGAATTTGCCGGCCAACCCCCCTTTGAAACTGGGGTGGGTGGGAGAAAAATCCGAAATCCGAAATTCGAAATCCGAAATTCTTCATTGGTTCTGTTTCTCCCACCACTCCACCAACTCCCCCTTCACCACTTTGCCGTAGGCCGTGCGGGGCAACTCGTCGAGCAGGTGGAACTCGCGCGGGATCTTGTAGCGCGCGAGCCGGGCGCCGAGGTACTCGGCCATCGCTTCCGGCGTCACCATATCCTCGCCGGACACCGGCACCACGAAAGCGACTCCAATTTCTCCCCACACGTCGTGCGGCACCCCGGCGACCGCCACATCGGACACCAGCGGGTGCTGGAGGAGAGCGTTTTCAATCTCGGCGGGATAGACGTTGACCCCACCGGAAATGAACATGTCCTTGGCGCGGCCCGCAATCGAATAGAAACCGTCGGCATCACGGCACGCCATGTCGCCGGTGTGGAACCAGTCGTTCTTGTCGCGGGCCTCGGCGGTGGCCTGAGGATTGTTCCAGTAACCGGCGCTGACGTGCGGTCCTCGAAAACACAGCTCGCCGACCTCGTCGGGCGGCATCTCCTTGCCGTCGGGGTCCATAACCCGCGCCTCGGTGAACATCAGCGGTTTCCCGATCGAGCCCGCTTTGACCCAGGCCTCCTCATCGGTCATCGAGAAACAGTTGACCCCCACTTCGGTCAGACCGTAGCCCTGCCGCAACACGACGCCGCGGTCGCGAAAGATCTGGACCAGGTGGCGGGGCAGCGGTGCGCCGCCGGAGATGAACCAGCGCACGTGGCTGAGGTCGGCTCTTTCGAACTCGGGCGCTTCCGCCAGCATCTTCCAGATCGTGGGCACGCCGAGCACCACCGTGCAGCGCTCGTCCTCGATCACCCGCCACACCTCGGCGGCATCGAACTCTCGATGGAGGATCACGGTGCCCCCGGCCAGCAGGATCGGCGTCAGAAAGGCGCCCAGCCCTCCCGCGTGATAGAGCGGCGTGAAGATCGGGCTCACGTCGTTCTCGGTCAGTTGCCAGCACACCACCGTGTTGTAGGCATTCCATGCCACCATGCGGTGCGGCGTGATCACGCCCTTGGGCCTGCCGGTGGTCCCCGAGGTGTAGAGCAGACAGTAGGGGTCGTCCGGCGAGCACACCGAGGGCACGTAATCGCCCTCCCCCACCCTGTCCTGCAACTGGCCCCACGCAGCGGCTTCAATCCCGGCGCCTTCGTCCAGCGCCACCAGACGGCCGACATCGGCGCGACCGGCCAACTCCCGCGCCGTGTCCGCGTGGTCGTCGCCGAAGACCAGGGCCGAAAGACTGCAATCGGCGGCGATGACCGCCAACTCCGCCGCTGTCAGCCGCGTCCCCAGCGGCACCAGGATCACACCCGACTTGCCGGCGGCAAAGAAGGCGTCGAGGAACTCCAGCCGGTTGCCGGAGAGGATGCCGATGCGGTCGCCCGGTTTGAGTCCGAGCCCGTAGAGCCAGGTGCGAGCGCAGGCGGCCGCCCGTGAGTTCATCTCGCGATAGGTCAGGCGGCGTCCGCTGGCCACATCGACAACCGCCGTGCGGTCGGGAGACAGGCGGCTGCGTTCGCCGATGATGTCGCCGCAGATCACGGTGTTTCCTCCTCCTCCGTCGGCGGCTCCTCAACGACTGCGACTTCGACGGGCGGCAGAGCCAGTGCAGTCTGCAGCGCCTCCAGGGTTTTGTCGGGACACTCGCGCTGGGGCACGTGACCGCATCCGTGGACGGTGTGCAACCGCGCCCGCGGGAGGCCGTCGAGCAATCGCTGGGCGTACTCCAGGGTCAGGAGCCCGTCGGCGTCTCCCCACACCAGTTCCACCGGCACTGTCACCTCGTTGAGCCGGCCGTCGAGCAGGAAGGCATCCATGGCATCGGCGGTCTGTGCGAGACGCCCGGCCGGGCCAACCCGGGAGTGCCGGATCACGTCGTCGAGCACGAAGTCAGGGACCGGTGGTGTCGCCGGTCCCATCAGTGCCTTCATGGTCGCGTGCGCCTCGGCGCGGGTCGTCGGGAAAAGGTTGACCTGCGGATTGTCCTCGCGGATCGCACCACCGTTGATCGCCACGAGACGCTCGACGCGTTCCGGGTGTTCAACGGCGTAGAGCATCGAGATCCACGCTCCCATCGAGTTGCCCACCAGAATCGCCGGCTCGCCAGCGCAGGTGGTCTCCATCACCGCCTCGAGCCCGGACAAGACCTGATCGATACCGAGCGGACCGGTCTTCGGATCGCTCTTCCAGTGACCCGGGAGGTCGGGGATGACGACCCGGTAGTGTTCCACCAGCGGCGGCACCATCCTCGCCCAGGCTCCCGCCTGGTCGCCCGCCCCGTGGAGCAGCACCATGCAGGGGCCTTCGCCGCCGACCCACACGGTCATCTTGCCGTCCGGAATGGCGACGGTCGTCTTTTCGAACCCGATCTTGCCGAGCGCCATCCGAGAGAACATCGCATCCACCTTGAGCGGCCGTTTCCACACCATCCACACCGCGACGATGATCGCAGACGACGATCAACACTCCGATCGCCATCAGGACCTTCAGCATCTTCTTACCCATTCTTCACCCCCGAGCCGATCATCGCGAATTTGAATTTTGAATTTTGAATTTTGAATTGCCGCCACGCACCTCGATCGCCCGGCACCGGGACGCGGCCCCACAGATGCGGACCCTTCAGAATTGTGGGGCAGCCGTCCCGGCTGCCGTGCAGGTGGATGGAATTCAAAATTAAAAATTCAAAATTGAAAATTTGTCCTCGTCGTCTCAGCGCATCCGAAAGGCGGCGCCTGCTTGGTTATACCCTACCCCGGACCCGACCATCACGAGCAAATCGCCGGACGAGATCTTTCCCTGCTCGAGCGCGTCATCGAGCGCGATCGGCACGCACGCCGACCCCGCATAGCCCCATTTCTCCATCACCGTGTGAGTGCGTTCCATCGGCAGACCGAGATCGGCCATCACCAGCTCGATCGACGGTTTGCGGACCTGGGTGAAGATCGTGAAGTCGATGTCCGACAGCTCGAAGCCTCCGTTGGCCGCGAGTTTGCGAACCACCGCGGGCCAGCCGTCGTGGTTGATCTCCGGCGGGTAGCGCTCGATCATCTTGACCGTGGTCCGGCCCTCGCGAACCGCCTCCTCGGTGGCCGGTTCCGCCGTTGCACCGGCGTAGATGCCCCAATGGCCGCTGTAAAAACCGTCCGCTCTGTATGCCGACGACACGAAGCCTGGTTCGGCTGACGGTTCGAAGACCGCCGCACCGGCGCCGTCACCGTAGAAGAAGACCATCGGGTCATCGGGCGACGCCAGCTTGTGCATGTTGTAGACGCCGACCACCAGAACGGTCTTGAGCGAAGAATTGGCGGCAATCATGCCGGATGCGATTGCCGCACCGGTCGGAAACGACGCACACGCGCACCCGACGTCGAAAGTGCCCGCGTTCTTGGCGCCGAGCTTGTGCTGGAGGACCACCGAGGTGGCCGGGGTGATGTAGTCCGGCGAGTCGGTGCCGAGGATGATCAGGTCCACGTCCTCGGGTTTGCGGCCCGCCTTTTCGAGCGCGCGTCGGGCCGCGGGCAGCGCGATGTCGGATGCGCACCAGTCCTCCGGGGCCCACCACCGGGTCACGATCCCGGTTGACTCCTCCATCTTGTCGACGAATTCCGGCAGGTGCGCAAAGCGCTCCCGAAGTATGTCGTTCGATACTTCGATTTCCGGGATGTATCGCCCGGTAGAGACAATCGTCGCGTAACGTGTCATGTACCCCTCCCCCGCCTCACCAGCGAATCTCGGATTTCGGCATTTCGGATTTCGGATTTTCCACCCCAGGACCCGAAACAGTCAGTCGAACGGCTGGCATGCCGTGGCATTCCGCAATTCCTAATTCCTAATTCCGAATTCCGAATTCATGTTCCGATGACGAGCCCACCATCCACACTCAAGACTGTCCCGGAGATCCACGCCGCCGCATCGGAAGCGAGCCACAGGTAGGCTTCCGCGATGTCCCTGGTGTCGCCGATCCGGCCCATGGGCGTGTGCGCCACCATGGATCTCGATGACCTTCTGCGGCATCGCGTTGATGATCTCGGTCTTGACGAATCCCGGCGCCACCGCGTTGACCCGGATCCCGAACTTGCCCAGTTCGCGCGCCCAGGTCTTGGTCATCCCGATGACGCCGGCCTTGGTGGCCACGTAGTTGGTCTGGCCGAAGTTGCCGTTGAGACACGCCACCGACGAGGCGTTGAGGATCGCGCCGCCGGTCGCGCCGGCGATCATCGAACGGCACCACCGCGCGGGTGCAGTTGAAGACGCCCTTGAGGTTGACGCCGATCACCGCGTCCCATTTGTCGTCGGTCATGCGGGCGACAACCTCGCCGTCCTTGTACTTGACGAGCTGGGCGTCGCGCACGATGCCCGCGTTGTTGACCAGCACCGAGACCGGGCCCCAGCGATCGACCACCTCGGCCACCGCGGCGTCCACTTCGGAGGCGTCGGCCACGTTGACCTTCTGGAAAACGCCCGCACTCTCCGGTGCCTCGTTCACGTCCCATGCCGCAACCTTGCACCCTTCGGCCACAAACCGCTCGGCGGTCGCGCGGCCGATGCCGGCTGCGGCGCCGGTGACGATGACAACTTTGTTCTTGAGTCCAGTTTCGATCATGGCTCCTCCTGAAAAATCTGAACCGATCCCGACAGGGCGAGTTGTTGCTCGCGCACCTTCTCGGGTGAGTGCATCAAAATAACCAGGGGGGCGCCGGAGCCGGCACCCCCCTGGAAAAATCTCAGAATCTGAACTCCAATGTCGCCACGAATGTGCGCGGCATGCCGTACGAACCGGTGACCGATCCAAGCACCGGGAGGTTGTAGCCGTTTGTCAGGTACTCCTCGTCGGTGAGGTTCTTACCACTGACGCCGAAGCGCCATTTGGCGTCGCCCGAGAGCCACGCGATCCAGGCGTCCACCAAACCAAACGACGGTTGCACCAGGGGCAGCTCCGCTTGCGTCGGATCGAACGGGTTGGTCCCACCCTCATTGGTCAACATCGAATCATCACGATAGGCGTATCCGACACTCCCGGTGATCAGCCCTCCGAAGAGTGGAAAATCGACATTTGCGCGGATGGTACCGGTCCATTTGGGTGCGTTGGTAATGACCTGGGTGTCGACGAACCCGTCCCCGTTTTCGTCGAGAAACTCGTCCGGTTTTGCGTCGAGGTACGCCACGAAACCCGACAAACCGAACCAGGACTTCGAGGCCCAGTTGTACTCGACCTCGAGACCTTTGATGGTCGCGTTGCCGGCATTGAGGAAGTTGCCGAAGAACGCATTGTCAATGCCGTCGCCGTTCGAATCGTACGAGGTGAAGGTGCTGACCTGGATGTCGTCGTAGGAACCGTAGAAGACGGCGGTGTTGAGGACGAGCGAACGATTCGCGAGGACCGTCTTGAGTCCGATCTCGCCCATGGTCATGGTCTCGTCATCGAAGGGCAGAGCTGTATCCGGAAACAGGGTCGACTGCGCGCGGACGTTGTAACCGCCGCTCTTGAATCCCTGGTTGACCTTGATATAGCCCATGACCTCCGGGTTGAACTGGTAATCGAGACCGATCTTCGGGGCCCAGGACGTGAAGGTCGTCTCTTCGTCGAAGTCCGCCGCGACGAAGTAATAGTTGTCGAAGTCGTCAGGGGGAATGTTGTAGACATTGAACGCCCGCCCGTGCTTGGTCTCCCGGGTCGGCCGCAGACCCAGGTTGAGGGTCAGGCGATCGGTGAGCTTGATGCTGCCGTCGGCGTACACGGCGTAGGATTTGGTTCCCATGTCTCCGGTCGTCGTGTTGGGGAAGTTGGTGTAGAAGATGGCCTGGACCTCGCCACCCGCCAAACCATCGAAGTAATAGAACCCGAGGACGCCGCTCCACTTCTTCGAGCCGGTGAAGATGAGTTGGAATTCCTGCGTGGTTTGATCGTCGTAATAGGTCGCCTCAGAATCAGCGATCGCCAGCGGACTGGTGTCGAAATCGATCCAGTTCTGGGTGTCGGTTTCCCGGTAGGCGGTGATCGATTTGAAGAGCAGGCCGGGGTTGATATCCCATTTGAGAGTCAGCGAATAACCGGTGGATTCTGTGTTATTGACCGGATCGATACCGCTCTCGGTGTCGAACAGATTCGGCAACGGATCGCAAGCATACCCACCGTAGACCCAACAGAACGGGTTGGACTCGAGCCGGGTCAGACCGACCGGCTCGGCGTCGTCTTCGGTGGAGTCGAAATCCGCCCTCACCGAAACCTTGTCCGACGGCAGCCACTCCAGGGCGAGGCGGTAGGCGGTGGTGTCCTTGTTCGAAACATCTCTGTCCTGGTAGAGGTTCGTACCGTAGCCGTCGCGGGTGAGCTTGGCGAAGGACGCCTTACCCAGCAGTTTGTCCTTGACGATCGGCCCGCTGAAATTGGCCCGGAACTCCTGGGTGTTGAACGTCCCCGGGTTCCATGTGATGCGCCCTTCGAACGTGTTCGACAGCGGTTTGGTCACATATTTGATCGCACCACCGATGGTGTTTTTCCCGTACAGAGTGCCCTGCGGGCCGCGCAACACCTCAACCCGCGAGATGTCGTACACGTCGAGCAGCGCGCCCTGTGCACGGGCGATGTAGACGTCATCGATGTAGAGGCCGACACCGGGATCCACGCCCCACAGTGGGTCCGCCTGCCCGACACCACGAATGAACGCCGTCAGTGTGGTCGACTGGTTGCGGCCCTGGTAGATGGACAGGTTCGGGACATAGCCCCCGAGTTCGGAGATGCTCGATGCGGCCACGTCTTCGAGTTGATCTCCCGCCACAACCGAAACCGCGATTGGGACCTCCTGCAAGACCTCCTCTCGCCGTCGCGACGTGACGGTGATCTCGCCCGCGAAAGGCTCCCGCTTCAGCGCTTCATCGATAGCCTTTTCTTCTTCAGTCTTTGGAGACTCGCCCGGGTCCTCGGTGGCCTCCTGCGCCAGAGCCGGCATTGCCAGTCCCAGCACCACGGCGATCGCCACTACCAACAGCACCCTGTGGATCCATCGATCACTCATGATTTCCTCCTCTTTCTATATCTGGATTCTGAGTGCGTCGCCACCCACATCGCGACGAAGCACCCCGTTACGCAAAATGCGGATAAAACCGTCAACAGCCTGCTGGGCGTCCATGCCGAAGTGCATGGGCACACCGAAACACTTCTCCACCGTGTAGAAATAAAAGAGCCACCGCGTCGCCACCATCACCGCCACCAGGGGGTCGGCATCGGCGAGGCGGCCCTGGCTCGCAAGCTCTTCGAAGTGCGGACCGTACTTCTCCCTGAAACGATCGGCCATGGTCTCGTAGAAGGAGCGGATGTGGCGACCCTGATGCTCGATGACGTCGACAAAGACCAGCAGGATCGAAGCCTTATTCTCCTCGACCGTCCGCTCGATAGCCTCCGCAAGATCCTCGAGGTCATCGGGAAAATTGGCTCGCGAAAAAACCTTCTGGAGCGGGTTCTCGGGATCCAGCAACCGTTCCCAGTAGTCGTCAATGAGACTCTGGTAGATCTTTTCCTTGGAGCCGAAGTGGTGGTAGAGGTTGCCCACCGACTGGTCGCAGACCTCGGCGATCTGACGCATCGAGGTAGCGCCGTAGCCCTGGGTGGAGAACAACTCGAGGGCCGCCTCCAGCACTCTGGAGGTGGCGACCTCCGATTTCTCAGCTTGGCGTCGGTTGGTTCCGCGTGGCATTTTTAAAAAACCGAACGTTCGTTTTGTAAGTTAGTTCGCGCCAGGACGTTTGTCAAGGTGATCCGGCTTCGGCTCTAACGAACGTGATGTTCGGAATGGGCTATGGGCTTGAGCTATGGGCCGTGGGCTGTGGGCGTACGAGTTCTGAAGCCGTTCGCCAGGCCCGGCCCATCACTTGCCGGTACAGCCTCTGAGCCCGAAGGAGCGACAGAGAATGGCCTGAGGCGTGAGCCTCGGGACCGGTTTTGAACTTCAGAAAGTTCTGGAGGGGCGACAGAAGCGAGGTCTGCCGCCGCTTCGGGACTGGTCTGGAAACGATCTCACGTCAATGAAAGGCGCAGGCAGGTCGTTCAGGGCCTGCCACCACCGGCGCAGATTCTCGGGCGGGCCGTGAACGACCCGCCTACGCCTTTCAGAAGCCGCGCCGTTCACGGGTTGGCGATTACCGTTTGAACGTCTTCTTCCGCGGCCGTCCGGTCTTGCGCGCGGCGCGGGCGTCGGGTTTGACGCCGACCGGCAGGAACTGGAGCTGCATGGTCTCGAGGTCGACACGGACCAGCCGTACCTCGATGGCGTCGCCCAGACGCCACACCTTCTTCGTCCGCTCCCCCACCAGGCGGTGGTGGCGGTCGTCGTACTGGTAGTAGTCGTCGCCGATCTCGGAGATGTGGACCATCCCGTCCACCGAGATCTCATCGAGGCGGACAAAGAGCCCGAAGTCGGTCACCCCGGAGATGTGGCCCGCAAAGACCTCGCCCTCCCGTTCGCGGAGGAAGATGATCGTCTTCCACTCCACCGCGGTGCGCTCCGCCGCCTCGGCCCGTCGTTCGGCGGCCGAGCACGACTCTCCCAGCTCCTTGAGTTCGGCCTCGACGACGTCCCGCTTCTCGCCCACCCGCATCGGCCCCTCGTGGTTGAGCAGTCGAAGCATCCGGTGCACCACCAGGTCGGGATAGCGCCGGATCGGCGAAGTGAAGTGGAGATACTCCTCAGTGGTCAAGGCGTAGTGGCCCCGAGGTTCCGGGCTGTAGAGCGCCCGCGCCAACGTCCGCAGAACCAGCATGTCCACCAATCGCTCCTCAGGACGGCCGTCGGCGGCCTCGAGCAGCTCCTGGAGGGCCGCCGGCTTCAGCGACTGCGAGTCGCCCTTGAGCTGGTAACCAAGATCCGTGACCACCTGCTTGAGCTCTTCAACCCGGGACGGCTCCGGCTGGTCGTGCACCCGGTAGAGCCCCGGCTGGTCGGCCGCCATCAGGATCCCCGCCACGCACCTGTTGGCGGCCACCATCAGTTCCTCGATGAGTCGGTGGGCGCGATTGCGGGCCGCCGGTTGGATGGCCACCACCCTGCCCTCGGGGTCGAGGATCAGCTCGGGCTCGGCCAGGTCGAAATCGAGGCTGCCGTGCTCACGACGCGCAGCGCCCAACCGCCTCGCCGCGTCGGCCAGCAGGTCGAGCGAATCCGCAAACGCAGAGGTCTCTGCCGGCCACTCGACCCGCGGCAGTTCCAGCCACTCGGCCACCTCGTCGTAGGTGCAGCGGCGGCGCGACCTGATCACCGAGTCGAAGGTCGAAGTCGAGGTGATACCGCCCTTGCGATCGACAGTGAAACGCACGCTGAAGGTCAGTCGGTCGACGTCCTCGCGCAGCGAGCACAGATCGTTGGACAGCCGCTCGGGCAGCATCGGCACACAGACACCGGGCAGGTAGACCGAGGTGCCGCGTTCGCGAGCCGCGTCGTCGAGGGCGGTGCCGGGGCGGACAAAGTGGCTGACATCGGCGATGTGCACCTCGACTACGATCGCACCGTTGTCGCCCTGTCTCGCGCTGACCGCGTCGTCGAAGTCCCGCGCCGTGCTGCCGTCGATCGTGATCGTCATCTCGCCCCGCCGGTCCTCGCGGCGGACAATCTCCTCATCCGAGATCTCGCCAGGCAGTAGCTCCGCCTCCTGGAGGGCCGCAGCCGAGAACTCCGTCTCGATGCCGTTGAGCCGCAGCACCACGCGTTCCACCACGCCCGGGTCCGCGACGTGGCCGAGCCGCTCCAGCAGAACACCGCGAGCGTGTTCGCCCTGCGAGTCGACCGTATCGAGCGAAATCACCACCATCTCGCCCTCGGTCGGCTGTCCTTCCACCCGGGAACCCGTGGGCGTCACCTTGAACCGCATCCGCCGGTCGAGCGGCCGCACGTGCGGTTGGCCGCCACCCACCACCCAGCGTCCGACGACCTCGGTTCGGCTGCGCTCGATCACCCGCACCACGACGCCCTCGCGGACGCCGTCGGCACGGGCCCTCTTGCGCGGTTTCTCCAGCCGCACCAGAACCGTGTCGCCGTCGAGCGCCCCGCGGAGACCGCGCGGCGGTACCCGCACCGGCGGCCCGGCGAGACCTGGCGCCACCAGCTCCACATGCCCCCCCGGCACCCGCCGCAAGCGGCCGCTCACCAGGTCTGACGCCTCCGGGACGAAGTACCTCTTGCCGCGGCCCAGCACCACCAGCCCATCGCGCTGCAGTTTCTTGAGGACCGGACGCAGCCGGTGCCGCGTCTCCGATCGATCCACGTCATGTTCGGAGGCCACCTGGTTGACCAGTTGCTGGATGGTCAGGCCCTTCAGACCTCGTTCATGGATAGCGGCCAGCACTCCGGCCGCATCGATTTCATTGTCTTTGCTTGTCACAACCATGGGTGCTATTGAAACACACTAGAGTCGAATTCTCAATTTTGAATTTTGAATTTTGAATTCCCGTGCTGCCCTCCGACGGGCCTTGATCAGCCGCCAAAGGGTGGGCGGGGGCCAAATTCCGAAATCCGAAATCCGAAATCCGAAATCGCCGGCGCTACTTGGCGCCGGCCAGCTTGTTGTAGAGCCACGCGAAGACCGCGCCGCCGATCAGGCCGTCAACGAAACCCCAGATGGTGCCGATGATGGCGCCGGACCAGCTCACCGTGTAGCCGAAATAGATGCCTTCAAAGTTGTCCATGAAGGTGATCAGGTCGTGGCGCAGGACCATGAAAATGGTCATGAACAGCATGGTCAGGGCCCACAGAATGCCGCAGGTCAGGGCAAACGCTTTGACGTTCAAACGCATTACATAGCCTCTTTTTCTGGAGAATCCTCCCCAGGAATATTTTCGACCCCACGATAGCAGTATCGATGGTCCAGCAGGGAGGGCAAATTCAGCCGTTCAGGCAGCAATGGTCTTGACGCTCGGACCACCCTGATCTACCATGCACGTCCCGCTTGCGTGCGAAAGTGGCGGAATTGGTAGACGCGCAAGATTCAGGTTCTTGTGCCCGCAAGGGTGTGGGGGTTCGAGTCCCCCCTTTCGCACCACACTTACTTCTTCGGTCGAGGGGGTTCAACTGCCCGTTGGGGGTTGCTCGCGCGCCGGGCGCGCGGCCTCCCACCGTTGCCAGCGAGTGCTCGTAGGCCGGTTCAACCCCGTCGCCAACTCACATTCATCCCCCCATCGGCCACGACCACACGTCGCTGCCACCGGCGTGATCGAGTCCCCCCTTTCGCACCACACTTACTTCCTCGATCGAGGGGGTTCAGCTGCCCGTTGGGGGTTGCTCGCGCGCCGGGCGCGCGGCCTCCCACCGTTGCATGGGTGCCACGTTCCTCATTGTTGCATTGTGGAGGTTCGCGCTGCCATGACTGTCTGCTAATACAGCAATAGGGAACGTGGTACCTATGTGCGATGTGGCGCTCTCCTCGATGAGGTACGCGGAATTGGGCGGTGGAGTCCGCATCATGGGTGCACTGACCACCGGCTCAGGGATGGTCTTGACAGTGTCGGTACGGTACCGGCGGTCCGTCAGCTGGAGGTCGCGAGAAGATCGAGGTGAACATCCTCGCCGGTGCCGAGCGAGTGGTTGATGGCCCGCCAGTGGTCCATGATCTCGTCGAACCCGGAGCACCGTATGAGACCCTTGTCCCGGGTGATGACGTGGATGCTTGAATGTATCGCCGCCAGCTCACTCACGTAGTCCTCGGGGTCGGTGCCGCCGATCTCTCGCAGTGCCTTGGGGTGGAACTCGCCGACGACGGTCGGGCGGAACTTTCGCAGAAGGGTTCTAAAGCCGCGGAATGCCCGAACCTCGTAGCCCTCCACGTCGATCTTGACCACGTCGATTCTCTTCTCGGCGGCCAGGTGCTGATCGAGAATGACGGATTGGGCATAGGCGGAGGAGATGGAGTGGTCCCTCGGAGCCCCGACTGTGGCGTTTGAACCGCCGATCTCCAGAGAATGGATCGATCGTTCGTCGGAGGCTGCAAAAGGAAGGATCTCCACGTTGGTGAAGCGGTTGCGGACCAAGCAAGCGAAAAGAACCTGAATATTATCGGGGTTGGGTTCGATGGCGACCACCCTGCCTTCGTCGCCCACGAGTATTGCGCCCAGACTGGTGAAGAAGCCGATATTGGCTCCGATATCGACAAAGGTCTGGCCACGCTCGAGCAGACCCTTGACTACTCGTGTGACGTGGGGCTCGTACTCCCTCTGATTCAGGATGACCGAACCGATATTCGGATCAGATAGCCGGGCGAGTAAGAACCGCCCGTCAATCTCCACTTCGTGCAGCTCGTTGCCGCCGGATTTAAGGTTTTTGAATTCCTTCGAATCCAGAAAAACGTCCGCCAGGTCATCGATCGACAGACCTCTCGTGACGGCATTCTTGTAGTCACTGAAGCCCGCCTTATCCGGAACACGCCGCAGGAAAAGGCGATATGCAGCGCGCACGTCATCAATCGTCGCGCGACGGTCGAGTCGTTCCTCAAAATCGCCCATCAAGCTTCCTTTCACCAATCCGATCACACACGGCCGGACGCTCTGACCACCGAGAAACAAGGCGCCAGTCCCCTGGCCGGGTTTTCGTGTTCATAGTACTCGGATCAGAGAGCTGGAAGAGACTCCACCTGGATCACGGATACCACGCGTGACAACATGGCATCCAGTTTGAGTTCATGGGTGCCACAATGCGTGCCACCGATAACAACCCAACAACCTGATTGAATCGCTGAGTACCAACCCGTGGTTGATGGTTTAGCAACGATGTGAGGTTGTTATCAGTGGCACCCATTAAGGACCAACGG
>CAVQQV010000026.1:0-96355 GCA_963714885.1 Candidatus Sulfomarinibacteraceae bacterium | reverse complement strand
TCGTGGAATTCAGGCGGATCTTCATTCTGGTAGGACCCACTCAATTCTACCCGTCGATCATTTCGGATTTCGGATTTCGGATTTCGGATTTTCCACCCGCACCCCCCAGACAACGAGAACCCAGGTGTTCAGGGCGGGTGGGCTCGCGTGCGGCGGAGGTGCCGACGAGACGAGCCTACGGAAAGGCCTCGTGCGGCGGAGGTGCCATTTGTTGCATTGTCTGACTCTCGTTTTTCCAGGCAGGGAAGATGCCCCGGGCAAACAATGCAACGGGTGGCTCCTCTCGAAGAAACGCCATCGCCTAGGAAACCATCCTCAGGTGGGAGGATGGATGAATTCAGAGGCCTCAATCAACGGTGAAGTGGCGGGCGTAACAGCAACGAGACTGCAGGTGGGCCAAGGCCCACCCTACTTCGGGCCCGCAAACCGAGCGGGCTGGAAGGGTGGCGGGAACTCAAAACTCAAAATTCAAAATTGAGAATTCGGCCTGTCAGCGCTCGTTCGCGTGCTCCACCCCGGTTCCCATCAGCGTGGCGACGTGGTCATCAGCCAGGCTGTAGAACACCATGCGGCCGTCACGGCGGGCGTTGACCAGATCGCGGTCGCGCAGAAGGCGGAGCTGGTGGCTGACCGCCGACACCGACAGCTCGGCCAAGGCAGCGAGGTCGCACACGCAGAGTTCGTCGGTGACGGTCAGGGCGTGGAGGATCTTGAGACGAGTGGGATCGGAGAGAGCCGAAAAAAGACGACTCACCCGTTCGATGGTGTTGTCCGGAAGGGCCTTTTTCTGGACCCGCGCCACTTTCTCGGGGTCGATCTCATTGATGGTGCAAAGGTCTGATGTGAAATCAGTTTCATTCATATTTTCATTCTCTCTGTTACCAACAGCAACGTCAAGCTGCGGCAAACCGCGTGTGTGAAATCAGCTCTTGACCGCCTTGTGTCCGTAGAAGATCAACCCGGCCTCGCCGTCCCACGAGATCCGCCGGAACTCGAGGCGCACCGGCATCCCGATCTGCAGCTCCTCCGGGTCGGCCAGATCTCCGACCTGCACCATGACCCTGACCCCTTCCATCAGCTCCACGAGCGCGATCGGCAACGGAGTCTGCTCGGTAAAGCCGGCCGGCGGGACGCGGACCACGGTGAATGTGACGACCTTGCCGTCGCGAGGCAGGACCACGGTCTCGAACTCCGCGCCCTTGCACGCCGGGCACACCACCCGCGGTGGGTAGAGCACCTTTTTGCAGGAAGTGCATTTGGCTGCTTCCAGTCGATAGCGTTGGGGAAACTCACGCCATGAGCGTCCTGGTGAAATCATTTCGCCACCTCCATGATGTGGACGATGGAGCTGCCGCCGGAACCGCCCATGTTCTGGGCGAGACCGACCGTCGCGCCCTCCACCTGTCGCTGCCCGGCCTCGCCGCGCAGCTGGGTGACGATCTCGGCCGCCTGAGCGACGCCGGTGGCTCCCACCGGGTGGCCCTTTGACTTGAGCCCACCCGAGGTATTGACGGGGATCTTGCCCTGAAGTCCGGTCAACCCGTCCGCCGCGGCCGCGGCCCCGGAACCGGGATCGAAGAGCCCGAGGGCCTCGGTGGCCATGATCTCGGCGATCGTGAAACAGTCGTGGACCTCGACGACGTGGAGGTCCTTCGGTGTGCGGCCGGCCATGGCGTAGGCCCGTTCGGCCGCCAGCCGCACCGCCTTGAGTTCGGTGAGGTCCTCGCGGTTGGCGAGTGTGATGGTGTCGGTGGCGAGCCCCGAACCGGTGATCTTGACCACCGGTCGTTTACCGCCGAGCTTTTTCGCGTTCTCGACCGTGGTGAGGACAACCGCCGCAGCGCCGTCGGTCACCGGCGAACAGTCGAAGAGGTGCAGCGGGTCGGCCACCATGGTCGAGTTCAACACGTCGTCAATCGTGAGCTTGAGGTGGTACTGGGCGTGGGGGTTGAGGAGCCCGTTGGCGTGGTTCTTCACCGCCACCGCAGCCAGCTGTTCGACAGTGGTGCCGAAGCGCTGCATGTGGGCCCGCGCCAACATCGCGTAGAGGCCCGGGAAGGTGATGCCGTGAAAGCCCTCCCACTCCTGGTCGGACGCGGTGCCGAGCGCGTAGGTTGCGTCGGCGCCATCGACATCGGTCATCTTTTCGACGCCGGTGACGAGGACGGTGTCCGAAAGACCGGCGGCGACTTCGGCAAAACCCATCCGCAGAGCAAGCCCACCGGAGGCGCACGCCGATTCGACCCGGGCGGCGGGCACGCCTGCCATCCCGAGCTCGTCGGCGAGCAGCGAGGCGAGGTGCTCCTGGCCGGTGAAGAGCCCCGGCGACATGCAGCCCACCGTGATCATATCCACCTGATCGATACCGGCATCGGCGAGCGCTGCGACGGCCGCCTTCGCCCAGATGGTGCGCAGGCTGTCGCTCCACAATTCGCCGAACTCGGTCATTCCCACTCCAACAACGGCAACTTCTCGCATAACCACCTCCCTCACTCGGCCATGCGGATCTTGCCGCGGAGCTTGGCGTAGGTCCCGTAGTCGATGTAGATCTGGTTTTCGTCGAGCTGTGCGCGAGTCCTCGGTGCGCGGTCGCGAACCAACTCGACGCGGTCGTTGACCCGGAAGACGAAGGAATCGGAGCCCGCCCCCGACCCGAAGGAGGTCAACAACACGAGTTCGCCCGGTCTGGCGATGTCGAGCACCGCCGTGAATCCGATCGGCGAGGCGCCCGAGTAGGTGTTGCCGAGCCACGGCGACAGCCACCCGGTCTCGAGCTGTTCCTGGGTGAAGCCGAGCTTCTTGCCGACCCGCATCGGGAACTTGCCGTTGGGCTGGTGGAAGATGGCGTGGGCGAAGTCCTTTGGCTGGAGCCCGGCCTTTTCCATCATGCCATTGGCCGAGGCCATGGTGGTGCGGAAGTAGGCCGGTTCGCCGGTGAACCGGCTGCCGTGGCGCGGGTAGTGCATGTACTCGCGGCGCCAGAAGTCCGGCGTGTCGGTGGTCCACGAGTAGGTGTCCACCACTTCGGCGATGAATCGATCAGGGTCGGCGCCGAAGATAAAGGCCGCCGCGCCGGCCGCCGCCGAGTACTCGAGAGCGTCGCCCGGTGCACCCTGCGAGGTGTCGGCGCCGACGCCCACCGCGTACTTGACCTCGCCGGCCTTGACCAGCGCCTGAGCGACGAACATGGTCTCGGTCCCGGCCTTGCAGGCAAACTCGAAATCCGCGATGTGGATATCCGGGGTGGCGCCGATCGCCTCGGCGACGATGGTTCCCGACGGCTTGACGGCGTACGGGTGGGACTCGGAACCGATGTAGAGCGCGCCGATCTCGGTCGGGTCAACGCCGCCGGAACGGGCGAGGGCGTTGCGGCACGCTTCCACCGACATGGTCACCGTGTCTTCGTCTGCGCCCGGAACCGATTTCTCGTTGAGTTGGAGCCCGCGTTTGTAGGAAGGGGCGTCCGCGCCCCACACCTTGGCGATCTCCTCGAGCTTGATGCGACGCCGCGGGATGAAGGCGCCGTAACCGACGATGCCTACGCTCATAGGTCCTCCAAGTCGTTCAACTGTAATGAGATCGAATCGCTGAAACGATGACGCACTGCGTCGTAAATCAGTCTACACAGGCGGAGCGCGGACTGCAAAGGACAGCGGCCTCCAACTTGGGGAACAAGGGCGGTCGAGTATCGATGCCGGCGCGCGGGGGTGGGCCGGGGCCGGCGGCGTATAATGCGGACCGGCCGAAACGAAGACGAGGAGCATCGACATGAAGTTTTGTCGCATGATTGTTACTGCGTGGTGCTCCGTCGCCGCGACCGTCGTAACTTCTTCGGTGTTCGCCGACGAACCCGGCCGCCAGTTCACCGCGACGGCCGTCGTCACCAACTCGATGGGCACTCGCAGCATGCCGATGACTCTGGTCGCCAACCGGTTCACGTCGGTCGAACAATCCAAGCATCTCGGCGGGGTGCTGGAACAGGGCGGCCAGGGTGCTCTGCAGGCTGCCCTCGCGGGGCGGTCCGACGGGCAACTGGTTCTGGGTGCGCTGCAGATGCCGGTGGCGTTGGTCGTGGTCGAGGAACACGACGGAGGCTATCGCTACCTCTTTCTCACCCCGCGCGCGATCAAGGTCGAGGAAACAACCCTCGGCGAGGACTCCCTCGACTACCCGTTCGGGATCGCCGTGTTTGACGTCGATGACTTCGGGGACGGGGAGGGCCGGCTGCACGTTCAGGCCGCCCTCAGCATTGACGCCGACGGCCACATCGAGATCGATGACTACGACGGCCAGGACGGCCGCCTCGAGGACGTCAGTCTGCAGGAGTCGATTCAATAGAGCCATGTACCATTGGGCAGGGAGGCGTCATGTCACAGCCGAAAGAGAGTGATGGTTCGATCAAACGCCGCGATGTCCTGAAGCTCGGGACGGCTGCCGCAGCGGGTTTTGTGGCCAAGAGCGTGATGGGGGAGACGCCGCAGAAAATGCCCGGTCTGCCGCACAACCCGAAGACGCCGGACGCGATGCCGACCCGCAACCTCGGCAAGACCGGCTATCCAGGTCGGAATTTTCAGCCTCGGCGGACAGGCGGCGATCGAACAGGCCGACAACTTCGATGTCGCGGTGCCGCTGATCGAAAAGGCGCTCGACCTCGGCGTCAACTACGCCGACACCTCCGCCCGCTACGGCGGCGTCGAAAACCGCTGGAGCGAGCAGTACTTCGGCGAGGTCATGAAGACCCGGCGCTCCGAGGTCTACCTCGCCACCAAGACCCACGATCGCACCCGCGACGGCTCCATGAAGCTGCTGGAGCGCTCGCTCGAGTTGCTCAAGACCGATCACATCGATCTCTGGCAGATGCACAACCTGGCCCGCATGGATCAGGTGGACGAGGTCTTCGCGCCGGGCGGTGCCATCGAGGCCCTGATCGAGGCGCGCGAACAGGGGATCGTCCGCAACCTCGGGATCTCGGGCCACGCCGATCCCGACGTGCTGATTGCCGCCATCAAGAGGTTCGACTTCGACACCGTGCTGATGGCCCTCAACGCCGCCGACCGGCACTACTCTGAGTTTCAAAAACGAGCTCTTGCCCTTGGCGGTCGAAAAGGAGATGGGGATCATCGGTATGAAGATCCCGGCCAGGGGCCTCATTCTCTCGTCGTGGAAAGCCCCCGACGATCCGAAGTCGCGATACGCCAACACGGTGCCCGGCACCCTCAACATGCGGGAGGCGATGCGGTATGTGCTGTCGCTGCCGGTGAGCACGGTCATCGTCGGGTGCGACACCATCCAACAGCTCGAAGAGAACGTCGAGATCGCCCGTTCCTTCAACCCGCTCAACGAGACCCAGATGGCGGAGTTGGAGCAACGCACCGAACCGGTTCACAAACAGGCGCTCTTCTTCCGCCGGAGCTGACCGCGATGTTCCGGATCCCACATTTTGCGTTGATTTTTTTGTTCGGGATGTCGGCTGTGGCCGTCGCGGCCGGCGATGAGCCGGCGATGGATGCGGCGACCGTCGACCGGTTCGCGGAGCTGGCTCTGGGGTGCATCCACCAGGAGTATCCCAACAAGATCTCCCACGTCCTCCAGTCCGACGACGACGTGGCGCCGCCGCGCGAGCTGACGCCGGCCTTCTACGGCTGCTTCGACTGGCACAGTTCGGTCCACGGCCACTGGATGCTGGTGCGGCTCAGCAAAACCTACCCCGATGCCGAATTCGCTTCGGCCGCCCGCACCGGTCTCGCGGCGAGTCTGACCAAAGAGAAACTCGCGGCCGACGCCGTCTATCTGGCGGGCACCGGGACGGGCCTCGTTCGAACGTCCGTATGGCCTGGCCTGGCTGTTGTGCCTCGCCGAGGAACTGCGGCTCTGGGATGACGACCAGGCCCGCAAGTGGTCCGAAAACCTGGCGCCGCTCGAGGCCGAGGCCGCCGCCCGTTTCCGTGCCTGGCTTCCCAATCTGTACTACCCGATCCGCACCGGCGAGCACAGCCAGACCGCCTTTGCATTCGGGCTGGTGCTGGATTGGGCTGAGACGGTCGGCAACGAGGAGATGGCCGACCTGGTCAAGGGCAAGGCCCTCGGTTTTTACCTCGAGGACGAAGCCTGTCCGCTGGCCTACGAACCTTCGGGTCAGGATTTCTTGTCGCCGTGTCTTGCCGAGGCCGATCTCATGCGGCGCATCCTGCCGCCCGGGCAGTTTGCAGCGTGGCTCGGGAACTTCCTGCCGGTCATCCCGACCGACGGCAGCACGGCCTGGTTGCCCGTTGGCGTCGTCACGGATCGTTCCGACGGCAAGCTGGCCCACCTCGACGGGCTCAACCTGAGCCGGGCATGGATGCTCGAAGCCATCGTTTCCGGGCTTCCCGAAGACGACCCCCGTCTGCCGTCCCTCAAGGCCACCGCCGATGCCCACCGCGAAGTGGGGCTGGCGGCGGTGACGGGTGAGCACTACGAGGGCGGCCACTGGCTCGGCAGCTTCGCCACCTACCTGGTGACTGCCAAGGGCCGGTGATCAACGTTTGAACGTTCTCAACGGCCTGGCAGCCGGGACGGCTGCCCCACAAACCGATCCCAACACCGGTGGCGGTTGTCCGGGCACGCGTCTCGCGTGCCGTGCGGCCGGAAGTCCATGTGGCGTCGAATGATGATGACTGAAACGCCGTGGCAGATCTGGATCGACACCGGCGGCACCTTCACCGACTGCATCGCGGTCGATCCTCGAGGCGTCGTTCACCGATGCAAGGTGTTGTCGAACGGATCGCTGCGGGACCGGGTCGAAAGCATCGACGACGACGGGAGTATCCGGCTGCGAAGACGCCGCGTCCCTTCCGCCCGGCTTTCTGACCGGTTTCGGTCTTTCGGTCCTGGGCGGCGGCGGCACGGCGCAGGTGATCGACCACGACCCTGCCAGCGGTGCGATCCGGCTGAGGGATGACGCGGCGCCGGGTCTGGCTGAAGGTCAGGCGGTCGAACTCGTCTCGGGTCAAGAGGCGCCACTGCTGGCGGCCCGCCTGATCACCGGCACCGGGCTGGATGCAACAACTTCCAACGATCGCCATGCGGCTGGCCACGACCAGGGGCACCAACGCACTGCTCGAACGCCGGGGCGCCCGGACCGTCCACTTCATCACCGAAGGGTTCGAGGACCTGCTGCAGATCGGCGACCAGCACCGCCCGGATCTGTTCGCCCTCCACATCGAACGGCCCGCACCGCTGCCCGAAGAGGTGGTGGGCGTCCGCGAGCGTCTCGCCTGCGATGGGGGCGTGCTGGTGGCGCTCGACCGCGAATCCGTCGAGCGCCGGATCGACGATTTGAGGAAACGTGGTTTCAGCTGCGCCAGCATCACCCTGCTCCACGGCCACCGCAACCCGGTGCACGAACTGGAGCTGGAGGAGATGCTGGCGGCGGCCGGTTTCGACTACGTCGCGAGGTCGAGCGCGCTTGAGCCCGTTTCAGGGGCTTTTGCGGCGTTCGCAGACCTCTGCCGCCGACGCCTACCTTGGGCCCGGTGATCTCCGACTATCTGCGCGCGGTGGATCGCGGGCTGGGTGCGGGGCGCGACAGCCTCCACGTCATGACCAGCGCCGGCGGGTTGGTGACCCCTGAGAGCTATCGGCCGATGGACAGCCTCCTGAGCGGGCCGGCGGGAGGCGTCGTCGGCGCCGCGATTACCGGCCGGCAGTTCGGTGTCGACAAGGTCATCGCCTTCGACATGGGCGGGCACCAGCACCGATGTGGCGCGGTTCGACGGCGACTTCGAGTACGTATTCTCGCACCAGGTGGGACCGGTGACGCTGGCGACCCCCGCCCTCGCCATCGAGACGGTGGCTGCCGGCGGCGGTTCGATCTGCCGGGTCGAGCAGGGACGATTGGCGGTCGGACCGCAGAGCGCCGGGGCCAGTCCGGGCCCTGCGTCGTACGGCGCGGGCGGTCCGCTCTCACTCACCGATGTGAATCTGCTTCTGGGGCGTCTGGTGCCGGAGCGGTTTCCGATCCCGATCGACGTGGAGCGCCGCCCGCCTTCGGTTCGAAGACCTGCGGCGGGAGCTCGCGGATGGCGACGCGGGCGCGGACGAGGAGATCCTCGAGGGCTGTTGCGGATTGCCGACGAGACGGATGGCGGAGGCGATCCGTCACATCTCGGTGCGCAAGGGGATCGACCCGGCCGGCTACAGCCTGGTGGCGTTCGGCGGCGCCGGGGGCCAGCACGCGTGTCGCGTTGCCGAACTGTTGGGAATCGGGGATGTCCTGCTTCCGGCCGATGCCGGGTTGCTGAGCGCGGTGGGGCTGGGTCACGCGGTCGTCGAGCGCTTTGCACAGCGGGAGGTGCTGCGGCCCCTCGACGAAATCGACGGCCTTCTGATCGAGCTGGCTCGACGAGTTGGAAGGTGAGGCCGTCGAAGCGTTGGCGGTCGAGGGGATCGATGCGGGGAGCGTGGATGCTGCGCGGCGCATCGTCGAGCTGCGCTACCTGGGCCAGGACGCGAGCGCTCGAGATCGAACCGGAGAACGGCGCCGATCTGCGTCAGGCCTTCGAAGAGGCGTATTTCAAGCTCTTCTCCTACCGGCCGAGCGAGCGTGGGCATCGAGGTGGTGTCCCTCCGGGTGGTGGTCCGCAACCGCCGCCGGGAGGTCGCGCAGCCCGCGCCCGGAGAGCCGCTTCACACCCGGCGATGGGTGCCAGATCGCAGCCGTGTTTTCTGGACGGCGAGTGGCGTGAGGTGCCCCGGTTCGAGATCGGCGAGCTCGAGGCGGGCGCCCGGGTGGATGGCCCGGCGCTGATCCAACAAGAGCACAGCGCGCTGGTCGTGCCGTCTCGCTGGTACGCCCGAATCGAGGGCGAACGGTGGTGTCGCGCGTAGCGCGCCGAGAGTCGTCACGACCCGACCGGCAGCTCCAGCGCGAGCGGCCGCGGGCGGTCGAGCTCGAGCTCATGAGCCACCGATTTTCGAGCATCGCCCGCGAGATGGGCGAGATGCTGCAGCGGACGGCGATCTCCACCAACATCAAGGAACGCGAGGACTTCTCGTGCACCCTGCTCGACGCCGGCGGTCGTCTCGTGGTCAACGCTCCCCACATCCCGGTCCACCTCGGGGCCATGGGTCTGTGTGTCCGTGAGCTGGTCGCACACCGTGCAATGGCGCCCGGCGACGTCGTGGTCACCAATCACCCGGCCTACGGCGGCTCCCACCTACCCGACGTCACGCTGGTCGCCCCTGTTCATCTGAGCGACCAGCTCCTCGGCTACGTGGCCTGCCGCGCGCACCACGCCGAGATCGGCGGCATCCGGCCGGGGTCGGTGCCGCCGGACGCCCGGTCGCTGGCCGAGGAGGGGGTGGTGATTCCTCCGACGCTGCTGGTGGAGGGCGGCGAACCGCGGTGGGAGCGCCTGGAAGAGCTACTGACCGGCGGCCCCTGGCCGACGCGAACTCCCGCCGACAACCTGGCCGATCTCCGCGCGATGTTGGCGGCCATCCTTCGCGGCCGCGAAGCGCTTGCGGGGCTTGCCGGCTCCCTCGGTTATGACCACGTTGTCGAACACATGGACGCGCTGCGGGAGATGGCGGCTCGTGAGGTGGCGATTGCTCTCGGACGGTTGCCGGACGGCGTCCACCGCGGTCGTCAGGTGCTCGACGACGGGTCGCCGCTGGTCGCGGCGTTCACCATCGAAGGGCGAGCGAGCGGTGCTCGACTTCGAGGGCAGCGCCGGGGTCCATTCCGGCAACCTCAACGCCACGCCCGCCATCGTCCACAGCGTCGTCATGTACGTGATGCGCCTGCTGGTGAATATCGACCTGCCGCTCAACGAGGGGCTGCTCGAGCCCCTCGAGATCAGGATCCCCGAAGGCCTCCTCAACCCGCCGTACGTCGCAGATCCGAATCTCTGTCCGGCGGTGGTCGGCGGCAACGTGGAAACCTCGCAGCGGCTGGTGGACACCTTGATCGAGGCGCTGCACCTGGCGGGCTGCAGCCAGGGCACCATGAACAACATCTCGTTCGGGGACTCGACCTTCGGCTACTACGAGACCGTCGGCGGCGGCAGCGGAGCGGTGCGAGGGACAGGACGGGGAGAGCGGGGTCCACACCCACATGACCAACACCCGCATCACCGACCCCGAGGTCCTCGAACACCGCTATCCGATCCGGCTCCACCGTTTCGCGCTCAGGCGGGACTCGGGTGGATCCGGGCCAGTGGCGGGGCGGCGACGGGCTCATCCGTGAGTACGAGTTCCTGGCGCCGCTCGAACTCTCCATCCTCAGCCAGCATCGCGTCAGCGCCCCCTTCGGCGTGGCCGGGGGTGGGGACGGTGCCGTGGGTCAGCAGGTGATCCTTCGCGCCGACGGCACCCGGCACGAACTGGGCGGCGTCGACGGTTGCGAGGTCGCGCCCGGTGATCGTCTCGTCCTCGAGACCCCCGGCGGGGGAGGTTGGGGCGCCGCGAGCGGCCGGACCGGGCCGGATCCAGCCGATGGATCGTGCTAATCTGCGAGAGCAGATAACGACACCAGAACCGAGAGAATACCGACGAAATTGCTGGCCCGGAAACGTGTACTCCGTGTATCAGCACCTCAGGACAGATATGACGAAACCCGAGACAAAGTACGCCAGAAACGCCGATGGGCAGTACATCGCGTATCAGGTGTGCGGCGATGGTGACTTCGACATCATCTTCGTGCCGGACTGGTGCACGAACCTGGAGGTGATGTGGGAGGAACCGACGCTCGAGCGGTTTCTGAACCGATTGGCGTCGATGGCCCGCCTGATCTGTTTCGACAAGCGGGGCACCGGTGTGTCCGACCCCGTCCCCCTGGGCGCCATACCGACCAGTGAGGAATGGATGGACGATGTGGGGTCCGTCCTCGATGCCGCCGGATCGGAGCGCGCCGCCGTTTTCGGCCACGGCGACGGGGCGCCGATGGCGATTCTGTTTGCGGCGACCCATCCCAACCGCGTTTCCGCTCTCGTCCTGGCGGAGGCGTACGCTCGGAGGACCCGCGCCCCCGACTACCACTGCGGCATGCCAGAGAAAACGGCCGAGTTGTATATCGAAGGCATGCTGAAGAACTGGGGCACGGGGAAAACCATGTTGTTTGGCGCCCCGAGCGCGGCCGGCAATCCTTCGTTCATCGCATGGCGCGGGCGCTACGAACGCCTTGCGATGAGCCCCGGTGAGTTCAACGTGAAGTACCCGAGCACCTACGCTTTGGATGTTCGGCCGGTGCTCGAGACGATCCAGGCGCCGACACTGGTCCTTCATCACACCGACAACCGGTATGTCTTTGTCGACAACGGACGGTATCTGGCCAACCACATTCAGGGCGCACGTTTCGTGGAGCTGCCGGGTGGCGACCACATTTTTCATCTCGGCGACACCGAGGCTCTGCTCGACCACGTGCAGGAATTCCTGACCGGCACGAAGGTCGTTCCCGATCAGGACCGCGTGCTCGCGACCGTGATGTTCACCGACATCGTCGGCGCCACCGAACACGCCAGCCGTCTCGGCGACCGCTCGTGGCGCGATCTCCTCGAAAAACACCACGTGCTGGTGAGGAAGGAACTCGAGCGGTTTCGCGGGCGCGAGGTCGACACGGCGGGCGACGGTTTTTTCGCGACCTTTGACGGTCCGGCCCGCGGGGTTCGCAGCGCGCTCGCGATTCGGGATTCCGTCAGATCGCTCGGTATCGAGATTCGCGCCGGTCTCCACACCGGTGAGTGTGAGCTGATCGCGAACAAGGTTGGAGGCATCGCCGTCCACATCGGCGCGCGGGTGATGGGTCTCGCCGGACCCGGCGAAGTGCTCGCATCGAGAACCGTGAAGGACCTGGTCGCAGGGTCCCGGCTCGACTTCTCCGATCGTGGTCTGCACGAGCTCAAGGGCATTTCCGGTGAGTGGCAGCTGTTCGCCGCGAGCTGAAGTGGCGGAGGTCGGATTCGCTCGGGGACGACTGGTGGGGTCTTTGTGAAGCGCCTCCTCAACATTCTCTTCTGGTCGGTGATCGCGGCCGCATTCATCGGACCGGGGACGGTGACAACCGCGGCTCGGGCGGGCAGCGACTTCGGTTTCACGCTGGCCTGGGCTTTACTCTTTTCGGTGGTGGCCTGTCTCGTGCTCCAGGAGGCCGCCGGCCGCATCACGGTGGTGACCGGGAAGGAACTGGGCGAGGCGATCCGCGCGCGGTTCGGCGGGTGGGTTCCTGCTTTGGTGGCCGGCGGGATCGTGCTCGGGTGCGCCGCCTACGAGGCGGGCAACCTACTGGGCGGCGTCGCTGGTCTGCGCCTGATCGTCGATGTCTCACCCGGTGTGCTCACCCTGGTCACCGGGGCGGCGGCAGGGTTGCTGCTCGCCACCGGCAACACCCGTTGGATCGCGCGCTGTCTCGGAGGCCTGGTGGCCTTCATGGGTCTCGCCTTCGTCGTGACCGCCGTTCGCCTCGGCCCGGACGTCCTCGATCTCGTGACCGGTCTGGTGATCCCGCGGATTCCGGCGGGTTCCACGATCCTCGTCCTCGGATTGGTCGGGACGACGGTCGTTCCCTACAACCTCTTTCTCGGTTCGGCGCTGGCGCGTGACAGCGATTTGAGTGAGATGCGGTGGGGGCTTGGTGTGGCGGTGATTGGTGGCGGGATCATCTCGCTCGGAGTGCTGGTGGTGGGCAGCGCACTCGGCGGTGGCCTCGAGTACGCGAAGTTGGCCTCGGTACTCGACCTTCGCCTCGGATCGGGCGCCGGTGCATCGCTCGCCCTGGGTCTGTTCGCCGCAGGCTTCACGTCGGCCATCACGGCGCCGCTGGCTGCTGCACTGGCGGCGAGATCGCTCTTCGCCGGCGCCGACGACGAGCGCTGGGCGACCAATTCGCTTTCGTTTCCGATCGGTGTGGGTCGGCGGTCCTGGCCGCGGGGATGGCATTCGGCATCGCCGACGTGCGACCGGTGCCGGTCATCATTCTGGCCCAGGCCTTCAACGGTCTGTTGTTGCCGTTGGTGGCGGTTTTTCTGTGGATGACCATGAACGACCGACATTTCCTGGGAGACGATGGCGTCAACTCGGTGGCGCAGAACGTGGTCATGGGTGCGGTTGTTCTGGCGTGTGTTGCTCTCGGACTGCGCGGGTTGGGGGCGGCGGTGAGCAGCGCGATGAGGTTTTTCGGTGGAGGTTGACATGAGGAGATTTGGACGTGATGATTGGCGCTGGTGTGGTTGCTGGTCCCGGTGATGGCGGCTGCCGGAGATCTTGCCGAGACCGAGGCGGCGGTCGACACCGTGTCTTGAGTACCTTGCACCAGGCCGCAGCGGATGCCGATGGCGAAGTCTATTTCGGTCTCTTTGCGGAAGACGCGGTGTTCATGGGGACCGACGCCACCGAGAGATGGTCCGTTGCCGAGCTCAAGGCATTCGCCGAACCCTATTTTTCTCAGGGTCGCGGGTGGACCTACCTGATGAAGGAACGGAATATCTTTGTGTCGTCGAATGGACAAACAGCGTGGTTCGACGAAAGTCTGTGGAATGACACCTACGGGACCTGCCGGGGAACCGGAGTTCTCGTTCTCACCGACGGGGCGTGGAGGATCGTCCAGTACAACCTGACCTTTCCGATCCCCAACGATTTGGCTCGTGGGTTCGCGGAGAAGATCAAGGAGTACGAGAGCCGGGGACCGGCCACTAAATAGCGCGAGTGCCCTTCGGTATCGGCGTTGAAGCACCTTCTATTTCTGTGCTGTCGGGCCCTCCAGTTCATACAGCGTGTTGAACAGCAGCTTGAAGGTACGCAGCGGCTGGGCGCGGTGCTGGGCGTGGAAACCGATCAGGATCACCTTGCCCTTGCCGACCTCGAACTCGACGGCGGCCGCCTTTTTCTCCAGGAATTCTCCACCCTCGAGATAGCCGCTGATGAGGATGTCCTTGTCGTTGTCAGGGTAACGGACGATGACTGTCCGGTCGAACCGTGCATCGGGTACCCGGGTCTGGTAGGCCTGGGAGTCGCCGAAGTAGATCGCCTCTTCGGGGCGCATCCCGAAGGTCAGGGGACTGTCGGTGTTCATGAACACCCTCAAGGTCGATCCCGGGCAGTTGAACTTCTCTCGCGAAACCTTGGAGAGTACGTTGCTGACCGGAAGCTTGAAGAGATCGATGAAGTACTGGCCCGAAGAACCGAGGGCGACGACGGTACCGCCGTTTTTGACCCACTCCTCGATCTTCGTGCCGCCCTTGGTCTTCTTTTGTGCCTTGGACCTCTTGTCTTCGTCGTCACTCGTCCACTCGTCGATTCCACCGCTGTACTGCGGCGGCAGGGGAGACCAGAAACGGCTGTAAGGGTTGTCGGTGTCGGGTTTGCCAGTCGCGATGATCGATGCGTCCACATCCGGGAAGAGGAGGATGTCGACGTCGGTGGCGAACGCCCCCGAACGTATCTGCTCGTTAGCGAGGCTCATCAGCGGGAACTCGTAGTTTTCGAGAACGAAACGGGTCCAGCCCTCGTCCATGCTGGCGACCCACGGTTTGAAGAGACCGACCCGGGCACTGCCGACCTTCCACATGGGGGCGGTCGGGGCGTCGACCACCGGGACGACGGGCACCTGCAGTTCTCCGGCGATTGCGGCGAGTTTCGAGAGATCCACGTTTCGGGTCGCGACGTAGATGTCTCCGCGTTGTCCGAACTCGGTGTCGGCGGCGAGACGGTTGACTGTCGCACCGTCGGCGAGCAGGCGGTTGATGGCGGGGTAGGCGTTGTCGGCGCCGGCCGGGATCAGGTGGCCCGCCGCAGCGCTGTCGATCTCAGGTCGCGGCCAGATGGCCGCGGTCAAAGGTCCGATCGATCCCACGAGTGGTTGCATGGCTTCGACGATTTCGACGCCCATTGAGAGCGGGAGGGACCACGAAGCCACGTCGTAGGGCTCGAGAATACCGGCGTCAGCCGCATTCTTGACTTCCGGATAGCGCTGCGGCCCCAGCATGGTCAATAGGAAGGGTCGGTAGGGCTGCGCAGCGGGGATCACCGTCGTCCCGGCAGGGTAGACGGAGTAACCGAGGTGCAGAGGCTCGCGAGCAACGGCGATCTCGATGCCGTGCCGGAGCAGGAGATCGACCATTTTTGCCGCCGCCACCGGGTCGTGTTGGTCGGGTGGGATGATCCAGGCGTACGGCGGTTCGGTCGTGCCGTTGGTGATCGACCAACGCGCCATCCGGTTGGTGTTGGCGAGAATCGAGGCGCGGTTTTCGGCGTTGGCCTCGAAGAACGCCCAGGTGGCAACCAGCTCGTACTCGACAATGTCGCGCAGACGCCACCACCCGCCGGGCCAGGGCGAGGGGAAGTTCGACCGCCGTACATACTCCGGCAGCCCCTTGCCGCCGCCGCGAAGTTCCCCGGGATCGACATAGATCGGTGTGGCGATGTTGGCGCTCGCGACTTCGGTCAGTAACCCGGTGACGTTTTTCCACCAGGCGGTGTTGCGGGTGCCACCCGGCCAGTAGCTGTCGAAGATCATGTTGTGACCGACACCGGTCTTGTCCGCCTCCTCGAGTCGAAAGCTCATGTTGGTGCCGAGAACGTCGGCCTGCCGGAAGACCAGCGAGTGCACCTCCTCATTGAGGGGGTCGGTCTGAGGGGGCACAAACATCCGAGGCCCGGTCGAGCCCATCTGGTGTTCGTCGAGATAGGTCTGCGGAAACCAGCGGTGGTAGAGCACGTTGTTGACGACCTTGGTCTCCTTCTGGGTCAGCATGTAGAAGTCGCGGTTGTTGTCGTGCCCGACATAGTAGTGGTAGAGCCACGGCATGCGGCCGCCTTCGTATTCGGTCCCGAGCCACTCGTTGTACCAGTCGACCACCATGAGTTGGCCGTCGGGGTTGATCGACGGCATGATCAGCAGCACCGCCTCATCCATCCACGCGAGCTTTTCGGGATCGTCTGTGGTCGCGAAGTCGTAGACGAACTCGTTCACCATCTGGGTGCTGCCGACCTCGGTGGAGTGGATCGAGCAGGTGACGAGTGCGATGACCTTGCCCTCTGCCACGAGTGCCGCGGACTGTTCGGGTGACAGATCTCCGGGTTTGGCCAGGAGTCTGGCGATCTCGCGGAGCCGCTCGAGGTTGGCCTGGTTGGCGGGCGAGGTCAAAATCACGATCTTCATCGGGTTGTCGAGAGTCGAGAGGCCGGCCACCTCGATCGAAACCCTGTCCGAGGATGCCGCGATCATCTCGAGATACTCGAGAACGTCCGGGTAGGGGATGAGTTTGTGATCGGCGCCGACCACGTGCCCGAAGTGTTCTTCCGGTGTCGGGATCGTGGTCTGGGCCGAGGCCAGACTGCTCAATACGACTATCATTGCAGCGACAAGTGCCTTCACATGAACCTCCGTCGAGCGCCCTCCGCGCCGCAGGTCATTGTACGGCAGCCTGGCCCGCACTCCCACCAGGTGTCGACTGCGGCCGACGATGCATCCTGCCCAGACGCGTTTTCTCACCTTGGGGTGTCTCAACGTACTGCAGAAGAGTACGCCTCCGCGCCCCAAGGTGAGAAAACCCGCCTGGCCACGGCGCCTCGTCGCCCTCGTGACGAAACCTGGTGAGAAGAGCGGGCTAGAGCCAAATGCGGGAGATAGAGATAGGTCGATAGTAGACTGATGCGACCCGGCCGGCCCTGAGCTTTCCCCTCTGTGGTCGGCGACATGAATTCAGTGGAGGTCCGATGGCTCACAGCGACATGCGGGGCGGAAATTACGCGGCCGAGATCCAGCCGAAAGAGGTCTACCGGAATCGACGGCGGAGGCTCACAGAAAAGGTCGATGGCGGCACCATCGTCCTGTGGGGCGCCGGCGACGACCGCGGGTACGGTGACATCGGGACCTTCCGCCAGGGTTCGGATTTTTTCTACCTGACGGGTGTCGAACTGCCCAACGCGATCCTCGTCTTGCGTCCGGGTGACGGCGGCGATCTGCTCTTCCTGCAGCCGCGAGACCCCAACGTGGAACGTTGGACGGGGCCCAAGTGGGGCCCGGGAGAGGAGGCGGCGGAGGCGTTCGGCTTCGACCAGGTGCTCTCCTCATCACCGTCCGAGATCGTGCTCGATGCACGCCGGCGGCCGGTCCCGGGTTTCGAAGGCCGGCTCCAGGGCTGGTTGTCGGAGCCCGGCGCGGTCTTGTGGACCGACTATCCGGCGGTCTCAGGCGCATCGACGCTCCCGCCGACCCACCGGTTCGTGGCGCGGCTGCGCGATCGGCTGGCGTCCTTTGCCGTCAAGGACGTGAGCGGTGACATCCATTCGATGCGGGTCACAAAGGACAAGGGCGAGATCGCCCTCATGCGTACGGCGGTTGCGGCCACTGTCGACGGACACCGGGCTGCCGCCACAACCATCCGGCCGGGGGTCGGTGAGGGGGTCGTCGATGGTGCGGTCTATGCCGCCTTCCGCGCCGCGGGGGCCGAGGGCATGGCGTTTCCGACCATTGTCGGGTCGGGCTACAACGCGACCACCCTCCACTACGACCAGAACGTGGGGACGTGTCGGGACGGTGAGCTCGTGGTTGTCGACATCGGTGCCCGCTACGGCTACTACTGCGGCGATCTCACCCGGACCTATCCGGTCAACGGGAAATTCAGCGACCGCCAGAGAGAGATCTACGATCTGGTGCTGGAGGCACACGATAGGGTGGCCGAGGCGATGCGCCCCGGCATTTCGGTTTTCGATCTGCGCAAGATCGCTTTCGGCATATTTGAAAATTCCGGTATCCGTGACGGCGACGGCGGGACGCTGGGCCAGTACTTCATCCACGGTCTCGGCCACCAACTCGGGCTCGACGCCCACGATCCCGGCGCGGCCGATGAGGCCCTGCTCGAACCGGGGATGGTCATTACCAACGAGCCGGGGATCTATATCCCCGGTGAGTCTCTCGGCGTCCGGATCGAAAACGACTTTCTGATCACCGACGACGGAGCGGAAAACCTGTCGCCCGAACTGCCGACCACAGCCGACGAGGTCGAGGAGATGATGCGAGCGACCTGACGGTCGAATTAGGAATTCGGAATTAGGAATTCGGAATTTCCACACACCCACCCCACCGATAGTGAGCACCCTGGTGTTCAGGGTAGGTAGGACCGCGTGCGGCGGAGGTGCCATTTTTGACATTGTTTGATTCCCCGTCATTCAAGCTGCCCGGAGTGTTGGGGCAAACAATGTCAAGGGTGGCTCCTCTCGGGAAGCGCGCTCGGATACGGTTACGTGCCGCGTGCGGCGGAGGTGCCCGGAACGTTCAACGTTGAACGTTGAAACGTTGGAACGTTGTCTGGCATCGTGGGTGCGTGCGTGGCATCCTCTTTCCCCACGATATACTGCCGGAAATGGGAAACATCCCCTCTGAGGCACAGTCCACCAAATCCTGGCTGCTCGCGCTGGCGGCGGTCGCGGTGTGCGGGCCGTGGCCTCATTGGGAACCGTCGCCGATTGCGATCATCTGTCTGTGCGCTGGGTTGCTGGCGCTGGCGCGGCCGCGCGGCAACGGTTGGCTGCCGTGGTCTGCGGTGGCGGTGGCGGCTGTCGCGGCCCTGTGGCCGACCGCGGGTGCGTTCGACGTCCAACGCGCGACCGAACAGCTGGATCGGCACTGCGGGAGGATGTTGGCGACCGGCGAAGCCCTCGCAACCGACGGTGATCTCACCCGCCTGCTCAGCGCCGCCGGCGAGGCCGTGGACCCCACGCTGCCGTTCGACACTCTCGAACGATCGGCGCGGGGCGTGGCGGGAAGGACGGTTTTTCTCATCGATGATCGCGGACAGATCATCGCCTGGGGTGGTGTCGGCAATGTCTTTCCCTTTCGGTGTTCGCTCGCTCGGCCAGCGCCAGTGGGGTGTCGCGTGGTCGGTGGCCGGCGCAGATCTCTGGCTGCGCGAGCCTCTGTTGATCGAGGGCAAGTTGGTGGGCGCGATCGTCGTCGCGGACCGGACCGAGGTGCAGGCCCACGAGATCTGGGGGATGCGCGCCGCGAGGGGCGGCGATCTCTCGATCGGCAATCGCGGTTCCGACTCGCGGACCATCCGGGTTTCCGGGCGACCCGGGGTGGAAGTGCCGGTGTCCATGGTGGCGAGGCCCGCCGATCGTCAGTCGGAGTGGAGATGGCTCGGGTGGTGCGTCCTCGCGCTCCTTGCCGTGATGCTCCAGCCCAGGACCGCCTGGCTGGTCGTCGGTGCGGGGGCCCTGTCGTTGGTTTCTGCGCCGACTCCGGTCTCGGACCCGGTGCTCGCGCTCTCGTTGCTGTTTGCGGGGGCGGCCCTGGGCAGGTTGGCAAGATCTCTCAATCCAGGGTGGGCGAGGCTGGTTGTCATCGCCACGGTAGCGTCGGCCGCGGTCGCGGCGGTTCTCGGCACGCCGATCGAACGATTCAGCTGGCTGCCGGACCATCTCCAGCGCCCGGGTCTGGGCGGTGTGTGGATGGTGGCCCTCGCCTTTGTGATCGTCGGATGGCCGGGGATCGACGCGGGCGAACTACTCGCTGGATCGCCGGCTCTTCGGGACGGCGGTGCTGGCCGTGATCGGTCTGGCCGCGTACGTCATTCGCATCCCGGTTCAGCTCGAGCGATTCGACGGTGCGGGGGCGGGGGTGGTGCTGCCGAGAGGAGACCGGTTCGTCGAAGACGTGTTGCCGGCGCCGTTGGATCAGTGCCGGCTGACCGATCTCGCACCGGTCCTCGCCGAAGACTGGGGCCTGGACGACTGGCGGACCCCCGCCGAGCTCAGGTTCGTGGACGGCGATGGCTTCATAGTGTCGCAATGGGGCGATCTCTCGCCGGCATCGGCGGCGACACGGTTGGTCCGGCAGTGGGCGATGGAAGAACCTGCCGGAGGGAGTGCTCGAGCTGCTGGTGGCAACCGAGCCGTGGAGCCTGCTCCGGGACTGGCGATCGGGCCGGATGTTCGAGGACCCGCGGGAACACTCGATCTGGTACGCCGTGATGACGCGGTCGGGTGATGTGGCCGCCAGCCTCCACCCGCAGATCGGAAACCTCGACCGCCATCCGCGCGGGCGAGCTCTTCCACGCCGAAGGCGGTTGGACCTGGATCACCGTGGGCGAAGACCGGCGCCTCGCCCGGGTTCGGCGGAACGGCCAGTGGCTCGTGGTCGCCGCCAGCCGCCAACCGTCGGCATCGGATTGGGTGGTTCGAACGGCCATCGCGATGCTGTGGGCGCTCCTTGGATCCGCGATCGCGCTGCCGCCGGTGGTGCGGCGAAGCGATCTCGCGACCTTTGGCGGTCGGCTCCGGTTGCTGGTGGCGGGTGGAGTCGTACTCCCCCTGGTTGTGCTGACCCTCTTTCTTCACCAGAGAATCGGCGATCAGGAAAGACGCCTCGAGCGGCTGCGGGGGTTGGAGGCGCTGCGCGCCGCCCGCTACACAGCGGTCCACCTTGGGGGCGGGTTTGCAGTCGACGATGAGCTGGCCACCTGGCTGGCGGAAGGTTGGGGCGGCGAGGTCTCCCTGTGGGACGGCGCGGACCTGGTGGCGGTGTCGCGGCCGGACTTGATCAGCAACGGCGTCCTGCCGTGGCTGCCGCTGCCGGAGACCTTTCCGCCATACCTCCTGGGACGCAACGACCCGTCGGTCCTGCGGTGGCGGGACCATTTGGTGGCTGCCGGTCCGGTTGTGCTCCAGGACCGGCGCCTTCTGTTGCATCTGTTCCAGCCGCGTGCGTCAGGATCGGGGTCGGATCTGGGAGCGGTGGACTGGTTGTTGACAGGTGCCTGCCTGTCGGCTCTGCTTGCGCTGGTGCTGACGACTCGAATCGAGAAGCGGCTCAGCAGTTCGTTGCGAGAGCTGGTCGTGCTGGCGCGGAATCTGCTCGACGGCGAACCGCTGGGCGCCATCCAACGGCCGCGTGAGACCGATCTTGCGGAGGTCCTCGACGCGGTCGCGTCGATGAACGAGGAGGTCCAGCAGCGTGAGGTCAGCCTGCGCCACCAGGAGGAACTTCTCCGGATCACCTTGAAGACCCTGGAGTCGGCGGTCGTGGTGCTCGAACCCGACGGTACCGAAAAATTCGCCAACCCGGCTGCTCACCGGTTGGAAATGGAGCACGGCAGCCTCTTTCTCGATCAGCTGCGTTCGACGGTGGAGGAGGCGAGCATCGGTGGCTCGGCGGCAAAGACCGTGCAGCCGATCCCGGGCCGCGATCTGACCTGGCGGATCGGCGTCGCCGGCGTTCCGTTCCCAGACGGTTCGTTGGGTCTGGTGGCCGTGGTCGACGACGTCACGGATCTCGTCCGCGCTGACCGGGCCCTGCAACTCAACCAGATGGCGCGCATCGTCGCGCACGAGGTCAAGAACCCGTTGACCCCGGTCCGGCTCTGGGTACAGGAACTGGAGGCCGCAGCCGGTCGCGATGACCCGGAACTGCCTCAGCTTCTCGACGAAGCCTGCCGCGAGATCGCGGTTCAGGTGGCGCGTCTGGAAGAGACCGCCAACTCGTTTTCGAATCTGGTTGCACTCGAGCACTGGGAACCCGTCCCGGTCAACCTCGAGTCGATCCTCGAAGGGGTGCCGACCAGCACTGAGATCTTCACCAGGCGCGGGATCGGGTTCGAACGGGAGGTCTCCGTGCCGCCGCCGCTACCGATCCGGGGCGATCGACACTGGATCCACCGCGCCGTGGCCAATCTGGTGCAGAACAGCATCGACGCTCTCGGGAATGACCGCGGCACGATCATTCTCCGATTGTTCGGCGATTCGGAGAGCGTCATCCTCGAGGTCGAAGACACCGCTGGGGGAGTGCCCGACGCGCGTCTGCCGGATCTGTTTTCACCACATTTTTCGACCACCACTTCCGGCAGCGGGCTCGGTCTCGCCCTGGTTCACCAGGTGGTGACGAGGTGCCACGGGCGTGTGGAGGCGGCGAACGGACCGCGCGGTCTGATCGTGCGGCTCGAGTTTCCGCCCGTGTCCGTCGCATCCGATTGCGGTGGATTCAGTCTGAATTCCCGAGGTGGAGTGGCATCGTTGGCGCACGTTTTCCGGGTTAGGATACAGCGATGATGAAACGGTTGGTTCTCTCGCTCGCGCTTTTGGCCCTGACCGGGTGTGGGGGGCAATCTCCGGTTGTTCGAGATATTCCGCCGACCCCGCGCCGGCTCGTCGTCTGGCTCGACGAATCGGGCATCGACGAGGCCACGGCCGATCGCCTACAGCGCGTCGGAGTCGACGAGGTAGTCATGTGGCGCGGAACGGTCGATCTCAGCGGACAGGCGCCGGTGTTGAGGATCGGTTCCGCCGGGCCGGTCGAAGGATCGATTCCGTTGGGGATCGCGGTTGCGGTGTCGGGTGTTCGGCCCGATCTCGATGAGGCCACGGCCAACGCCGTCTGGCGGGCGCTCGAGGCCGATCTGGGGGGAGCGTTGCCGGCGGAAGTGATCCTCGACCTGCCGGACCTCGCGGATGGCGTCGATGATTTCGTGGTGGCGTTGCAGGAAGTCTCCGGGATCGCAGTTGTTCCGATCCTGTCCTTCACACAATTGGCGACCGAACTCGGCCAGAACGTCGCGGCTGCGGCGCGCAGTTGCGTGGTGCCTGCCTTTGGCACGGATGGGAGTCTCCTCCGCGGCATTGGTGAGCTCGATCCGCTGCCGTTGCGAGAAAAACTCGCGCCGCTGGCGGAATCTGGTGTTCGGGTCAGGATTGCCATCGTTATCCAACCGAGAACGGAACCTTCTCTGGGGGGACCAGGCGACGACCTCGACCCGCTGACCGAACGGGGTGTTGCGACGGTGTCGACGAACTCGGTCCTCGACCGGACGTTCACCTTCGACAGGAACGCGTCGTGGAGCGGCCGACAATGGTCGGCTGGAGACACCATCGCGGCGCGGTGGATCGATGCCTCTCGACTCCAAGCCGCGATCGCCGAGAGCCAAGGTCTGCTCCTGCCTGAACTGGGTGGTTGGGACGTGATGACGCTGCCGCCGGAAGGGCTCGAGCTGGGGCTGAGCCGGGACACCCTGATCCGGTATCTCGGCGGCGAGGGTCCCGAACCTACGGTCGAGCTGGATGTCCAGCGAAGCGGGCGATCCCTCCGCGTGACGTTGTCCAACACCAGCCCGTTTGCGACCGCCGTGTCCAATCACGGCAACTGGCTCGAAGTGTCGGTGGAGGAGGGGTGGTTGACGGTCGATGGGCGTGGATCCTTCGAACGTCTGACCCGTGGCACGGTCAGTGACGGGCGATGGGACCAGGGGGACTTCGATAGGGTCAATGCGGCGCGGTTTTTCGAGGTCTACCTGGCGCCGGGTGAGACGGTGACCAGCGGCGCCATCCAGGTGCCGTCGAGCCGATCCCGGGTGACGGTTCGATACAACCTGACGTTGTCTGACGGCACGGCCGTCACCGGAGAAGTGTCCCCCTGAGCGAGGGGGTTGTCATATGGCCCCGGTCATCAGTCCTTTTTTAATGCGAACGAGTGAATGGTGCGGCCCTCTGCGAGGTACTTCCGTTCGAAGCCCGTCACCGGCAGACCCGCAAAGGCCTCGGTCGGGTCGAGCCGCTCGAAACCGGGCGCGTTTGAGAGCACGTCTGCGATGACTTCCGCGTAGTCCCCGTGGTCCGACTTGATGAGCACGCGTCCGCCGGGGACCAACGCTCGGCCCATCGCCGCCACCATATCGGGTTTGATGAAGCGGCGTTTGTTGTGGCGTTTCTTCGGCCACGGATCCGAAAAAAGCACATAAAAGGTTTGAACCGATCCGTCCGCCAGGAGCCGCAGGAGGAGGTCCTCGCCGGTGGTCCGAACCAACCGCACGTTGTTCAACCCCCGGCGGGCGGCCCGATCGCAGCACAGCCGCTGATACTTGGCGGAACGCTCGACGGCGAGCAGGTTCCGCTCCGGGTACAGCGCGGCCAGCTCGTTGAGGAACTTGCCCTTGCCCGATCCGATCTCGATCTCGGTCGGTGCATCCCGCCCGAAGATCTCGGACCAGACGAGAGGGATGGAAGTAGAATCGAGGTCGAGATCGATCATTGCCGGAATGATTCGTCCTCGAGCCCGAGGTGAACCAGCTCGATCCCGATGTCCTCGGCGAATTCGAGCACGCGCTCGTCGCGGTAGAACTCGCCGAAAATGATCGCTCGAATCCCCGCGTTGACGATCAGCTTGAAACAGTTGAAGCACGGTGAAGCGGTGACGTAGATCTGTGCACCTTCGAGGCGGGTGCCGTGGCACGCCGCCTGGACCAGGGCATTGGCTTCGGCGTGCACGGTGCGGATGCAGTGGCCGTTGTCCATGAGACAGCCGACGTCGGTGCAATGTGGCGCGCCGCGGATCGAACCGTTGTAGCCCGTGGAGAGGATCGCCTTGTCGCGGACGATGACAGCGCCAACGTGTTTGCGCGGGCACGTCGAACGGGTCGCCGCTTGCACCGCGAGGTTCATAAAATAGCGTTCCCAGGAGACTCGATTCATGGGCCGGGGAGTATAGCTCAAGCGACTCCGACTCCGTGTCCGGGCCGTTCGCACACCGCAGGTATTCACTTCGAGAGGCTGTATTCCGATGTGATCATCCCGATGCTCACGGCGTTGTTGCCCGTGAGTGCCCCCTCTGACGATGTTTGCGCCCGAAACACTCACTCGGGTCGAGACCAAACCACCGCAAAATCTTCAGAGACGGCACGTCCGGTGTACGCGGACTGTGCGCCGGCCGTCAGCGCTGTTCCGAGAATTCAGAATTCCGAATTCCGAATTCTCCGAACTGTCCTTCCCACGCGCGTTTGTACGGCCCGTTTGCTTCGAGAAGCTCCCGGTGGCTGCCGGACTCGACGATCCGGCCCTCGTCCATGATGTGGATTTTGTCGGCGTGCATGGCGGTGGTCAGGCGGTGGGTGATGACGACCACGGTGCGGCCGTGAGCCATTTCGTGGAGCCGGGCCGCCCACTGGGCTTCCGCCCACGAGTCGAGGGCTGAGGTCGGCTCGTCGAGCAGCAGGACCGGGGCTGCCCGCATCAGCGCCCGGGCGAGGGCGAGTCGCTGCCACTCGCCGACCGACAATTCGGCGCCGCCCGAGAACCAGGTCCCGAGCATGGTGTTCAAGCCCTGCGGCAGCTTCGAGATCAAGGTCTCTGCTCCGGCCAGTCGGATGGCCTCGGCAACTCTCGCATCCTCCGGGGCGAGGGCGGCTTCGCCGATTGAGATGTTGTCGCCGGCGGTCTCGCTGTAGTGGACAGGCTCCTGGAACAGCGCCGTGACCAGACCCCGGACGTCGGTCAGTTCGAGCTGCCGGATATCGGTGCCGCCGATCTCCACGGTTCCTCGATCCGGGTCGTAGAAGCGGCAGACGAGCTTGAAAAGGGTGCTCTTGCCAGCTCCGTTGACCCCGAGCAGGGCGGCCGTCGTGCCCGCGGGAATCTCGAGATCGAAGTCCTGGAAGACCGGCCTCGCGGCGCCGGGATAGGTGAAGGAGATCGAGCGAAAACAAACCGAGGGCGGCGAAACTGGGGGCGGTCGCCGGGGGTTGTCGGGATCGACCACGGTCGGGTTGACATCGAGGAAGCCGAACAGGTTGTCGAGAAAAAGAATGTTTGACCAGGTCTGGCCGACGGTTTCGAGCAGCGAACGCATCAACGTCTGGCCCTGGAAAAGGGCCTGGATGAACATGGCGAGGGTGCCGAGGCTCGCGTCGCCCCCAACTGTCCGGGTAATCATCCAGATCACCAGGGAGCCGGTGACCGCCAGAGCAAAACCTCCGGCCGCGATTTCGGCGAGCGCCTCTGCACGCGAAAGCGCAAAGCGCTCCCGCCGAAGCCGGTCGCGGATTCGTTGATACAACCCGGAAAAGGGCGTCCCGAGGTCAAACAGGCGCAGTTCCGCAGCGGTTTCGCGGGTCGAAAGGACCCAGTCGTAGTACCAGGAGCGGCGTGTTTCAGATGTCGTTCGGACGGTCCACCGGTGGTGGGCCAGCGCGGAGCGAGCGACGACAACCAGAGCCGGCAATGTGCTCGCCACCAGGGCCAGAGGAACCCACCAACCAAAGGACGCCAGCACGATCGCCATCGCGCCCAGGGTGATCGAATACTGAACGAGAGAACCGAGGCTCTGGACCAGGGCGGTGGGCCCTTCGTGGCTGTCGAGACGTGCGCGGTGAAGCCGATCGTGAAATCCAGGCGATTCGAACTGGGCGAGATCAGCATCCATAGTCTTGCGGTGGATCAATCCGCTGACGTGATCCCGAACCAGGTCTGCCTGCGCAATTCGCACCAAACGGGTTGCCGCTCTGAGGATCTCCGAGGTGAGATACAGAACAGCCAGACATGATGACGGGAGCGATCACCCTGCGCAGCGATTCCGGGGTCATGGCGGCCGCTTCTGAGCCGGTGATGCGATCAACGACGGTTCGGGTGAGATAGACCATCGCCACCGGCAGGATGCCCTGGATCACGAGGAGAAGTGACCACGCCGCCGTCCACCGGGGAGCGGCATGCCACACCAGACCGAGGGCGCGGGGGAGGTGTGGCACCTGCGATCGAAATGTAGTGAGCATTTCGGTGGTTGTCGTCATCGCCGGAGCGTAGCAGAATCATGGGTACTGGTTCGCGAAGCTCGGCTGGAGGTCGCACGAGTGAAGATGGGTCGTTTCAACCCGGTTGACCTGTTCCTGTTCGCGAGGGCCTTGCCCCTGGCGAGGCGGGCTCAGCGGGCGCGCGTCACGCCGATCCCGGCGCTGGTCGCCGATCTGCACCGGCACGGCGGAGGGTTCGGCGGATACCCGATCGACCGGTTGTCGCTGGCTGCGGAGCGTGCGACCGCCCGGTGGAGCGCGTGGTTCGGAGGCATGAACACCTGTCTGGTGAGATCGCTGGTTCTTGGCGCGTTGCTCGGGGATCGTGGAGATGTCGTGCTCAACGTCGGTTTTCGTCCGGGCGACGATCCAGAGCCCGAGCCTCACCGGCCACGCGTGGGTGACGGTGAATTCGAACCCTGTGGGCCGTGACGGCGATCTCGCAGCGACTCGATATACTCGTGTCCTCGAAGTGCAGTATCGTGACTCAGTTCGTGATGACCCGTAGACTGCTGACGTGGGTGAAAAGCCGTTGGGCGTCGGTGGCGTTGCGAAGCCGCTCGTTGCACGCGTCATGGGGATCGGCGAAGAAGTGAAGAAACCTATCTCTCCGGATACTTCCGGACCAGGGGCCCGGCGGTCCGCGGCTTCGGGCCCCCCTGAAAGAGCGTCGTGGTTCGGCCTGCTGGCGGCAATGGGAATCTGCCTGGTCGTCGTGCTGATGGTTCTGGCGCCGTTCTTCTCGGTCATTCTCCTGGCTGTGGTGGCGGCGGGCCTGATCGATCCCTTTCTACCGGCGCCTGGTCGTCGCCTCAACGGGCCACCGGAAAATGGCTGGGGTGGTCATCTGTCTGATCCTCCTGGTCGTCCTGCTCGTGCCGTTGTTCGTGATTGCCCAGGAGGTGTCCCAGGAGGCGCTCGGCATCTACGAGTTGAGCACCACACAGCTGACCGAGGGACGACTGCGCAGCTTGCTGGAAGAGCGTCAGGATCAGATCGAAGATGCCAATCGACTGATGGAGCCGCTCGGTTTCGAACTGACGACAGATCGGGTGTACGACCTCGTGGCGACCAGCGGTGTTCGGATCGGGGGCTTTTTCTACAAGCAGGGCGTGTCGTTGGCAAAACACCTGCTGCGGTTCGTTTTCGGCTTCATATTCTGGGTTCTGATTCTCTACTATCTGCTGGTTGATGGCCGCAGGTTCGCGGGTTGGTTTGAGGACAGCCTGCCCCTGCCCGCCGATGAACAGCGGTTGGTGGCTCATCGATTCATGGATATGGCATCCTCGCTGGTGATCGGCAACGGCGTTGCCGCGGTGATTCAGGGAGTTCTCGGCGGCCTGGTATTTTCAATACTGGGTCTGCACGGTGCGGTGCTGTGGGGGGTGGTGATGGCGATCCTGGCCTTCATACCCGTTGTCGGCATTTCGCTGGTCTTCGTTCCCTTTTCGATGATTCTGTTGCTGGCGGGCGAGACCTCTCGTGCCGTTTGGCTTTTCGTTCCGCTGGCTCTGGTTGCCACCGTGGTCGAGTATTGGCTGAAACCGCTGTTGGTGGGGCGCCGGGCGCAGATGCACACCTTGCTGGTCTTTCTTTCCCTGATCGGCGGTGCGATGGTCTTCGGAGCGGTCGGCCTCCTGCTGGGTCCGCTCATGATGACAGCGTTCTTGACCCTGGCGGGCATCTACCGTGAGAGGTACAGCCCATTCGTGGGACGGTCAGCCGTCTTCGCGCGGGAGCTGCCGATCGACGACGAGGTTGATTCAAATCGGGACAACCCCGTGTCAAAACAAACCGACTGAGACAGTCGCCGGCTGGCGGCTGGACCCGGGTTTCAGCCCTGATCCGGTTTGGCGGTGCCCTTTCGCGCGCTCGAAGTGGTGAGTTCCCCGCGCGGTTCCGGCGGTTTCATGTTGACCTTGCCCCGGAAAGTCGCACCGTCCCTGATCAGAATCCGGGGAGCCGTCATGTCCCCGTCGACCTGTGCAGTGGGTTCGAGTTCGATCTTCTCGTCGGCGGTGATATCGCCGATGACCCGGCCTGCCACCATCACGACGCGGCCGTGAACCGTCGCATCGACCCGTCCTCGAGCCGCGACCATGACCTCGTCTCTGCCTTCGATCGATCCCCGAACTCTTCCATCCACGAGGATTTGACCCGACCCGGACAGGGTTCCTTCGACCAGGATCGACGCCGCGATCATCGTGCGGTCTCCAGGTTGGTGTGGTGGCGCCTGAGCACCCGGACGCGATGGTTGGTTGCCCGCGGGCTGCGGGGCAGGAGTCGCTCGTTCGTCACGTCCGAAAAGGCCCATTGCACTGTCCTTGTGTCTGCGTATGTGGAGCGGGCAACGGGATTCGAACCCGCGACGTCCAGCTTGGGAAGCTGACACTCTACCAACTGAGTTATGCCCGCTCACCGGGGAAAGGACTCTACCACACGGAATCAGGAGTTCTCAAGATGGTGCAGGTGTTTCTCGGCGACAGCTGTCATTCCTGGCACGGGGATTGCTTCAAGGTTCCCGCATGAAGACACAAGATCACACGTCGTGCCGCGGTTTCTCCCTCGTCGAGTTGCTGATCGTGGTCGCAGTCATCGGATTGATCGTCGCGATCGCAATACCCAATCTGCTCAACGCGATTCAGCGCTCGAAACAAACACGGACAATCTCCGACATGCGGTCGATTTCGAACGGGTTGGGGATCTACCAGCAGGACTACGCCAAATTCCCCGATAGTTGGCCTCCCTGGGCGAATTGACGGATGTGTCCGATGGCCTGGTGCCGTTTATCGGGCAGGTTCCCCTGGATGATGGCTGGAACAACATCTTCAAGTACAGGAGCGACGGGGGACAGCCTACACGTTGGCGTCCTTTGGTGTGAATCTGCTGGCTGATACGCCGTGGGAATCGGGATTCACGAGCTACTTCACCGACGACATCGTGATTCTCGATGGCTCATTCCTTCAGATCCCAGAGGGTGTTCAGAACTGATCCGTGCCCTCGGGCCGCAAAGGTCACGCGGGTAGCGATATCGCTTCCTGCTGAGCAACCAGCTGTAACATCCGGTTGAAGCCCTCGAAATTCTGGGAGGCGCCGAGTGACGCTGAACGTCAACAAAATCACGGTTGATTGACGTCAAAGGTCACTCAATGTGATTCAGGTCACAGGGCCGCCAGCACCTCGCCGCTGCCGATTCCACCCCCGACGCACCTCGTGGTGACCCCGATCGTCTTCCCGCGACGGCGTAACTGGTGGGTCATGTCTACGATCTGACGTGCGCCGGTACAACCGACCGGGTGGCCGAGGGAGACGCCGCTGCCCCAGAGGTTCACGCGGTCCCTGGGGAGTCCCGGAAGGTCGTGGAAGGCGGCGGCGAGCACGGCGGCGAAGGCTTCGTTGATTTCGAAGAGATCGATATCGCCGATTTCGAGCCCGGCTCTGGCGATCAGCGGCGGCACCACCTTATGCCAGAACCGTCATCCGGCAGCGCCGGAGGGTTCAATCGATGTGAACGAACGATCGCACGACCTCGGTCAACAAGGCAAGACGGCGTGGAATCTCATCGACGACGATGCACTCTCCGAGCTGGTGAGCCCCCTCGCCGACCGGGCCGAAACCGTCGATGGTCGGGGTGCCGACCGCGGCAGCGATGTTGGCGTCTGATGAACCGCCCCACTTGACCCAGGCGAGGTCCATCCCGAGTCCGTGACCGAGGACCCGGGCCCCTTCGAAGATCTCCATCGAAATGTCGCTGACTTCCATCGGCGGCCGGTTCCACCCGCCGAGGACATGAATCTGGCTTCCGGCCACGACAGGTTTCAGGCGTCTCATGGCGGCTGTCGAGCCTGCGGGTCTCGTCCTCGGTCCACGCGCGGACGTCGACGCGGATCTCCGCACGGTCCGGCACCATGTTGCTGACGCTCCCCCCGTGGATCACGTTCGGGCCCACTGTCGTTCCCTTGGACAGATCCTCGAGCTCGAGCACCTTGAGGACCTGGTGGGCCGCCTCGATGACGGCGTTGACGCCGAGCTCGGGTTCGACGCCCTGGTGCGCGGAACGGCCGTGGATGGTAATGACGTACTCGCCGGACCCCTTGCGAGCCAGCTTGAGGCTGCCCTCGAGGTTGGTCGGTTCGAGCACGAGCACGACGTCGGCCCGTCGGGCGGCTTCCTCGATGAAGGACCGGGTGCTGGGCGACCCGATCTCCTCGTCCGGGTTGAAGAGAGCCTCGATGGTGGGGTGGGAGAGACCGTAATGCTCCAGAAACCGCAGGAGCCAGACGATGAAGAGCAAGCCCCCCTTCATGTCGTACACCCCCGGCCCGAACGCACGCCCCTGATCGACGCGCCAGAGATTCGGCCAGGAGCCGACCGGCCACACCGTGTCGAAATGCCCGAGCAGCAGCACCCGGACGCCGGGCCCCTCACGCACGATCCGCAGCAGCGGTCCGTGGTCGGGCAGCATCGCACGTTCGACACTCGCCGAGTGACGAGACCCTCTCCATCAAGAAGTCCGCGGCACGATCCAGCTGCGGGAGGTTGCCGGTGGGCGTCTCGATGGCGGTGAACTGCCGGAGCTCATCGAGATACCCGTCGAGGTGCTTGGAATAGAACTCAAGGCTGTTCATCGCTGTTGATCACACACCATCCAGGCGGCGGAATCAAGCGCCGTCGTGCGGCGTCTCGAACGACACGAGTCGTCAGTTCAGCGAAGACAGCTGTCGAATTCCACCCCGCCAATCCTTTGTCCCATTAGAAATAGGATCAGAAAAGACCGCCCCTTCGATGGGTGTCAATATCGTGACGACTCCTGCGGACAACTGACGGCGTGGCACGTCCGGTGATGGGTGGGGCTGCCCCGCTCTTCTCACCAGCTGTCGACTGCGGCCGACGATGCATCCTACCGAGACGTGCTTTCTCGCTTTGGGGTGCTTAACGTACTGCAGAGTACGCCTCCGCGCCCCAAAGTGAGAAAGCACTCCTGGCCACGGCGCCTCGTCGCCCTCGTAGCGAAACCTGGTGAGAAGAGCGGGCTACAGGTCTTCAGGCTGGGTCGGAATACGGAGGATGAAGGAGCTGCCGCTGCCGATGTCGCTCGAGACCTCGATGCCGCCGCCCATGGCTTCCATGCGGCGTCGCGCGATGCTGAGGCTGAGACCGGCGCCCCGCGGGGGGTCGCCGTTTGCGCGCGGGAGGCGGACGAAGGCGTCGAAAACCTCTTCCAGGTGGTGCTCGGGGATTCCGGGGCCGGTGTCCGCGACGCCGACAACCACGTCACCATCGCACAGTGACGCTGTGACGTGAACCGTGCCGCCGCGAGGTGTCCACTGCACGGCATTCGAGACCACCGCATCGAGCGTGTCCTTCAGGCGTCCGGCGTCCGCCCTGACCCGGGGCAGGTCGGGTCCGATCGCAACCGCCAGCTCGATACCACCTGCCGCGGTCGAGGGAGCGTGTGAAGCGCACACGTCGGCGACCACATCGCCAACCGCGACCGCGTCCAGCACGATGTCCGCGGCGCCCAGTTCGAACGCCGCCAACTCGACCAGGTTTTCAATCAGCCGGTGCAGCCTCAGGGCGGCCGTGCGGGCGGTGTCGATGAACTGCAGCTGCTGGTCGGAGAGTCCTCCCTGGAGGTCTGAGAGGACGATCTCAAGATAGCTCTGGATGATGGTGAGCGGGTTCATCACTTCGTGGGACGAGGAGGACAGAAATTGCCCCCCTCGCGCTTCAAGATCCCGGACCCTCTTCCGGAGTTCCTCGACCTCGAGAGTGCTCTCGACGAGCGCTTGCCGAAGCTCCTCCTGGGTGCCGAGGGCATCCATCTCGGGTCGGTTGTGGCGTGTTACCATCGGCCCACCTCGCGGGTATCTCCGAGTATACGGTGCGCCCGCTCGAAACATACAGGAGACGGCGATTCACAGATTGATTGCGGCAGCTCCCTCGTGGTGGACGCGTTGGCGATGAGCCCAAGCGGCACGCGCCGTGTCCGAGCCGGTCGACCGTCGGAACTGGTCTGCTGCGTGGTCCTGGCGTCGGCGTTGCTGGTGCCCGTGGTGGCGTGGGTCCAGGATCAGCGCCCGCAGTCGATGGACATCGTCTTTTCGCCCCACGGAACGATTCAGTGGGAGCGGGGAGGTCACCCCGCACTGTTGGTAGACCCGATGGGCGGCGATGGCTGGATCACGCTGGCGCGGCGCTTCACGGGGTCGACCGACACCGTCGGCGCACTGCGCGGGGCCAACCCGGGAATGAATTCACCGATGCGTAACCGGGCCGTCCGTGTGCCCGTGGAATTGCTGCGTCCGGAGACGCGCCTCGAGGCTGTTCAACGGATCTTTCCCGCGGATGTGCGGACGGTCGACGGCTGGCGGCATTGGGTCCTCGATCCCTATCGTGGTGGTGAGGAGAGCTGGAGCTGGCTGGCCGCCGTCTTTACCGGCTCCGCGGATCGCGCCACAGCCCTCCGCGAAGCCAATCCGGGCTCACGGCAGGCGGACCCGGTCCGCGGACGCCCGGTGGCGGTCCCCGAGGCGCTGTTATTGCCCGTATTTCGGGAACTCGTCCCGGTGGCGACCCCGACCCCCAGACCGACCACCACCACCCCTACCCCTCGGAGCCCGGTGGCCACCGCGATGCCTGCAGCCGGGTCGCACGCGGCAGCCGGAGGGCTCCAGTACGGAGTTGACGAACTCGGTGAATACGCTGTCTACCGTCTGCGACGTGGTGAAGCCCTGTACTCCGCGGTCGTGGTGCGTTTTACCGGTCAGCTGTTGGCGGTCCAGGTCAACGAAACGGCCATGGAGATCGCCGCCCGATCGGGCATCCGCGACGTGACCGACATCTCCGTCGGCTACCCGGTAAAGATCCCCCTGGACCTGTTGCTCCCGGAGTATCTCCCCGCCGACAACCCGCGCCGGCAGCTGTGGGCCCAGGAGCGCCGGGACCTGCAGCAGTTCCTCGTGATCGTAGATGCGGCCAATCTTTCCGGCGTGCAGATCATTCTCGACGCCGGTCACGGAGGCAAGGATTCCGGCGCCGTGTCGAACGGGATCTGGGAGGCCACCTACGCCTACGACATCATGTGCCGGATCAAGGCTAACCTCGAGCGCCACACCCGCGCCACCGTCTGGACCACGATCGAAGATGGGAAGATCGGCTACACGGTGCCGGGGTCGGACCGGCTCGTGCAGCGGCGGGACGCGTTTCTGTTGACCCGTCCCAGATACCACCTCGAGGATCCGGTGCTCGGCGTCCACCTCCGCTGGTATCTGACCAACGACATCATCCTCAACCGATTGGGGCCGAACGTTCCGCGCTCGAAGACGGTCTTTCTGTCGATCCACGCCGATTCGCTCCATCCGAGCGTTCGCGGTGCGATGGCCTATGTCCCGTCCCGCTACCTGCGCCCCGACAAACCGTACACGGTCAGGCGCCGCGACATCGAGACCTACGCGGAGTACCGAAACCACCCGACCATCACCCTGGGAGCGGATTTCAAGGCCCGGGTCGAGGCCTCGTCGCGCCATCTCGCAGAGGGGATCCTGACCGGTCTCGAGAAAAACGACATCGGGATCCATCCCTACGAACCGATCCGCGACCGGGTCTTGCGGGGGCGCCGAAGCTGGGTGCCGGCGGTATTGCGATACACGGCGGCACAGAATGCGGTGCTGCTCGAAGTCTGCAACATGGCAAACCCGGAGGATCGGGAGCTGATGTTGGATAGCCAGTGGCGTGAGGAGTTCGCGAGGGCCGTCGTCGAAGGGATGGCCTCTGCCTTCGCCCAGTGACCCGAGTCCTTGACGCGCGCCCCGGTCAGCACCATCTTGTAGGTAGTATCCGCTCGTACCGCTGACAAAGGAGGCGCCATGAGGTCATATCTGGTTTTGACCGAAAAGGGGCCCCTCCTCGTGATGACCTCGAACTCGTGCATCACCGGGGAGGCCCTCCTCGAATCTCTACGCCATAAGGGAATTGTCAAGTTCATCGCGTACGAGGTGCCGGTGGATCGAATGCACGAGTTTTACGGACTCCCGTTCGAGGTGATCGCTGCCGATATCGAACGCGGTAAGGACCTGCGGGTCCTCGATTTTGACGGTCCCCACATCTTTAACCGTGTGCCGTTTGCAGAACTCGGACGGGCGATTCTCTGCGAGAACTGACCGGCCAGGAGAAACGGGGGACGCCGTCAGGCACGACCCGGGAACAGACATTCCGAAGGGAGCTGGAGGGTGCGAGCCTACATCGTATTTTCCGGGACCGGACCCATTCTGATATTGACCACGTTTCCGGCTTTGACCGACGAACGCCTGGTGCGGAAGCTCTCCCAGAAGGGGATCACCAAGTTCATCGGCTATGAGGTCTCGGTGGACCGCGCGCGATCGCTGTACGGTGTCCCATTCGAGGTGATCTCGGCAGATCTCGAATCGTCCGAGGACTGCCGGGTCCTCGATTTCAACGGCCACCACATCTTCGCGAGCTTTTCGTTCGAGGAGTTCGGCGAGCCCATTACTGTTGGTGGTTAACCTGCATATCTCACCAGGTTTCGTTACGAGGGCGACGAGGCGCCGTGGCCAGGCGAGAAAACAGGACGGGGAGGATGCATCGTCGGCCGCAGTCGACACCTGGTGAGATGTGCGGGTTAACTCCGGAGCAGCTTCCAGAAGTCGAGGCCCTGGGCTGAAAAGAGTTCTGGAAGACGGTGGATCGGCAACCCGACGACGGTATTGGGCGATCCCCGCACCTCGTCCACCAGCATTCCGCCGATACCCTGAACGGCATAGGCCCCCGCCTTGTCCATGGGCTCGCCGCTTGCCACGTACCACGAGATGACGTCGTCGTCGAACTCGATGAAGCGCACGAAAGCGGTGTCGATGAGGTCTCGGGCGTTGCCGGCGACAACCAGCGAGACTGCTGTGTGGACCACGTGTTCGCGACCCGAAAGAGACCGCAGCATCTCGCAAGCGGCCTCGACCCCCGCCGGCTTGCCGAGAATGGCGCCGTCGATCTCGACCACCGTGTCGGCGCCGAGGACCCAGCACTCCGGATGACAGCCGGCGATGTCGAGCGCCTTGTCGCGGGCGGCCCGCTGGGCATAGTCCACGGGGCTCTCACCCTTGTTGGGTCGCTCGTCAACCTCGGATGGGGCGACTTCGAATCGAAGCCCGATCAACTCGAGCAGCCTTTTGCGGCGAGGCGATCCGCTGGCGAGGACGAGAGGCGATTCGGATGCGCCCGTGGGTTCGTGGTCGAGCGGGGGGCGCCGGCTCACGACGAGGCAACGCGCGGCACGACAACCACCACCGATTCGGTGCGGTTGAGAATATCCACGACGGTCCCAACCGGGATGGGTTCTGCCGTCTCCGACCGGGCCGCCAGCTTGAGTTGGGCGCCTTCCATGATGACCTCGACCTGTCCGTACCCGTTGCCGGGGATCTCTCGAACCACGCGGACTTCCCGTGTTCCCGATCGCAGCTGCTCGCACGGATCGCAGACCCGGCGCAGCCAGGTCCTGAGGGCGACGATGCCGAACAGCCCGGCGACGACGCCGATCGCGATTTCGTGTTTGGGGGCGAGCGAGGTCACCCCGTGGATGACGACCGCCGTCAGTCCGAACAGCGTGAGAAACGAGGCCAGAATATCGGCCGCCGGAAAGCGCATACTCGACAGATGCTCGTGCGAGGGAACGACCACATGGTCGCAGAGGACGCTGGGGTGGAGGAGACGACGGCCGAACCCGGTGACGAGGGCCAGAGTGAAGCCCCCGAGAAATATGAGCAAATAAGCAAATCCCCAGGTCACTGTCGCATTATATGCCGCCCGATTAGAAAATTTCGGATTTCGGATTTCGGATTTCGGATTTTTTGCTTTTCCCCACCAACATTGGTGTTCCTCGAACCCGGGGTCAGCGGCTTCTCTCGGGACTTCCGTCTTCGTCGAGGTTGTCGCTAGCCAGAAAGAAGCCGATATCGTCCGGTGCGGGGCAGACGACCCGAAGTCTTTCGCCCGACCTGGGGTGGGGGAGGGTGAGCGAGGCCGCGTGGAGGAGCGGCCGTGGTGCTTCGTCGGCCCGCCGGGACCCATACAGGCGGTCGCCGAGAACGGGGTGGCCGACCGCTGCGAGGTGGACGCGCACCTGGTGGGTGCGACCGGTTATCAGTCGACACCGGACCACGGCGAGACCGCTGTCGAGACGGGAGATGACCTGCGCCCGGGTCGTGGCCGTGCGGCCCGTCGGGTCGGTCGTGAAGCGCCACGCGTGCGATCGATCGCGGGCGATCGGCCGGTCGATAGAGGTCTGTTCGAATTCCGGATGGCCCTCGACGACCGCCACATACACGCGCTCCACCAGACCCTCGCGCCAGGCCGCGGTCAACGCAGGCAAGGCCTCGCTGTGGCGGGCGAAGAGGATTGCTCCGCTGGTGACGCGATCGAGGCGGTGGAGGAGCCGCAGAAATGGACGCTTCCCCTCTTCGACCGCCATTGCGACGAGGACCTGTTGATCGAACGCCAGCTCGCCCGGCTGCATGTTCTCCGCGGTCGCGGACAGCACGCCGGCGGGTTTGGCGGCCACCAGCAACCAGCGATCCTGATAGAGGATGGTTGGTTTAGCAGTGTCCGGCAGCGGTCCGATTCCGAGCTCTGCAGAGGCTTGCAGGATATCGATGACGTCGCCCGGTGTAACGGTGCGCGATTGCACCCGGACGGGGCGTCCGTTGCTCCATACAGCGCCGTCGGCGAGGAGGCGCCGGGCCGCCCGGCGGCTGAGATCGGTAACGGCGGCGAGAAAGATGTCAATTCGGGCGCCCTCATGTTCCCGCGTCACCACAACTCGGGTCAACGCGCCCGCGGGCTCGGAACCGCTCACATCTCGGGCTTCATTGCGCGCGTCGCGGGCAGTGCCCGGGTTCGCGCCCACGAGCGGATCGCTTTGAGCTGTTCTTCCATTGTCCGGGACAGCGGGATGATCTTGCCGAAGGAAACCAGGAGGTCGTTCTGCGAGACCTCGACACCGCGTGCGTGACCGGTGATTCTGGCCGACGCAACCGCTTGCTCGATCTCGGCGCCGTTCCAACCACGGGTCGCGGAAGCGAGCAGGATGAGGTCGTAACGGGACGTGTCGAGATCGTTGCGCGCGAGATGGATCGACATGATCTCCTTGCGTTCCTCGTCGTTGGGCAGATCGACAAAGAACACCTGGTCGAAACGGCCTTTGCGGAGGATCTCCGCCGGCAGAAGGTGGATCCGGTTGGCGGTCGCGGCGACAAAGACGTCCCCACGGTGTTCCTGCATCCAGGTGAGAAAGCTGGAGAAGATGCGGGTGTTGGCGCCGGTCTCACCCTCGTTGTAGCCGGCGATGCCCATCTCGATCTCGTCGATCCAGAGAATTGCCGGCGCAACGGATTCAACGGCCTCGAGGGCGCGGTGGAAGATCCATTCTGCCGAGCCGTGGACCCCTGCAAAAACCAGATTCATGTCGAGCCTGAACAGGGGGAGCTTCCATTCGTGGGCGATGATCTTGACCGCAAGGCTCTTCCCACAACCGGAGATCCCCATCAAGAGCACACCGCGGGGCCGCGGGAGGCCCTGCGCCCGTGCCTCCGGTTGGAACAACGCGTTGCGCTCGCCGACCCACTCCTTGAGCTGATCGAGCCCTCCGAGGGCGGCTAGAGAAGCATCCGGCGGTACGAACTCGAGGATGCCCTCCTTGCGGGTGATCTGCTCCTTTTCGTCGAGAACCTCCCGGAAAAACTCTTCTGTGAGTTCGGCGTGGCGGTCCAGGAGCCGTCGCAAAAGGTGTTCGGCTTCGGTCAACGACATTCCCTTGAGGGACGCCACCAGGCGGTCGACAACGCGCGGCTCCTGGACCCGTTGACTGAGGAGACCGGTCACGAGCGTCTTGATCTCTCCGTCGTCGGGGAACAGTGAAACCACGATGTAGGACAGTGGTTTGATCGAGTCCGGAAGCTCTGCGTTCTGCTGCAGAAGAAACAGGAAACGCCCACTGTTGCGGATCTTCATGGCGGTATCGCGAAGCCGGCGCCGGAGCAGGCGATCGTCGAGCATGCCGTCGAAGTCTTTGAGGAGGTAGAGCCCGCGCGGCGCGTCAGATGCGATCCACGCGAGGGCCTGCATGGGGTCGCGGTGGTCTTCGCTCTCCTGGTTGACAAAGCCGTCGACGCAGTTCCAGACCACCACCGGCAACGGGTCCGGTTTGGCGGCGGCCCCGAAACGTTTGAGGAGATTTTCCTGCCGGTCCTCCTCGGGGCTCACGAGGACCGTGATCGGATAGGCGGACGAGAGTGCGGTGCGAATCTGGTCAAAGGTGCTGCGCATGACAGGTTTATTGTATCCCCGTATTTCGTGTCAGGCCGGATTTCGTCAACGGTCGCGGCGGAGGCGGTCTGGTCTACCGGGTTGCAGATCGGGCTGGTTCACGACCTCGAGAGCGTCGGTCTGCCGGCTTTCCCGTGACCTCCACACCACGACCGCAGAGATCGAGATGACCAGCGCGACGGCCAACCAGGTTCCCAGCAGCCTGCCCGCGTCCGTCGAGGCGCTCAGCTTGCCGAGGTCGCCGGCGAACCACCAACCGAGACCCGACCACACCGCGAGGTGCACCACCAGCGCGGCGAGATCGACGACCGCAAAACGCGGCCACGGCACCCGCACCACGCCACACGCCGCGAGCCACGCGCCGCGGCCCAGCGGCAGGACCCGGGCCGGAACCAGACCCAACAGGGCAAACGGAGAGGCCGCCAGGCGATCGGTCACGAATCGAAGCCGCCCTTCGGCCCGCGGAAAACGACCCAGACGCGGGCGCAGCCACCGGCCCGCGAGATAGACCACCTGATCGGTGGCGAAATGGCTGATCACGACGGCGCCTAGAATGGCCGCAGCGGCGCCCGGCGAACCGGCGCGAGCGGCCAGGACACCCAGGGCGACCATGAACAGCTCTTCCGGGATCCAGTGGCCGACCACGCGGATCACAGGAGGCATGACGAGCGCGAGCAGCAGTGCGTGCGGCTCGAGCCAGGCGATGAGATCGGTGAGGTGCCCCAACACGAGTTCGAGTATAGCGGAATGGGAGGGGTGAGGAATGAGGAATTGAAATTCGGATTTCGGAATTCTCGGAATTTCCGCCCAACTCCCCACCGATAATCCGCGCCCGAGTCTTCAGAGTTGGTGGAGCCAAACATTGCCCGCCCGGCAGCCGGGACGGCTGCCCCACGAGGTAGGGGCTATCAGGGCCATTGTGGGGCACGCGTCCCGCGTGCCGGGTGGGTGGGCCCGCGTGCGGTGGAGGTGCCATTCATCACATTGTCTGAACACCTCACCCTCAAAGTCAGGGAGGGGTTTCAGGCAGACAATGTGATGGGTGGCTCCTCTCGGGCACCGCCTTGGGAAAGACGGGTCCGAACGACTGCCGCTGGAATCAACCTATTAACGCCTGGGAGGCGTCAAGCAGGGCTTGGGTTGCGGGGTGTTCGGGCCGTACGAGGACGTCTGCCGTGTGTCCGATCTCGACCAACGAACCTTCGTGCATGACCGCGACTCGCTCGCAGAGCTCGCGGACTACCGCCAGATCGTGCGAGATCATGATCAGCGCGAGGCCGCCGTCGTGCCGGAGATCGAGGAGGAGATCGATGATCTCGGTCTGCACCGATGCATCGAGAGACGAAACAGGCTCGTCCAGCACGATGAGCTTCGGGCGCGGCGCGAGGGCGCGCGCGATGGCGATGCGCTGTCTTTCGCCACCGGAGAACGCGTCTGGGAAGGCGGCTTCAGCCCCTGTCGGGAGTCCGACCCGATCGAGGACCTCACGTACCCGTGTGCGGCAATCCCGGGCGCTGCCTATGCCGTGGGCGGCCAACGGTTCGGCGACGATGGTTCCGACCTTGAGGCACGGATCAAGCGAGGACCCGGGGTCTTGAAACACCGCCTGGAAATGGCGCCTGAGGGGCCGAATCCTGCGTTCCGGGAGATCGCTGATGACCTGGTTTTCGAAGCGCACGACGCCGCGGTCTGGACGTTCGATCGCGAGCAACAGCCGCGCCAGCGTGCTCTTGCCGGACCCTGATCGGCCGACGATCGCCAGAGACTCACCGTGAGCGAGATCGAGGCTGACGTTGCGAACGGCGGTGACTTCGGTGTCTGTGCCGACATTCGAGCCGGTGCCGCTGTAACGGCGCCACAGGCCCTCGGCGGCGAGCAACGGTTCAGATCCGGACACGCTCAGCTTCCGATGCCTCGGCGGACACTGGGCACCGCAGCCGCCGATCGACCGCGAGGTCGACCAGTTCGGGTCGGGCACGACTGCACGAGGCCCTGGCCACCAGGCAACGCTCGACAAAGGCGCACCCATTCTCACCGGCTGGGTCACGGCGCGGGCCGGCGGGCTGCGCCCGGCGCGCGTCGCGACTGCCGGTTCCCGGGGCCGATGCCAGGAGCAGCTGCGTGTAAGGATGGAGGGGCTCGCGAAAAACGACTTCGGTGGGCGCCTCCTCGACGATCTCACCCGCGTACATCACCGTCACACGATCGACCACCCGGCGAACGACCTCGAGGTCGTGGCTGATAAGGAGCAGAGCCAGACCGAGGTCCTCGACCAGCCTGTCGAGGAGGTCGAGGATTTCCACCCGGGTGACGGCGTCGAGCGCGGAGGTGGGCTCATCGGCGATGAGAAGCCGCGGATCGCCGGCCAAGGCGAGAGCCAGCATGACCCTTTGCGCCTGGCCCCCCGACAGTTGGTGGGGATAGGCACCGAGGATTCGGTCGACGGAGTCAACGGCCACCACCTCGAGGAGGTCGCGCGCTATATCCCGGCTGCGCGATCGGCTGACGCCGCGATGGCAACGAACAGCCTCCGCGAGCTGAAAGCCGGTCGTGTAGACCGGGTTGAGTGCGCTCGAAGCCTCCTGGAAGCAGAAACCGGCGCTTCCGCCGCGCCAACTTTTGAGATCGGCGGTGGGGACCGCCGCGAGGTCTCGGCCCTCGATCAGGATCGAACCGCCGACGACCCGGCCGGGTTCAGGGACCAGCCCGAGACAGGCGAGCGCGGTGAGACTTTTGCCGCTTCCGGACTCGCCGACGATACCTACCCGTTCACCCTCCACCACGGTCAGCGAGAGGTCGCGAACGGCGATCCCGAGTCCGCGGGCATCGCCCGGAAAACCGATGGTGAGCCGACGCAGCTCGATCATGGAGCTAGCTCACCGTCTGAGCCGTCGATGTTCAAGACTCGCTTTGTCCGAAACGACGGCGGTGAAGAGCGTCGTTCTAACCGGCGGACGGCCCCAGGTGTGGAGGACGGCGTCGGATGGATCGAGCGCACCATCGCCGTTATCACCGAGAAGAACCATCCAGTGGTCGCCGTCGACAAGGAGATCGCCAGGCACAACGTCCGTTCCCCAAAGCAGAGGATGGCGGCCGCTGCTGACGCGGTCATCATCGATCTCGACCACGCCGAGTTTCTCCAGCCGCGAAGGGTCGAGGCCCGGCTCACCGCTGACGGCGGACGCCGCCAGCGTCCATGAGGAGACCGCTATCCGGTCGCCGACCAGTTGGGAGAATGTCTTTCCGAACGCCTGCTCCGGGACGGCATTTCGCTCGAATGGCGTCTCGCCCTTTGGTTCGAAGCCGGGCAGCCTGAACAGCTCGCCCGCCGACGGTTCGATGTTGTCGCCGAGATCCGCCCCGATCAGGATCGTCGGAAAGGCGGCGTCGAGAAACCGCTCCGCGTCGATCGTCGCCTGAGCCTGCAATGGACGGACGTCGCCGACGTCCTCCACTACTTCGACTCGGGCGTACAACCGGACTGTCCCGGAGCTTTCCGGAGACACACCGCCGGTCTCGCCGATGTGGTCATCGTTGTGGCTCTCCGGCAGTCCCTGAGCCTGAAGGGTCCGGCCCATTTCCGGTGCGAGGAACGTGCGGTATCGAAGACGCTCTTCCACGGTCTGTGCGGTCAACGTTCCGCCGAGATTCTGGCACTCGACGGAAAACCAGAAGACCCTGAGAGTCCGGCCGTGATCCGGCCAGACGGAGGTTTGAAAGTGGGGGGTGGGCGCACCCTCGAGTTCGAGACGGGGTGCCGGCGTCATCCAGGAATCGGCGCCTCCCCAACGTTTGACCCGCAAGGCGAGGGCGATCTCGACCCGGTCGCCCGGAGGAACCCGCCGTCGACCGTCGCGGTAGACCGGGTCCGAGCTTGTGGCGGTGACGATTCTTGCCTCCATCAATACCGGACGGCGGCGGTCACGGATCTGGTCGATGACAAACGGGATGGCGATGATCACGACGATCGCAGCGAAAATGGTGACAGGCAGTCTGGATTCGGAAGCCATGGGCAGATTGTAGCGCGGCGGCGATGGTCTATGATCCGTTGCGAGGCGAAAGGAATGATTGCAAGGGTCTTGCGTAACGGGATCTGGCTCGGCGCCGGTGAGGCGGCGGTCAAGGGCGGTCTGTTGGCTGTCGCGATCCTGATCGCCCGCGGCAGCGGACCGGCGGGAGTCGGGACCTTTTCAATTGCTTTCGGGGCGGCGTTGATCGGCATCATGATCCTCGCCTTCGGCCAACAGGAGGTCCTGATCCGGGAGGTTGCACGGGCACCGGACCGTGCGCGAACGCTGCTCGGCCTGTCGAACACGTTGCAGCGCCGGCTGGCGGTGTGGCTGGTGCCGATCGCCGGCGCCGCAGCGTTCCTGGTCTCGGAAACGAACCTGCGCCTCTCGCTGCTGGCCTTTGTGCCGTACGTCGTTCTGCGAACCGCGACGGTCACTCGCGGTGCGGCGTTCAAGGGTCTGGATCGGATGGATGTCGAAGTGCGCGCCCGCGGCCTCGAGATTTTTGTGGCCGTCCTCGGGGTTGGTCTGGGCATGACTCTGGCGTGGCCGGTCTGGACTGCAGGTGTCGCGTTTTCGCTGGGCGCAGGCCTGGGTCTCGTGTGGATTGCACGCATGTCCCGCATGCTGGGAAGCGACCCACCGTCCGGGCCGGGGGCTTCGGCGATCCGCGAAGGACTGCCGTTCATGGTCCTGGCGGTACTCGGCCAGCTGCTGGTCAACATGGATCGGTTTCTGTTGGCGTTTTTCGGTGTCGCCCGTACCGAGATCGGATACTGGGGAGCGGCAGCAACGGTCGTGTGGGCACTGGTTGCGGCTCCGCAGCTCGTCGCGGTGGCCGTATACCCGACTTTTTCCCGGCTCGCCCATCGCGGAGATACCTGGCGAGGCGCCGGACTGGTCTCGGTGGTCGCGGGTGTTGCGGCGGGCGTCCTGTGCGCGGTGGCCCTGCGCGAGGTCTCAGGACCATTGGTTCACCTCTTCTTCGGTCCTGATTTCGAACCGGCCGTGCCGCTGATGAGGCGCTTGTCCCTGGTCCTGCCGGGCGCCTTCGCGATGATGGTCGTCGGCACGGTGTTCGCCGCTTGGCGGCGCCAACTCCTGGCGATGTGGGTCCTCGCCGCGGCGTTTGGCGTGTCGCTGACTCTCAACCTCGTGTGGATCCCGGACTCCGGTCCCATGGCGTGTGCCAGCGCCGCGGTCGTTTCATACTCGGTAGCCGCAGCAGCCATGGTGGTATTACTGTTTACTGCGGGCGGACCCCGGCGGGCGACATCGTGAACACCCCACTCGCCGGAGTTGTCATTGTCCACTTTGGTGAGGTGGATCCGACCATCCGTTGCACTGCGTCGGTGTGCGGCGACCCCTCCCACTTCGGGCGCCGGGTGATCGTGGTGGACAACTCGGGGAACCTGGAGGCGGACGCGCTGATTTCGGGTGTCGAGGTCATTCGCCGGCCGGACAACCCCGGATTCGGTGCCGCCATCAACGTCGGCGTGGCGGCCCTCGAGGGGGATGAGGGAATTTCTTTTTACGTTGTGCTCAACAATGATGCGGTGCTCGGCCCCGGCTATCTCGACACGGCGGCCGATGCTCTCGAGGTCGGGGTGGGGGCGGCCGGTGGTCCGATCCGCGACGGGCTCGACACGTCCAAGCTGTGGTACGCCGGAGGCGGCGTCAATTTCCTGACCGGGACAGTCCGCCAGCAGCGCTATGCCGACACCTCTGGACAGGGGCGGGACGTGGGTTACATCCCGGCCACCGCGATGGCGGTGTCGATGACAGCCTGGCGCGAACGTCGGGGGTTTCGACGAACGGTTTTTCCTGTACAACGAGGATCTGGATCTGTGTCTCCGTCTGCGCCGCGCAGGGTGGAGGCTCCGATTCGAGCCTGGGATGGAGAGTTTCCACCGTCTCGGCGGATCGACGGGATCGGCGCAACGATCGCCGTTGTATCTCGAGAACCTCACCGCAACGAGGTTTCTGCCATTTCAGTCGAGGCTCTACCGGGCGTATCTCGGTGGGGTGCACACGATGTACAACTCGTTGCGGATGCTCGGGCTCTGCCTGCGACACACCACCCGGTGCGCCCCGTACGTCGCGGCCGTCGCCCGCGGTCATGTCAGGGCGTTGAGTTCGGTCCTCAGCTGAGGGTCAGTTCTCAAGGTGTCGGTTGCCGGTGCGCGCGATGGCCTCCCGGTAGACGACCTCGAGCAGTTCGGCGGCATGTTGCGGTTGGAAATGGTCGGCCAGCGTCTTCCGACCGGCTTCGATCAACTGCTGCGCGACCTCTCGGCTCCGTCGAAGCCGTGCGACGGCCGCCCCGAACTCGGCGCCGTTCCCGGCGAGCAGGTAACCGTGCTCTCCCACGTCTTCGAGGCCGCGCACCGCAGTCGGCGTCGCGACCACCGGTACCCTCCTGGCCCACGATTCCAGGATTTTCATGCGAATTCCAGAGGCGATGCGAAGGGGGACCGCGAGCACGGTTCCTGGCCTGAAGAGCTGCAAACTGTCGGCAGGTGCCGGATGGCAGCTGACGGAAGGCCCGGCGACCCGCTGGTCCGGGCCGAAGATGTGTGCGTGGGCGTCGGGGTTGGCGCCAAGGATGCCGGGCCATATTTCTTCGAGAAACCAGGTGAGCGAATCGTGGTTGGGCAACCACCCGCCGGTCAGCAACACGACGGGTGGGTCGCCTTCGAGAGGCTCGTCAAACCACGGCAAGGATGCCGGAAACGGCGGCCGGACGACTGTGATGCGACGGGCTGAAGCCCCGGCGCCGCCACCCAGCGTTGTCGCGTCAGGTTGGGTGAGGACCACAGTCGCCGCTGCAATGCGGATCGCGCGGGCTTCGAAGACGGCCATTTTTCTGGCTTCGTCACGGGCGATCCAGGCCAGATGTCGTTTGCGAATTGCGACCAACCGCCACAGCTCGCTCTCGACGTTTTGCGCCCGCAGCACAACCGGGGGGCGGCCGTTGATCGGCGGGAGATTGTAAAGGGCCTGAATCTGCTCCGCGTGGACCACGTCAAACGACTGCCGGTGGAGCAACTCCGCAATCACCTGTTGAACGGCGCGATGCGTGTGTCGAAGCACCGACATCGGTTTTCTCGTGGCGAGGGCCGCGGCAGCAGACCACAGGATTCCCGATGGACGGGCGGGCACGAGGTGGACCGCTTCGCACACCGATTCCAAATGTTGCCGTGCGACTGCTGTTTCTGCGCCGAGGTCGGGCGCGACGTAGGTGATGCGGTGGCCTCTGGAGGCGAGCTCGGTGAGGGTGTTCCAGATCAGGAGCCGGCCGCCGTCCAGCGGCGGATAGGCCGGTTTCGTGGCGACATACAGAATGCGCAGCTTGTCGGCAGTTAGTGACGAATTCTCGAGTGTCATTTTTCCTCAAGGCCGACCGAGCCGCCGAGACGAGACGGAAGGTCCATTCGCGGAGTGCGGCCTCCGTCGTGATTGTCGCATTTTTCCAGAAGGGCGACCGATTTCAGGAGATGGGTCCCTGCTCCGACCCGTCCTGATCAACCAGAGCTCGAAGAGCCTGGGCATAGGCGGTCGTGGCATCGCCCCAGTCATTGCGGTCATGGTCCCCGATCAGCGGGGAGGCGATGTTTCGGCCGAAGACCCGAAGCGCAGCGCCCATCCGCAAAGCACGAATCGAGTTGCGGGCACGACTGGGTCGCCAATACTTGTTGGCGAACCGGAGGAGATCGGTCCACATGAGCTCCGGATGCTGGCTCCCGACCGAACCGGATTCCTCCGTGATGGTGGCGCCGTGCAGGTGGAAGATCTTGAAGTTCGGGCAGGATCTCGACCCTCCAACCCGCCGCCGCCGCTGCACGGCAGAGATCGAGGTCCTGGCAGTAGAAGCGGTAGCCGGTGTCGAACGGCCCCACCTGGCGCCAGACGTCGCGACGGACGACCATGGCGGTGCCCGCCACCCAGTCGACTTCACCGCCACCGGAGCCCGACGGTGGCCGCAGCCGGCGCCACGCATGCCACCTCCCCATCAGGGCCGGGAGACCCGACGCCAGCGCGAAGCACCACAGCGTCGAGGGCGTCCGCCCGCCGCTCCACTGTGGAGTGCCGTCAGGGTCGCTCAGGGCAGCGCCGGCGATCCCAAGATCAGGCCGCCTGGCGAATGCGTCGAACACAGGACCAAGAGCCGTCGGCGCCGGTTCGGTGTCACTGTTGAGCAGGAGCACGAGATCGCCTGATGCGCGGGCCACCCCGTGGTTTACTGCCGCCGTAAAGCCCTCGCTCGTCGGCAGATGGACGACGATGTGCCGGGGGTATTTGCGAATGACCGATCCCGCGGTGTTGTCGGTGCTCCCGTCATCAACCACGATCACCTCGTCCGGCTGCGGGTTGCAGAGCCACAGAGCCGCCAGACAGTTCAGTGTCAGCTTGCGGGTGTTGTGCGTCGGAATGACCACTGACAGCTTCAGGCGCTCGCCCATAATTCTCCGTCTCGATTCGGGTAAACCCTCTGCAACATCGTATTGAACATCGTATTGCGACCGGACGCGAATCGGCGGTTTTGCTTCATGCCGGTGCCGCAGCAAACTGCGTGCCGATTGTAGCGGCTGGGTTCCCTTTTTCCGATCTCCATGATACGCGGCCAGTTAACCGAATGACGTGCTCCAGGTCACTGGAATCGGCGGTGACCCACCGACAACATCATTGGCTGGATGCTGAGTTGCTGAGCAGCACGGTCAATCATCGGGTCCTTCGCGTCAACGCCGATACGGCGTCCTCAGACTGAAGCCCTGCGTGATATTATTCGCCGGTGTCTGTCACGCTCACCCCAATTCTCGTGCAACTCCGCCGATCGAAGTTCAGCACCCGTAAGGAAATCCGCGAACTCTTCGACCACTCGAACCTGTCTCTTAAACCTCGTCCACGTGACCTTACCGTGCGTTACAAAAGGTCGGTGATCGGGTTCTTCTGGACGATGTTGATCCGCTTCTCCTCATGATCATCCTGACCATCGTCTTTTCCACCCTTTTCAGATTCGAAGGGGTCGAACATTTCGAGACGTACTTCTTGTCTGAGTACCTGGTCTTTGGGTTCTTTGCGCAGACGACCACAACGTCGATGAGAGCATGGCGTGGAACGCTTCACTCATGAAACGCGTACGCGTTCCAAAATCTATCTTTCGCAATTTCCACCACGATCTCGGGGCTCGTCAATCTCGCTCTGGCGTACATTCCACTTTTTGTCATCATGATCGTGCGCGGCGCCCCAATCCGCTCGACGGTCTTGATCTTGCCGTTGAGCTTCTTGATCATCGCCATGTTTACGCTAGGTGTGTCACTGCTTCTATCGGCATTGGCGGTCTACTTCGATGACGTGCAACAGATGTGGCAGGTGGCGACGCTAGGCCTGATGTACCTGACTCCGATCATCTATCCAATTCTATCGTTCCGCACAGGTGGCTGTGGGTCATTCGAATCAACCCGTTGACCCACCTCTTCAAATTGGCCGAGATCCGGTCTATAACGGTGTCCTTCCGTCAATGCACGTCGTCGGTGCTTCACTTGCGGCTCAGCCGTCGCATTGGTAGTCGGTTGGATGGTATTCCATCGGTTGTCACGAGGCTTTTATCTTCATGTCTGAGGGAGCTCGATCGCGCCGTGCTTGAACCGTCAATCGAATTCCAGGACGTCTCCCTTCATTTCGAATTCTGTCGAACGAGGGATCGTCACGTTCAAGGAGTGGGCCATCCGATGGCGACTTCGAAGATCTCTTATCGAGATCTTGTGGCCCTTGTCGCATGTCAGTTTTGCCCGGGAACCGGCGCGTGCTCTGGGAATTATCGGTCACAACGGAGCCGGCAAGTCGACTCTTCTTCGCGTCGCGGCGGGGATCCTGGCGCCTACTCAGGGTGCAGCGATCATGCGTGGTCGGATGGCACCGGTCATCGAGCTCGGTCTCGGTTTCGAAGCAGGAGCTCTCTGGGCGCGAGAATGTCTTCTTCAACGGCGCATTGTTGGGCCGATCTCGTGAAGAAATGGAGGAACGATTGGGCGAGATCGTGGACTTTGCCGAGCTCGACGAATTCATCGATCAGCCAATCCGAACTTATTCCACCGGGATGGTCGCGCGACTCGCGTTTGCAATCGCAACCACCGTAGATGCGCAGATCCTACTTCTGGATGAAGTCCTGTCGGTGGGAGACGAGAGCTTTCGCCGGAAGTGCAATGAGCGGCTCGAGAGTTTCCGAAAGGGCGGCGTCACAATTCTCCTCGTTTCGCATGACCTCGATGCCGTGCAGAACATCTGCGATGAGGCTCTATGGCTCGAGCATGGGGTGGTTCGCGGTCACGGACCGGCGAGCGATGTCGTCGCCGCCTACCGGGCATCAGTCAGTGGGGAATCGACGGTCGGGGGCGCGATCGAGAATTCCCAGAAATCACTCTCCTGACATGTCGTCGCCGGTTATTTCGGTCGTCATTCCGACCCGAAATCGATGCGACGTCCTCGCGATGACTCTTCAGGCTCTGAATTTTCAAGAGGGGCTGAACGGCCGATTCGAGGTCGTGGTCGTCGACGACGGATCAACCGACTCTACGCTCGAGATGGCTCACGATACAGACTACTCCGGGTTCAAATTGAAGATTATCCCGCTAGAACACGGGGGGCCGGCACGGGCGCGAAATCGGGGCGTCACAGAAGCCTCAGCTGATCGCGTGCTGCTTCTTGGCGATGACACCATTCCTTTCCCCAGAGCCTTGGCCTGTCACCTCGATTCAGCCCGCGGGAGGGATATCGGGGTCCAGGGGATGATTGAGTGGGATCCAAAGGTCGGCGTCACCGATGTCATGCGCTTTCTTGCGCCCGAGGGCCCCCAGTTCTGGTTCAAAGGTCTCGGTGAGGGCTCGCAGGTCCCGTGGACCGGTGTCCTAGGCTCGAACCTGTCGGCACCCAAGACGTGGTTTGTAGACGAGCCCTTTGACGAGGGCTTTACCGAGGCCTGCATGGAGGACACCGAGCTGGCGTGGCGGTGGACAAGAAGAGAGCGAATCGTGGTATTCAGCATTTCGGCACTGTGTTTTCATCACCACCGTTATGACGACATTCGTCCGTTCCTCGCTCGACAACGGAGGGCGGGGCGCTGGGCACGCCGTTCAGTCTGTCTGCATCCGCGAATGATCGGGTCCCTCGTGTTGGGTCCTCTTGCTGCTGCACCCATTCTCGCAGGGCGGATGGGGTTGAGGGCGATTCGTCGCGGGAGGTACCGAAACGACCTCTGGGATCTGCGCTGCGCGTGGAATTTCGCGCTGGGTTTGTTTCAGGGGAATTGATTCCTACTGGACGTAGCCAAGAGCTTCGAGTCGTTCTCTGTGGTCTTCAGAAAGTGTTGGACTTTCACGAACCACTCCTTCCAGCGAGGGGAGCGACGACCGCCACTCGTTGATCTGCTGCCTTAGCGCCCTCACTCGTTCAGGTTGAGAGGAGGACAGGTCGACCCGCTCGTGAGGGTCAACCGTCAGATCATAGAGTTCAACAGAGCCGGAACGTGGAGATTCGATGAGTTTCCAGGCGCCTAATCGTACAGAATATTTCAGATCCGAGTACTGTGCGAAGACAACGTCTTCCTCGGCCTGCCGTTCATCTCTCTTCAAAATATTGTGTCCCGCCATGAGCGGGGGAATCGGGAGCCCGGCAGACACGAGTATTGTCGGCGCCAGGTCGACGAGGCCGACGAAGGTTGGAATCGTCACTCCTTCGAGCACTCCGTGACCGAAGAGGATCAGTGGCACGCGGAGCAACTCCTCATAGAGGGTCGCTCGATGCAGGAGACCGCCGTGGTCACCGAATTCCTCCCCGTGATCAGATGTGATGATCACCAGGCAGTTTTTGAGGAAACCGAGTTCCCCCAACTGATCGAACAGTCTTGAGAGTTCGCTGTCCGTATACTTGATACCGCCGTCGTAGAGCTGGCGCAGGCTGGCGAAGTCCCGCGGTGAAAGGTGGTCAGCGGCATTGTCCTGAATGGGGAGGAGGAATTCATTGCTTGACTCGACTTGCGTTGGGATCGGACCGAAAGCCTCGCGATAACCGTCCGGCGGGGCATATGGCGAGTGGATCTCATAGGTGTGAAGAAGGGCAAATACCGGCTGCGTCCCATCCCACGACTCGGTCAAAAACCGGATGAGCTGATTGGCTCCGCTTTCGATTCCGGTGCCCTGATCCCAAAACATGTCGAATCCCCGGTCGAATCCGAAGATGTTCGACATGTATCCGTCGTCGGTTACGCCAAGAGTCAGATATCCGCTGTCGCGAAGAAGTTCATGCACCAGCGAAATATTGGAAGGTAAAGAGTCGTTGCGGGGCGTTTCTCTCCCGACTGGGCATCCCACCTGATGAGTCTCCTGGTAGAGCGAGGTGAGTATCGTGGCATGGGATGGCGGAGTGCCGTGAGTATTGGCGAAAGCATTTGAAAACCGCGTCCCCTGTGAGGCCATTCGATCGAGAAATGGAGAAGTGTTTCGGTCAGATCCGTAGCTGCCGAGGCCGTCAGCTCGAAGCGCGTCAAGTGAGATCAGCAAGATATTTGGGGGGGGGCCGCCATGCGATATGGGGTCGAGATCTCCTTTTCCGCATCCGTGAAAGCACGTCGTCAGCAGGACGTAGAGTGCCCAGACTGCCAGTTGGGGGGGGGTCCTTGGAAATTTTCGGATGGCCAATCTGAATTCCTTGCAGAGGAGACTATCAGTTCACAGCACTCATCTATACTAACTTTCGGCACTACTGCGCAGCCGACCAGGCGTCTGTAACCCCGCTTTCGAATCCGTCAGAAAAAATCACGTTCGCGCCGCCGACCGTGACAGTTGCGCTGACAACGGTCCCTCCTCGTTCCGTTATGAGGAAAAGCCGGAATGTCGTTGTCTCCGAAACATCCACCGCGATCGAACCGGTGGACGATGAGGTCGCGCTGACAGCTTGATCGATCATCATCGCGATGAATCCTCCAGCCGAAGTTGACCAACTGAGGGTAGACGATTCTCCCGGTTCGACCACCGACGGGGACGCACTGAAGCTGACTGTTGGTGCGGAAACCACCGGCACGTTGATGACGGCTGGGGACCCGTCGACGCTGAGCGTGTGGCTCCCTCCCGATGTCAGAGTTTGGACCCCGGCGGGACGGCCGAGAGGAGATCCGTCAAGCGTCGCGCTCCCGCCCGTCCACCCGTAACCGAGATACGAAGTCGTTAATGTTGCGGTGTCGCCGGCTGCTGTCGCGGAGATTATTTGCGGTGGGACCGCCCTCAAAATACCGAACGTTGGAGGACTCTGCACCGACGAATTCGCGATCGTAGATTTGTCCGTGTGGACGCCTGCAGCCGGTCGGGTGACGATGAGGCTATTCAGTCCGACAACATCTTGCGTCGTTGTCAGCCCGTCTTTGTAGATGGTGGATCCGAAGTGATCCTCGGAAAAGGTGTTTCCGTTGTATACAAGGTCATTGATCGGCGTTCCGGAGGCGTTCCGGTCATCGTCGAAAATGGGAAGCCCGACGTTGTCGCTGAACACGCAATTCTGTACAGATCCCGTCACGTTAGTTCCGCGGCTCAGGTCGGGTCCCGCGAAAATCGCCGCTCCATAAGAGTTGGTGACCGTTTCTGCCGCGCCCGGACTGACCTCATTGTGAAAGAAACGACTTGCCGATATATTGATTTCTGATCCCTCGCCGCGAATACCCCCGCCTGCCCATTCGGCGCTGTTCAAGGCCGCGACAAGAGAGTCAATCTGGGCTATCGAGTAGTTGATGACGGCTCCGCCGCCTCCTTGCCCAAATCCGTTTTCGCCGCTAGCACTCGTGTTCATGACAAGAGTGTCGTCCAAGTCGAGGTCCGTCAATGTCACAAAGAACCCAGCACCTTTGCCCGCCAGGGTCTGATGGTGAACCGAAAGGTCGTTGAGGAGGTTTCCCGCGATCGTGGCGGTCGCTCGGTTTTCTGCAAGGGAACCCATCTGCTCGACGCCATTCTGCCCAAACTGCCGGTTGTTGTCGCCGGCAACGAATATTCCACCAGCATCCTGTGATACCGCTGCCGAACCGAGACCTTCCACATACGAATCAACCACTGAAAGCGATGCTGATGGCCGATTCATCGTTCCGAACTCGGTTGTCACGTCGTTGCTGTCGTTGGAGATTGCCGCGATGGCTCCTCCAAAGCCCTTGCCTCCACCTGCGGCGACCGCCCGATTGCCGATGAAAACGGATCCTGCGATGTCAATCCTTGCCCGGTAAAGATTGACCGCGCCGCCATTGTCGGCGGCGTTGTTCGTGAATCGACTCGCATAGATCGAAGCCGTCGACTGGTTCTCCGCGTGAAGGGCCCCGCCCTCGGTCGGGAACAGGAACGAGACGGAGGGGTCCTTGACCGCTTTGTTGTCGTCGAATGTGCAATTCGAAACGGTCATCTCGGTGACAGGGTCCACGAACGGCGTCGAATAGGTGCCGATTCCGAAAATCGCGCCGCCCACATAACCGGCCCGGTTCCCATGGAATCTAGTGTTCGAAACAAAGAGCGCGGAGTCCCCGACGTGAATTGCACCCCCCGCGGCCGTATTTCGGTGATTGGGTAAGTTGACCCTGTTGTCGAGAAACTGGCAGGCGTGAAGCCACGCGGTCGAGTGTTGTAGAGCAAGGCCGGCTCCGGCGTTCTTTGCGGTGTTGGATTGCCAGGTGCAATCGGTGAAATAAGCCAGTCCAGAAGTGACATGAACGGCTCCACTGCTGTCGGTGGTTGGGGGGGCACCGTCGTTGTTTTGAAAGAAGCAACGAACAAAGGTTGCCTGGGCGAAATCCAGGGTCACTGCGCTGCCGATCGCGATTTCGTCGGTAAAACCGTTCGTGAACACTAGATCTTCGAACGTAACCGGACCGCCCTGGGCCATGGACGAGTTTCGGAATTTGATGATCTCAGTGAAGTCAGATCCGGTGAGCGTTGCCGTTCCACCTGGCGTCGCACGCACAGTGAAGGATTTTCCGAGGTTTTGAATGACCCACCCACCAGCCGGTGCGCCGAGCACGCTGCCGGCCGCGATTTCGATGACACCGCCATCTGCGATTTGATTGATTGCTGTTTGCAGGTTGGCGACCTCAAAGGGCACGTGAAGAATGTCGGTCGCAGGTGTAGCGGCGCTGTGGCCGATCAGGATCATAGCCCCGACAACAAGTTTGTGTAGGTGCGGATGGTGCCTACTCGTTTTGCGAATCATCAATACTGTTAACTCCGGTTTCAATTATATCAAGTATCAAAACTGCTTGGACTAAAATGACCTAAATTGAATCATGACTAAAGTCGATCACTACATTTTCGCGTTCCCCCCGGTTTCACCGGTCACCTCGAACTCGAACACTTCCAGTCATGCGGGTATTGGCGGAGTTGTCTGACTCCGGGTAGGATGTTGGAGAGATCGGTTGGTAAAGAGAAAATCGGAATCTCGTCGGAGTCCATCCCGTGAATGATCCAGTGACCGCCCCGCTCATTTCTGTGATCGTGCCCACGTTCAACCGGGCGAATACACTGAAACACACTTTGTCGGCATGGGACCGACAGGCGGCTGACGGACCTCAATTCGAGGTGATCGTGGTCGATGACGGATCCACAGATGAGACCGCAGAGGTCCTTTCGTCGGTTCGGTCCGAGAGGTTTTCTCTGGTTGGTTTGCGCCAGGCAAATCAGGGCCCTGCTCTCGCCCGGAATCGTGGTCTGGCGGCGTCGGTGGGCGATTGGGTGCTTTTCTCCGGCGATGATATCGAGCCGGCACCAGACCTCCTGCAGGTGCACGTCGATGCCCACCGCGAACTGCGAGATGACAGTTGGGCGGTTCTGGGCAAGGTCTCGTGGGCTCCGGAATTGGAAATGACCTCGACGATGCGCCACGTCGACGGGGTAGGTGCACAACAGTTCAGTTACCACTACATGAATGATGGCGACGAATACGATTTTCGCCACTTCTACACTAGCAACGTCTCGGCGTCGAGACGGTTGCTCGACGAAGAATTCGCCGGATTCAGCCAGGATTTCCCGGCAGCAGCATTCGAAGATGCGGAGTATTCGTTGCGGCTTTCTCGCCGCGGAATGCGGATCGTCTACCGGGCCTCGGCGCAAGCCTGGCATCACCACGCCTACGATGTTCAGGCATTTTTCAAACGTCAGATTTCGTGTGGGCACATGGCGGCTATCCTAATTCGTAAATGGCCGCAGACTCGGCGGATAGTCGGTGCGCGGGAGGTTTGGCGGCGTCGACTTCTGGAGAGGTTCAACTTCGGCGCCCGGCGCCAGCATCTGCAAGAGGTCGCAAGGAGGCTCGAATCACTGGAAGATCGTGTGCTCGAACTCGCGGCCAGGCACGATCGACCGCCGACCTCTGTGGTCGATCCGTTATTCCACGCGCTCTTCCGTTACGGCTACCTCAAAGGTCTCGCATCCGCTACTGTGGGCGAGGTCGTAGCGGGGCGTTTGTGTGCGCACTGGCTCACAGATCTTGTGGGTGGCGGGATCGCTCAGTCCAGCCATCAGCTGGAGAAACAAGGTTTGCATGTCGAAGCGGCGAATCTAAGGAGCGGTCTCGATCTCGCGTCGACTTAACCCGCAGCGGCAAGGGTGGCTGCGGATGCACGATACAGCGGGTGCGATGGTGAGACAATGGCGTCATAGGTCGGCGGTGGTTGCTCGGTCGTCCCGCGCAGCACGAGGAGGCGATCGAGAACCCCGTCACATCCAAAGGTCGGCATCGAATTCCACGCCATTTCAACAAGATCCTGGATCTGCTGTTCGTCCTTGGCATATGAGGCAATCAGACTGTAGGCGTGCCGGGCGACAACCCATTGGATTTCGAATCGCATCGGGCCGACCTGTGATACCGCCCCTTCCTTGATCGTGTTGGATGCGTGGACCCGATATTTGATGAGCGGTTCGGGGACCAGAACCAATGGCCCGTGGTGGCACATCGAGAGGATGAAGTCCCAATCATGTGCGTAACGTAAGGGCTGGAACCGGAGATTATTTTGGTCAAGGATGGACCGGCGGATCGCGAGATTCGAGGTCGTCGAGACATAGTTTGTCTCGAGCAACGCCATGACGGGGTCGCCCAGTTCGGACAGATAGGGTCCAGGGGAGGGCGGCGGCCAGGGTGGCAGGTTGTGCCAACCTTCCTTGATTCCAAGTTCGATTCCCTCGTCATCGATGATCTGGATCCATGAGGCTGCAATAACGGCCTCGGGATGGGCACGCAATTCCCCGATGAGGCGGGGGATTCTTTCCGGGGGAAAGACGTCATCAGAGTTCAAAATGAACAGGAACTCGCCGCCGGCGATCTCGATCGCACGGTTGAGGGCCGCGTGAGTTCCCCGGTTTTCTTGTTCGAAAAATTGCACCCGGTGGTCACGAGATAGACCTCGAAGCCGTTGCTTCGTATCGTCAGTCGAACCGTCATCGACGATCACGACCTCGATGTCGCTGAGAGCTGGATCGAGGACGCTACCGACAGCTTCTTCGATGAAACGGCCGTGGTTGTATGAGGGGATGAGGACGCTGATTTCGGGTTGGTTCATCTCTTTGGGAAGATAGCAGCTTCATAGGCCGAAACAAACGCATCGACTCCGAATCGCGTGCTTACGGTCGAGCGCCCGAGGAGTCCTTCGCGTCGTCGTCGGTCGGCGTCTTTCAAGTGTCGAATTCCGGAAGCCAGGCCTTCGATGTCGCCAGGCGTTTCAACAAGCACACCGCCACCCCCTTCCAGTAGGAGGGGAATATCTCCAACGCTGGGCGCGACGCACGGGATTGCACGTGCGAGACCGTCGAGGAGAAATACCGGCAATCCCTCGAAAGAAGAAGTGAGGAGGCAGATGTCGATCGCCTGGTAGAGCGGGAGGGCGTCGTTCGTCAACGGCAGCCGGGTGATGTTCCCCGGGTTGTTCCTGCGGAGTTCCTCATCCACTGCGGTATCGAGGGGCCCACCGCCGACCAGCAAAAAGTGCACGTCCTCGTCCACCATTTCTCTCGCGACCCGGATGACGTCGAGAGGTCTCTTTTGGGGATGCATTCGAAAAAAGGAGCCCACCACGATTTTGTCCTGGGGGAGGCCGAGTTGTTCGCGGCGCTCGCGCCTGCGGCGGTTTTGTTCTGCGGATGGTTGCTCATCCGGGATCTCCACGCCGTGGTGAATCGTGGCGATCGAGCCGGCGGGCACAGCACGCTCCTCGGCGAGCGCCCGTGCGATGGGCGTGTTGACAGCGATGTGAAGATCTGTCGACGTCACAAACGTCGGGCAGTAGTGCTCGATCCATCCACCTTCGTGGTTGTAAAGCTGATTGACCATGAGGACCGATGGAAATTGCCTCTTCATTACATCGACATGGTCGTAGAAGAACACGTTACCGTTCCAGCACACCAGGCTCTCGACCCGCCACCTTCGAAGGAGATGCCGAATCGCAGAAGGAACGGCGTCTGGAGGTAGCCAGTCGCCAAGGGTGTAGACGTGCGGGGTCAATTCGCGAAACCGATCGACTGACTGGCCATGGCTCGAGAGATGTGGATCGGTGGTAGCAATGAGAATCCGGTATCGATTTCTGAGGGCGCGCACGAGATCGGCCAGCAGTTTTTCGGCGCCGCCGACTGCGAGGTAAGGGAGGAGAAACATGGCAGTTTGCGCACCGTCGATCTCCGGAAGATCGGAAAGTGCCGAATCAACAGCGTGGAGACATTGTCTGACGATAGCGCCATCCGCCGTATTGGACCGCAACCGATAGGCGCCGGACGTCCTCGTAAAAGGGAAAACGAGAGCCTCACAGCCCTGGACGTGGTCGAGGTTGGTGATATGGGGCACCGATCTTCCGGCGACAACACTTCGACGATGGTGTTGCGGTCGCGGAAGTCTTAGCAATAAGCTCGAGATTTCGTGGTTGCGGACGCTTCGCGCCACGTGACCAGATGGTCCGAACCTTCCATGTGCCGGCGCCGCCCAACCTGTGGCGGTCCAGTCGAGATCCTCGGCCACGGCCGCCATCAGGAGTGATTCGAGATGGCTAGCTGGCAAGTCTTCGAGGGGACCCTCGGTATGAAATACAAACGTATATGGTTGATCAGGGTGCGCAGCGACGGCGACCGATCGCTCCGTTTGAGAATCCAGAAACGCCTCCACATTGCTGGTCTCCATGTTCGGGGCTGGAATGACGAGGATCGCGGGATGTCGGGTTTGTGGGCCGTCTGTTGTTTCCGGCAACGACAGAACTCGTGGGTCAGGTCGACCGCCGCACACGGTCTGAAATATCAGTCTTGTCAGCGAGAAGGCCCGGGTGAACCGCCTACCGATTCTACGAAGCGGCAGGTTATGCTCCCAGAAGAGAGCTTGCGCACGGTGCCTCAAGGATTGTCGGGCCACTTCAGCCATTTCCCAACAAGACCGATTCATAGGCCTCAGCGCAAGAATCGACGGAGAACCGGGACGCCGCCATCAGGGCGTTTTCGGCCAAGGGAGTTCGAAAGTCGAGTTCGGTCAGCCGTCGCACCGCTGTCTCCAGGGCGTCCAGATCTCCCGGTCGATCCACGACCACGCCCGCGCCTGTTGAATCCAGAACATCGCCGAGATCTCCGACGCGGGTCCCGAGGAATGGCCGACCAAGTTGGAGGCATTCGAGGAGGAAGACCGGGAGGCCTTCGAATTCGGAGACCAGCATGCCGACATCGGCGGCGAGAATCAGCTCGGGGATGTCGTCGCGGAAATTGAGACGGCGAATCCTGGAAGGTGGACCGTCTGCGATGGCGCGGTCGACCTCCTCCTCCAGATCTCCTCCGCCGACCAGGAGAAAGTGAACTCGCTCGAGATCGTGTACCCGCGCCCCAAGAGCGACCGCATCAAGAGGCCTCTTCTGTTCGTGCATCCTCGCGGCCATCAGAAAGAGGACGTCATCGTCACCGATGTTGAGCTGCCGGCGGAGCTGAGCCCGGATTTCCTCCCGAGTATGGCTCGGAGGCAGATCCTCGTCAGCACGCCCGCACGGCCAGATAACAGGAACTCGATGCGACGGCCACCCGCGGTTTTTGGACAGTTCATTTGCGATGGCGTGGTTCTCTGCCACACACGCATCCACCGTCGATAGGAGCGTTGGAGAATACCTGTCGATGTAGCCGACTCGATGGTCGTACAAGTGATCGACAATACGGAGTGCGGGTCGTTGGTTGCGCAGGATTGCGGCAAAATCATAGAACAGGGTCGAGCCATTGGCGTTGTATATGACTGAAACACCCAACCTGTCGATGAGGTTGAGAATGATGTTCGGCATTGCGTCCGGGTGGACGAGATCGCCGAGGCTATAGAGATGATCGGTGATCTCCCGAAAATCATCCCGCCGGTCACCAAGCGCCGTTCGATGTCGTGCCAACGTGACGATCGAAAAGTCCATCCGCCTCGAGAGTGCTCGCATGGTTGCAAACAGAGTCTGTTCAGCCCCACCACGGGCGAGGAATGGGGCGAGAACCAGCACCCCGGGCTTGCTGCGCAAGAGCGGCGGTCGTTCGAGGATTGGGGGCGAGGAGAGGGTTACCCTCAGGAATGGTTCAAGCTCGGTGCTGCCAAGGTACTGCCCTCTTCGAAAACGGTTGAAATGGTGGCTGTCGAATGGCGGATTCTCCATCCCCGGTAGACCGACTGCTTTGACGAGTCGACCCTCTCGCGACGGGCGAACCTCATCGCCTGCCGGGTCCCAGGTGTAGGCGTCGGATCGGTAGAGGGCCCACGTTCTCGCATCGGGAGAGTGAGCGGCTTCGGCATTTTCCAACGAGAAGGGAATGAAATCTCCGGTGGGTTCGAAAAGAACCATAGCGTCGATCGACTCCGATGCGGCGACCATTAGAGCAGATTCGAGGTACGCCGGTGCAACCTCAGGTAGTTCTCCGGGGGCAAAGAACCAGGGTATTCCGGGCGGCGGTGGCGTGCTATCCCCGCTCGAGTGACGCCACGTGACCCGACCACTCCTTTCATAGCCCGTCACGACAATCTGTTCGAGGGTCTGCCTGGATACCCAGTCGGCAGCCTGGCCCCGGAGATCGTTCTTGGACGGGTCATCAAGGACTCGGATTTCGACGAACGGTGGGAAGACAGGCTGTGTTCCGACCAACTCGTATCGAACAGTTCCAACGGGTTTGCCTTGCGCAAGCTGCCGGTTGTACGTCTTGCGAAAGCGCCGGTCTGAAATCGCCCTGCGAATTCTGCGAGCAAATTCTGGAACTGTCACGTTTCTCCCTTCAACAGATTCTATCTGGATCACGTGACGCCGGGTCGTCGGCCGCGGTCAATGTGAGCTGGTGAGCAGAGCGGTGTGGTTGCGGGGGACCTCAATGATTGCGGGCAGCAACTTAAAAAGTGGATTGGTTGCCGGTGAGTAGACCTAACGGTCTCAAAACCCCGAATCTGAGATGGGCGATGATTTCTGAGCGACCACGTGGTCGCCGCCCGGCGCCATTATCGTCAGAGAAGGGGCGCGGCGCGAAAAAGTCCGAGATCAGGTCGCGAAATCTGTACCTTGTGCCGAGGCACTTCCATTCTCGACCCTCCTGGACAGCGCTTCGGAAAAGCTCGAATCCACGCGGCGGGTCGAGGTAGGACACCTCCGCGGCCCAGCAGGGGAGAATCATGTGGCCATTCGCTTCGACCATCTGTTGCCACCGGCAGCCCAGGAGAATCCGGCCCGACGGCAAGGGGAAGTTCTCCCATACATCGCGACGAATTGCGGCATTGATGACCGAGAACATCAGACCGCCGTGGGCCTCTCTCCACGCGCGAGACTCGTGCGTGAAGTTGGTATCGAATCGATCGGATTCATGAAAGGGCTGGAATTTGACTCCGCCGAGGACCGCGGACGGCGGTTTGTCGGCGAAAAACGGGACGGTCAATCGGTCGAGCCACAGCTCATCCACCGGCAAGACTCTGTCGGAAACGAAGACCAGAACCTCACCGCGTGCTGTCGAAGCTGCGATGTTGATCATCTGGCCTTGATTGAGGGTTGTCTGGTCGAGTTGCACGAGACGGGCGCCGCAATCTCGAGCAGCAGATGCGAAATCGACAGTCAATTGTGTGTTGATGTACAGGATTTCAAAAGAGCTGGAAATCTCTTGCTCCTTGATTCGTTGAATCAAATGTCGGGGATCAGTTCCCAGTGCTCCCGGGATGACGAGGACCGAGATCCTGGGGTCACGTTCATCCCCGGTCTTCTGGTTCACCGAATCATCGGTGCGTTCAGGAAAAGAGGTGGGGTACAGATCCTCGTGGGCGGCGTGCAGGTGCTTGCCGACGATATCCCAACTGTACTTTTCTTGAACCAGGGACCGCCCGCGGTCGCTCAGCGTTTCAATCTCGATCGGGCGCGCCCGAAGGAGAGCCACCGTTTCCTCTGCCATCGCCCGGTTCGAGAGAGTGACGCAGACTTCCGGGTGGCTGGAAAGTTCGATGCCCTCAACTCCCACCGGAGTCGAAATGATTGGAAGCCCGCACGCCAGGGCTTCGAGGACCTTGAGGCGGGTGCCGGAACCGGCGCGGATCGGCACCAGCAACACCCGATGGCTTTGGTACAGCGGAGCAAGGTCCGGCACCTCGCCCAGGACTGTTATGCCGTTTTTGCCGTTCCAATCAACAACGCTGGCTGGAGGACGGGCGCCGGCGACGGTCAGCCGGGCATTCTTTTCGAGATGGCGAACCTGCGGCCAGATTTCGTGAACCAGAGTTTCAAATGCATCGAGGTTCGGTAGATGTGGAAATGAGCCGACAAACAGAGCGTCTCGACGGGGCGCGTTCGGGGAATAGGTGTAGGTGGTCGTATCGACTCCGTTTGCAACGACACGAAATTTACGGGCGATCGGGTCACTCGATGATGCGGCTAATCGAGCACGGTCTGTGTCTGACATGACGTGCACCTGATCGACTCGCGAGCACGCTCGCAACTCGAAGCACTTCTGTCGCAGATCGTCCGCTCTCCCGTCGCCAATCACATCGCTTCCTGAGAAGCGCGCCCCGATATCGAGGTCCCGCTGCCTGCGGTGGGAAACAAAGCTGACATCATGCTCGACGAGCACGACCTTTGCCTTTCGGCAGGCTTCGATATGTGCGGCCATTTCGGTGTACTCGAGGTGGACGATGTCGAAGCCGTGGGCCTCGACGAGCGCCTCGAGTCGAACGCCGACGATGTCGGAGTCGAACCTGCGAACCGACGGAGGAATCAAACGGAACGGATCCGGCCTCTTCTCGAAATCGTTCGAAATCTGCTGGAAGAACACCCGCTCACAAATCTGCGCGAGAGATTTTCGTTGGACAGGATCATCGCTTCCTCCGATGTGGATGAAGACCGAAACATCGGCCCAGGCCGACATCTGGCGAAGAAGGTTGATCATTCTCACGGCTCCGCCGTGGATCGGAGGATGGATTGAATAGGGCGAAACAACCAAAACCCTTGGGCGGGTCCTTCCGCCCGGTAGACGGCGGCATGATTCGGGCGTTGGATTTCGCCTCCAACGATGCAGTGGGTTCACGACTGGCCGCAAGAGATCGCAAGCACCGAGAAACGCGAGTCCGAACACTCGCCTCACGTCGAGACCTCGTGCCGGTTGACCAATTCAATTTTCGCCGTCCTGGCGATCGTCGGGTCAAGGGGTTCGGGCGCGGTTCCTGTTGTGGAGTGACGAATCATGCCGTCGTTGTAACAGATCGGCGAAGGATATTCACTCGGTGATCGCGGTGGCGATCAAGCTGCGGGATTCGGTCGGTACCGTCCGGGAAAATATGAGCGAGAAAACGGCCGTCCGACTCTGACATCACATGGACTTGATCCAACGTACGGCACCACAAGATCTCCTGACGAAAGAGCCTGCGCCAATCGGCTCCGGAGTGACCGAAGTCGCTACCCTCGGGGAACATTTGATTGAAACCGAACTCGCGGCGGCGACCAACCGACCGGAAGGCAATGTCATGTTTGGTGAGGACTGCCAGCACGCCTTTCGGCACTGAGTGCCGGTACGGTCCGAGTTCGGTGTATTCGAGTTGCGCGATATCAATTTCGAATCCCAAGACGAGATCTCGGATCCTTTCCCAAGGCGCGTTGGGAGGCGAAAAGCTTGGCGCCGGGCGGTGCGAGCCCAAGTAAATCGCGTTTTCGTTGTTGTTTCCCAGTGGTGGAAATCGACCCGGGCGCAGAGTGGTTCCGGGGCAATCCCGGTCGGGTTGTTTGTCGTGGTCTTTGGTCTGATCCTGGCCCGCAAATCTCGTCGCATGGAACGCCTTTAGCGGATCCTTGACTGCATCAACTCGGCGTAGTCGGCCACAATGGCTCCGGCAACCCATTTCCAGTCGTAGCGAGTCCTGGCCAACTCCATACCCTCACGCGCCAGTCTTTCGGCCGCTTCGTCATCGTTCAGCAGCGTCTCGATGGTGGTGGCGAAGCCGACGGCATCATCGGCGATCATGAGGTGACGGCCGTTTTCATACTCAATTGCCTCGACGCCGAGACTCGTCGACACAACCGGAATCCCCGCGGCGAAAGCCTCGAGAATCTTTAGCCGTGTGCCGGATCCGGCTCGAATTGGCACGGCGAGAATCCGGTGGCTGTGATAGTACGGAGAAACGTCGGGGACCTCTCCGACAATACGAATACCGTTTGTACCGTCGAAGTGGGACACCTTGCGTTTAGCGTGAGCGCCGACAACGGTTAACCTCGCCGTTGGGCAACGCAACCGCACGATCGGCCACACGTCATTCACGAGGTATTCGAGGGCGTCCATGTTTGGCAGGTTCTGAAAGTTGCCGACATAAAGGATGTCTTGGCGGGTAGGATTGTCCTTCGGAGGGGCCAGAGCCCCGCAATCAACACCATTTGGAGCGACTCTGATATTCCGACCGGCTTTCGGAAGGAATGACGCGAGGTACTCACCATCGAGTTCGGACATCGTGTGAATCCGTTCCGATTCGCGGCACACCTTGACCTCATAAACGAGCAGGCGCCACACATCCGATTTCTTTCCACAGTAGGCCGCACTATCTGGATATCGATCCGTGAAACCGAGCGCAAGACGCCTTTTCTGCGAGCGAAACGCGACATCGTGTTCTGTGAGGATGACCGGCACTCCCTCGGGAACGAACTCAGCATACTGGCCGAGTTCGGTGTATTCGAGTTGCACGATGTCGATCCCGTATTCGAGCACTATGTCGCGAATATGAGCGGCAACTTTTTCTGACCAGAAGAGTTGGGCATTGGGAGGTTTAATGCCGAACCGATCGGGGCGGTGTTTGGGATTCCACTTATGAAAGTCGATACGCACGCAATAGGGTTTGAGCGCCTCGCGCTGCTTTCGGTCTTCACCAGCAATCGAAAACACGAGCACATAGAGGTCACAGCTCTTTGAGAGCAACTTGACGAGGTTGAAAAGGCGCACACCACCGCCGTGGTTTGCTGGATAGATGTGGTACGGCGTCACGAGGAGCACCTTCGGCCGGATCTCCCCGAGGCCGATGGACTCGATCTGAGAATCCACGCCTCGGGGCTTCAATTTCCAGCGTCGGGCGTGGGTACGGAGGGAAATGGTAGTCGACGACAACCCGACGAAGCAGAACCCGAGGAACTTCTCAGCCCGCGAAACGCCGTTGCCGATTCTCTTCAGAACGCCGAAAAGGGCAGTAACAGGGGAGAGAAGAACACGCCGGACGGTGATATAGGACATCCACATGTACCACATCTTGGAGCTGTGGATTTCCTCAAGTTGCCTTTCGCACCCTTGCCACTTCTCGTAGAGCCAGTCCTTGGTCGCGAGAAGCTCTTCAACTTCTTCCTCGAGCTTGATGCGCTCGGCCTGGAGTTGATTGAATGCTGATCTCATTTTCAGGTCCATTTGACGATAGAATACACTGATACCCGGGTGATGTCAGGCGCAATTGTCGGTATTGCGGCTCTCTAAGCCGGTCGACTATTCGGATTGAGAAGTGCCACTACTGTTGAACACAGCCTGCAACCAACGGTACATTCGAAATGCCCTCTTCTCCTCCAAACGTTTGCGCCAAGTTCTGAGATTGTCTAACTCGGTCATCGTTTCCTGAAGACGCCCATTGATCCTTTGGATGCTCGCGCTCAATTCATCCCGTTCGGCGGTTGCCGCTCTGAGAGAAGATTCTGTTTCGCCGAGGGCTTTCCCGAGAGCGTCGAGTTTACCCTGATATGTCTGGCCCTCAAGGTTGACTTGGTCAAAGCGAAGACTGAGTTTCGCCTTGGCGACGTGGGCCTCCTGAAGTTCGATCGCCAACGCCCGCTTTTCGTCGGCCGTCCTCTCGTGGAGCGCTCCAATCACTTCCATATCGCGGCAGAGCTGTTCGAGCTTTGATTTGAGCCCGATACCCTCTTCGCGGCTTCTCTTGAGCTCTTTCTCCAGCTCACCCGACGTCGCCTCGAGACTTTGGGCCTTCGCGAGCGCGTTCTGGGTCTCGGAGGCTGCAAACTCGAGTTTGGTACCCATTTCCTGGTGCGAGCCAGAGAGCCTTCGAAGCTCCTCACCAATCGCGTCCTTCTCGGCGTTGGTCTTCTCGACTAATGTGCCGAGGCGTCGCATTTCCTCATGGGCCTGCACGAGACGCCCCGACAGGTTTCCGCACTCGGACTGAGATGCCTGCAATTCCTGCTTCAACTGACGACTTTCTGCGTTCACCGAGTCGAGTCGTTTTGCGAGTTCGACTCGTTCAAGATTCGCAGCATCGTAGCGAGCACTCAGGTCGGCCTTGTCTATATGGACTTGCTGGATCTCGGCCGCCAATCGATCTCGATCGGCTCCAAACGACTCGAGCATCTCGCGAGCCTGCTCCATTCCGTTCTGTCTTCGTTCGGATTTAGCCGTTGTCAGTTCACGATAGAAGACAATGAGATCCTTCGACGATTCGGACAGATTCTCGAGACTCCAGTCGTCGAGTCCCTCACCGGTGGCAAGGGAGTCGATGAGCCGACTGTGGTTTCCATTAAGAAAATCTACAGCTTGATCTTTGGTCGCCTTCGAACGGTGCAACTTTCTATCGATGAGCCTTTTGATCTTGGTCGGTGACGGCGATTCGATGCCCGAGGAACCTAGACTCTTCAGTTGCGATACCAGCGTCTCTGTCGTCTCAATTCGTGACCTGAGGAGTTCTTCGTGAGAGACGAAGATCCTCGGCATCGCGCGTGTGTGCTGTAGAATGGCAAGGGTGTAAACCTCCCAAAGAGCAACGCCGATACTGATCGGCATCCCATCGCGCCCCCGAAGCGAGCGCGCAACCTCGAGCGGGTTTCGATGGCAAATTACGACCACCGGATCACTGAGCAACGGCTTCCACAGCGGGAGAACCACCGAGAGTCGAGGATCCTTGACAACCCACGGACGGTGTTCCTCGAGCCCATGAATCACATCACGAATTGAGTGGACGATTTTTCGACGCCGGGTCGGCCCAATTGTATCGATTTCGTCGCCGAGAGTCGTATTCCAGTCGACCCCCGCCGCGTTGAGCGCCGCGGTGTTGAGCTCGCAGATGTCGTTGCGCTCCCAGTAGCCGCCGGGGTTGTCCGGCATACCCTGCATCATCTCTTCGGGCGCCCCGACATAACAGCCGGCCAAATTCAACAACCGAGTCACCATCGATGTCCCCGACCGGTGCATCCCTGCGACCAACAGCTGCATTCCGATGTGCCTCCCTGCCGCCTGGAAGTGTACCATCGGAGTTTGACGGGATCGTCGTGCGGCAGTCTCCAGGCCGTTCTTCCGATGCCGCGTGTCTGTTCCAACCCGTCATCGACATCCCCGAACCCTCTCTCCTCGACAACGCGGTTTCGGGTGCTGGGGGCTTTTACGGGTTCCACGGCTGATCGTCTGTGGCTCAGCTAACGCGGAAGATGCAACCGCTCACGGTTGACACCCGTAGGTCTGTCAACGAAAATGACACATCGCCTGACCAAAAGAACCCGCACGGAGGGAACATGCCGACCATCGAAGAGAATCTCAACCAATGGACCAACTACGACTGGAACAGTGGGGGTGACGAGTGGTCCGAGGTCTGGGGAGGAACTCAGAACGTCTGGGACGGTTCGCTCTTCCCACGGGTCAAAAACCATCTTCCCGCTGGGACGATCCTCGAGATCGCGCCGGGGTTCGGTCGCGTGACGCAATATCTCAAAGACCTCTGTGATTCCCTGATCGTCGTCGACCTCACTGAGCGCTGCATCGAAGCCTGCAAGGCTCGGTTTGCGGACGAGACCCACATTTCCTACCAGGTCAACGACGGCAAGTCTCTCCCCGGCGTCGAGGACAACTCGATCGATTTCGCGATCTCGTTCGATTCCCTCGTCCACGTGGAGTACGAGGTCATCGAAGGCTACCTTCGCGAAATGGGTCGGATTCTCAAACCCAACGGCACGGGATTTTTTCACCATTCCAACGTCGCGGCGTTCATGGATCCCTCAACCTCCGAGCTCACCATCGAGAACCCTCATTGGCGGGGCTCCTCCGTCTCCGCCGAGAACTTTCGAGCGACCTGCGAACGGTTCGGCATCTCCTGCGTAAAACAAGAGATCGTCAATTGGGGGGGCGTGAATCTCACCGATTGCTTCTCGCTTTTCACGCGGGTCGGGTCGAAGTTCGACAGAACCACCGAGATCATCGAAAACCCGAGATTCATGGACGAAGCGATCTATCTCGGGCAGAGGTGCTGAGAACGCCCTCTACAGCTTGAAGATCGCGGAATCTTAAGGCCGCTACGGTCTCTGCGTATGGCCTTCGCCTGAAGGCCATCAGCCTCGCATTTCTAGGGTGGAACATCCGCGTGATTTGCTAGACTGCCTACTTACTGCTGGCATCACTGCGAGCTCACCGGTGGATCCTTGTATCTGGAGGGTTTCATGGCCGATGTGGACTACACCAAGAGTTACGACTATGAACGTCTCATCGAAGAGGAAAAGGAACACTACTCCGAAATCGAGATCACCTCGGATCTCAAAGAGGGGGGAGCCCACGCCAGCGATTGTTGGACTTACTACTGGCAGCACGTTCACGAGACCCTTTCGAGGAGTCCCTTCCCGGATGTCCCAAAATGGCTCCGGCGTGAACTTGGTCCGGGCGGAAAAAAAATCGAGGTTCTCAGCCTCGGCAGTGGGTACTGCGGCCACGAACTGGACTTCGCCCGCCGAATCGGGCGGCCCTGTCGCATCCGATGTACCGACATCAACGAGGACCTTTTCACTCCGGCTCGGCAAGTCGCCGAGCAAGAGGGGCTTGACATGGAATTCCGGGTTGAGGACCTGAATTTCATAAAGATCGAGCCAGGGCGCTATCATCTAATATTCGCCCACGCCGTCCTACATCACGTCATCAACCTCGAGAATCTTTACAGGGAAATCAGAACAGGCCTCACAAAATATGGCGTGTTTCACATGGTGGAGGTGGCGGGCCAGAATCGTAAGCTCATCTGGGACGAAAACGAGCAGTTCGCAAACAGCGCTCTCGATGTCCTTCCGGACTCGGTGACCGGGGGCTTTCGCCTGGCGGTCGAACCCGAAGATGAGGGGATGGAGGGGATCCGGCAGGAAGAGATCATACCCCTCCTTGAAACTCGATTTAGCGCCATGTACCAGCACGCTCACGGCGCGTTCATGCGATACATTTGCACTAACCCGTCATTGGCCGACCGACTCGACCCAAGCGACCCGTTGTCTCGGAGGTGTCTCGACTTCCTGATCCAGTGCGATGACGCGGCGGTTCGCAACAAATTGCTTCGGCCTCTGGAGTTCTGGGGAGTCTACAGGCCTGTTGAGGAGAAGTAGCGGTCGAAAAATTCAAGTCGCTGGACTATTCCGTGTAACCAAGTGCTTTGAGCTGTTGCAAGACCCCATCGTTCACGGGACCTTCTGATCCAGCGCTGTCGCAGTTCCCGGTCCACGAAAACTCCAATCCAACATCCCCGATCTGGGCGCCGGTTTCTCCTTCACGAGTCAGCCACTGCCCTGACTGGAAAAAAAAGGTCCTTGGAACGATGAGATCGCTGCAATCCAAGGTCTTGCTGAGCACAGTCCCGTATTCCCCCACCTTTAAGCGCATGCTCAGGTCTCCCCGACTGACATTTTCGGCCCATATATGGAAATCGTCTCCCGGCCGGATATTGATATCCACTCCGCCCTCCGTCCAACTGAATCTGTCTTCCACCAACCGGTCTGTCTTGAGGTTCCCAACGCTGATCATGGATCCGAAGAGCCTACCTGTGAGCACGTCCTCGTCGCGCCGGTTGAAAATCCGTATTCGAAGGCCTCGATGCCTGCTGTTGAACCTCGCATCCACCTGACTCCGGAGGTGCTCGAGGGGAGCCGCGTAATCCGGGTTAACGGCCAGATTCTGTTGCTCAGCCTGGTCCACTTGAAGGTCGAAATACTCCTCCTTTGCCAGATCCGAATTCCACACGTGGTTCCTGAGCTGGTATTTTCTTTTGTTGTCTTCGCGGAGGGCGACTCCGTAGTTGGTCCCCGGTGCATAGATCCAGGCTCTCCGTTCCGCGTCCGTTCGGCCTTCGCCGGTGACGAACGGCATCAACGAGCTGCCGTCGATCTTCCGGCCCGTTTCGATCCCCAGGCTCTCGAGAATCGTCGGAACCACATCCACCAACCCGACCTGGTCGGCGACCCTGATCGAGCCGGTGCCGACGCGCCCCGGATGGACCACCACCAGCGGGATCATAATGTTTTCCTCGTACAAGCATGCGTGATTCACAAGACCGTGTTCTCCGAGCATTTCCCCGTGATCGGAGGTAAAAATCACGATCGTCGGCTGGGTGACGGCAATATCATCCAAGCGCGCGAGCAACTGCGCTACGATCCCGTCCATGTAGGCTACCCCGGCATCGTAGAGGTCGGACATTAACTCACTGTACTCTTCGGGGATCGGAACCACGGTTGCCGCCTGACCGGGGATCCTGAGTGAGAATACCCGCTTGGTCAAAAAGCCATCGACGGCAGATGGTTCCACGGTGTCGAGCTTCAGCGAGTACCTCGGATCAAAGGTACTGAACTGCTCGAAGTACGGTTTGCGAGGGCGAAACGGATTGTGGACCTCATAGGTGTGAAAGAAAAGGAAGAATCGCCGGTCGGCATTTCTCTCGAGCCACTCCAGAGCCTTGTCCAGACCCTCGACAAGCTCGGCGTCAAATCCCATCGCCGACGCGTAGTAGGAGTAGCTGTCGAATCCCTGGGCGAAACCCCATTGTGGGTGCACGAATCCCCCCCCGTTATCCCAGCCGTGGCGTAGCCGGCTTGACTAAGATCCTCGGCCAGCATGTGCAGAGACTCGGGCGCCCCTCGGTTGTAGTTGACACCGTGTGAGATGGCATCAAGCCCAGTCATCATCGACACATGAGATGGAAGGGTCCAGGGCGCCGGAGCCACTGCGTTCTCGAAGACCACAGCTCCCCTGGATTCGACCCAGCGTACCAGTTCTGGTGTGGTGTCGCGTGGGTATCCGTACAGCGACATCCGATCCGAGCGCAAAGTGTCGATGCTGATCAGAACCACATTGGGTCGGGAATCCAGGCCACCAGCCAGAATGACCGGATTCGACCACAAGCCAAACGCTGCCCTGTCAAGACCGGCGCCGTCCTCGCTCTCGCACTGCAGAATCAAAGCTGCGATTGATCGTGACCGCGGGGTAGGAGAACCGATCGGCACACGCACATCGACCCACCCGTCACCTGAGGCGATATCCCTGCTCAGAACTTCGGTTACCGCATCGTCGTCCCACTCAGCGATCACCCGAAATCGCATCCTGACTCGGGACCCAAGGACAGCAACACCGAGGTCCAGTTCGGCCGCCTGGGCAAGGTCACGGACCTCGAATCGCTGTGGATAATCCGGAACGGCAAGGATGGCGTTCCTAACCTCATTGGCGACATCTACCTTCCAGGGGCGGGCCGCCGCCTCGACGACCTTGGACCTGTTGAAAGCGGTCTTCATCGACTCGATCCGATATAGGTGGGCCACCCCGCTGGGTGGCATCTGAATGGTCAGACGAAGACGTCGAATTCGGCCCTTCCACTCCATGGAGTCACCCACGGCGAAACGATATCGGGCGGCACCGTCCGCCTGGCGTTCGCTCGAGTCGAGTGACACCGAACAGCCTTCGCAGAGAGCTGTTTCGTCTCCGACCCAGCCCAATGTGATCGTCTCCCGGTTCACTCCCCCAATCACGACATCGAAGAAGTCGACTTCCGCCGCGTCGAAATCTACCTGGTGGCTCAGGACCACACTCGTGTTGGATGTCTCCACGGTCAGCCGCCGACTTGCCAACACCTTGACGTCCTGTAGGGGGTCCTCGACCTTCCAGTCGGACAGGGTGTCAGTTCCCTCCAGAGTCCAAACCTTCACCGTCGAGGAATCCATCACCTTCATAACCTCGAAGGCCTCGGTTGGGTTCTCTGCAATGAATCGCTGCGTTTCGGCAGTGACCGGAATTCGGTGATCGGCCCTTGAGCAGGAAGCAAGAGCCGCCGCAAGGATCCAGACAATTGAGAGCGATCGCCAAGGGTAAATGGGCGCAAAAGTCACAACCCTGAATCCTCCCTACAACGGCGAATTTTAGCACGTGGCGGACCCTTGCCCCGCCGGGCTGACAGCCTGACCTGCGAGCTGAATTTGATATTTTCCAACTTGATCGAAAGTACTCTGAATTCAGCAAAAAAACGGGCACGTACGCCGACCCCAACGTACCGGCAGGCCTGCTCGGCGTCTGAGGTAATATCTCGAATAATCAGACTTATAGAATCAGACTGATAGAATCACCTGCGGGAGGTCCAATGGCGAGAGAGCTAAACGGGGTCGTCACCCGCTTCCAGTGCCGGTCAACGAGCGCCGTGTTCGGCCGATGTGGCGGAACCGACCACCTTTTCGTCTCGTTTCTGGTCGCCGCTGTGATGCCGGTTTTGGCTGGGTGTTGCGGGCCTCCGACCAGTTTGGCCATCAAACCGTCATTTCGCTCGATCATTATCATCGATATTGACACACTTCGTGCCGATCACCTCGGCTGCTATGGTTACCATCGGCCAACTTCGCCTTTCATCGACAAACTCGCAACGGGCGGAACGCGGTTCGCCTGGGCGTTCAGTCAGGCACCGAACACGCCACCTTCTCAAGCCTCGATTCTCACCGGTCTCTACCCGTCGACTCACGGTATGGTTCATGACGAGGACAAGATCCCGAAGGCCGCCGTGACCCTCGCCGAGGCCCTCGGCGCCCAGGGCTTCGCCACCGCCGGATTCCATGACGGGGGCTACCTGCGGGCGGATTTCGGATTCGACCAGGGATTCGATCTGTACGAGGATAATCGAGGCAAGGGATTCGAGTCGATCATTCCCCGAGCGCTCGAGTGGCTGCGTCAAACCGAACCGTCACAACCGTTCCTACTTTTCCTCCATACTTACGACACCCACACACCATACGCCCCCGATAATTCCTATCGCGGTCTCTTCCTCGACAATCTCGAGCCCCCGACACCCGGATTCGAACCAACATCCGAGACCATGGAAAAGATCCGGACCTCTGTATGGACCGGATCGAAGATGGTTCTGCCTGACAATGATCTCGAGTACGCCAAAGGCCTTTATGATGCCGAGATCCGCCAGGTGGATGACTGGGTGGCCCGACTGGTGGAAGGGCTCGAGGAAATGAACCTGATGGAAAAGAGTATCATCGTGGTCATTTCCGACCATGGTGAGGAGTTTCAAGAGCATGGTTCGGTCCTTCATGAGAAGCTCTACACAACGGTCACGCGCATCCCGTTCATTCTGGTCGCTCCCGGTCTCGACGGCGGCCGGGTGATTGAGCACATTGTAGAGACAGTCGACCTGATGCCAACCCTGCTGGAGCTGGTGGGTGCGTCGATCCCCGAAGGAGTTCAAGGCCACAGTCTGGTCCCGATTCTGAACGGGTCACCGCCGCCTTCGGATATTGCATTCGGGGAGTCCCCGTTCTTCGGCGGGCGGCGATTCGCAGCCGTCGGTGGACATCGCCTCCTCCTCACACGGGAAACGGGGGCAGTTGAGCTTTTTCGATTTCGAGAAGACCCCCACGAGTTGGTCGACATCTCCACCTCAAATCCGGATACAGTCAATGAGATGCGGCGACGCCTAACGGAGTGGCAGACTATGGCCAACGCCACGAAACTGCCTCAGGACGCCGATGGACGTTCACTCCAAGAAGACACGATCGACCAACTCAAGGCTCTCGGGTATATCCAAGACAAAGAGGTCGACTGAACCGCTTCGGGAACGGACGATGCCGAAAAGCACCGCCGGCTCCAGCGCCGCACCGCTGTTTGCCACAGCTTTAAGGGAACCGCGAAGCGGTGTTCGCAAACCGGTTCCCAGGTAAGGTATCGAAAGAATTCAAGTCCCCGAGAGAGTTGGATGGCGCGCGGCGAGGTACCAAGAAACCAAAAGCGCAGCCGAGAACATGAACGACAGTCGAGGGGGAGTTGTAAAATCAACCACCCGGCCGACTTCGGCCGGGTGGCGGGGAAAAGGTCGCTCAGGCGCGAAAGGCACTCGAGATGCGAATCCGCTCATCTCACACGAATCGCGAAAAGCTCGCTGTCTGTCCCTGAATCCCAGTGACCCACCCATCGGCTGGCTTCGCTGAGCAGGTCCTTTCGCCTCTCATAGATACTCTACTGGATCCGACTTATGACCACATCGTCGATGTAGTACGATCCTGCCGGATTTCCGACTTCGTTGGTGGAGGGCGAACCCAACCTAAGGATGTTCAACACATGGGTGTCGTTGTTGAGATTCTGTTTGTCAAAAATTGTGTAGGTCGGGAACCCGGCCCCTCCGAGAAGAGTGCGGGTGGCCTTGATGTAACCATCATTGGCACCTGGCGCTGACGCAGCCTTCCACTCGACCACGACGCGGGTAGCTGTGTAGGCCTGCAAACCGGTGAGGTAGCCCTCGCCAGCGAACTTGAACCCGGTGCCGTCTTCACGAACATAGGCCGCGAAACGCCACGTATCGACATCCGTTCCCCTCTTGAGAAAGAGCACAACGTGCACGCCGTTGGTTATGAATCCCTCGAACAAATTCGTAATGCGGACGTTGCCTGGGAGACCCATGACCATCTGGCCGGGGTTGTTCAGCTGGCCGCCCGGATCGATTGTGAACTCGAATTTGATTCCGGTCTCGTCGCTCCACGGATGCGGCACGGCTCCGGTGGATGAGCTCTGTACGTATGCCAGGCTAGCGGCACCGTCGTAATTCACCTCCAGGCCGTACAAACCCGTGTCTGCCGCCGTTCCGTTAACCGAAATCGAATTCGCTCCCACCATTCCTGCCGAGAGCGCAACAAGCACCGCCACTAGAATTACATTGGTTCCCTTCCGCATCGCCCTACCTCCTTGATTCTTTGATCTTGCGGTCAGCTCTTCTGACCGACTCTTCCTGGTTCGCGCCGAAGCCAACGGCGGGAATATCCACGGCCACCGACAACGCGCTGTCCGCGCTGAAAACCTGCGCTCCCACAGAGGCCTGCGCTGGTTTGCCGCGCGGGACGAGAGTTGATGCCATAATTGCCATCAATAACAATGACGGTCTAATGAGCGACCGGTAACGCCAACTTCGGAACAATTCACTGATCCGGCAAATCATCGATACCAACAAACAGGCGCTGCAAGGTGAGGGAGAGAGAATCTGCGCCCTTCATCCCGCTGGAATCCTTTGAAGCTCGCAAAGTTTGTCCCTTTCTTCGGGCCGGCCCAACTACGGGGATCCTCATCACTATCGGATCGATTCCATAACACCTCTCCCACGCTCAGATGTGCCATAATCCAGGCTAGTTAGAACTCTGGGATTGATTTTATGCATCCTATCGACCCACCGAACTCAACGGACGACCTTTTCGTCGGCCACGAGCTCGGTCGCCTCGAGGAGGAGCGCGACGAGCTCAGCAAACAGGTCGAGGAGCTTCTCCACACCAAGGACTCGCTCTACGAGAAGTGGCGGGCGAGCGAACGCGAACTCGCGGAGATCCACCGATCCAAAATGTGGAGAATCTGGATAGCGTCCATCGATCTGCGGCACAAGATCCGCCATCCTTTTGCGTTATTGACGAAAGCGGCAGACGCCGAACCGGTCTCTCATTCCTCCGAACGCAAATGGGAAGCCAATCGCGTCGTGGGCCCAAACCGCGAGCTGATTTCGCCCGCGTCACAGGAAATCGATCTCGAGAAACGGGCCGACCGGGACGGCGGGCTTCGGGACCCGGAATCGGAGTCGACCGCATCGATCGACGTTTCGGTGGTTATTCCGACCCTCAACGGAGGAGAGGACCTCGAGCGATGTTTGGAGGCAATCTTCCGACAAAGCACCGAGCGCACCGTCGAGATCCTGTGCGTCGACTCGGGCTCGAACGAGCACGACCTGGACACGATGAGCAGGCTCGGCGCGCGGATCGTAGCGATCGACCGCAGCCAGTTCAACCACGGTCTGACACGCGATCTCGGCGCGCGGCTCACGTCCGGCTCGATCATCGTTTTTCTAAACCAGGACGCCGTGCCCGCCCACGAACACTGGCTCGAGGAATTGGTCAGCCCCTTCGACGACGGCGACGAGCGCCTCGCCGCGCGTCCAGGGTGGGATAGCCGAGGTGGACGACCTCGATCAGCGTTTCTACTGGGATTCGTGCGGCGCACGTTTCTATTTCACCTCCGAGTCGCATCACTGGATCGCGGATCACGGCGGAATCGGTTTTTCCACCGTCAACTGCGCGGTCAGACGCTCGATCTGGCAGCGCCACCCATTCGGACGGGCGACGATCATGGAGGACAAGAAGTGGCAGCGCGAGATCACCAAAGTAGGCCTGGAGATCCACATGCAGCAGGAGGCCCTGGTCCACCACACTCACAACTACACCAACCGTGAACTTCTACGCCGATGCAGCAGCGAGGGGACCGGTTGGCGCGCACTCGGCGAGACCTACACCATTGGCGACCTGACCAGGGACATGTTCAATCACGACCCTTCGCGAACTCGCCCGGGGGATCCGCGAGCGCCGGATTCGCACCGCCGGCGAACTCTTCTTCCCCTTGCTGCGACCCATGGCGCTCTACTGGGGGAACCACTTCACCCGAAACGTTAGACTCATAATCCTCGATAATTAGGCGAACGGCATCCAGGGCTGCAGCTGCACCTCGTCGGTGGGCGGGCGGTACCGGGGGACCCGCACGACATCGAGGAGACCACGGTAGTAGCCACGAACGGTGTGGCGGTGGCACTCGGCGAAGACCTTGCCGACCTGTGACCGATTGCGGTTCGGCTTCCGCGGCGTGGCGGCGCACCCCGCGGAGACCGACCCGGACCCCATCGAGACCACCGTGCATCCAGTTGACGATGGCTTCGGATCGTCCCTGGGCGGCGAATCGGGCGTGCAGCCACTCAGGCGTCATCCGCCCGACCGGCGTCAGGTGCCGAACCCGGGCTTCGGGCTGGTAGAGGATCGCAAAACCCGCCCGTTCGAGCCGCAGACAGAGCTCGATCTCCTCGCACGACAGGAGGTTCGACCCCTTGCGCCCCAGGTGGACGCTGAATCCGCCTACCAGATCAAGGCCCGACCGGCGGTAGGCGATGTTAGCGCCCCGCGGGTACTCGTTGTAGACGAGCTCGATCTCGCCGTCACCGAGATCCCAAACGGTGAGGTAGGGCAGAAACCGGCCGCGAAACCACGACGGCAGCTCGCCCTCGATCAGCGGCGCGACCGGTCCGCCGACACACATCACATCCGGACGTCGAAAACCCCGCAGGATGGCCGTCAGCCACCCGGGTTCCGGGAAGGCGTCGTCGTCGATGAAGGCGACGATGGGCGCGTCGGTCGCCGCGACACCGGCGTTGCGCGCCGCCGAGAGACCGATCTGCTCCTCCACCACAACGCGGACTCGGCCAGAGTGACGTTCGGCCACCGAGCGGGCGACTTCGGCGGTGTCATCGGTGGACGAGTTGTCGACGATGAACATCTCCCAGCGATTGGGGTCGAAGTCTACTGCAAGCATCACCTCACAGGCTCTGGCTAATGCCGCTGATCGGTTCCTCGTGCACACAACGACCGCAACATCTAAATCTCTCATGATTGGCGACCATTCCAAACTGGATTGCGGCACCATCTGGACATGAAACTAAGACCAGCGTTTCTGCGCCTGTTCCGCGTCATTGTACCGCGCGTCGACGCCGTGGCGTCCGTGCCCGTCACGGCGCCGGACCCGTTAGCAGACTAAGAAACATCATCGCTGTTGTCGAGGAGCGGGAGCCCCCCGGCGCCTATCCCGCTGGTGCGATGTTTCGTAGATGGTGTTCAGGGTGGCACGGATGATCCCGAACAGCGCCTGGCCTGCCAGCCGCGGTGCGAACATGTCTTTATCCAGCACTTCTCTTCGGACTCGGAACTCAACCCGGATCCGTGGCGGCTCCTTTCCCCCTCGGCCGCGAGATTCTCCGCCCCGTGCGTAGCCGATCGGATCGCGGCCTTGGTGGATGCGCAAGATTTCGACATCGCTGAACTTGCGGACGCCGAACTCAGCGCCAATGTCGATCGTTGCAGCGCAGCCAGACCGTTCTCGCTGAACACGATCTCGGGCGAAGGACCCAGTCAAGCCAACGGAGTCTGAGATTCAATTAACGATTTAACGCGGCCGACCTGGTGAGTGCGGACGCCACCGACGGTTTTCGGCAAGAGCGCTTCGAGATCCTTGCTTGCGAAATGGCCGATCAGGTTCACTTAATGTCCGACGTCGGCCGCGAGAAACTAGCTAGCCGGCCCTCCGCCGGGATGACCGTCTTCAGTCTTCCTTCGTGTTCCATTCATTCCCTACCCCTCGCCCTCTACACTGATATCCCATGGGGTCAGTGTCTCGTCCACGTGTTAATACAGAGGGCACGAGGGGGAGCGACTCCGGTCCCATGTGTTGGTCGGTTATCCAATCGATGCATACTGAAAAACTGTATCAATTGAGTCAGAAATCCGCGTCCCGCGCCAGCAAAGCTCGTGCCGAGAGCCTCTCCGGAGAAAGTGAGCCCGTGTTATGAACGTCCCCGAGTTGGGTCAGTAGGATCTGGTGTCGTCGACGTCTTCCGCGCCGCGTTTGTCCTTCATCCGATCCCACACCGCAGCACCGATGAAGTACACGCCGAGCAGGAAGACCGGGACCGGCCACCACTCGGCGATCCAGTCCATGTCGAAGAGGTCGTAGCGGTCGAGGAGGACGACTGCGGCGACGACGGCGAGAAAGACGCCGAACATCAGCCGGCCCTGGCCGTCGGGTCGCGGTTTGGGTGTCTCCTGTTCCGCAGCGCGGAGGTTGAAGAACTGGGCCTCGCGGTAGGCGTCGAAGATCGAGAAGAAGTAGACGAAGGCGATCAGGAACGAGAATCCCCAGAGACCCTGGACGATCAACAGAATGCAGACGGCGATGGTCGCCCAGATCATGAAGGCGCGTTCGTAGGCCCAGGTGTAGAGGTGCCCGAGGCCGGGGATGAGGATGGCCAGGAACGCGGCCAGCGGTGGCGACTTCGGCGGCGCCGGCCCGGGGTCGTAGGTTGGAACAGGGGCGCGCTGCATGGACGGAGCCGGCGGCGGAGCCTCGCCCGGCGGGGGCGGCAACGGCGGTTTGGGTTTTCGCGCAGCTTCGGTGCCGTCGAATTCCGGTGTGTTGTCGGTGGTGTCGCTCATGTGGTTGCTCCTTGATTCGCGCCGTCGTCGGCCGCGTTTTCGTCGTCGTTGCTGTCCTGTTCATTGCCTGTGAGATACGAACGCACGGTCTCGACTTTGTTCTCGCCCCACTTCCAGACCCGCCACATCATCACCCGGACCTCGCCGCGGCCCTGCTGCGCTGCTTCTGCGACCTCGGTCGTGACGACCTCGGCCACTCGTTCGACCGCCGGAACGGCCTGGCTCCGGGCGAGAGTCACCGGGTTGCCGACGATCAGCGAGGTCATGACGGCGAGCAGATAGGCCGCGGCGGTGGCGAGACGGCGGTTGAGGATCGGGGTCACCTTGGGTTTTCGTTCGCGGGAGTTGATGCACCGCGTGAGAAGGTACTGCGAAGGCTCCATGGCCTCGCCGATCTGATGCATCAGCGTCAGGTCCTGCCAGGTGCGGCGGCAGGACGGGCACGATTCGAGGTGCGAGAGCAGGCGTTCGAGGTTGCGATCGCGAGATTTCGTGGTCGACCGCCTGGAACAGAAGCCCCAGCCACAGCCGGCAGGGGGACGCGGCGAGATCGGCGGCCAGACCGTCGGGCGGCTCGAGATTTTCGAGTGCCGCGCCACACCCCATGACATCGGCCATCGTCTCCGACAGATTCGCGCACTCCGAGCAGGTGGCGAGATGTTCCCGCACGTCGCCCGCCTGTGCCTCGTCGAGCTCTCCTTCGAGGTAGAGGCTCAGAAGCTCCCGGAGGTCGGTGCAGCGATCCATCACGCGCTCCCTCCGGCCAGGCTGTCGGCAGACGGCACGGCGTGGATCTGGAGGCGGCGGCGCACCGAGGAGGCGAGCTCCAACCGGGCGCGGTTGAGGCGCGACTTGACGGTGCCGAGCGGCAGTTCGGTGGCTTCGGCCATCTCCTGGTACGACATGCCCGCAAAGTCCCGCATCAGGACGAGCGTCGCCAGCTCTTCGGATATTTGACGCAGGCTGGTGGAAATCAGGCGCAGCCGCTGTCGGCGTTCGGTTTCCTCATGAGGGTCGTCCGTGGCCGGCAGGCGGTCAATCACCTCCGGGTCGAGCCACGCGGCCTCGCGCTCCCGCCGGCTGCGGCGATACGAGTCGATGATCAGGTTCTTTGCCACCCGCCACGCCCACGCCATGAAGTTTGAACCGGGTTTGTAGTGGTGGAGGTTTTCCCACAGCCTGAAGTAGACCTCCTGGCAGAGCTCCTCAGCCTCAGCGGCTGAAGGCGCATAACTGGCGCAAAGACGGTAGAGGGGGCGCAAGGTGGTGCCAACCAACGCGCTCCATGCGTCCTCGTCGCCATCGCGACAACGCTCGACAGTGGTTTCAAGTTCAGCCATATCCATCACTCAACCTCTACAAACGGAGATCCTGCGGCAAAGGTTCGCGGCGTCTTCATTTTCTCCGCACATCGCAGCAACTTTATCGGGTAACGGCCGTGATCTCCACGGGAATGATACGACACCTCAACGGCGTTGAGGATGGCAGACGGAGGAATCGTTGCCATTTGACTCCTGGCCGACCGGGCCCGTGAACGATCGCGTGGCTTTTGCCATCGAAGAGGTTCGTCCGGCGATCAAGGCCGACGGTGGAGACGTGACCCTCGTCGCGATCGAAGGAGCGACGGTCCGGGTCAGCCTGCACGGTGCCTGCAGAGGGTGCCCGATGGCGAACTCGACGCTCTCTGACTTCGTGGCCGAAAGGATCAGACTCTACGCGCCGGAGATAGAAAACGTCGTCGCCGAGTGATCCGCGCGGTCGCGCGGATCGCTCGGCGAATTTTGAATTTTGAATTCTCAATTTTGAATGCAGCGTCGCAGAATCCGACCGAGCGTCCGTTTCAAGGCAGGATGTACCGAAACGCGCCGGGTGGATCGGTGCTTTTTACGAGCTTCTTCGACTCGAACGGCAATCCTGTAGCGATAGGTGGAGGCGCGGACGCGCTCACGACTGCGTCCGCAATTCAAAATTAAAAATTCAAAATTGAGAATTCGAACTCTGCGCTGCAGCGCAGAGTTCGTCAGGCCTCTTTCGGCTCCTGCTGCCGGCAGTGTGCGCAGAGCCCGCCGAACACCACATTCTGTTCGGTGACGCTGCTCCCCACCAGGTCCTTGAGGGTTCGCCAGTCGATGGGCTGGACGCCGCGCACGTCGATGATCTGGTCGCAGGTAGCGCACATGAAGTGGGCGTGGGGCGAGGTGTCCGCATCGTAGTGGGCACGCCGGTCGTTGCCGTAGATCTCGCGCACCAGACCCTCTTCCTTGAGGACGCCGAGGTTCCGGTAGACCGTTCCCAATGACACCTTCGGAAGTGCATCCCTGACCTGCTCGAAGATCCAATCGGCGGTCGGATGCGAGTATGTGTTCTTGACGGTTTCGTAGACGACGCGGCGTTGCTTGGTCTCGCGGGTGCGTGGACGTTTGCTCATCATGCCCCCATATACGCTGGCCCGATTTGATAGGTTTCTATCATAAAAGGGCATCTGAGTCGATGGCTGTTCTCGGTATCGTTCCTGATCGTGTATGTACGATCGACCTTGAACTTCCCCGATCACTGGCATCATGCTACCATCTGCCTGTCACCCCGTCCACGCCTGGGAGTTCTCCCGGGGAGTGCATCATGACCCAGTGTATCCGCGATATGGAGCCCTCGCAGCGTCCGCGCGAGCGCCTCCTCGACTATGGACCGGCCGCTCTTTCCGACGCTGAATTGCTGGCGGTCCTCATCAGAACCGGGACTCGCGGCCGGGGCGCGGTGGCCGACGCCCACCGGTTGCTCGCCGACTGCGGTGGGCTGGCCAGGTTCGCTCGCCTCGACCGCCGCGAGCTCGAAGAGCGTCCGGGGCTCGGGCCGGCCAAGACCGCGTCACTGCTGGCTGCCATCGAGCTCGGCAAGCGCTTCGCCAAGGCCGAGCTGCAGACCGCCGAGCGCCTCGACCAACCGCAGATCGCGGGCGAGTTCCTGGTCCGCCGGCTCCACACCGAAAGCCGGGAGGTCTTCGGATGTGTCTGCCTCGACAGCCGTCACCGCTACCTCGCGCTCCACGAACTCACCCTGGGGACCCGCAACCAGGCGCCGGTGGACGCGGCGGAGCTCTTCCGATTGGCGGTCCTCGACCGGGCGTCCGGTCTGCTGTTGTTTCACAATCACCCCTCCGGACGACCTCGAACCGAGCCGCGACGACCTCGACTTGACGCGCCGGCTGGTGAAGGGTGGTCAGGTGGTCGGGGTGTCGGTCCTCGACCACCTGATCGTCGCCGGCGGGCGGTGGCTCTCCCTGCGGTCGTCACGCGCCGATCTGTTCGGACCGTGACGACCCCCGTCGTTGCGCTTGACAGTCGGCGCTCGAGAGGGGAGGATGCGGGCGCCGAGTGAGCGTAAATACTGTGGAGGCAATAACATGAAACGGTTTCTCATTCTCAACGTGGTCGTGATCGCGATGTGCGCCCTGCCCGTTCTCGCCGACGGCGACGTCGAGACCTATGGCGACGGTGTGACCCTGACCGAGGCGGTTGCCATCGATACCCTGCTTGCCAGCCCCGACGACTACGTCGGCAAGGTGGTCCGGGTCGACGGCGTGATCACGGGCGTCTGCAAGATGCGCGGCTGCTGGATGCAGGTCACCGACCCCGAGAGCGGCAACGGTGTCCGCATCAAGGTCGAGGATGGCGTCATCGTCTTTCCCTATACCTCGATGGGCCGTGAAGCGGCCGCCGAGGGCATTTTCGAGGCCATCAAGCTGACCCCCGAGCAGATCGAGGCGCGCACCGCGGCCGAACACAACCACGCCGAGGGCGAGACCTGCGACAAGAGCGGTCCGAAGGGCGAGGGCGCCGGCGCCGGCTGTGATGCCCCGGCCGTCAATGACTATGTCTACATGATTCGCGGCACCGGGGCCATCATCAAGGGCTGATGACCTTGAAGATCCGCAGGCTGGTCATCGCGACCCATCGCGATGTCGGCTATTTCTTTGCCGGGCTGACCGTGATGTACGCCATTTCCGGGGTGGCGGTGAATCACATCGACGACTGGAACCCGAACTATGTCATCCGGCGCGACGTGGTCGATGTCGGTGTCCTCCCGTTCGGTTCGACGGCCGAGACCGGCGCCGAGGTCCTTCGACGGATGGGCATCGTCGAAGAACCGAGGTCGGTGGCTCGTACAGGGCCCGACCAATTCAAGATTTTTTTTGAACAACGCACGCTCATCGTCGCGCTGCCAGGCGGCAGGGTCATCGATGAACACGCTCGGAGGCGATTCGCCTTCTTCGAGGTGAACTACCTCCACCTCAACCACGGCAAGGGATTCTGGACCTGGTTCGCCGATGCCTATGCGGTGGGTCTACTGGTGCTGGCGTGCACCGGGATCTTCATCATCACCGGCAAGAAGGGGCTTGGGGGGCGCGGTCGGTGGCTGCTGATCGCAGGGCTTTCAATCCCGTTGGTCTACCTCGCTCTCGCCGTGTGGCTATGAACGTTTGAACGTTGAAACGTTGAAACGTTTAACGTTCGAACGTTGAACGGCTTGTGCGAGCCAGCTTCTCGAGCACATCCCCGGTGACCCGGTAGGTCGTCCAGCCATTCATGGCCTGCGCGCCGAGGCGTTCGTAGAAGCGGATGGCGTCAACGTTCCAGTCCAGCACCGACCACTCGAAGCGGCCGCCGCCGCGTTCCAAAGCGATCTTCGCGAGGTGGGACAGCAGCACCTGGCCGACCCCCTTGCCGCGCATCTCCGGGACCACGAACAGATCCTCGAGGTAGATCCCGTTGCGACCGAGGGAGGTGGAGAAATTGTGGAAGAAAACGGCAAACCCAACGGGTACGCCGTCGTAGGAAGCAATCACCACCTCGGCGACGCGGCGGCCTTCGAAGAGCGAGGCGCGCAGCGTGGCCTCGTCGGCCACCACCTCGTCGGTCATCTTCTCGTAGTCGGCGAGCTGGCGGATGAAGTCCAGGATGAGGGGAACATCATCAATCGTGGCATTGCGGAGGGTGATTCGGGGGTCGGTGTTCGTGTTGGATTCGTTCATGAACAGATGGTAAAGCGTGCTCCGTGGAGCCGCTAGTCCTTGTTTCGCGCCTCGAATCGTGCCACCAGATCGCCGGTCCCGTCGAAGAGATCGAGGTGTTCGCCGATCAGTCGCCACGACCGGGCGTTGGCAAGCGCTGCGGAAAACTCCCGTTCGGTGTCCGCGCCGTCCGCGCAGGCCATCATCGTGGACGCAATGTCGGAGAAGGCGATCGTCAAGCCTTCGACCGAGTAGCTGCCGGTCAGTTGGTTGCAACCGCCGAATCCGGCAACTCTACCGTCCCCGGAGTGGAGCACCAGGTGTGGTTCGCGCTGTTGCTCGCCGAGAAAAACCGGTTCGTCGCCGAGCCGGGTCAATTTCCAGTAGGTGTTTTCGAGTTCGACGGTGACCATCCTCGCGCCGCAGGTCTCGCCCGGCCACACACCGATGAAGTGTTCCGGCACGACTGTAAGGACCATGGCGTCGCCCTCCATCGCCGGCCGTTCGGCGATGCGGCCCTGCAGTGAGACCATCAGCTCTTCACCGGGTTGACGCTGCGCTCTGAGATAGGCGCGTTCCAACGAAATATTGTCGGCCTCCATCGCGACGGCAAACCGGCGCCCGCTCAAGCACTCCGTAAACAGGGCCGCGTCGGCCATGTAGCGGTACATCCCACGCATCCTCAGCAGGGGCTCGATGGGGTCGAGCTCTTTCCTCCGTTTGAGGTCGTAGTTGAGGGAGGACTCGATGTCGCGGCCCTCGACATCGAGCTTGCGGAGAGTGCCGTTGTCGACGACGCGGAAGAAGACCGGAGCCTCGGTGCCGCCGAAGAGGGCGAGACGGCCGTCATCGCCCGCCACGACCCACGATCCGATGGTGTCGACGACGGCGCCCGCACCCCGCCCGTCATAGGTCGTACGGAGGAAGAAGACGCGGTCCTCGAACAGGTCCAGGTGGTAGAAAATACCTGGGCAGTCGGCGCACGGCAGCTCGCCTTCGAAGGTCGCGGGCAGATCATCCAGCGCGCTCCGCTCGCCGGTCGCTGTGTCGCCAACGGTCTCGTCGGCGGCGGCAGTGCCGCATCCGATCACGGTCGCCGCCGCCATGACGAAGACCAGCGCCGCCAGCCGCCGTTGGTGGCTCCGCGCCAACGCGATGATGGCTCCCACGGCTCAGTCCTCGGGACGCACGAAGACCAGCGCTTCGTTGTCGCCGGCCCACAGACGGAGGGTCTCGCCGTCGGTCTCGTAGTTCAAAGCCGTGCCAAGGCGGGTGAAAAAGACGCTTTCGAGATCCATCGCCTCGGGTGGTCCGGCCATCTTGGTCGCGGCGGTCGGCCCGAACGACAGCCGTCCATCGACCACCTCGACCTGGGTGTTGAATCGGTTGACGCCGCCAACACCGCTCACGGTTCCGTCTTCGGAAATTTCCATAGTCGGCTGTTTGCCGACCTCCGGTACCGGTTCGCCGTCGACGGTGACCAGGATCCACGCTCCGACCAACCCGCCGCCGACCACGGCGTCGGGGACATCTTGCACCTCGACGATTGAAGCCTCGTTCGTGGCTGCCGGGGCTGCTGTGGCGGCGTCGGGTGTCACTTGAGGCGGATTGACTGGTCCACTTCCGCATGCTGCAACTACGGTCAACAAGAGGGCGAGGATCATCCACGTTGGTTTGGTCGGTTTCATGTCAGATCTCCCTTTTTGATGAACCATCCTATCCGGTGCCCCAGCCCTGGGGTAGGACGCGATGGTGTCGCCGCGTCGTTTCGCGAGACCCGGGGAGTTATTTCTTCCGCCGGCGCAACTCCACCGGCGTCTGTTCGCGTTTGCGTTCGAGCCAGTTCTGGTAGAGGTCGACCGAGAACATCAGAATCAGAATGAAGATGGTGATCCACTGCGGGATGTAGGGGAACTCGCTGTCGTTGACCGTCATGTGGGCGACGTGGCCGCCCTCGAGGAAGAGCACGAAACCGATCAGCAGCAGCACGAACAGACCGAGAATTTCGAAATCCGGGTTTTCACGCATGAATCTGGCGATCGGCGCGGCGAACACCAACATCAGCGCGACCGAGATGACCACCGAACCGGCCATCACGAGGTAGATGTCGGTCATCCCGACCACCGTCAAAATCGAGTCGACCGAGAACAAGACGTTGAGGCCGACGATGGCGGTCAGGACCTTGCCGAAGCTGGCGGCGCCGGCGACCTCGTGCTCGACGCCCTTGATTTTGAGCCTGAGTTCCTTGACGCCGGACCAGATCAGGAAGAGCCCGCCGCCGACCAGGACCAGAGACTTGATACTGAGCGCTCCTTGGAAATGGATCCCGAGCATCGTCCGGTCGATGTGGAGGAACGGCTCGCCCGCAAACCGAAGCACCCAGCTGACGACGGCGAGCAGCATGAGCCGGAAGACCATCGCCAGGATGAGCCCCCAGCGAATGGCTTTGTGTTGCTGAGTCAGGGCGGAGCTTGCCCGGCGAGGATGGTGATGATGATCAGGTTGTCGGCGCCGAGCGCGATCTGCACGAGGCTCACCGAGATCAGCGCCGCCCAGAATCCGGGGTCGAGGAGGAGGTCGAACATCGGCGTCTCCGATTCACTCGATTCGTTGACGTGCAGAGATGATACGTCGAACCTGCCCAGCCGACTCGATGTTCGATCCTGGATATTCGATATTCGATCCACCGACCCGTTCGGGCTTCTCGTCATGATGCGATCATCGGGAGGACGGCTGGAAATTCCGAATTCCAATTCCGAATGTCGAATAAGAAAGGGCCCCCTAGACGGGAGCCCTTTGAATTCGTGAATCCGGTGCCGCTTACCCGGCGTCTGCCGCCGCGGCCTTCCGCATCTGCTGGTCGAGCTCTTTGATCTCGGCCAGCGCCTGCTTCATTTTGGCGTAGCCGTACCAGGTGGTGTAGTCGGGGTTGATGTGGAAGGCGCCCTGGAAGGCCTTCATCCGATAGTCCATGAACATGTCGTAAAGGATCTGCTCCACGGTGGTTTCCACTTCGTAGAAGCTGAGCAGCTGCGGGTAAACTCCCTCGCCTTCTTCAACTTCGATGATGCCGTCGCGGCGCAGACCGGCGACGATGTTGATCGCCTCGGCGAAGACCACGTCGGTCTCCTTGAGCATGGCGTCTCCCGCCGCGATGTTGGCCTCCCAGAAGCTCTTCGAGTGGCATTTGCCGCAGGTGTCGGTGATGCGTTTGCGCTCGGCGGCGAAGGTCTCCGCATCGAGGCGCGCGATGTCGCCCGCAACCACCACGTCGAGGAGGGGCGTCGGTTGACCCTCGGCATCGAGAACGCCGAGACCCATGAGGATGGTTGCCCGGTAGCCCATCCACTCCTCGTCAGCTTCGGGCAGGCGCACGCCGAGGAACCCCCACGGGGTGCGGACTCGGTGGTCGCCCCCAGGCATATGGCAGTCCTGGCACGTGGGACCTCGATGGGCCTCGCGGTCCAGCAAATAGGCCACGCCGTGCTTCGAGGTCGACCACATCTCCCACTGTGGGTGATCGAAGCCCTGATGGCAGGTCTGGCAGGCCTCGGGTTCGCGCGCCTCCTTGACCGAAAATGCGTGCCGGGTGTGGCAGTTCTGACAGTCCATGCCGTACTTGTAATACTGGCGCGCCTCGGTCTTTCGGTCCTCCTGGGTGGCGAGACCGAGTGTGTGGCATCCACCACAGCCCCGCTGGCCGGCGACGAAGGCGTCGGGTTGGCCGTGGGAGAAGGGGAGGGCCTGGACGGCGAGGAGCCCCTTGGCGTGTTTGCCCGCGAGGTACTGTTCGGCCTTTTCCTCGTGGCACGGCTGGCAGGTGGCGATCGTGGGAAGCTCAGCCTTGTCGGCGTCGTCCATGCCGGTGTGGGCCTCGCCGTGGCAATCTGCGCAACCCATGGTCTCGGACATCACCCCCCGATTGAAGTCCGTGACGATCATCGGCGTGAGCTTGGCGTGACAGCTCTCGCACTCCGACTCCACGGCTGCTGCGGGGGAGGCGGCGGCCAGCACACACACCGCGACCAGACTGAAAAGGACCGCTGTTCGACGCATCGCATTCCTCCTTCGGTCAACCTGTGAATTTTCCACTCAGCAAAGAATATCGTCTCAACTGTGACATTTCCTTGACGTAAGTCAAACCTCCACCATGCCGAAGCCACCGGAGGTGACCGTCGTTGACATCGAACTCCGGCCCCTGTAGTCAGTCGGGGTGGTGCAATCGATATCCTCTCGTGCTGCCCCCCCGGGCGGGCTCGCAGTCAAAGGGCTCTCGGTTCGCCTCGGTGGGGAGGCGCGGCCGATACTGCGTGATCTCGACCTCCAGGTGAATCCCGGTCGGGCGGTTGGGCTTGCCGGACGTTCGGGGTGCGGCAAGTCGACCCTGATTCACACGGTGGCGGGGCTCGTTCCGTGGCTCCGTCCCGCGGACGTCGACGGCGACGTGGCGCTGGCGGGCGACTCGCTGATCGACCTCGATCCCGGGCAACGCGCCCACCTCCTCGCCACCTGCCTCGACCGGCCGGACGGTCAGCTCTTTCTGCCTACTGTGGGCCAGGAACTCGCTGCGGCGTGCCACCTCCACCGTTGCGAGGAACGGGCTCAGGAGCTGGCTTCGATCTTCGCAGTGTCGAACCTGAGGCACCGTCGGATTACGGAGCTGTCATCAGGACAGAGACAGCGGGTCGCCCTCGCCTGTGCCTTTGCCGGGAGCCCGCGGCCGGTCCTGCTCGATGAACCCACCGCCCACCTCGACGTACCTGGGGTCGACGCGCTGGCTGCAGCCATCACGGATCTCGTCGGTTGCGGGGGCTCCTTTCTGGTGGCCGAGCAGGCGGGTTGGAGGTTGGCCCGAGCCGTCGGCTTGTGGAATCGACTGACCGGGGGCCGGCTGGAGATCTGTGACCCGCCGGAGGTGCCGCGTTTTCCGGCGCCCGGACCGATGGTGGAGGACAGGCTCGTGATGACGTGCCGCGATCTTGCCGTGGCGCGTGGTGACCGCGAGCTCTTGACCGGGGTGAACCTGCAGCTGCGGGCGGGGGAGGTGGCGCTGCTGACCGGGCCCAACGGCTCTGGAAAATCGACCTTGGCTCGAGTGCTGGCGGGTCTGCACCGGCCGACACGTGGCAAGGTCACAAGCGATCGCCGGGTCGCGTTGATGCTGCCCTCGGCGGAGCTCCAGCTCTTTGCGGGCACCGTCGCTGGTGAGGTCACGGCCGCTGGAGCGGGACGGGAGGAGAGCGCGCGGGTGTTGCGCCGCCACCGGTTGGAACACCTCGCGGCGCGCGTTCCTTGGACCCTGTCGCGGGGCGAACGGCAGCGCCTGGTTCATGCGACGCTCGACCTCATACGGCCCGCGGTGATGATTGTCGACGAGCCCGCCCAGGGCCTCGATTCCGAAGACCTGGCGGTCTTTGTCGACCTGGTCCATCGCCGGGCGGAAAAGGGGAGGGCCTACCTGATCATCTCGCACCGGATCGAGCTCGCGTCGGCGGTCCATCGCCATCTCGAGATCCGGGACCGGTCTCTGGTCGAGGTGCCCTCGTGAGAGATGTCAGACCGTGGACCTACGCGGCCCTCTTCGGCGCTCTGTGGGGTGCGCTGGAGGCGACCCTCGGGACGGCCGTGTATCTGGGCAAGGTCCCGTTTCGCGGGACCTTGATGGGCATCGTCGGTCTGTTGTGCCTGATCTGTCTGCGCCGGCTGCAACCGCGGCCCGGTGTCTGCCTGCTGGCCGGCGCGGTTGCGATCTTCCTCAAAATTTTCACCCTGGGAGGTTTCTATCCGGGCCCGATCATCGGCATCGCAGTGCAGTCGCTGATGGTCGAGATCGCCATGACCGGTTTGGGCGGGGGTGCCGTCGCCGCCGCAGTCGGCGGCTTTGCGACCCTGGCCACGAACCCTCTGCAGAAGCTCGGGATGACCTGGCTCGTGGCGGGACCGGAGGCGGTGTCCGCGTCGTTCGACCTGCTCGAAGAATCGGCCTCTGCTCTGGGTTTTCCGGGAGTGCAGGCGGTCGTCCTCTTGTGGTCGGTGGTGGTCGCGACCGGAACGGCCGGCGCCATCGGTGGGCTCTGGGCGTGGTGGGTGGCCGGCCGCGTTGCCCGACGCATTGGAGCGCCGAGTGAACCGGGCCGCTGCCGTCCTGCTTGCGGTCGCCGCCGTCGTGGTTCTGTTTGGACAGCCCGTTTATGCGTTGTGGGCGGCGCTGGTGGCGCTGGCGGCAGCGTGGGTCCTCGATCCTCCGGCGGTTCGCGCCGGTCTCCGGTTCGGAGTTGTGCTGGCGATCATCTTTGCCGCGTGTGTGACCGCGGCCGTGGTCGCGTGGGCTGAAGGACCGGGCAAGGGCGCCACAGTCGGCGGAATGGTGCTGTTGCGGCTCTTGGTCCTGACTGCAGCTGCAGCTGTTGTCGTGAGGAACGTTGATGTCGAGTGGATCCTGCACATGACGGCCCGAGCGGGTTTCGAACGGCTCGGGCTCGTGTTCGGGCTGGCTCTCAACACCCTGCCTCATCTCGTCGAGGTTGCTGGGGACGTATGGACGGCGCACGTGGTGCGGAACCGGAAGCCCTTTGACCAAATGCGCCGACTGCCTGGTCTCGGCGTCGTGCTGCTGGCCCACACCGCCCGCATCGCCGACGACGCCGCCGCGGCAGCGTCTCTCCGCGGTCACTCAGCTCTGACCCGCCCCGGCGTTCTTCTGCGGTCGCCCGTACGAACCGTGGTTGTGACCGGTGCTCCCAGCTGTGGCAAGACTGCGGCTGTCGTGCGGTTGGCGGAAATCCTGGGCGAACGGGGCGTTCCGATCGCCGGCTTCGTCCAGATAGGAGTGATCGAAGAAGAAAGCAAGGTTGGATTCAACGTGCGGGACCTGCTGTCACGCGATGAGGCCGGTTTGGCACGTCTTGCCGGGCGCAAGGGTGGTGAATTCGGGACCCGGTTCGTGTTCTCAGCCGAGGGTTTCGCTCTCGGTCGAGCGGCCCTCGGCCGGGCGGAGCGCGGTGGCGTCGTGATCGTCGACGAATTGGGTCCGGTGGAACTCCGTGGTGAGGGCCATATGCCGGCGGTGGTCAAAGCGATGACGGTGCCCGGTCTCGCCGCCGCGGTGATCGTCGTGCGACGGTCGCTGGTTCCCTCCCTGCTCGCAACCCTCGACGCCACCGACGCAGTAGTCATCGATATCGACGATCTGGGCGACTCTGCGCCCGACGCGATCCTGGAGGCTCTCGACCTTCATTCCGAAATCCGAATTCCGAATTCCGAATTCGACATGACTCGTCTGTGACGACTCACTTGACGCCGGTCAATGCCGAGAGCCGATTCGTGAGGCATCCTGTGCCTGTGAAGGTGCTCAAGCTCCGCCGGGTGATTCAGTGGACCATGACCGCGGTCGTGGTCCTGATCGGGATCCAGTTCAGCCGATGGGTGATTCCACACCTCGACGGCCGCTGGCCAGAGGTATCGCGCCCGCCCGGGGTCGAGGCCTTTCTCCCGATCGACGCCATGCTCGGGCTGCGCCACCTGCTGCTCGAGGGCGTCGTCGATGCAGTCCACCCGGCCGGGCTCGCCATCTTTCTCGGCATCTGTCTGATGTCGGTGGTGGTCGCCAAGTCCTTCTGCTCGCACGTCTGCCCGGTCGGTCTGGTGTCGGAGCTGCTCGGCCGGCTCGGTGTTCGGCTGACCGGCCGCACCCTGACGCCGCCGAAGTGGCTCGACATTCCTCTGCGCGGCCTGAAGTTCATCCTTCTCGGTTTCTTCGTGTGGGCGATCTGGTTCGCGATGGACCCGCGGGCGGTCGAGGCCTTTCTCGCCAGCCCCTACGCCAAGGTCGTCGATGCCAAGATGTGGCTCTTCTTCGCCGAGCCCACGCGGCTGACCATTGCCGTGCTCGGGGTCCTGGTGGTCGGTTCGGTCTTCGTGCGCGATCTCTGGTGCCGCTATCTGTGCCCCTACGGAGCGCTGGTCGGTGTGCTCGGTCGATTTGCGCCCTTGAAGATCACCCGGGACGAGGACCTCTGCACCGACTGCCAGTCGTGCACCAAGGCCTGCCCGGCCCGCCTTCCCGTTCACACCATGAACCGGGTCGCTTCGATCGAGTGCACCAGTTGCCAGGACTGCGTGGTGGCGTGCCCGGTCGAGTCCTGTCTCGCGGTTAGGCCTCCGACGAAGGCCGGCCGCCGGATGTGGTTGCGGCCGGCGACCGCCACCCTGGTGGCGGTGGGTCTGTACCTCGTGGTCGTCTTCGGCTTCCGTGCGGCCGGCCACTGGCACACCGACATTACCGAACAGGAATACCACCACCGGCTCCAGGAGCTCGACTCGCCGCTTTACACCCATGTCGGCGGCACTGCCATGACCGAGGATCCGGCCCGACGCTGATAGAATCCGCCCATGTCCGGGCACCACGAAGTCATGGCGACTCTCCCGCTGTTCGAACAGCTCACCGTCGAGCAACGCACCCGCGTGCTGGCCGCTGGGCACGAGCGCGCATTCGCCAGAGGCGAAATCGTGTTCCACGAGGGCGAGCAGGCCGAGGCGCTCTTCGTCGTGCTGTCCGGTCAGGTCAAGCTCGTCCGGTACTCGCCCAAGGGCCGCGAGTTGCTGCTGCACCTCGTCAACCCGGGCCAGACCTTTGCCGAGGCGGCACTGTTCTCCGGCAACACCTACCCCGCCACCGCTGAGGTGATGGAACCGTCCCACGTGTGGATCCTGCCTCGGGCGGCGCTCACCGAGCTCCTTCGGGAAGGCCCGGAACTCGCCCTGGCCATGCTCGCCTCGGTCTCGATGTGGACCCGCAAGCTCGCCTCGAAGCTCGAACTCCTGACCCAGCGCCGGGTCGAGGAGCGGGTCGCGCTCTACCTCATCGCCCGCGCCGGCTCCGGCGAGCTGCAACCTGGCGACACGATTCAGCTGGCCGAGGCGCGCAACCTCATCGCCGCCCAGTGCGGCACAGCCCCCGAGGTGCTCTCGAGGACCTTCCGTCGTCTCGAGGAGGACGGCATCCTCGAAGCCGCGCCCCACCACGTCACAGTCGTCGATCCCGGCAAGCTGCGGTCGCTGGCGGAGTGGATCGAGTAGCGCGAGAGATGGGACTCAAATAGGGGTGGTCGTTGGCCGCCATCGGATATGGTGGCTAAGAGTTCAGCCTCTGATTCGGCCAGGTTACGGTACATCCGGCGTCGGCTCGGACGCAGGCTCCTCAGGATCGTCCGCGGGCTGTTCGACCTCTCCCGACTCGAAATCCATCTCGGTGATCTCGTCGCCGGTGGAAGCCACGGGTGTTGCTTCGACCTGCGGCGGCGGTTGATCGGACGGCGCGCACGACATCGTTACCAGCGACGCAACGGCAATAGCCATGAGCAACTTTCTCATCTGAGAACCCCCTTCGTTGATCGGGCGAGGCGGTTGGTTCGGGTCGGAGTCTACACTCCAATTCTTTACCCCGCTGGCCTCACCGCCACGATTCCGGGGTCAATATCACTCATCTTGATAAGAAAATCCATTAAAAATGACCATCGCGTCGGCCCCTCCGCCGCCCTACTTTGTTGAACGAGGGCGTTTCGACACAGGTGAGAGGAGTCAACCGATCACCACGAAGGCAATATCGCGGCTCTCGGCATACCGACCCTATTCTGATGGTCCGCCATCACCCGCACGGTCTGCTCCTTGGTGCGGTAGGAGCATTGGTGCCCATCTGGCACCAATGCATGATGCCTGGACCAGTTTTCGGGATTGGGTCATCAGTCCTTAGATTCGATATTGAGAATTATGATTGTTTTAGTGGGTATTGGTGAGAAGATTACTTATCGGGCGTCCTCAAACGTGTTAGCATCGGCCTCAGGAACCCGGTAAAGACAGGCACAGATGGAACTAGTAGCAGGGCAGTCACTCGGTCGCTACGAGATTACTGGAAAGCTGGGCGCGGGTGGCATGGGTGTCGTCTATCGCGCGCGTGACGCCCAGCTCGGCCGAGACGTGGCGGTCAAGGTTCTCAACGACCGTGCCGCGAGCCAGCCCTCGAGGATCGAGCGATTCGCCCGGGAGGCTCGGGCGGTAGCCCGTCTTTCCCACCCCAATATTCTCGACATCCACGACTTTGGGACCCACGATGGAATCGCCTACGCGGTGACAGAACTGCTGAAGGGGCAGACACTCGCCGATCGCATCGACAAAGGGCCGATTCCGCTCAACAAGGGGCTTGAAATCTGCTGTGCGGTCGCCAAAGGCCTCGCTGCTGCCCACGGTGAGGGCATCGTCCACCGCGACATCAAACCCTCGAATATCTTTATCACCGACACGGGTCAAGTAAAGGTCCTGGACTTCGGAATAGCTCGCCTTCGAGAGCAGTCAGTTGAGGAATCCGCCCCTACAAGCGAGGCGCCCACGGAATCGATGACGGGCGCCAGCCGGATGGTCGGCACCGTCGGCTACATGTCCCCCGAGCAGATTGATGGTGGGAAGGTCGATGGCCGCAGCGATATTTTTAGCCTCGGCTGCGTCATGTACGAAGTTTTCACCGGCAGACGGGCCTTCCACGGGAAAAACTCGGCCGATACCACGATGGCGATCCTCGGTAAGGACCCGGAGCCGATCCGGCGATCGAAACCGGAGGTTCCTCAGGCCGTCGAGCTGATCGCCGAACGTTGTCTCCAAAAACAGCCTGGTGAACGATTCGAATCTGCCCGCGACGTGGCGTTTGCCCTGGAGGCCATGTCGGACGCGCGCAACGTGGTTGCACAGCCCCGATTTGCTGCCGACGCCCTCCGATTGAGAAGGAAATTCGCGGCTATCGGTGCCGTTCTCGCTGTCATTGCTGCAGTGGTCACGATCGTGGGCGTTCGGAAGTGGATGGCGCCGCCGGAGCTTCTGCCGGAGCGCGCTCAGTTGGCAATGTTACGCCTTTCGAACAGTAGCGATGACCCGGACCAGGCCCTGCTTGCCGCTGGTCTCTCACGGGCTATCGCCGACGGACTCACGTTGCTCGAAGAGCAGTTGGTAGGAGCTGTGTGGGTCGTACCGCCGGGAAGTACGGTCTCCCAGACAGTGGCTGACGTCTCGCAGCTGGGTCGTACCTGGGGCCTCAACCTTGCTCTCGCCGGGGAGCTGAGGATGGAACCGGACCGTATGGTGCTCACCCTGAACCTCGTCTCGCCGCTTGATGGCCACGTTGTACGCACGGCTACTATCGAGGACCACCCGAACAACGTTTGCTCCCTTCAGGAGGAGTCTGTGCTCCGAGCCGTCGCCATGCTCGGGCACAAGATGAACACGGAGTTCATCGCGAATCTCGGCGCAGCGTCCACGAGTGTCATTGGTGCGTGCACTTTGTACCTCGAGGCTGAGGGTCTCCTCTCTCAAGAGGCAAGCCTCGACACGACCCAGCGCGCGCTGGACCTGCTTTCCTCTGCGGTCGCGTTCGACCCGCTCCACGCGCCATCACGGATCGCGCTCGCCAGGGCTCATGGCGCCAAGTTCAAACTTACCCAAGATGAGGAGTCGATCGACCTGGGTCTTGCGGAGGTGGCGCGGGCTATCGATTCCGGTCCTCGAATCGCTGAGGCACACCTTGTGGAGGCAGAGCTTCTGTCCGCGGCGGGTCGGCTCGAAGAGGCGGCCGTGGCGCTCGAGGAGGCGGTCGAGGCACGGCCGGAGTGGGCCCAACCCCACCTCGAAATAGGAAAGCTCTATCGACGCTTACGGCGGTACGAGGAAGGCGAGCACCATCTCGAACGCGCCATGTACCTGCGGCCGGGATACTGGCCCACTCACCATTGGTTGGCCCGCATTTTCCTTGATCAAGGACTGCTCGAGCGCGCAGCCGTGCAATTCCGAAGAGTCGTGGAGTGTGCCCCTCAGGAGCAGAGGGGATTCAGCAACCTGGGATTTGTGTACGCCCGACTCGACCGCCGCGCCGAGGCGATCGAGATGTTCGAGCACTCCATCGAGCTCGAACCGGAGGACAACTACATGGCGTACTCGAATCTCGGGACTCTTTACTACGAGGACGCTCGATACGCCGAGGCCGCCACAGCATTCGAACAGGCACTCGACATCTACGATCAAGATGAGATGATTTGGGGTAATCTGGGATGGGCATACCTCCTCAACGACGAACCGGAGCGCTCGCAAAAATATTTTCAGCGCGGTCTCGAGCTCGCCGAGGCGGTGCTGGCCGAGACCCCAGAGGACCTCGAGCTGAAGACCCGGGTCGCTTCCTACCAATCGGGGCTCGGTCAGACGGCAGAAGCAGTGGTCACGATTGAGAGTGTTGTCAACGCCGATCCTCAGGACCCATACGTTTTCGCTTCCATCGCCGAGATACTCGAGGAGCTCGGCGATCGTGACGGTGCGTTCGACTGGCTCGAGCGCGCCCTGGCAGGTGGAGTCCCGCCGAGCCGCTTCCAGCGCCAGCCGACTCTCCGCGCCCTGATCGCGGATGATCGGTACGCCCAACTCACACGAGGCTTGCGGGAGAACGGACAACGGACTGGAGCAAATGGAGGTAGCCAATGAGCGAAAAAGAACAAAAAATGGGTGGTGCGAGCGAAGAGAAACGGTGCACTGAAAGGGTCATCGATGTGCCGATCGCTGTGACGGCGATCGAGCTCCGACGTTTTGCAGAAATTCTGCAGGCCCTTGCTGATGCCTCAGAGGTGGGAAGCCCGTTCAAGCGATACAAAATGGATCCGGTGCCTCAAAAACGGGTCGTCAATCTCAGAAT
>CAVQQV010000025.1:0-14557 GCA_963714885.1 Candidatus Sulfomarinibacteraceae bacterium | reverse complement strand
GATCCGAGAGGACCTCGGCGTTGACCGCCAGGGCCTCGTCGGTCTTTCCCGCCGTGGCGAGCAGCGTCACCAGATCGAGCTGCATTTTCGGTGTTGCGGGAGCGGCGGTTGCGATCAGCTGCCGTTGCCAGTTTGCGGCCTCCAGCGGCTGACCGCGCAACGCGTCGACCTGGACCAGCCGTGACAAGGTCTCCGGGTCGGCGCCGTCCTCGAGCACCGAAAGCGACCGCAGCCGGTCCCGTGCACGAACGATTTCCTCGTCATTGCTCGCCGCTGCAAGCAGTACCCCGAGGTCGTCGGTGCCGCGGTTGACGCGGGCCCACGAAACATCGGCGAGCACGGAGCGAGAGGTCAGCTCGGCGTCAACGCCCGGGTGGGCGTTGAGCGCGCGCAGGGCCAGCCGCTCGGCGGTGTCGAACTCGCCCGCACCATAGGCGGCCTCTGCGCCCGCCGCCATGATCACCGACATTGCGTCCGCCTCGTCCTCTTCACTGCGGAGTTGTGCGATCTGGACGTAGAGGTGCTCCGCTCTTGATCCTTCACCTGCGGTGAGTTCCATCTGCGCCAGCGATTCGAGCTGAATCGCGCGCTCCTCCGCAGTCGCGTTCGAGTCGGAGGCGAGAACCTCGACCGCGCGCCGCTGCCACTCGAGCGCCGCCGCCTCGTCCTCCAGGATGATTTGAAGCCGGCCCAACATGGCGTCAGCCTGCCACCACTGTCGCGGATCGGCCTTGCCGGTGGCGGCGGCGATGACGTCGAAACGCGTCAGACTGCTTTCGACAGTGGGGAAATCACCCATGGGTTGGCTGACCCGAGCGAGGATGAAGAGCGTGTTGAGCAACTCGGGGTCGTCGGCACCGAGCCGGTACTCCTGGGCCGCCAGCAGCAGCTGGTAGAGCGGCTGTGCTTTGGCAAAGAGCGACTGGTGCTCGTAGAATCGTCCCAGGTTTTCGAGGCTCACCTCCAGCCGGCGGTCGCCCGCAGGGAACGCCTGAGCGATCTCGAGGGCTTGCTGGAACCCCGCCTCGGCGTGTTGCATCTGACCGCGGGCAAAGGCGTACTCCGCGCCCCGCGTGACGGTCGCCCAGTCTCCCTGGGCTTGCGCGGCGGTAGCAGCGAGGAAGGTGGCGGCGAGTATCAAAGGGACTCGGAATCTCATGAACACCTCGCGAGGAGCGTTTTGGACGTCCGAGATTACACCAACCCGCTCACGTCCCGATGGTGAGCGCGATCAGGAGTTGTCCAGCGTAATACAGCGGAAGGCCGATGGCGCGGTTGATGAACGCAGGGTGGACGAAGCGGTGACGGGCCACAGCGAGATCGGAGAGGTAAAAGAGCAGCGCGCCGACCGCGGCGGTCCACGGCAGTGCGCCGAGCCACCACGTGGAAAGGCCACCCCAGACCATGATCGAGATGACCACGATATAGACGGTCACGGTGGATCTGCGGTGGCCCAGGTGAGGCCACATCCAACGGATCGCGGCGATCGCGGTAACCACCAGTGGCAACGCCGCCGCCAACGGCCAGTTGCCGACCGGCAGTGCGGCGCAGAAGCCGAGGGTATAGAAGATATGGCCGAGAAGAAAAGCCAGCAGGCCGGGATCGAACGTGCGTTTGCCGACCAGCAACACATCGCCGAGAGCGCACAGGGCGAGCCCCGCGAGAAGCCAACCACCGACCGTATCACCAGCCGACCAACGGACCCAGCCGAGTGCCACGAAGGTCACGGAGGCGGCGGTCTTGGAGATGACCTCGAGCGTCCGGTCTTCCACCCGGATGGCGTGCAACAGGCTGACGACTGCTCCGGCCAGAACAGATGCGAGGACAAGGTTGGTGATCACCCGGGTAGCCTAGCAGGGACGACGTCGCGAATTCGGAATGCGGAATTCGGAATTCGGAATGTCGGCCCAGGGCCCAAGGAGATTTCGGATTTCGGATTTCGAATTTCCCACACCCTCATCCGTGGATATTGACGTTCGAGGGGATTTCCCGTCACGCAGATATGGGGGTGGATGAGAAAAATCCGAAATCCGAAATCCGAAATCCGAAATTCTTGGTTAAGGTGTAGACGCTACACTCAGCCCGGAGGCTTTCTGATGGCACAGTCCGATCTTGACCGCTGCGTCGCCGAGTCCATCCTCGGCATCGACACCCTGTGGGGTGGTGATGTGATGAACCCGTCCGGAACGGGGCGCTTTATCGCCGATTCCTGGTTTTCCGATGAGGAACTTCCAGAGACCTACACCGACGCCACCGCGGCCGCCGTCCGCAGCTCGGGAGGGGTCTCGGCCGACACACCCGACCTCGAGGCGATCGACGCTTATCTGAAGAAGGTCGATCTTCCAGCCGCCATTTCGGGCATGACCGAGATGGGCGCCGCGGAAGCGGGCGTTCGCGGTGACTTTCTCGCCGGGCTCGGCCTGAGCGTGGAGGTGATGTGGGATCTCGCGATGGAGACCCTCGGCCGCGGCGAACCCGTACCCTACACGCGGTCGGTGGAGGCGTCGACCGCGATGGCGCCGACGCCATCCGATCCAGGGCCCAAGCGCGCCCTGCTGGCCGAACTCTTGACCGGCGCAGGCTACCCGGCCGACAACGAGGAGGGGATTCTCGAGGCGGTGGATGCCTGGCGCGCCGATCGCATGGTGCCGGCGGCGACGATCCCGGCGCTCGCGCGAGCCTTTATCGCCGAGCTCGAGGCCGGCACGGCCGCCAACGTCATGCCCTATCTGCCGGAAGAACTCCACCGGGTCCCTCGGTCCAACGTCGAGTTCCTGGCGATCAAGGACGCCTGGTTCTCCGGTTCCATGAACTACGTCGGCCGCGCCCGCGATGAGGCGGGGCGGCCGCTCTACGAGGCGACCTACGAGATCAACGCCTCGCTCGAGATCTCGGTTCCCGAGTTCGAAGAGCTGGTGAGCCACGAAGTGGTGCCGGGCCACGTCACCACCTTCGCCTTTGTCCAACACCTCTACACGCATCGGCAGGGTCGGTTTCGAGGGCACCGTTCTGACCATGAACTCGCGCTATTCGACCCTGGCCGAAGGCATCGCCAACAACGCGGCCCTGATGGCCTTCGGCCTCACCGAGCTCGACCAGCTCCCCGACGCCGACCTCAAGATCGGGATGCTGCTGTCGCGCCTCCAGGACGACGCCAAGAACCAGGCCTCCTTCCTCACCTGGAACGACGGGGTGGCGCAGCCCGAGGTCGCGGCGTCGCTGCGGCGGGACTGCCTGGTCACCGAGGAGAGGGCCGACAAGCTGTCGGGGCCGTGGGCCCACCACCCCCTGCTCGGGCGGATGTACCTGCCCTCCTACCGCGCCGGCACCGACAAGGTGGCGCAGCTGCGCCGTGATCACCCACCGGAGATCATTCTGCCGGCGCTCTTTGGCTGTCAGGGTTTGGTGGACATCAAGACCATCGACTCGGTTGTGTGACAAAAGACCCGACCTCGCGCGTCGGATAGGTGTGGAAGCTTTGACTGATCAACCGCCTTCGCCGTCACCGAACCGGGATCGAGCCTCGAGGTCTGATGTCGGCAGCTGGCGGAAGATCTTCTCCGACCTGGCGGGGGGCCGGCAATCCGCGCTGGATGACCTCTACGACCTGGCGTCGCGGCAGCTCTACGGTCTCGCCTTGTGGCGGACCGGCTCCGAGGACGATGCCGCTGACGTTGTGCAGGACGTATTTGTAAAAGTTGCAGAACAAGGCTCCAAACTGGCAACGATCCGCAACCCCAAGGGGTGGTTGTTGACGGTCACTCACCGTGCCGCCGTGGACATCGCCCGCCGTCGCCTCCGGCGGTCCGCGGAGCCGCTCGAGGAGTACCCCTTTCTGACGGCGATCGAGGGCGATAGCGACCGGATGCTGGACGCCGCCCACGCCTCGGTCCTGCTGGCCGAAATGCCGCCGACCCTGCGTGACGTCATCTACCTGAAGCACTTCGCCGATTGCACTTTTGCCGAGATCGGCGCCATCGTCGGCGTGCCCACCTTTACCGCCGCCAGTCGCTACCGCAAGGGGATCTCCGATCTCAGGAGTCTCATGGAGGACGAACCATGAAAAACGAAGAGCAACGCGAACTGGAGCGTCTGCTGCCGGGTCTGGAGCCACCGCCGCCACCGGGCGCCCTCCGGGTCCGTGCCGTCGCTGCGGCTCGCGAACGGATGACCGCGGCACCGGCCCCGGACTTGTGGTGGAAGATCTGGAACAACCGCGGTCTTCGGCTGGCGTGGGCGGCGACAGTCGTGCTGCTGCTGGCCGGGCATGTCCTGGTGAGCTCCCGCATGGGTACTGTTTTCACACCAAACCAGCCGGTCCTTGCGGGCGACCAGCGTGATGAACAGTTCCTCGACATCCTGCGACAGGTCCAGATCAACGCGGACGCGCAGCCCTCGATCGGTCTTTTCGCCGGTGCCGCGGATCTGAACCAGATGGAAAACGGAGGCAACCTGTCATGACGTCCTCAAAAAGCCCATCAAAAATCGTCCTGGTTCTCCTTGCCGTCGCCGTCATCGTCGTGCTGGCGGGCTCTCTCGGCGCGCGATTGATCTCCCAGGAGAGGCCCGAACCTGTGATCCCGGCGCCACGGGCCTTCGTTCCGCAGCCTGCAGTTCTCGAGGTGGCGATGCTCGAAGTGCCCTGCTGGACGTGCCCCTCCAGCAAAGACTGGCCGTTGCGGTTCCAGACGGACCTCGACCTTTTGGCCCCGCTTGGAGAGGGATCAGGCAACGCCGCGGAGTGGTTCGGACTCTTCACAAAGGAGATCGGGCCCCGTGCCGACGAGGCCCTGGCGGCGGCTGATGCGCGGGTGGATGGCCCCGAATGGGTAGGGAAGGTCCTGCCTCCCGATCACCCACTCCTTCTGGAGGCCGAACCGTGGGTCGATCAGGCGACTATGAAGTTCTATCCCCAGATCTACCCTCTCGACGGGTATGACACCCGGGTTACCAATCTGCTGTTTGCCCTGAATCTCGCCCGCTCGTGGATTGCCCGCGGTCTGGAGGCAGAGGACTCCCCCGCAGCCATGTCCGATTTCCGACGCGCGATCCGCCTCGGCCGTCTGTTGCGCCAGGAAGATATCGTCATCATCAACGACCTGGTTGGCCTCGCCTGCATTCACCTTGGCACCAGGGGGGTCTATGTGCGAGCTCTCGCAGACGGCGACCTCGAGACGGCTTTGGTGGCCTCGGTGGTGCTCGGCGAGGTAGCGGCGCAACGGCTCGGGACCCGGCAGCGTTTGACATCGACCGATCTAGCTGATTCGATTGTGAAGGACGATCAGGGAGATCTCGAACTCGTGCTGCGCCCGGGCAAGCTCGACGCCCTGATCGAGACGTCCGAAAACTCCCCTGACCGCCGTTTTCGTGCCGAGGCCATCATCGGGCTCAACACCGTTCGCTGGCTGGGATCAGTGGAGGAAAGCGCCCGGGCGTTCGAGGTGCTCGACGCCCTGGCCGGGAATCCCGATCCGGTCATTGCAGCCGACGCAATCTGGAGCCGCGACCACGAGATGACCTGCGAACAGCTGAAGGTCTGGGAGAGCCCTCCCCAGTAGCCCGGGCGATTCGCCCAATTTTCCGGCCGGGCGCGCAAGCGCCCGGCTTTTTCGTTCACCGGACGTGCCGTCTCCGAACGATGTTGCGATCTCCCGTCCTCCACATGAGTGGATGCTTTGGGCGCAATCATCTTCGGAGGGGGCACTCTCGGGCAATGAAGATCTGAACATCGGGATTTCGACTTCGGTATGACCTTCTCGGAGCGTAACCCAGCGGTGGTCGGTACATCTCATTGGTACGTGGAACGGGCGCTTCGCACCCGCCCGGCAGCCGGGGCGGCTGCCCCACAAGCCTTTGCGAGCATCTTGTGGGGCACGCGTCCCGCGTGCCGTGTCCATCATTCGAGCATCCAACATCGAATCGAGACTCCGTTGTCAACGATTCACCCGGTTCAGTGCATCATGTCAGCAATGGAAGACCAATCCGCGCTGGTGCAACAGGCGATGGCAGGGGACCGGGAGGCCTTTTCGGACCTCGCCGCCGCCCACTGGCGACGGCTGCTGGCGCTGGCGCGGTCGATCGTGGCCGACCTCGAAGCGGAGGGCGTGGTGCAGGACGGGCTCGTCAAGGCGTGGACCAAGATCGGCAGGCTGCGAGAGCCTGCCGCCTTTGCCTCCTGGCTGACCCGCATCGTCGCCAACACCGCTGTCGCGCGGGCTCGGAGAAAGAAGATCTTCCAGCCCCTCAACGGCGCCGAGTTCGCGGCTCGCGAGGTACCGCCTGATGACCGGATCGATGTGCAGCGCCTGCTCGGCAAGCTGGCGCCCCGCCAGCGGGCGGTGCTCCACCTGACGGTGATCGAAGGTCTGAGTGATTCGGAGGTGGCCGAGGTGCTCGGTATCTCCAGCTCATCGGTGCGGGTCCACCGTATGCGCGGCCGGCAGCACATGGAACGGTTGGTCGGGCGAGGAGAGAACTGATGGACGAAAATCACGATTTCGAAAATGAGTGGCGGGCCTGGTCGACTTCCGAACCGTCATTTGATGAGCGTCGGTTGAAGGCCAACCTCAGGCAGCGCCTCCCCGAGAGACGATCGCCCCGGAGCACCCGGCTGGTTCTCGTGGCTGCTGCGGTGTCGATGTTGGCGTTGCTGATCGGATACGAGTCCTTGCGGCCTCCGGTGGCGCCGCCGGCTGCCGCAGCGACCGAATTGGTGTACGAAACCGGCCCCAACGTGATCCTGGTTCTGCGCGAGGGCGCCGAGCCCATCTATGTGCTGACCGAACCTCCCAGGGCGGACGGCGAAGGAGAACGACGATGAATACACGAACGACAACTGCGTTGGCGATGGCAGTAGCTCTGATTCTCTGTGCAGCTGCTTCGGCTGAAGACGCGCAGTGGGTGCGGGTGACGGTGTTGCTCGAACCCGGGCAGTCGAGTTCATTTCGGCCTCAAGACACCCTGCTCCCGGGCGGGGTCTACTCGCTTGCCGAAGTTGCGCAGCGGGGCCAGACCGCCGTCGACGAGGAAATCCTCGAGCGCGTCCGGCACATGAACGACAGCATGCGGAGCGCTGAAGCGTCCATGCGGTTGGCGACCCTGCTGGCGCGCCAGTACTACCTCGAGCTCGAAGTCGGCCGTAAATCGGTTCTGCCGGCGATAGATCTCAACCCGCGCCTGTCGGTGGTCTTGACGCCCGAACGGTTCGTCGGCGACCAGGTGGTGTGCAAGGTGCAGTTTCTCGAACCCGAGGGCATGCTTGGCACTCCCGACTTCACCGGAGAACCGATAACTCTGAGACTCCAGGATGCAAATATCCAGGATGTTCTCCGGACCTTCTCGAAGGTAACCGAAGTGGAAATCGTGGTCGATCCGTCGGTGAAGGGAACCGTGACCGTGGGCCTCAGGGACGTTCCCTGGGACCAGGCTCTCGACGCAGTGCTGAGAATCCGCGGGCTCGGCTGGAGCCGCGACAACGGCACCATCCGGATCGCGCCCCGGGTGGAGTTGAGTCGCCCCAAGCGGGTGCGGACAGAGGCGACGTTGAAACTGCCTCGTGGGTCATGGGGGTCCTCGATAATCGCCAGCGAGGGGGACGAGAACAACCCGACCATGGTGCTCGTGGTGGAGAGCGTCGACGGCCCGCCGGATCTGGTGGCCGAGCGTGACGGCCTCGTTCACCCGAGGCGAGTTCTTCCGGTTGCCCCATTTCCGGATGATCTCGAATCCCCAGCCGGCGACCTCGCGGTCTTCCGGGCGACCGTGACCACTGACGGCGAACTGCGGGACGCCGAGATCCTGGCCTCTCCATCGCCGGCTTACGCCGAACGTCTGCTTGCGGCCATGGGTGAATGGCGGTTCCGGGCGGTTCTTGACGAAGCGGGGCGTAAGCACGAAGCGGTGGTCGGGTACGGCGTGCGCCTGGACCTCCAGACTCCGTTCGTCAATCTCGGCGAGGTGGCGCACCTCGGGTTCGATGTCAAAGCAGCGCCGGCCCTGGGAAACCCCGACCAGTACGTCATCAGTGTGATCGTGACCGATCTCGACTCCGGGAAAATCCTGACGACCCCGCAGGTAGTCACCCGTCGGGGCGGCGAGGCCAAAATTCGATCGGGGTTGAAAGCTCCGAACGGCGACGACGGCCAACTGAATATGCGTTTTCTGATATCGGAGGACGGTAAGACCGTCAGCTACTCCTGGACCATGACCACCGACGGCACCGTCGTCGCCTCCCACTCGGCGGAGTTCAAGCTGTAGCCCAGCCCGCCCGCCCGATATTGGATCTTGGATATTGGATCCACCCAACCACACGGCACGCGGGACGCGTGCCCCACAAGATGCTCACAAAGGTTTGTGGGGCAGCCGTCCCGGCTGCCGGGTGGTCGTTCTGGCTTCACCCTCTGGGGTCCGGTTTGATCGATCCAATATCCAACATCCAACATCCTGCATCTTGTCCCTTCTCATGCCCTCAGGCGTGGCCGTCGACGACGTTCGGGAACTTTCCCCGGCCGCATGTGTCTAAACTGGTGCCATGAGAAAAACACCAGCACCCTCGAACTCGCGTCAGATCATCCTCCTCGCCGCTCTTGCCGTGGTCGTGGTTTCGGCCGCGGCGTTGCAGGCGGTTACGGCCCCGGCGAACGGTGGCGACCCGCAGTCGGTCCCGACACCGGTTACGATCACGGGAGGAGATCCCGTGAGTTGGAATGACGTCGACCGGCTGATATCCGAGCAGAAGTTCGAGGCCGCCTCGGAGGCGGTGACGGCCATCCGCGAACGCGCGACGGCCGAGGGCGACGCCGCGAACTGGACCCGCGCCCTGGTCGAGGAGACCAAGCTGCGGATGGCGCTCCACGGCTACGAGACCGCCGTGCGGTTTTTGAAAGAGCAGCCGTGGCCCGAGGATGCGGTGTCGCAGGCCGTCCTCGAGCTCTACTACGCCGACGCCCTCGCCACCTACGCCCGCGTCTACTCGTGGGAGATCCGCCAGCGCGAGCGGGTCGAGACACCCGGCGGACTCGATCTCAAGGCGTGGGACCTCGAGCAGATCGTCGAGGCGGCCGATGCCTCGTATCTGGCCCTGTGGTCGACCCGGGCCGAGTGGGGGAGCGAACCGCTTGGCGAGCTCGCCCGCTACATCGCACAGAACAACTACCCACCCCGCATCCGCGGCACCCTGCGCGACGCCGTCACCTATCTGTGGGTCGAGTTGCTGGCCGATTCGTCGCTGTGGAGCCCTGCCGAGAGCAACGAGGTATTTCAACTCGACGCGGAAGCCCTGATCGCGGGCGACCGGGGAGCGTCTTCGGCGCTGGACCTGGCCGACCCCGGCGTCCACCCGTTGCTGAAGATCGGCGCGCTGCTCGACGACCTCGAGGTCTGGCACGCTTCGGCCGATCGGCCGGAGGCCGCCCTCGAGGCCCGGCTCGAACGGCTGCGCCGGTTGAATCAGTCCCTGACGACCGACGCCGACCGGCTGGCGATCATCTCCAACCTGGAAGAGGTCCAGACGGTCTTTGACCGCAGCCTCGAGTGGTGGTCGATGGGGCAGGCGGTGCTGGCAGAATTCGTCCAGGCCGAGACCGATCCCGACGCCCTGATTCGCGCCCGAGAGATCGCTCTGGCGGGCCGCGATCGCCATCCCTCGAGTGTGGGCGGCCGGCGCTGCAACCACATCGTCGCCGCCATCGAGCAACCGAATTACACCCTCGCCGCGATGGCGGTCGACGGCCTCGGGAAGCGGTCGTTCCAGGTCTCCCACAAGAACCTGAAGGCCCTCTATTTCCGCGCCTGGGCGTACGACCTAATGGACTTTGCCGTCTCGTCCGAGGATTACAACATCCTCCCCAGCCACCGCGAGGCCGAAGCCATCATGACCGGTGCGCCGGTGGCCGAGTGGTCGGTCGATCTGCCGGCGACCCCCGACTACCGGTCGCACACGACCTACGTCGTGCCCGAATTGACCCTGCCCGGCGCCTACCTGGTGACCGCCTCGATGCGGGCGGACTTCAAAGACGACGTCAATTTCATGGTGGCCGAGAACTTCCTGCTTTCGGATCTGGTCCTGGTGACCCGAGCGGTCACGGGTGGATACGAGGTGACGGCGCGCTCCGGAGAAACCGGACGCGCCCTCGAGGGGGTCGACGTCTCGCTCTACGGCTATGACTACCGGCGCGGCCACCGCGAGATGGAGCGCAAGAAGAGCGGCCCGGACGGGGTGGTCGAATTCAGCACCCGGTCCTGGAACCGCGAGCAATACTTCATCCTCGCCCGCAACGGTGTCGACCTCGCCCTCGACGCCAACCGGCTGTATCAGCAGTACGATGGCAGCCGCGGCACCAGTTCGGCGGCGCTCATCTACACCGATCGTTCGGTCTACCGGCCGCAGCAGACGCTGCACTGGAAGGCCGTGGCCTACAAAGGCGGCGGTGAGAAGATCGAGTACCGGACCCTGCCCGACACCGCTCTGAAGGTGTCGTTGATCGACGCCAACGGCGAAGAGGTGGCGTCGGCCGACGCCACGACCAACTCCTTCGGTTCGGCGAGCGGCTCTTTCGACATCCCGGCCGGCCGGCTCCTCGGTCAGTGGAGTCTCCGCACCTCGGTCGGCGGTCAGACCTGGCTGCGGGTGGAGGAGTACAAACGGCCGACCTTCGAGGTCACGGTGGGCGACCCCGAGGCACCGCTGCGGCTCAATCGCGAGGCGGAGCTTTCTGGCGACGTGAAGTACTACTTCGGTCTGCCGGTCGTCACCGGCAGCGTGGACTGGCGGGTGACCCGCGAGCCGATCTACCCGCGGTGGTGGTACTGGTGGTATCCCTCGGCATCGGCGCAGAGCCAGGTGGTGGCGGCCGGCGAGACCTCGCTCGACGACGAGGGCAGGTTCTCGATCCAATTCGTCCCCGAGGCCGACGAGCGCGAGGCCGAGCGCGGCGTCACCTACCGCTACCGCCTGGGTGTCGATGTCACCGACGAGGGCGGTGAAACCCGCTCCGCCGAGCGAATCTTCAGGCTCGGTTTCGTGGCCGTGGAGGCCCGCATCATCGACGATCACGGGATTCCACACCGCGGACGCGACATCCACCCTGCGCGTTGTTCGCACCGATCTCGACGGGACCCCTCGCGCCGGTGAAGGGTCGTGGCGGCTCGTTCGTCTGGAGCAGCCTGACGAGGCGCTGATGCCCGCCGACCAGCCCCTGCCCCGGCCCCCGGGAGGTCGCGAAGGCTACGAGACGCCGGGCGACCGGCTCAGGCCGCGGTGGGACCCCTCCTACGACCCGAACGCGGTGCTCGGACAATGGGCCGAAGGCGAGGAGTTGGCGACCGGTGCCGTGACCCACGGTGAGGATGGCGTGGCCGAGCTGTCGCTACCCGGGCTCGATGCCGGTGCCTATCGGGTGGTCTACACCACCCGCGACGAATTCGGCGCCGAATTCACCACCAGCGAGCAGGTGGTGGTGGCGGGCGCGCGCCGCACGCCGTTGGCTCTGCCCGAGTTTCTGCGCTTTGACCGGTCGACGGTCGGGGTGGGGGAGGTGGCCCGGCTCTTCGTCTTCACCGGACTCAGGGCCCAGGAGATGGTGCTCGAGGTTTACCGCGATGGGCAGAGAGTCGAACGCCGCGAGATCGGCGCCGGCCGCTCGGGTGTCGTTGACTTCCCGATTTCAGCTGGCGACCGTGGCGGGTTCGCCGTGGCGTTGACCATGGTTCGGGACCACCAGGTGGTGCGGCAGACGGCAAGGGTCTTCGTGCCGTGGGACGACCGCGAGCTCGAGATCGACTTCGCCACCTTCCGCGACCGCATGCGGCCCGGGACCCGCGAGACCTTCACCGTCACCGTTCGCAACCGCGACGGCGGCGCCGTCGATCCGGCTGCCGCCGAGCTGCTGGCCTACATGTACGACCGCAGCCTCGATATCTTCGCGCCCCACACCCCACCGTCGGTGGCGTCGCTCTACCCGGACCGGACGGCCATGGGTCGGATGTGGACCAACCTCGGCCGCGCGCAGCAGGCTTGGGGCCGCAGCAATGGTTTCGGTCTGCCGGGCTACCCCCACCTTCACGGCGATTCCCTGATGGTGCTCAACGGCTATGGCATCGGCGGGCCGGGCAGCCGCGGGCGCTACCGCGCGATGAAGGCGGGCATGGTGAGCGAAGGTATGGAACTCCGGATGGCGGATTCTCCGGCCCCGGCAGGGATGGCAATGGATGCCGTTGCCGAGTCGAAGGCCGAGGGCGAAGTTGGACAGAGCCTGCAACGGTCGGACAAGGATGTCGTGACCGGGGGTGGAGAACCCGAGTCATCGGTCGAGTTGCGCTCCGACTTCTCCGAGACCGCCTTCTGGGAACCCCATATCGTGCTCTCAGCCGATGGTTCGGCGAAGGTGGAGTTCGACGTCCCGGACTCGGTCACCGACTGGAACCTGTGGGTCCACGCCGTGACGACCGATCTCCGAGGCGGTTCCGCCACCCGCCAGGCGCAGTCGGTCAAGGAGCTGATGGTCAGACCCTATCTGCCGCGCTTCCTGCGTGAGGGCGATCGCGCGGTGCTGAAGGTGGTGGTCAACAACGCCGGTGAAGAGGCCTTCTCCGGCGCGCTCAACCTGGCCATCAACGATCCCGAGACCGGGGAGGACCTGCGCGGGCTGTTCGGTCTGACTCCGGAGCAGACTTCGGGTGTGGCGTTTTCGGTTGAGGCCGGCAAGGGCGCCGATCTTTCGTTCCCGCTCGCCGTCCCGGCTCGTGTCGGCACCGTCGCCTTCAAAGTCACCGCCCGCGCCGGGCAGTTCTCTGACGGCGAACTCCGGCCGCTGCCGGTACTGCCGGGTCGCATGCACCTGATGCAGTCGCGTTTCGTCACCCTCCACGATGCCGATCGGCGCGAGATGCACTTTGCCGATATGGCGGCCGGGGACGATCCCACCCTGATCAACGATCAGCTGGTGGTGACCCTCGACGCCCAGCTCTTCTACTCGGTGCTCAATGCGCTTCCCTATCTTGTCAACTACCCCTACGAGTGCACCGAGCAGACCCTCAACCGCTTCCTTTCGACCGGGATCGTCTCGAGCCTCTTCGACCAGTACCCCTCGGTCGAGCGGATGGCCGCCAAGCTGTCGGCGCGCGAGACCCGCTACGAGACCTGGCAGGCCGACGACCCCAACCGTGCCATGGAACTGGTGGAGACGCCGTGGCTGCAGACCGCGCGCGGCGGCAGCGAACAGCCCGACGACCTGATCAACGTCCTCGACCCCACGATCACCCGCGCCCAGCGCGACGCCGCCCTGGCCAAGCTCGCGAAGAGCCAGACCTCTCTCGGCGGCTTTCCCTGGTTCCCGGGCGGCCCGCCGTCGCCCTGGATGACCCTCTACATTCTCAACGGCTTTTCCAAGGGTCTCGAGTTCGGTGTTGATGCCCCCAAGGACGTGGTGGTGCGGGCGTGGGACTACATGCACCGTCACTACATCGAGGAGTGGGTCGACTGGATGATGGGTCACGACTGCTGCTGGGAGACCATCACGTTCTTGAACTACGTGCTCTCCAACTACCCCGACGAGTCGTGGACCGGCGGCGTCTTCACCGCCGACGAGCGCGGGCAGATGCTCGACTTCAGTTTCCGTCACTGGCGCGACCACTCGCCTCTGACCAAGGGCTATCTGGCCCTGACCCTGGAGCGCGCGGGCCGCCACGACGACGCGGTCCTTGTCTTCGACGCGGTGATGGATTCGTCAAAGACCGACCAGGACCTCGGCACATACTGGGCGCCCGAGGACCGCGCCTGGCTCTGGTACAACGACACCACCGAGACCCACGCCTTCGCCCTGCGGGTATTGACCGAGCTCGAACCCGACGACGGACGCCGTCACGGTCTCGTCCACTGGTTGCTCCTGAACAAGAAGCTCAACCACTGGAAGTCGACCCGCGCCACTGCCGAGGTCGTGTACTCCCTGGCCTGGTACATGCAGCACGAGGAGACGCTGGCCGTGCGCGAGGAGATTTCGGTCGCTGTCGGTCCGAAGATCACCAACTTCGTCTTCGAGCCCGATGAGTACACCGGAGCCCGCAACAGGGTGATCGTTACTGGCGACGACATCGACCCCGCGACCATGTCCACCATCGTCGTCGAAAAGCCCACCAAAGGCTTTGCCTTCGCCTCGGCCACCTGGAGCTTCTCGACCGAGCGGCTGCCCAAAGAGGCGCGGGGCGATCTCTTCGCCGTCGAACGCACCTACTTCCGCCGTTTCAATGACGGTGAGCGCTGGGTCCTTCGGCCACTCGCCGATGGCGAGCGCCTCGAGCCCGGCGACCAGGTCGAGGTCCAGCTCTCGATCCGCGCCAAACACGCCGCCGAGTACGTCCACCTGCGCGACCCGCGTGGGGCCGGCTTCGAACCCGAGACCCTGCACTCGCAGTACAAATGGGACCTCGGGATCGCGTGGTACGAAGAGGTGCGCGACTCCGGCACCAACTTCTTCTTCGAGTCGTTGCCGGCCGGGGAGTACACGTTCAAGTACCGCCTCCGCGCCGCCATGGCCGGCACCTTCAGAGTCGCGCCCGCGGT
>CAVQQV010000024.1:0-78326 GCA_963714885.1 Candidatus Sulfomarinibacteraceae bacterium | reverse complement strand
GGGCAGTGAGGCAGTGAGGCCTACCCCAACAGTCCGCTCGGTCTCCGGGTCCGAAGTAGGGTGGGCCTTGGCCCACCATCAGAATCGCCAGCAACACGTGATTGACACTGAAGGTGGGCTCAAGCCCACCCTACCAGCACGCTCCTTATGCGGGTCCGGCGCGCCCGCCTCTATTTTTCTCATAAATCTGGAATTTCATTTCAAGTATTACTGTTGATTGGCTCGAAGGGGGCCGTGGGTGCGCATTACCAAAAACGAAGAGTTCGGTCTGCGGCTGGTTACCAGCATTGCTCGCTCCGGCGGGCAGCTGAACATCCGCGAGCTTGCCGAGCAGGAGGGTTTGCCCGAGGCCACCATCGCCAAGGTCGTTGCACGATTGCGGCGCGCCGGTCTGCTGGCGGCCGAACGAGGCCGCAACGGCGGCTACTCGCTGACCCGGGCCGCCGACTCGATCACCCTGGCTCAGGTCGTGGGGGCGTTTGGTAACGAGATCTACGACGCCGGTTTCTGCGGCCGCATGAACGCGGGCGAGAGCTGTGCCCACGACGCCTCGTGCGGGCTGCGTCCAGTATGGAACGGCCTCGGAGAGGTCATCGGCAATTTTTTGGACGGATACACGGTTGGCGACATCGTCCGCAGCACGCGGCCGGCGCCCACCAAACTCACGAATGGGCATTCACTACCGGTCGTCAAGGGATGCTCCGGTTAAAGACATTTTCTCGCGGCTGAGCCGCGAGTGGGGACACGAGGACACGAGGACACGATGACAACTCAGACCAAGATCATCGAGGATTTTGCAAACCGCGAATACGAGCACGGTTTCGTCACCGACATCGAGCAGGACACCCTGCCGCCCGGGCTTGATGAGAACGTCATCCGGCACATCTCGGCCAAGAAGAAAGAACCGGAGTGGTTGCTCGACTGGCGGCTCAAGGCATATCGCCACTGGCAGACGATGACCGAGCCGAGGTGGCCCAACGTCACCTACGCGGCGATTGACTACCAGGCCATCTCCTACTTTTCGGCCCCGAAGAAGAAAGAGCTGCAGAGCCTCGACGAGGTCGACCCCGAGATCCTCGCCACCTACAAAAAGCTCGGCATTCCGATCGACGAGCAGAAGATCCTGGCCGGGGTCGCGGTTGACGCGGTCTTCGACAGCGTCTCAGTAGCCACAACCTACAAGGGCAAGCTCGCCGAGCTTGGGATCATCTTCTGCTCGTTCTCTGAAGCGGTGCAGGAACACCCCGAGCTGGTGAGGAAATACCTCGGGTCGGTTGTTCCCACCGCCGACAACTTCTTTGCCGCGCTCAACTCGGCGGTCTTCACCGACGGGTCTTTTGTCTACATCCCTGAGGGCGTCCGCTGCCCGATGGAGCTCTCCACCTACTTCCGGATCAACGCCGCCAACACCGGCCAGTTCGAACGCACCCTGATCGTGGCCGACAAGGGCGCCAGGGTGAGCTACCTCGAAGGTTGTACGGCGCCGATGCGCGACGAGAACCAGCTCCACGCGGCGGTGGTCGAGCTGGTGGCGCTCGAGGACGCCAACATCAAGTACTCGACGGTGCAGAACTGGTACCCCGGCGACAAAGAGACCGGCGTCGGCGGCATCTTCAACTTCGTCACCAAACGCGGCATCTGCAAGGGCGACCGCGCCAAGATCTCGTGGACCCAGGTGGAGACCGGTTCCGCCATCACCTGGAAGTACCCGAGCGTGATCCTCAAGGGCGACGACACCGTGGGCGAGTTCTATTCGGTGGCGCTCACTGCCGGCCGCCAGCAGGCCGACACCGGATCTAAGATGATCCACCTCGGCAAGAACACCTCATCGACCATCGTGTCCAAGGGCATTTCCGCCGGCCGCGGCCAGAACACCTACCGGGGCCAGGTCAAGGTGGCGAAGAAGGCCGACAACGCCCGCAACTACTCGCAGTGCGACTCGATGCTGATCGGCGACCGCTGCGGCGCCCATACCTTTCCCTATATCGAAATCGCCAACCCGACCGCCCAGATGGAGCACGAGGCCTCGACCTCGAAGATCGGCGAGGACCAGATCTTCTACTGCAACCAGCGCGGCATCGAGACCGAGGATGCGGTGTCGATGATCGTCAACGGTTTCTGCAAAGAGGTCTTCCGTGAACTGCCCATGGAGTTCGCCGTCGAAGCCCAGAAACTGCTCGGCGTCTCACTCGAAGGAAGCGTCGGATGACACATCAGTTCTCAGTTCTCAGTTTTGAGTTTTTAGTTCCGAAGCCGCACCCGAGAATCGACGGACGTGCGACGGCAATTCAATACTCGACACTCAAAACTCAAAACTTAAAACTCAAAACTTCATCACCTCGGAGCTGAAATGTTGCAACTAAAAGACCTCCACGTCGCCATCAATGGCAAAGAGATCCTCAAGGGCATCGACCTCACGGTCCATCCGGGCGAGGTGCACGCCATCATGGGACCCAACGGCTCGGGCAAGAGCACCCTCGCCAGCGTGCTCACCGGCCGCGACGAGTACCAGATCACCGGCGGTGAGATCGTCTACTCCGGTCAGAACCTGCTCGAATTGAGCGCCGAGGAGCGGGCGCGCGAGGGAGTCTTCCTCGCGTTCCAATACCCGGTCGAGATCCCGGGCGTGTCCAACACCTACTTTCTGCGCACCGCGTTGAACGCGATCCGCACCCACCGCGGTGAGGAGACCATCGACGCCATGGATTTCCTGACGCTGGTGCGCGACAAGGCAAAGCTGCTCAAGCTCGACGAGTCGCTGCTCAAGCGACCGGTCAATCACGGTTTTTCGGGCGGTGAGAAGAAGCGCAACGAGATCTTCCACATGGCCGTCCTCGAACCAAAGCTCGCGATTCTCGACGAGACCGATTCCGGGCTCGACATCGATGCGCTCAAGATCGTCGCCGACGGGGTCAACTCACTGCGCAGCCCCGAACGCTCCTTTGTCGTCATCACCCACTACCAACGCCTGCTCAACTACATCGAGCCCGACTTCGTCCACGTCCTGATGGACGGCCGGATCGTCCGTTCGGGCGGCCGCGAGTTGGCCCTCCAGCTCGAGGACCAGGGCTATGAGTGGTTGGAGACCGCACCAACGGCGGTGAGCGCATGACGGGGACCGCCATGAGCAACGGATCTCTCCTCTCGGTCCTCGATTCCGCCGCCGCTGCACCGGCACCTGCCCTGCTGCAGGAATTGCGCGGTCGCGGCCGAACCCGTTTCGAGGCCCTCGGTCTACCCAACAGGGGTCAAGAGGACTGGCGGTTCACCCGGCTCAAGGACATTGAGGATCGCGAGTTCGCTCCGCCACCGTTGGTTGCGTCGCGGATCGACGTCGCTTCCTGGCGGCGGGACGACGCCCACGTTCTCGTCTTCATCGACGGTATGTATTCGCCGGATTTTTCTCGGGTCGACGATCTTCCCGACGGCGTGGTCATCACCAATCTGCTGCTCGCCACGGCCTCGGACTCCGAGATCGTGAAGCGGCACCTCGGCAGCCTGGCGCCGCACGATGACCACCCCTTTGCCGCTCTCAACACCGCAGTTCTCAGAGATGGCGCTGTGATCCACGTTCCGCCGGGTGTCGCAGTCGAGCGCCCGATCCAGCTCCTCTTCATCGCGGGGTCCAGCACGCGGGCGACAGTCTGTGCTCCGCGCATCCTGATCGTGGCTGGAGCGGGCAGCGGCGTGACCGTCGAAGAGCATCACGTGGGCACCGGAGGCGCTGCGCTCAGCTGCCCGGTCAGCGAGATCGTGGTCGAGGCGGGCGCCACCGTTCGCCACGTGATCGTCCAGGACGAATCCCCCGACACCCAACACCTCGCGTCACGGAACGTGACTCTGGGTCGGGAAAGCCGCTACGCCGCGCAGGCGATTTCCTTGGGCGGCGGGCTGGTCCGGACCGACATCCAGGTCGTGCTCGGCGGTGAAGACGCCGAGGCCTCCCTCGACGGGCTGTATCTGACCGACGGCAACCAGCAGGCCGACTCCCACCTGACTCTGCGCCACGCGGCCCCCAACTGCAGGAGCCACCAACTCTACAAGGGCATTCTGGCGGGCTCGTCGCGGGCGGTCTTCACCGGCCGGATCGTGGTCGAGCAGGACGCCCAGAAAACCGACGCGACCCAATCGAACCGAAACCTCATCCTGTCCGACGACGCGGTGGCTCACTCCAATCCGCAGCTCGAAATCTTCGCCGACGATGTTCGCTGCACGCACGGCTCCACCGTCGGCCGTCTCGATGACGACGCGGTGTTCTATCTGCGGTCGCGAGGGATCGGTCGCAAGGAGGCACGCAGCCTGCTCACCCTGGCCTTTGCCGGGGAGATTCTCGACCGCATCCCGGTGGAGGCTCTGCGCGAAGATCTTGGGCGGCGGGTGTCTGAGAAATTGGCCCGTATCGAGCGACCCGGAAGCGACGCATGAACAACCCCCCGGCTGTTGCGGAGTTTGCGGCCGCCTTCGACGTCGAGGGCGTCCGCGCCGACTTCCCGGCCCTCCACCAGGAGGTCCACGGCAAGCCGTTGGTCTACCTCGACAACGCCGCCACCACCCAAAAGCCCCGTGAAGTGATCGACGCCGTCCGCAACTTCTACGAACGGGACTGCTCCAACGTCCACCGCGGCGTCCACCTGTTATCGCAACGCGCCACCGTCGCCTTTGAACGGGCGCGCACCACCATCAGAAAATTCCTCGGCGCGGCCGACAGCCGCGAAATCGTCTTCACCCGCGGGACAACCGAAGCCATCAACCTGGTGGCTTCGAGCTTTGTCCGCCCGCGTCTCGGCGAGGGCGACGAGGTGCTGATCTCGGCCATGGAGCACCACTCCAACATCGTCCCCTGGCAGCTTTTGTGCGAAGAACGCGGCGCCCATCTCAAGGTCATCCCGATTGATGACGACGGCGACATCATCCTCGCCGACTACGAACGGCTGCTCAGCGACCGCACGAAGATCGTCGGCATCGTCCACGTCTCGAACGCGTTGGGAACCGTCAACCCGGTGCGTGAGATGATCGCCACCGCCCACGCCCGCGGTGTACCGGTGCTGGTGGACGGGGCCCAGGCCGTTCCCCACCTTGCAGTCGATGTCCAGGACCTCGATTGCGACTTCTACGTCTTCTCAGGCCACAAGGTCTACGGCCCCACCGGCATCGGCGCCCTCTACGGCAAGCGGGAACACTTGATGGAGATGGTGCCCTACCAGGGCGGCGGCGACATGATCTTGTCGGTATCGTTCGAAGGCACGACATATAACGAGCCGCCGCACAGGTTTGAGGCCGGCACCCCCAATATCGAAGGGGCGATCGGTCTCGCTACGGCACTCAACTACGTGAACCAGATCGGCCTCGACACCATCGCCGCCCACGAGCGCCGACTCCTCGCCGACGCGACCTCTGCAGTCCTCGAGATCCCGGGAATCCGGTTGGTGGGGTCGGCACGCCAGCGCGCATCGGCACTTTCATTCGTGATGGAGGGTATCCACCCGCACGACATCGGGACCATCCTCGACTCCGAAGGCGTCGCCGTTCGTGCCGGCCACCACTGCGCCCAACCGGTGATGAAGCGCTACGGCGTCTCTGCCACCGTTCGGGCGTCCTTCGCTCTGTACAATACCGACTCCGAGATCGACGCCCTGGCGGCCGGTCTGGTCAAAGTCCGGGAGGTATTCGGCTGATGTCGGACATGCGCGAGCTCTACCAGGAGATCATCCTCGACCACAACAAAAAGCCCAGGAACTGCTACGTCATGGACTGTGCGACCCGTTCGGCCGACGGCCACAACCCCCTGTGCGGCGACATCGTCAAAGTCTATCTGCGGATTGAGAACGGAGTCATCGAGGAGATCAGCTTCCAGGGTCACGGCTGCGCCATCTGCACAGCCTCAACCTCGCTCATGACCGAATCGGTCAAGGGCAAGACCGTCACCCAGGCGAGAGAGATCTTCGAAGGCTTTCACGACATGCTGACCGGTGTCGCCGCCGAGCAGGGCGTGGAGCTGGGCAAACTTCAGGTCTTCGAGGGAGTTCGCGAGTACCCGGTCAGGGTCAAGTGCGCCACCCTCGCCTGGCACACCCTCAACGCCGCCATCGATGCGGACGACGAGAAAGTGAGCACAGAATGAGTTCGTGAGTTTTGGATTTCGGATTTCGGATTTTCGGTCTCCGCGATCCGGTCTTTCGAGGAGCGGGTGAGCGGAAATCCAAATTCGAAATCCAAAACTCGAAACTGGATCTGCAGCTGTGCCGATGAGCACCCTTCACGATCAAGTCGATCGACGTCTTGCGGACCGTCTACGACCCTGAAATCCCGGTCAACATCCACGAAATGGGATTGGTGTACGAGGTCAAGGTCGACGACGACGCCAACGTCCACATCCTCATGACCCTGACCTCGCCGATGTGCCCGGTGGCCGAGAGCCTGCCGCCCGAGGTCGAGGAGAAGGTCGCAGCGATCGAGGGCGTCGCCAAAGCAACCGTCGAGATCACTTGGGACCCGCCTTGGGACCCGGAGATGATGTCTGAGGCCGCGAAGCTTGAGCTTGGAATGTTCTGATCAATTCTGAATTCTGAATTTTGAATTCCGAACCCCTCCCAGGCCTGTCCAAGACAACACCTCGAACATTCGATATCCCAACGAGGGCGGCAGGATCTTGACGTCAAGATGTTGCGGTTCAAATAGGTTCCACTGATGACAACCTGACGACCTGACCCACCGCGCGGGTTCAAGGTGTGAGGCTGTAATCCGTGCCACCCCTGGTTGCCAGCCCGTTAACCTCCCACCGTTGTCGACCACTCGGAAGTGTCACCGGTTTCGAAATCATCGGAGAAGATTTCGGCCGGTGGAGCCTCTGCGGTCACAGCCGTCGAGGAGACATCCATCGGGTCCTCGATTGAAAGCCCGGTGTCGTAGGTGCGGTCCTCGGCGCTGCTGCCGCCGGTCCGGTGAACCACCATGAACTGGTTCGGGCTCGCCAGCGGTGCGCCGGCGACGAGGGCAACTCCGACGAACAGCGTTCTCGCGACAGAAGGCGTGACTTCAAGGTGGCTGTCGCCATCTGGAAGCGTCAGGGTCGTGGCCCCGTCCGTGAGGATCGGCGGAACCTGGCTCACCACCTCGGAATCGAAGGCCGAATCGAAGTCGCCCGAGTCGTCGTCGTCTTCAAAGATCCAGACACCGTGGAAAAGGCCATCCGACTCCGCCTGGCTGAGCGGCACACCGGTTCCGTCCGTGAACACGAGTTCCAGCTCCGCCGGTTCCAGATCACCATCGGCCGCGATCCCGCGATGCTCCACGACGATTTCGAGGACATCGTCGAGAACACCGGGCAACAGGGTCGAGGGCGCAGTGGAGGTCGTCGAGAAGGCCGCCTGCCCTCCCCGATTCGGCCACCACCATGCGACGTCGTCGATCGAATCGTGGACCAGATCGGGGTCGCCGTCCCGATCCAGGTCCGCGACCGCCAGTGCCGCTGCCCGGAACGTCTCGGTCGAAACGGGGTGGGGCGTCCACGCCGTTCCGTCGCCGGCCGAGTTCTCGTACCACGCGAGCAGGCAGTCGCTTGCCGAAGACTCTGCGATGAGGACCGCATCCAGATCGCCGTCGAGGTCGAGGTCAGCCAATGTCACGTTGCGCGGCCCATCGATCCCGCTCACGATCGTCTGTTGATCGCTCCAGACGGTGGCGTCGCCCGCCGTGTTTTCGAACCAGACCACGAGACCATCCGTCTGCAAAACGCCGGCAAGGTCCTGGTCTCCGTCACCGTCGATGTCCCCCGCTTCGATCGATCGCGCGGTGTTGAGATCACTGGCAATGGTCTGTTCAAAACGGATGATGCCGTTGGTGTCGAGCTGGTTCTCCATCCACACCCATCTGGATTCAACCGAAGCGGCGACGTCCACGTCGCCGTCACCATCGAGGTCGGCAGCTGTCATTGAGTCGGCATCCCACGTCGAGCCGCTGCCCGCCGCAGTTTCGGTCCACGCGCCGCCCACCCCGTCGGTGTTGGTGTACCACTCGAAGCCGGTTCCGTACGAGCCCTTGAACAGGTCGAGATCGCCGTCGCGGTCGAAGTCTGCGGCCTTCAGCGACGTGCAAAGGAGCTCGGTCGCCGGCACAGCGTGATGCGTCCCACCCTCCGACACCGTCCGACTCCCACCACGAGATGGCGGCCGCGGTGCACCCGGCCACATCCAGGATGCCGTCACGATTGAAATCGCCGACGGCCAGGGCCCGGACCACGATGCTGTCTTCAATCTCGTGCACGGTCCACGAGGTGGCGTCACCCCCGTCGTTCTCCGACCACACCAGCACCTCATTTGCCCGGTCGGCGACAACGAGGTCGAGGTCGCCGTCGCCATCCACGTCGACGACTTCCAGATCGTTGGCCCAGCTCACAGCACCGGCGGCGAGGTTGTCCCGATACAAGGCGCTGCGGTGGATGCTCAGGTTCTCCCACCACGCGAGGTCGCCGAGACTCGGCGACACCGCGAAGAGATCGGCGTCACCGTCGCCGTCGGCATCGCCCACGGCCACGTCGAACGGCCCGGTGAATGCCGCATCCACAGTGTGCAGGGTCCAGGCCGAGCCGTCTCCAAGACCCGCGTTCTCCCACCACGCCAGTTCGTCGCCTTCGTACTCGCCGAACAGCACATCGAGATCGCCGTCGAGGTCGAGGTCGTGAGCCAAGCGCCGCGGCGACGGTGTCGACGGCGCCGCCCACGCCGTTGATGTCCCAACCCCCTCCGCTGCCGTCATTTTCGTACCATCGAATGGCGGCTGCATCGGCTGCCGCAACCAGGGCGTCGAGATCGCCGTCGCGATCCATGTCCGCGAGTTCCACCGAAGCCGCCTCCTCGAGATCCGCGATGTCGTGTTTCGTCCAGGTGTCGGCTGCGTCGCGCGAGTACCACGCGACCTCGCCTGAAGCGCCCCTCGACGCCGCCACCACGTCGGCGACACCGTCCATATCAACATCCCCCACCGCGACCCACCGGGCTTCAGGGAGGCTGTCGTCGACGGTTTCATAGGTCGGAATGCCTGTGCCGTTGTTCAGCGCGACCGCGATCTCACCCGCATTGGTCGCGGCGCCGACCGCATCGAGGTCGCCGTCATCGTCAAAGTCACCTACGGCGACGGAGGCCGCCCCGTCGAACGAGGTCGCGATGAGCCGCAACGTCCACCCGCCATCCAACGGCGTGCCGTCGTTTTCGTACCACCCGATCGCATCGCTCGAGCCCGTTGCCGAGACCAGGAGATCCGCGTCGCCGTCGCCGTCGACATCCACGATCTCCACGTCGCTTCCACTGACGACGGAATATGCAACGACCAGGCGGGTGAAGCTGCCGTCGCCCCCGCCCCGCCACCAGTAGAGGGTGGTGCTCGAAACGGCGATCGCTGCGATGTCGAGCGCCCCGTCGCCGTCGATGTCACCCGTCTCCACCGAGATGGCGCCGTCGTACTCGCCTTCGACGACCGTCGCGGCAGAGAACGGCAGCTCGCCGGCCGAAGATACCGCGGAGAGGGCCGGGGAGAAGGCAAGAAAGACAACACAAACAACCACAACCGTCGTCCCACGATGCATCGCTACCTCCGCGATCGAGCCTTTTGTGTCGCATCCATCGTATCCCCTGGGATGATGTTTCTCAATACAATTGAGAAATTGGAGGATATGAAAGGGTTCCCGCAGCGGCGTGGGTGATGCATTACCGGCGGACGTCTTCCATCTCAACTCTCGGCCGCCGCAGCATGTCCGGATCCCCTTCAGGGGAATCTGTCACAGCTACAAAAGGCTTGCGCCATCACAGCGTCGCTCAACGAACTCCGCCGTCGAGTGGAATTCAGAACTCAAAACTCAGAACTCAACACTATGAACTGCCTTTCGCCGCCTCCATCAGCAGCTCGGTGAAGGGGCCGGAGCCGGGCAGGTTCTGGCCGCCATCGACCACCAGAAGAGTCCCGGTGATGTAGGCGGCGAGGGGCGAGGCGAGAAAGACCGCAGCGCGGCCGATGTCCTCCACGGTGCCGTAGCGACCAAGCGGGATCGCGGCCCGCAATCGTTTGTGAAACGCCTCGTCGGTAGGTGCCAGTCGGCGCATGCCCTCGGTGCCTTCGATGGGCCCCGGCGCCACCGAGTTGCAGCGGATCCCGAACCGTCCCCACTCGAGGGCGAGATTGCGCATCAGGTGGTCGACCCCTGCCTTGGCGGCGCCGACGTGGGCCTGCAATGCGTATGGAACATAGGCTTGGCCGGCAGAGAGAAAGAGGATCGTGCCGCGGGTCGAGCTGCAGTTGCTCGAAAGCGGCCCGGCTGGCGTTGAACGAGCCCACGAGGTCGATGTCGACTACCGCTTTGAACCCAGCCGGGCTCAAGCTTTCGGCCGGGCACGGGAAGTTGCCGGCGGCGCCGCACACCAGGTGGTTGATGGGTCCGAGTGCCTCACGGGTCGCGTCCGAGCGCCCGCTCGAGCGCCTCGTAGTCACGAACGTCGGCAACCTCCGCCGCGACCTTCGCACCGAGGCCTTCGAGCTCACGGGCCGCGCCCTCGAGGCGTTCGGCCGAGCGGCCGCAGATCCCGATGTCGGCGCCGAGGGCGGCAAACGAGCGCGCGATGCCGAGGTTGATGCCGCTGCCGCCACCGGTGATGAAAACCACCTGGCCCGCAAACAAATCCGCCGGTAAGAACGCCGTGATGTCCATGAAATCTCCCCCCGGTGTCGCTTCACCATTGCATGTAACCACTGAGCCCCGTGATTTCGTCCCACACCCTTCACCGCCGCACGGTGCGAGGGGTCCGTCATTCAAAATTCAAAATTCAAAATTCAAAATTCGCCGTTGCCTCCTGTTAACCTGGCGCCGTCGAAGGAGGGCGAGGATGAAGGCTGGTTTTGACCGCAGGCGGTTCGTGGCGTTTCTGGGTGGGTTCGGCGTGGCCGGAATGGCAGCCGACCGGTTGTGGGCGGCTGCGGAAGAGAACGGTGCCGTCACGGTAGCCGATCTGGCCCATGCCGAGACCCTGGCCGGGCTCGACTTTACCGACGCCGAGCGCGAGCTCATGCTCGAGGGTGTCAACGACCTCAAGGCGGACTACGCGGCGCTGCGCGAGGTGCCGTTGCCCAACTCGGTGTCGCCGGCGCTCCACTTCGACCCGCGGCCGGCGGGCTTTGTCTACGATCCCGGCCCGCGGCGTTTCCGGCCCAGCCGGCCGACCGCGGTCGCGGTTTCCGACGACCTCGAGGCCCTGGCCTTTCTCCCTGTCACTCAGCTCGCCGAGCTGGTGCGGACCCGGCAGGTCTCGTCGGTCGCCCTGACCGGGATGTACCTCCAGCGACTTCGCCGCTTCGACCCGACCCTCCACTGCGTCATCACCCTCACCGAGGAGTTGGCGATGGCCCAGGCCGAGCGCGCCGACCGTGAGCTCGCGAAAGGCACCTACCGCGGCCCGCTCCACGGCATCCCGTGGGGGGCCAAGGACCTGTTGGCGGTTCGCGGCTACCCCACCACCTGGGGGGCGACCCCGTTCAAGGACCAGTATTTCGACGCGAACGCCACCGTTGTCAAAAGGCTCGACGAAGCCGGCGCAGTACTGGTGGCCAAGCTGACTCTGGGGGCGCTGGCCAACGGGGACGTGTGGTTCGGCGGCACGACCCGCAACCCGTGGAACCCTGAGGACGGCTCCAGCGGATCGTCGGCGGGCCCCGCATCGGCGGTCGCGGCGGGACTGGTCGGTTTCGCAATCGGCACCGAGACCCGCGGCTCGATCCTGTCGCCGTGCACCCGCTGCGGCGCGACCGGGCTCCGCCCCACTTTCGGGCGGGTCAGCCGCCACGGCGCGATGGCCCTGTCGTGGTCGATGGACAAGATCGGCCCCATCTGCCGCTCGGTGGAGGACTGTGCCCTGGTCTTCGATGTCATCCAGGGCCCCGACGGTCACGACGAGACCGTCATCGACGTGCCCTTCAGCTGGGTCGCGGACCGCGACCCGAAGGACCTGCGCGTCGCCTACCTGCGTTCGGCATTCGAAACCAAACCCGAGCAAGAGGACAGACAGGAGTGGTTTGAGCTCAATCTGGCCACCCTCGAAAGCGTGCGGTCGATGGGCATCGATCTCGTCTCCATCGAACTCCCCGACCTTCCGATCAACGCCATGGGCTTCATCCTCGTCGCCGAGGCGGCGGCCGCGTTCGACGACCTCACCCGCTCGAATCTCGACGACACTCTGGTCCGCCAGGACGAGACGGCGTGGCCCAACCGCTTCCGCAGCCACCGCGCCGTGCCGGCGGTGGAGTACATCCAGGCCAACCGGGTTCGGCGGCTCGCGATGCGCGAGATGGCGCGCATCCTCGACGGCATCGACGTCTACCTGTCGCCGACCTTCGGTGACAACCTGCGTCTGACCAACCTCACCGGCCACCCCGCGGTGGTCCTTCCCAACGGTTTCCGCGCCGACGGCACGCCGACCAGCGTCACCTTCTGCGGCAATCTGTTCCGGGATTCGGAGGCGATGCTGCTGGCCAGGGCCTATCAGGAGGCGACGGGGTTCCAGGACCGGCATCCCGAGCTGTGACCGAGTCCCGCAAAAGCCGTCGAACCGTCACCGCGGGCGGCATGTGTGCCGCCCCTACCCGGATATTCGACGATCAGCGTTGTAGGGGCGGGGCATGTCGGCCCGACTCTTCTCAAAGACGTAGGCGGGTCCTTCAGGACCCGCCACCACCGACCGCTCATTCAGAGCCTCCCACGGGCGGGCCGTAAACGACCCGCCTACGCCTGTCAGAAAATTTCTCGCCCGCTCGATTCTTGGCTCACCCGAGAACGACGGGGTCGAGTGCCTCAGTCCTTCTTTTTCTTCTTCTTGGGGGCGGTGCTCTTGACCCCGTCTTGAACCTTTTCAAGCGCCTCGCTGACGGTGCGCAGAACCTTGAGTCTTGCGAAACGCTTGCAGTTGCCCTCGACCAGGGTCCACGGCGCGTCGAGGGTCGACGTTCGCTCCACCATCTCCTGCACCGCGCGCTCGTAGAGGTCCCATTTCTCGCGGTTGCGCCAGTCCTCGTCGGTCAGCTTCCAACGTTTGTACTCGATCGTCTGCCGCTCCTCGAAACGTCGCAGCTGTTCTTCGGGCGTGATGTGGAGCCAGAACTTGACCAGCACGATTCCGAACTCGAGTCAGCTGGCGCTCGAACTCGTTGATCTCCGTGTAGGCCCGCCGCCACTCCAACGGCGACGCGAAGCCTTCGACCCGTTCCACCAGCACCCGGCCGTACCACGAGCGATCGAAGATCGTCACCCGGCCGACCCGCCGCACCTGGCGCCAGAACCGCCACAGGTAGTGATGCGCCGCCTCGTCGTCGTTCGGCGAAGCGATCGGTATCACCCGGTAGTCGCGGGCGTCGAGGGCGCGCGTGAAGCGGCGGATGGCGCCACCCTTGCCGCCTGCGTCCCAGCCCTCGAACACGCACACGAGCGAGATTCCGTGACGTCCTTGGCTTCGCGGAACAGAGCTGTTGACCCGCCCCTGGAGCCGCGGAAGCTCCCGCCGGTAGTCCTCCTTGCCGACGGTCCGGGTCATGTCGAGATCGGTGAGCACCGTGTGGTGCAGGGGCTCGTCGAGAATCGCATGCCGCCGTAGTCGTCCGGCTGCACTCCGGCGGCTGCTCTCCATCTCGATGTCGATTCGGCGCCGCAACGCGTCATCTCCGGAGGCCGCTCCGAGGCGGGCGCTAACCGCGTCCCGGATGATCGTCGCGACGGTCAGCGCACGATAGTTGGTGTCCATCGCCCTCGACGATCTTCCATGGCGCCCGGGCGAAGCGACGTCGCGCGGATCGTGTGCTCGGCCACCTCCACGAAGCGGTCGTACATCCGCCAGTGCTTCCAGTCGACCTCGGTGATGCACCCGCCAGCGCCGCAGCGGGTCCTTCTCGAGGGCCTTGAGCCGCCGCCTCTTCTGTGAGCCTGCCGAGGTGCATCCAGAACTTCAGGATCAGAGCGCCGTCGTCCGCCAACACCCGCTCGAAGGCGATGCATGCGGTCGAGCTGGCGGTCGAACTCGGCATCGGCTGCGATCGTAGACGTGGTCGAGGAAGGGCCGTGAGTACCAGGCGCTGAGGAAGAGACCGAGCCGCCCCTTCGGCCGGCAGATCGCGCCAGTAGCGCCAGAATCTCGGTCGTTCCTGCTCCTCGTCCGACGGCGGTTGAGGTAGGCCGAGGATCTCGATCCAGCGCGGGTCCATCCACTCGTTGAGCAGGTTGATGGTCTCGCCCTTGCCGGCGCCGTCGACCCCGGAAAACAGAACGAGCACCGGAAAGTCGGCCGTGCGCAGCCGCTGCTGCAGGTCGACGAGCTCCACCCGCAGCTCCGGCACCGCCTTTTCGAAGGCCTTCTTCGGCACCTTGCGTCCGAGTTCCGCTGTCTCAAACATGATGCTCCCGTGTCGTGGACCCGCCTCAGAATAGCTCAATGACGGTCCGTGAGTGTCTCTCCGGGCGCCCGGGTTACTATGAACCGGTATGTCGAGCAGCGGCCACGACCTCCGTCTCTACGCCCACCGCGGGGCCTCGGCCCTGCTGCCCGAGAACACCCTCGAGGCCTTCGAAAAGGCTCTGGCCGACGGCGCTACCGCGCTCGAGCTCGACATCCACCGCACCAGGGACGGTCACTTCGTTGTCGCCCACGATCCCCACGGTCTTCGCCTGGCCGGCGTACCGGGCCACATCTGCGCGCTCTGTCTCGACGAGGTGAAGGGTTGGGATGTTTCCACCACCGACGCCCGGGACCTCGAACGCCACGTGGTGCCAACCCTCGAGGAGGTCCTCGAGGCATTTCCGGATGTGCCCATGAGCATCGACCACAAACCCGGCGACCCTGCGGCGGTGCCGGATCTCCTCGAGTTGTTGGCTCGTCACGGGGCCGAGGACCGGGTGACGCTGGCAAGCTTCAGCGGCAAAGTCATGGGGCGAGTCCGCAGTCTCGGCTACCGTGGCCGCACCGCCCTCACTCGCCGGGAAATCGTCTGGCTTCGGTTCCTGCCGCCCGCGCTTGCACGGAAGTACGTCGCCGGGGACGCCGCCCAGGTCCCGACCCACTCCGGGCCGATCCGGCTCGATGGCAAGACGGTTCCTGGAGAAGTGCCGATCGCTCGGGATCCGCACCGACTTCTGGGTCGTCAACGACCCCGCCGAGGCCCGCACCCTGCTCGACGCCGGGGCCACCGGCGTCATGACCGATGACCCGGCGCGATCGCTCCGGTGTTTCGGGAATGGGAGGGATAGAAGCCGCCATCGCAGGCCGGCTTTCCTTGCGCCCTTCCCGTGCGGAGCCAGGCACGCGGCCCGTCGGACGGGCCGGATGCCAGGCACCGCCGCCGCACTGATCTTTCTCTTGACAGCTCGAATCTCAAGGGATAACCTCATGCGGTGAGTTGTTGAGATGTATTCCCGAACCACCCGCTACGCCTTCCACCTCCTCGGCACGCTCGCGCGCCGACGCGACGCGTTGGTCAGCGGAGAGGAACTCGCCGGGTTCACCGGCATCCCCGCGAATTACCTCTCGAAGATCCTGAATCAGCTTCGAAAGAGCGGCTTTGTCGAGTCCCAGAAGGGCTGGGGCGGCGGTTTCCGTCTCGACGAGAAGTCCCTCGACAGGCCGATCATGGACGTGCTCGAGGCGGTTGAAGGGCCGCTGAGAGCATTGAACGACTGCGCGTTCGGCCTGCCCGCGTGCGACGAGAACCACCCCTGCCCGCTGCACGACCAGTGGGAACAGGTCCGCCACGCCTCCGACCGCATGCTGGAGGAGACCCGGATCTCCGATCTCGCGTTCGAAGGCCGCTGATTTTTTTGACCACTCAAAAGACCTTGAAGTGTCTTGAGACAACAAAGGAGCAACAGCCATGATTCACCCCGTAGAAACCCTGATGAACGAGCACCGCGTCATCGAGCGCGGGCTCGATTCGTTGGACAGCCTGAGCGCCGGCCTCTCCACGACCGACCCGGCCGCTCGCGTCCGCCTCGGCGAGCTCGTGCGTTTCTTCCGCGAGTATGCCGACCGGGTGCACCACGCGAAGGAGGAGGACCGTCTGTTCACGGCCCTGGCCGCCCACGGCTTTTCGAGTCAATCCGGCCCCGTCTTCGTGATGCTGTCCGAGCATGAGGCCGGCAGGGCGCACGTCACCAGAGCTGGCGGAAGTCGCCGGCGGCGACGGGCCGCTGACATCGGAGGAGGTGGAAACCGTCCGGGAACACGCGACGGCCTTCTCGGTCCTGCTGCGCGGCCACATCCAGAAGGAGGACAACATCCTCTTCCCGATGGCGGCCCAGGTGCTCCAGCCTCCGGTCGTCGCGGAGCTCAGGACAGCCTTCGACGCCTTTGACGCGACCGCCGAGCTGGAGGAGCTCCAGGCCCTCGTCAACGACTGAACCCGGCTTGCAGATCGACATTATTCGAATTTTGGAGGAGTGTGGAAATGGAATATCGGAGACTCTGGATCGCATTCGCACTGGTGATCGTGGGTTCGTTCACCGTGCTGGGTTACTACGGCAGCGAGATCTACCGCGATGCACCGCCGGTGCCCGAACAGGTCGTCACGACCGACGGCCGCGTGCTGTGGACCGGCGCCGAGATCAAGGACGGACAGAATGTCTGGCAGTCCACCGGCGGCCACGAACTGGGCACGGTGTGGGGACACGGCTCCTACGTCGCTCCCGACTGGTCGGCCGACTGGCTCCACCGTGAGGCCGTCTACATGCTCGATGCGTGGGCCAGGACCGAGCACGGCCTTCCGTTCGACCAGCTCGCCGCCGAGCCGAAGGCCGCGCTTCAGGCGCGACTTGCAGGAGAGCGCTGCGCGAGAACACCTACGATCCGGCCACCGGCGACCTCGTCGTGTCCCAGCTACGGGCGGAGGCCATCGCTGCAACCGCCGACCACTACCAGAAGCTGTTCAACAACGACCCCGGCCTCGCCGATCTGCGCGAAGCCTACGCCATGAAGGAAGGACACCGTCACCGACCCCGAGCGGCTCGACCAGCTGACCGCTTTCTTCTTCTGGACCTCGTGGGCCTGCGTCACCGAGCGGCCCGGGCAGTCCATCACCTACACCAACAACTGGCCGCCCGAACAACTGGTGGGCAATCGTCCCGATGCCGGCCCTCCACCTGTGGACAGGATTTTCGGTGATCCTCCTGATCGCCGGCATCGGTCTCCTCGCCTGGTGGTACGCGAGCCACAAGGAGGACGACCTCGACCACTCGGAGCTGCCGGACCGCGACCCCCTGCTCGGGCTGCAACCGACACCGTCGATGATGGCGACCCTCAAGTACTTCTGGGTCGTGACCGCGCTGATACTGGTCCAGGTGGGATTGGGAGCGGTGACCGCCCACTACGGGGTCGAGGGCAGCGGTTTTTACGGTTTCAACCTCGCCGAGTTCCTCCCCTACTCGCTGACCCGGACCTGGCACATCCAGCTCGCGATCTTCTGGATCGCGACCTCCTGGCTGGCGACCGGTCTGTTCATCGCACCGGCGGTGTCCGGACACGAACCGAAGTTCCAGCGGTTGGGGGTCAACGTCCTCTTCGGCGCGCTGCTCGTGATCGTCGTCGGTTCGCTGGCCGGACAGTGGGCGTCGATCATGCAGCAGCTGGGCCTCGAGACCGGCTTCTGGTTCGGCCACCAGGGTTATGAGTACGTGGATCTCGGCCGCTTCTGGCAGATCTTCCTGCTGGCGGGGCTCTTCATCTGGCTCTTCCTGATGGTGCGCGCGATCTGGCCGGCCCTGAAAAAGGGCGGCGACAACCGTTCGCTGCTCGGGATGTTCGTGATCGCTTCGGCGGCCATCGCCCTCTTCTACGGCGCCGGTCTGATGTGGGGACGCCAGACCAATCTGGCGATCGCCGAGTACTGGCGCTGGTGGGTGGTCCACCTCTGGGTCGAAGGCTTCTTCGAGGTCTTCGCGACCGTGGTGATCGGCTTCCTGTTCGTCCGTCTGGGTCTGCTGCGAACCAGGACCGCGACGACCGCCGTTCTCTTCTCGACCAACATCTTCCTCTTCGGCGGCATCATCGGCACCTTCCACCACCTGTACTTCACCGGCACGCCCACCGCCATCCTCGCCCTCGGTGCGACGTTCTCGGCGCTCGAGGTCGTGCCGCTGGTGCTGATGGGCTTCGAGGCGTATCACAACCTCACCTTGAGCCGGGCCAAACCCTGGCTGCAGGCCTACAAGTGGCCGATCTGGTGCTTCATCGCGGTCGCCTTCTGGAACCTGGTCGGCGCCGGCATCTTCGGTTTTCTGATCAACCCGCCGATCGCCCTGTATTACATGCAGGGGCTCAACACCACTCCGGTGCACGGCCACACCGCGCTCTTCGGCGTCTACGGGATGCTCGGCATCGGTCTGATGCTCTTCGTGCTCAAGGGCCTCGCGGCCCGCAACCGCTGGAAGGACGGGGTTCTGTCCTTCGCCTTCTGGTCGATCAACATCGGGCTCGCGCTGATGGTTCTCCTCAGCGTGCTGCCGGTCGGCTTCGCCCAGACCATCGCCTCGATCCGCGAAGGTCTCTGGTACGCCCGTTCGGCCGAGTTCCTGCAACAGCCGTGGCTCGAGACCGTGCGCTGGATGCGGGTCATCGGTGACACCATCTTCGCCGCCGGCACCGTGGCCCTGACCTGGTTCGTCATCGGACTCAAGACCGGGTGGTCGGTCCTCGACGAGGTCGACATGCCGACCGACTGACACCTGCCCTCGACCGACTACGCCTCCCGGTTCACCTCCACGGTGGGCCGGGAGGATTTTCTTCGCGGCACGCGAGACGCGTGCCCCACAAGAGTCACGTTTCCGGAGCATTGTGGGGCGGCCGTCCCGGCTGCCATCCCCGACTTTCCGTACGCGCTTCCCGTCGTACCGACGTGACGCCACCGCCTTTCAGAAGCATTCGCGAATTGGTGGGCCCCGTTGAAATGGCACCTCGCCGCACGGCTTGCCCGGGTACCGGTGGCGTAGCCGGAACAATGTCGAAACTCCGCCGCACCCTCCCCGCCTCACCACTAGCCTCACTGCCCCATCGCATCGCGGAACAGCTATGATGTCCACATGGCTCGAACGAAAAATCCGCCTCCTCCTATCCGATCCCGACGCCGGCATCTGGCAGGGGCGGTCGGTGGCGCGGGTAGCGGAGAGCCCCGATGGGATGATCGTGCTGGTCGGCCGTACCGCCCGCGACAACGACGTGCTGTCTCTGCGGCTGGCAGCACCGCGCGACTTCTGGTTTCACGTCGCCGGCGAATCCGGTTCGCACGTGGTCGTCCGCAACCCCGAAAACCTCGAGGCGCTGCCGCGGGAGACCAAGAAATTCGCCGCCGGGCTCGCCGCCGGTTACTCGAAGGCTCGGCGCGGCGGCAAGGTCGCCGTCCACATGGCACGCGCCGGCGACGTGTCGAAACCGCGCGGTCTGGCGCCGGGCAAGGTCCACCTGCGCCGCTTTACCACCGTGCACTCGGGACCGCTGCGGCTGGACGACGAAGGGTCAACAACATGAAGAACTACGGATCACAGAGCATGGTCGAGCCCCTGACACGTGTACTCGTGCGCCGCCCGGATGTGGCCTTCGGCAACGCCGACCCCGCGCGCTGGCACTACGTCTCGCAGCCGGACCTCGAGGTTGCACAGACCGAGCACGACGCCCTAGTCACCACCCTTAGCGAAGAAGGTTGCGAGGTTCTCTATCACGAGACCTCGCTGCCAGACCACGCGGACGCGATCTTCACCCACGACCCGGTGATCGTCACCGACGCCGGCGCCGTGGTCTTGAGGATGGGCAAGGCCGAGCGCCGCGGCGAGGAGGCGGCGATTGCGGCGACGCTGGAGTCGCTGGGCGTTCCGGTTCTCGCCACTCTCGAGGGCGAGGCCACGGCCGAAGGCGGCGACCTCCTGTGGCTCGATCATGACACGCTGGCAGTGGGCCGCGGTTACCGTACCAACGCCGAGGGCTTCCGCCAGCTAACCGCCGCCCTGCGCCCGCTCGGCGTGGAGACGGTCGAGGTGCAACTTCCCCACGGCGACGGACCGGCTTCCTGCCTTCACCTGATGTCGTTCATCTCGATGCTCGACCACGATCTGGCGGTGGTCTATCCCGCCGTTGGTGCCGGTGCCCTTCATGGAACTGCTGGCCCAACGCGGCATCGCCCTCGTCGAGGTCCCCGAAGACGAGTACCCCACCATGGGCCCCAACGTCCTCGCTCTCGCTCCGCGGCGGTGCCTGGCCATCGAAGGCAACCCGGTCACCAGGCAACGGATGGAGGCCTCCGGTTGCGAGGTTCTCACCTACCGCGGCCGGGAGCTCTCGCTCAAGGCCGAGGGTGGCGCGACGTGTCTCACCAGGCCGATCCTGAGGTCGGCCGACTCATCCTAGAAAAAGAACCGAACGCTTGACAAAAGCCTCGCCTCGATTCATATTTGGATAAGAAGATCCAAATATCTGAAAAGAGGCCTGCGTGATCTCGAAAACCACCGAGTACGCCCTCAGAGCCGTTGTCGCCCTTGCCGGGGCCGACGGTCAACCGATGCTCTCGCCACACATCGCCGAGACGACCCAGGTCCCCCAGGCCTACCTCTCCAAGGTCCTGCAAACCCTGGTCCGGGCGGGTCTGGTGTCGTCCCAGAGAGGTCAGGGCGGAGGATTCGTTCTTGCCAAACCGCCATCCGATATCACGGTGCTCGACATCGTCGACGCGGTCGACCCCATTCAGCGGATCGAGAGTTGCCCTCTCTCCCTTGAATCTCACTCGAAGTCCCTGTGCCCGCTCCACCGGAGGCTCGACGAGGCCATCGCCTCGATCCGCGCCTCCTTCGGTTCCACCAGCCTCGCCGACCTCGTCACCGAGGACCATGCGGCATTGTGTCCGAGAGAAAAAGCGGAGGCCTCATGACCGAACGTTCACGCGACGAGACGGAAACACCCGACGATGCGGCCCGCGACCCCCAGGTCCGCCTCCGCAGCCGCAACCAGACACCTTTGACCCGTCGCCGGTTCCTCTTCCAGATGGCGGGTGCCGGGATCGGTTCGGCGCTCATCGCCGATCACGCTCTCAGCGCCGCCGACTTTCTCAAGCCCCTTCGGGTCGTCAACCCTCTCACCGGCTACCCCAACCGCGACTGGGAAAAGGTCTACCGCGACCTCTACCACTCGGACTCGTCGTTCGTCTTTCTGTGCGCACCCAACGACACCCACAACTGCCTGTTGCGCGGGCACGTCAAGAACGGCGTCATCACCCGCATCTCCCCCACCTACGGTTACCACAAGGCCACCGATCTCGGCGGCAACCGCGCCAGCCAGCGCTGGGACCCGCGCTGCTGCCAGAAGGGCCTGGCGCTGGTGCGGCGCATCTACGGCGACCGCCGCTGCAAACGACCGATGGTTCGGAGCGGGTTCAAACAGTGGGTCGACGATGGCTTCCCCCGAGACCCCGAAACCGGCGCGGTCGATGAGAAGTACCTCAAACGCGGCGAGGACCCGTGGATCACGGTGAGCTGGGACGAGGCCTTCCGCCTCTCGGCCATCGCCCTCGACAACATCGCCCGCACCTACAACGGAGAGGAAGGCCAGGCGCCTGCTCCTCAAACAGGGCTACGACCCGCTGATGGTCGAGGAAACCGGCGGCGCCGGCACCCAGGTCCTGAAGTTCCGCGGCGGCATGCCGCCCCTCGGGATGACCCGGGTCTTCGCCCAGTACCGGCTGGCCAACGCGATGGCCCTGCTCGACGACTCGATCCGCGGCGGCGGCGCCGAGGGATCGGTCGGGGCGCGCGGCTGGGACAACTACTCGTGGCACACCGACCTGCCCCCGGGCCACCCCATGGTGACCGGCCAGCAGACCGTCGACTTCGATCTCTGCAACGTCGAGCACGCAGGCCTCGCCATCGTCTGGGGGATGAACTGGATCACCACCAAGATGCCCGACAGCCACTGGCTGACCGAGGCCCGGATGAAGGGCACCAAGGTCGTCGTGATCTCGGCCGAGTACAGCGCGACTGCATGCAAGGCCGACGAGGTCATCGTCGTGCGCCCCGGCACGACCCCCGCCCTGGCCCTCGGTGTCGCGCAGGTGATGATCAAGGAGAAGCTCTACGACGAAGACGCGGTGCGTTCCACCACCGATCTGCCGATGCTGGTGCGGATGGACACCGGCGGTCTGCTCCGCGCGGCCGAGGTCTTCCCCGGCTACGAACAGGCCGCGCTCGACCAACAACGTGATCCTGACCTCGGCGGACAAGCCGGGGCCCGCCATCCACCTCCAGCCCGGGCCGGTGATCACCGAGGCCAAACGGCGCGAGTGGGGCGACTACGTGGTGTGGGACGGTTCGCGCGGTCCGGTGGCCGTCAACCGCGACCAGATCGGCCCGCACTTCGCGGCGCTCGGCGTGCGCCCGCGCCTCGACGGCGAGGTCACGGTCCGGCTCGCCGACGGTTCGCACGGTCACGTGCCGCACGGTCTTCGACGCTCACCCGCGAGCTGCTCGATGGCTCCTACACGCCGGAGCAGGTCGAGAAGATCACCTGGGCGCCGGCGGCCGCCATCCGCTCGCTCGCGCGCCAGATCGCGGCCAACCCGGAGAAGACCCTGTTCGTCATGGGGATGGGCCCCAACCAGTTCTTCAACTCCGACCTCAAGGACCGCGCGATCTTCCTGATCGCCGCCATGACCCGCAACGTCGGCCGGATCGGCGGCAACGTCGGCTCCTACGCCGGCAACTACCGCGCCGGCTTTTCAACGGTCTCGGCCAGTACATCGCCGAGAACCCGTTCGACGTCGAGCTGGACCCCGCCAAACCCGCCCGCTCGCGCACCTACTGGAAGCCGGAGTCGGTCCACTACTTCAACCACGGCGACAGCATCCTGCGCATGGGCAAGGCGGTGCTGACCGGCAAGACCCACATCCCGACCCCGACCAAGGCGATCCACGTCTCGAACTCGAACTCGCTGATCGGCAACGCCAAGGGCCACTACGACACCGTCGTCAACACCTTCAAACGGGTCGAGTTCATGGCCATCAACGAGTGGTGGTGGACCGGCGAGCTGCGAGTACGCCGATGTCGTCTTTCCGGTCGACAGCTGGGCCGAGATGCGGTACCCGGACATGACCATCAGCGTCACCAACCCCTTCCTCTACGTCTTCCCGACCTCGCCCCTGCCGCGGATCCACGACACCCGCTGCGACGTCGAGGTGGCGGCCGGGATCTGCAAGGCGCTCGGCAAGGTGTGCCGACGATCCGCGGTTCGCGGCCTACTGGCAGTTCCTCGGCGAGGGCGGGATGCGGCCCTACATCCAGCGCATCCTCGACCACTCCAACGCGACCCGCGGCCATCGGATCGAGGACCTCGAGGCGAAGGCCGAGGACGGGCATCCCGGCCATCCTCGAGACCCGGACCTATCCCAAGATCGGCGGCTGGGAGCAGGGCACGAGACAAGCCTTGGTACACGAAGACATCTATAACGCATCTCATCTTCCAACGCGACCCGCGGCTATCGGATCGATGTTCTGGAGCCAAGGCCGAGGAAGGCATCCCGGCGATCCTCGAGACCCGGACCTACCCCAAGATCGGCGGCTGGGAGCAGGGCACGAGAACAAGCCCTGGTACACCAAGACCGGGCGGCTCGAGTTCTACCGCGAGGAACCGGAGTTCATGGACGCCGGCGAGAACATGGTCGTGCACCGCGAGCCCATCGACTCGACCTTCTTCGAGCCCAACGTCATCGTCGCGGCGGCCGGCCACCCCCTGCTGCGCCCGAAGGTGCCGGAGGACTACGGGGTGGAGACGGCCGATCTCTCGGGCGACGCGCGCCAGGCGCGCCACGTGATCCTGTCGGTCGACCAGCTGATGGCCACCCACCACCCGCTCAACAAGGACGGCTACCGGTTCATCTTCCACACTCCCAAGTACCGCCACGGCGCCCACACCACCGCGGTCGACACCGACATCGTCGCGATCTGGTTCGGGCCCTTCGGCGACATCTACCGCGAGGACAAACGCAAGCCCTTCATCAACGAGATGTACCTCGACATCAACCCGGCCGACGCCAAGGGGCTGGGGGTCGAGGACGGCGACTACGTGTGGATCGACGCCGACCCCCACGACCGCCCCTTCAAGGGCTGGCAGTCGAACCCGCGGTGGTACAAGGTGGCGCGGCTGATGGTGCGCGCCCGCTACTACCCCGGCACGCCGCGCGGCGTCACCCGGATGTGGCACAACATGTACGGCGCCACCTACGGCTCGGTCGACGGGGCCGAGAAGAACGCCAACGGCATGGCCAAGTCGCCGACCACCGCGCTACCAGTCGCTCTTCCGCACCGGATCGCACCAGAGCTGCACCCGCGGCTGGCTCAAACCGACCTGGATGACCGACACCCTGACCGTCAAGGGCCTGCTCGGGCAGACAGATCACCCAGGGGTTCGTGCCCGATGTCCACTGCCCGACCGGCGCGCCGCGCGAGTCGATGGTGAAGATCACCCTCGCCGAGGAGGGCGGGGTCAACGGCGAACGCCTGTGGCGGCCCGCCCGGATGGGGATGCGCCCGACCTACGAGTCCGATCTGCTGAAGGCGCTTTATCGCCGGCGTCCTTCGTCCGGCGCGCGTGACGAACGGAGGACTGATCATGCCCAAGAGATACAACTGGCAACTCGGCCGCGAGATGGACTACCCCTACGAGGCGCCGCCGCCTGAGCGCCAGGTGGCCTACATCTTCGACACCAACAAGTGCATCGAGTGCCAGACCTGCACCGTCGCCTGCAAGACCTGCTGGACCAGCGGCAAGGGGCAGGAGATCATCTTCTGGAACAACGTCGAGACCAAGCCCTACGGCGGCTATCCCCTGGAGTGGGACACCCGCCTGCTCGCAAAGACCGGCCCGGCGAGCTGGAAGGGCAGCACGCTCGCGACCCCGACGGTCTTCGAGACCGAGGGCGACAAACAGCCGCCCAACGGACACCGCCCGGACGTCGACGACTACTCGTCGCCCAACGTCGGCGAGGACGACATCACCGGCACCATCGAAATGGGCGCCGCGTTCTCCGGCGTCCACCCGATGTGGATGTTCTACCTCGCCCGGATCTGCAACCACTGCGACAACCCGGCCTGTCTCGCGGCCTGCCCGCGCAAGGCGATCTACAAACGCGACGAGGACGGCATCGTGCTGGTCGACCAGGAGCGCTGCCGCGGCTACCAGGAGTGCGTCCGCGCCTGTCCCTACAAGAAGACCTTCTTCAACGTCATCTCGCGGGTCAGCGAAAAGTGCATCGGCTGCTACCCGCGGGTCGAGCAGGGCGAGGTCGCCCTGTGCGTCGAGTCCTGCATCGGCAAGATCCGCCTCCACGGCTATCTGACCACCCGCGGCGAGCCGCGCGAGGACAACCCGCTCGACTACATCGTCAAGATCCGCAAGCTCGCCCTGCCGCTCTACCCGCAGCACGGCACCGGCCCCAACGTCTACTACATCCCGCCGGTCCACGTGCCGAACGGCTTCCTCGAGCAGCTCTTCGGGCCCGGCGTCGAACAGTCCAAACAGCTCTACCGGCAGCTCGCCTCCGACCGCCAGCTGCTCGGCGCGCTGCTGCTCTCCGGGGCTTCGCAGCGGATCATCACCAAGTTCAAGGTCGAGGGGGACGAGGTCATCGGCTGGGCGGACAACGGGGACGAGGTCGCCCGGGTCCCCTTCACCGAGCCGGTCTACATCCGGGAACACTATGACGAGGTACACGATGTCTACCGACACAACACGACCTGACCGTCCCGGTTCGGCCAAACCCGCGTTGCTCGGTATCGCTGTGGCCGTTACCGTCCTGTTGGTGGCAGCCGGGATCATGGTCGGCCGCCGGCAGCTCGATCGCAACGCGGAAGCGGCCCGCAGGGCCAGGGCGGAGACCCTCGAGAGTGAGACCGCCGCTCGCGGCGCCCTCTTCGTGCCGCGGGTCGCCCGCGAGGAGGTGCCGGTCGATCCGACCGACGCCGCCTGGGACGGCGTGCCGGCGATCGAAAGCCCGCTCAACCGCCAGGTCGACACCATGCCGATCCTCGAGGAGGCGTCGGTCGCGACCGCCGAGATCCGCGGCATCAGCGACGGCGAGTGGATCGTCTGGCGCCTCTCCTGGGCCGACGAGACGCCGGATCTCAACGTCGACACCGGCCGGTTCACGGATTCTGCGGCCCTCCAGTTCCCGGTCGACCGCGGCGCCGCCCACACCATGGGCGACGACGGCCACATCGTCCAGATCCTGCACTGGAAGGCCCTGTGGCAGCACGACATCGACGAGCACTTCCAGGACGTTCAGGACCTCCACCCCAACTACTGGACCGACCTCTACTGGTTCGCCAGCGGCCCCGCACCGAACCGGGTCCCGGTTGATTTCTCCGACCCGCGATCGCACCAGTATTTCGCCGCCTACAGCGCCGGCAACCCGATGGCCGACTTCCACCGCACACGCCCCGTCGAGGAACTCTCGGCCACCGGGTTCGGTTCGCTCACCTCCCAGGCTGAATCGGTCACCGACGGCCGCGGCGTGTGGCGCGAGGGCCGTTGGTACGTGTCGTTCGTACGGCCCATGCGCACCGACGACCCCCTCGATTATCAATTCTGGCGGGGCGGTCCCGGGAGTCTGAACATCGCAGTGTGGAACGGCTCGGCGGGAAATGTCGGCGGACGCAAACACTGGAGCAACTGGATCGATTTCGAGGTGAGCCCATGACGACGACCATCACCGACGGAGTGCGGCTGCTGGCGCAGGCTGACGCCCTGCTGCTGATGGCCGACTTCCTCCACCACGCCCCCGCCGCCAATGATCCCAGGTCGGCCGCCGGCGACGAGGATCTTCGCCGTCTGGCCGCGGCCTGCGGCCTCGACCCCGAAAGCGATACTGCGCAGGCGCTGATCGGTCTGACCGAGGCACGCGAGCAGACGCCGCCGGAAATCTGGGAGGGGGAACGCAGCCGGCTGTTCGAGGGAGCGGCCCTCTGCCCGCCCAACGAGACCGCCTATATCCGCCGCGACAAGGGGGCCATCCTGGCCGATCTCGCGGGGTTTCACCGCGCCTTCGGCTTCGACCACGAAGACCGGGTCGGCGAGAAGCAGGACCACATCGTCAGCGAGCTCCAGTTTGCCGCCGTCCTGCTCGTCATGCTGGCCAGGGCCGACCGCGGAGAACAAACGGAGATCACCCACGGCGCGCTGCGCTCCTTCGCCGAGGACCACCTCGGCGCCTGGATCGACATTTTCTGCGAACGGCTGGTCTCGACCGCGGTCCTGCCGTCGTTCGCGCTGGTCGGCCTGGCGTTGCGCGGGGCCTGGCGCCAGACGTGCGCCGACAATCGACCTGCCGATCTCGGAACCGACCGAGTTCGAGTGGATTTCCGCAATCTCAGGGATCGCCCTATGAATGTGACGGGTGCCCGTCGGCGTGACGGGTCATTCCGTAATGCAATACCGCGCAACAACCCGGCCCGCGAGGCCGGCCGCGCCCACCGCAACGAACCAGCGGTAACGCGGCACCCGAGGAGGAACACATGGACCCCATCGAGACTCTTTCCAACGAACACGGTCTGATCCGGCAGTACCTCGACGTCCTGTCGATGGCGGCCGAGAAAATCGAAAACGGCAAACGCCCGTCCGACGCCTTTTTCGAAAAGGCGGTGGATTTCTCGCGCACCTTCGCCGACGGGTTCCACCACTTCAAGGAAGAACACGTGCTCTTCGTGCAGCTCGCGCAGAAGAAACGCGGCGAGGTCGACGCCCAGCTCGACGCCCTGCGCTACGAGCACGAGCGCGGGCGCTCGCTGGTCGCGGGAATGGAGGCGGCGCTTCCCGGGTACGCGGCCAAGGACCCGATCAAGACCGGCGAGCTGCTGGAGAACATCGCGGCCTACGCCGCGCTGCTGCGCCACCACATCCACGTCGAGGACCACATCTTCTACCCGATGGCGAAAAAAACCCTGACCGAAAGTGAGTTTGCGGCCCTCGCCCCGGAATTCGAAAAACAGAAGGAACGGCACGGCAGCGACACCTTCGAGCGCTGCCACAAGATGGTCGTGGACATGGGGTCCATCATCACCCACCTCAACTGACCTGAATCCACCGATCGTGTGAACCCACGAGGGCGGCAGCCATGCCGCCCTCTGTATTTCGAGAGGTCGGCACCAACTTCGGCGGAGGTCGCCGGGCCGCATCCGCGCCACGAATCTTCGTGGTACCCTGAGCGGGAATCCGCGCGCTGCTGCCGGGGTTCCATACTGGGCGCGGCGGTCGTCAAGGCCGACAAGCTTCAGCAGCTCGTCAACATCGGTCACCGCCTCGGAGAGGTGGCGGTGGAATCGCCGGACGGCCAGGCTTTCGACGAGACCCGCATGACGGAGCGAAGTCTCGCAGTTTCGGTATGATCAACGCAAGTTCTGAGAAGGAGAGTGACGCGACATGGCTACCTACAACTTGAACCAGGTCAAGGTCGGGCTGAAGATCGTGGTCGATGGTGATCCCTGTGTCATCGTCGCCGCAGACGTCGTCAAGCCGGGCAAGGGCCAGGCGTTCACAAAGGTCAAATACAGGAACTACAAGACCGAGCGGGTCAACGAGAGGACGCTCAAGGCGTCGGACGCATTTGAAGGCGCCGACATCGTGGATACCGAAATGCAGTTCCTCTACTCGGACGGCCGAACCTGGACCTTCATGAACCACGAGACCTTCGACCAGGTCGAGGCGGATGCCGTCACCGTGGGTGACAAAAAGTACTTCCTTATCGAGCAAGATACCTGCCTCGTCACCCTGTATGACGGCAACCCCATCGTCGTGACACCGCCAAACTTCGTCATTCTCGAAATTGTCGAGACCGACCCCGGAGTCAAGGGCGACACTTCCGGGGGCGGCAACAAACCGGCCACCACCAACACCGGCGCTGTCGTTCGTGTGCCTCTCTTTGTTCAGATCGGCGAAAAGGTCAAGGTGGACACGCGCACGGGAGATTACGTTTCGAGGGCATAGGATCGTGTCTGACGTGATTTCGGAATTTCGGAATTTCGGAATTCGGATTTTTCGGGCGCCACTTCATCGACCGGAAATTCTCAAGAAATCGGAACGAGTGGAATCGCGTGCGGCGGCCACGGCTCGCGTGCGGTGGCGGTGCCTGGCATCCGGCACGTCCGACGGGCCGCGTGCCTGGCAGCCGCCCGGGATGTCGTGCAGGAGTCAAGTCGCCGCGGAAATCGACAGCCCCCGTCAAATCAAACCGCAGTAGTCATCTTCGCGAGCAAAATTGTGACAGCCCGCGACGACTGGAGGCCGACGGCTTCCCTGGATGCGATTCGGCTTCGCGCGCAGATCCTCGCGAAAATCCGCGCGTTCTTTGTTGAGCGAGAGGTGCTCGAGGTCGAGACCCCGCTGCTCGCGTCAGCCCCGGTCACCGACCTCCACCTCCAAGCCCTGAACTGCCGTTACCGCGGGCCCGGCGCGGACGACGGTCTGACGCTCTGGCTGCAGACCTCTCCCGAGTTTGCCATGAAACGGCTGCTGGCGGCCGGCAGCGGGCCGATCTTCCAGATCTGCAAGGCGGTGCGCGACGGCGAGGCGGGGCGGCGCCACAACCCCGAATTCACCATCCTCGAGTGGTATCGACCCGGTTGGGATCATCACCGGCTGATGGACGAGATGGACGAACTGCTGGCCGCGGTCCTCGGCACGAGAACTGGCGAACGACTCACGTATGGTGAGACCTTTTTACGGTACGCGGAAGTCAATCCTCACTCCGAACCAGACGGTGCGCTGCGCACCCTGGTCAGAGGCCTCGGGGTCCCATCCGCCGGTGAACTCGGACGCAACGATCTATTGGATCTCATTCTGACCCACGTTGTCGAGCCAAAACTGGGCCACTGCCAGCCAACCTTCATCCACGATTACCCGGCCTCACAGGCTGCGCTCGCCAGGGTTCGGCCGGGGCAACCAGCGTTGGCCGAGCGTTTCGAAGTCTTTGTCGAGGGTCTCGAGCTCGCCAATGGTTACCACGAACTCACCGATCCTCATCTCCAACGGCAGCGATTCGAGGCCGATCTCGATGCGCGGCGTGGTGCCGGTTTCCCTGAGGTTCCGATTGACGAACATTTGCTGGCCGCTCTCGAGCACGGTCTTCCTGAGTGCGCGGGGGTGGCATTGGGGGTTGACCGGTTGGTGATGTTGGCGGCGGGGACTCGGGAGATCGCGGACGTGCTGGCCTTTCCGATTGATCGGGCGTAGCCCGATTCTCTGAACGGCATCCCCGGGAGGAGCCACTCTTCGCATTGTCTGCCCGAAGCATGTCGGCACCTTCGGGAGCCGTGGATCAGACAATGCGAAAAATGGCACCTCCGCCGCACACTGACTTTCCGACCCTACTGGCAGGCACCGTCGCACAAACTTCCGTCAACCCTGAGCACCATGAAGTTGCCAGTCGCCAGGACGTTGCGACGCAATTCAAAATTCAAAATTCAAAATTCGTCGAAGTTATACTTCGACCCATGATCCTCACCCTCATCGTCGTGTTTTCGCTTCTTTTCATGCTGACCCACATCGGGCTTTCCCACGGGTCCATCCGCCAGGGCCTGGTAGACAAGCTCGGGCAGTGGCCGTTTCGCGGTCTCTACTCGCTGGTCTCCTTCGGGACGCTGGGTCCCGCAGCGGTCCTGTGGTGGCAGAACCGCCACCTTGGTCCTGTGCTGTGGGAGTTGCCGTTCTGGCCCGAGCGCATCCTGGCGGCAGCGCTGATGTTGTTCGCGCTCTTTATCTTCTTCCAGTCGCTGGCCACGCCGAGTCCATCCAGTATGGCGCCGGCCAAAGACAAAGCCCGTGGCGTCCTCCGCATCACCCGCCACCCGATGAATATGGCGCTGGCCCTGTGGGGACTCGCCCACCTCCTGGCAAACGGCACCCTGGGTGACGTGGCCTTCTTCGGCTCCTTTGTCGTCGTTGGTGTGCTCGGCGCCTACGACATGGACGCCCGCCTGAAACGGACCAAGGGAGAGGGTTTCGTCCAGTTCTGCAAGGAGACCTCCGTGCTGCCCTTTGGCGCCATCCTCACCGGCCGCAACCGGTTGGTCGTGAGCGAGCTCGCCTTCCCGTTAGCCCTGATCGCCGTCGCGGTATTTGTGGCGCTCACGATGTTCCACAGCCGGTTCTTCGGTGGAGAGTTGTTTTAGGCGGAGAGTTTCGTTCTACCTGCCCCGACATTCAGAACGGCATTGCTCGCGAGGAGCCACCCAATCGGCACGCGAGACGCGTGCCCCACAAGAGGACCGATCTCGGAGCGCTTGTGGGGCAGCCGTCCCGGCTGCCAGGAACCGCCGCCGCATGCGATTCCATCTACTCTGAGCGCCCCTACATCAATCGTCGGCACGGCGTTGCGCGAAATTCCGAATTCCTAATTCCGAATTCCTAATTCGTCGGAGCTATACTCCAGCGATGACAACCGCAGCGGGCATCATCATCGGTGACGAGATCTTGTCGGGAAGGGTCCGCGACGCTAATGCCGGGCCGCTCATCGCACTCTGCGCAGACGTCGGCGTCGACCTGCAACGGATCTCCTATATCAGCGACGCCGAAGAGGACATCGTGGCCGAGGTGCGGTTCTGCGCCGAGCGGTTTGACGCCGTCATCACCTCGGGCGGTGTCGGACCGACCCACGACGACCGTACGGTGGCATCCATCGCCAGAGCCTTTGACGTCGGCGTCGAGCGCCACCCCGATCTCGTCAAGATGATCCACGCGTGGTGGGGAGAACGCTTCACCGAGGCGGCGCTGCGGATGGCCGAGATTCCCACGGGCAGCCGGTTGGTCTATTCGAACGACGGACTGATTCCGATGGTGGCCTTCAACAACGTCTACATTTTTCCGGGCATCCCGCGTCTCTTTGCCGCCAAGATCGCAGCCCTCCGCGGCGAGCTCGATGGTACGAAGAAATACCTCGCCAACCTCTATCTCAATTCGGATGAAAGCGCGATCGCCGACCGTTTGACCGCGGTTGACAGCGCCTGTCCCGAGGTCAAGATCGGCAGCTATCCCCGATCCGAGGGCGAGGACCACCGGGTGTGGATCACCTTCGAGTCTGCTGACCCCGCCGCGGCAAACGCAGCTCTCGATCGGCTGCTCGAGGTGCTCGATGGAGACGAGGTTGTCCGGGTTGAAAGATCCTGAAGGTGGGCCAAGGCCCGCCCTACTTCGGACCCCAGACCGAGCGGATCGGTAGGGTGGGCCTTGGCCCACCTTCAGAGCCGTTCTCGTGGCGTTGGAAAGTGACATGAGCACCGACCGTCAATCCGAGCTGTGGCAACACTATGTCGCCGAGATCCGGAGACGGCCGGAGACTCCATTCGCCGAGCAGTGGTCTCGCTTCAACGAGATCTTTGCTGACCGCGATGTCTCGCTGCCGCCGCCGCCTGCGTGGCGGCCGGATGGGCTACGCACTGCTGAGTCCAACCTGCAGGGGCTGATGAATGCACTCGGTCTCGACACCTACCAGGACCTCCACCGGTGGTCGACGGACAACCGCGCCGAGTTCTGGCGGCGGGTGATCGCTGAGCTCGGCATCCTCTTCAAGCGAACGCCGGACAGGATTCTCGACCTCTCGAACGGGCCCGCGCAGCCGCGGTGGCTCGAAGGGGCCCTCCTCAACATCACCGACTCCTGTTTCCAACCCACCGACTGCACCCTCGCGGTGGTGGTGGTGCGCGAGGGCACCGACCAACTCATCACCCACACCTACGGCGACCTCGAGGCCCTGGTCAACCGGGTCGCCAATGGCCTCGTTGAACTCGGGTTTTCGCCCGGCGACACCGTCGCCCTCTACATGCCCATGAACTTCGAGTGCGTTGCGGCCTATCTCGGTATCATTCGCGCCGGGTGCGCGGCGGTGTCGATTGCCGACAGCTTTGCGCCGCCCGAGGTCCAGCGGCGTCTCGAGATCGCACAGGCAGCCGCCATCATCACGGTCGAGAGCTTCAGCCGCGGCGGTCGTTCGATTCCGTTGTATGCCACGGTCTGTGAGGCCGGGGCCCCGAGAACCGTCGTCATTCCCTCGGCTGACACCCCCGTGCCCGATCTTCGTGACGGCGATGTGCTGTGGCACGACTTTCTCTCCACCAACACTTCATTCGAGTCGGTCCCGGCCGAACCGACCGCCACAACGAATGTGCTTTTTTCCTCCGGAACCACCGGCGATCCCAAAGCCATCCCGTGGACCCACCTGACGCCCCTCAAATGCGCCATGGACGGTCGCTGTCACCAGGACATCCAGCCCGGTGACGTGGTCGCCTGGCCCACCAACATCGGCTGGATGATGGGGCCATGGCTGATCTACGCCACGTTGATCAACCGCGCCTGTATCGCGCTGTATGAGGGCCTCCCGTCGGGGCCGGGCTTTGTGGACTTCGTCCGCCGTGCCGGGGTGACCATGCTTGGTGTCGTGCCTTCCCTTGTGCGGGCTTGGCGGGACTCGGGTGCCTGCGAGGGCGTCGACTGGTCGGGGATCCGGGTCTTTTCGTCGACCGGCGAGCCATCCAACCGCCACGACTCCCTGTGGCTCATGAGCCGCACCGGCTACCGTGCGCCGGTGATCGAGTACTGCGGCGGCACCGAGATCGGCGGCGGCCACCTCACGGGCACCGTGGTGCAGGATGCATCGCCCGCCACCTTTTCAACCCCCGCCCTTGGGCTCGACCTGGTGGTGCTCGACGAGGCAGGCGTGCCGGTGGTGGAAAACGGGGAAGGCGAGGTGTTCCTGGTTCCGCCCTCCATCGGTCTCTCCCAGACCCTCCTCAACCGCGACCACGACGAGGTCTACTATTCCGGCTGCCCGGTGGGTCCGAACGGCCAGGTCCTGCGCCGCCACGGCGACCAGGTGGCACTGCTCCCTGGCGGCTACTACCGGGCGCAGGGGCGGGCCGACGACACCATGAACCTCGGCGGGATCAAGGTCTCATCGTTGGAGCTCGAACGGGTGGTGGAAAAACACCCGCAGGTCTTCGAAGCCGCTGCCGTGGCCGTCCAGCCGGGAGACGAGGGCGCGGAATGCCTGGTGGTCTTTGCCGTGTTGTCGAGCCCGGCGGATCAGCACGATCTGCGCCGGGAGCTCGGAGTGATGCTGGCCAAGGAGCTCAACCCCCTCTTCAAGATCCACGACCTCGTGGTGGTCGACTCGCTCCCCCGCACCGCGTCGAACAAGCTCATGCGGCGCGAACTCCGTTCCATGTATGGTGCGGGCTAGCAAAAACCACAGAGGCACAGAGGAGCACAGAGCCGCACAGAGGTTTTTGAAAATGGTCTGTACCTTGGTATCCCTCGGCCTGGTCTCGGCGACAATCGGAAAGGCCGTCTGAAAAAATCTCTGTGTTATCTCTGTGTCTCTGTGTCTCTGTGGTTCATCCGATGCTACCCTTTCCGGGTGTTGATCAGCGACCTTCCGACGCCGTCAGCGCCCTGGTGGATCTCGACCAGCTCGAACGCAACGCGGCCCGTATGGCCGACAGGGCACGGCGTCTCGGCGTTCGCCTGCGGCCCCACGTCAAGACCCACAAGTGCCTCGAGATCGCCCGCATCCAGACCGACCTCCACTTCGGCGGCGTCACCGTCTCCACGCTCGCCGAGGCCCACGCCTTCGCGAGCGGGGGCTTCACCGACATCACCTACGCCGTCCCGATCGCTCCCCAGAAGCTGGCCGAGGCCGCTGATCTCATGGTTGACATCGACGCCCTCAATCTCCTGATCGACCACATGGACACGCTGCGCGCGGCGGAGGAATTCGCCACTTCCCGGGGCATCGTGCTGCCGGTATATATCGAGATCGACTGTGGGGACGGCCGATCCGGGATCAATCCCGACGACGATGCTTCGGAGCGCCTCGTCCGCCGCCTCGCCGAGGCGGACGCGCTGGACTTTCGCGGTCTCCTCACCCACGCCGGCCACGCCTATCGGGCCCGCAACCGTCCCGAAGCCTGGGAGGTGGCGTGCGAGGAACGCAACGTCATCACCGCCTTTGCCGCCCAACTGCGCGACCTCGGGATCGCGATCCCCGAGGTCAGCGTCGGATCGACACCCACGGTGCGCGCCATCGACGACCTCACTGGAGTCACCGAGATCCGGCCCGGTAACTACGTCTTCTACGACGCCTTCCAGTCTGCCATCGGCAGTTGTGAGTTGGACGAGGCCGCGTTTTCGGTCCTCGCCACCGTCATCAGCGTCCACCCCGAGGCCGGCCGCGCCGTCGTCGATGCCGGCGCCCTCGCCCTCAGCAAGGACCCGGGCCCGACGCATGTGGACCCCGACTGTGGTTTCGGCGTCCCGGTTGCCACCGATGACCTCCACCCGCTGCCCGGTCTCCGGATCACCAGTCTCAACCAGGAGCACGGAACGCTTTCCGGACCCGGAGTCGAGGCCCTGCGCCCGGGCACCCGCATCCGCATCATTCCCAATCACTCCTGCCTGTCGGCCGCCTGTTTCGACCGCTACCACGTCGTCCGCGGAATTGAAGTGGTGGACGAGTGGCACCCCGTGCGGGGGTGGTAGCGGCCGGCCAGCCGGCCGGATACAGGGGTCAGGATTCAGCGCTCAACCGATGAACTGCTGGGAATGATCCCCGCCGGTTCCTCGATAAACAGGAAAAGTGATTTTGGAGAGTTCCTACCATGCACCTGAATCGTCTGATACGAACAACCGCGTATGTCACACTCGTCATCATCACGGCACTGGCCGTTCCACCCTTGATCGCGGCTGACGAGAGCAACGAGAGCTGGCAGCCGCCACCACCCATGCCTGACGATTTCGATTGGGTTCAGATGACGTCGGGCGAATGGCTCAAGGGCGAGATCATCGCCATGTACGAGGATTCCCTCGAGTTCGACTCCGAAGAATTCAACTTGCAGAAGCTCGACTGGGAGGACATCAAGGAGATCCGATCCGCTCAGATCGTGCAGGTGGCCTTCGACAACGACGTGATCGCGATCGGAAAACTGCTGGTTGAGGGTGACACCATCCGCGTGATGGGCGACAAGGACTACGAGTCCACCCGATCCCTGGTCCTGTCGATCACCGCCGGTGCACCCAGGGAGCGCAACTACTGGTCGGGCAAGTTCGGTGCTGGCATCAACTACCGAACCGGGAACACCGAGCAAACGGAGATGAACGCCAACGCCACAATCATGCGCCGCACGCCGAAGAACCGCGTCAACTTCGGCTATCTGGGCAATTTCAGCGAATTGGACGGAACCACTCTTTCCGAAAACCAGCGCGCCAGTGCGGACTGGAACCGCTTTCTTTCGAAAAAGTTCTTCGTTTCTCCATTTGTGGGCGAGTACTACCGCGATCCATTTCAGAACATCGGCAGCCGGTGGACGCTCGGTTTCGGTTTCGGCTACCAGCTCGTCAACAATTCGAAAGTCACCTGGGACGTCGACGCCGGTCTTGCCTACCAGCGCACTTCTTTTGACGATGTCGTGGAAGGGGATCCGAGTTCAGCCGACACGCCGGCCCTGATGATCGGGACCCGCTACGATAACGAACTGACGGGCTGGATGGACTTCTTCTTCGATTTCAATTTCTTCGTCGTCAACGAGGAATCCGGGACCTATACCCACCACCTGGTCACCGGTTTCGAATTCGACCTCATCGGTGATTTCGACTTCGACATCTCCCTCGTCTGGGACCGCATTCAGGACCCGCGCCAGGACTCGAATGGGGACTTTCCGCAGAAGGACGATTTCCGGACCATTTTCGGCATCGGCTACAGTTTCTGACCGTCGTGGATGAGTCCTCTGCGGTGAGTTATGATTGGAACCGCGCACCGGGTGCGCGGTCTTTCCCTACCCTGGATGCAGTACAAGATTCGGCGCCTGCGGTGCTATTCTAGGCCCTCGAGAGGGGTGTAACTGAAGCGAACATGGCAGAACTCAAAAAACAGATCGTTTACGACGAAAAGACCATCCAGACCCTGGATGCGCTCGAACACATCCGTCTTCGCACCGGGATGTATATCGGCCGCATCGGCGACGGATCGAATCCGGCCGACGGCATCTACGTGATGCTCAAAGAGGTCATCGACAACGCGGTCGACGAGTTCATCATGGGGCACGGCCGCAGGGTCGAGATCAAGCGTAACGGGCCCGAAATGTCGGTCCGCGACTACGGGCGTGGGATCCCGCTCGGCAAGGTCATTGATTGCGTGTCCAAGATCAACACCGGCGGCAAGTACAACGACGACGTCTTCCAGTTTTCAGTCGGCCTCAACGGCGTCGGTAACAAAGCGGTCAACGCCCTGTCGTCGGATTTCGAGGTCATCAGCTACCGCGAGAACAAGTTCAAACGCGGTCTTTTCAGTCAGGGAAGGAAAATCGAGGAGAAGGGCGGCAAGGAGCCCAAGTCCCGCGACGGCACCTTCATCCGTTTCATCCCCGACCCTGAGATTTTCGGCGACTACGGGTGGCAGGACGAGTACCTCGAACACCGTCTGCGCTACTACGCCTTCCTCAACAGCGGTCTGATCCTGGACTACAACGGCGAGAAGTACAGTTCGAAAAACGGACTCGCCGATCTTCTCGCCTACGAGCTCGGCGGCGAACCCACTGTGTACGACGCCATGCACTGCAAGCTCGACCGGCTCGAGTTCTCCTTCACCCACACCCACGCCTACGGCGAAACCTACTACAGCTTCGTCAACGGCCAGTACACCAACGACGGCGGCACTCACCAGAGTGCTTTCCGTGAGGGTATCCTCAAGGGAGTCAACGAGTACGCCAAGAACGGCTTCGCCGGCGAGGACGTGCGTGACGGTCTGGTCGGCGCGGTCGCGGTCAAGGTCCAGGACCCGGTGTTCGAGTCGCAGACCAAGAACAAGCTCGGCTCCACTGATGTCCGATCGTGGGTCGTCAACGGAGTCAAGGAACAGGTGGTCCTGTGGCTTCACAAAAACCCGGAAGAGGCCGGCAGGCTTCTCGACAAGGTCAAGAACAACCAACGGGTTCGCAAGGAGCTCTCGGCGATCAAAAAGGAGGCGCGGGAACGAGCGAAAAAGGTGGCCATCCGCATCCCCAAGCTGATCGACTGCAAGGTCCACCTCTCTGATCCCAAGGGCAAGCGGCGGGACGAGACCACCATCTTTCTCACCGAGGGCGACTCCGCCGGCGGCGCTATGATCCAGGCCCGCGACGTCCAGACCCAAGCCATCTACTCCTTGAAGGGCAAGCCCCTCAACACCCACGGCCTCGGCCGCGAGGCGGTCTACAAGAACGAAGAGCTTTACAACATCATGCGCGCCCTCGGCATCGAGGAAGATCTCGAGGGTCTGCGCTACAACAAAGTCGTCATCGCCACCGACGCCGACGTCGACGGCATGCACATCCGCAACCTGCTGCTGACGTACTTCCTGCGCTTTTTCGAAGAAATGGTGGTTTCGGGCCACATCTACATCCTCGAAACGCCGATTTTCAGGGTCCGCAACAAAAAGGAAACGGTCTACTGCTACTCCGAGGCCGAGCGCGACGAGGCGGTGGCACGGCTGAAGAACAACGAGGTGACCCGATTCAAGGGGCTCGGCGAGATCTCGCCCAAGGAGTTCAAACAGTTCATCGTCGACGACACCCACATGAACCGGGTGACACCGGGCTCGATGGGCGACGTCAAACGGGCGCTCGAGTTCTTCATGGGAAAGAACACCCCCGCCCGCAAGGAGTACATCATTGAAAATCTCATTGCTGATATCGCATGAGCAGAAACGGAATTTGTTTTTGAGATTTTCAAGTGTTGAGTTTTGAGTTATGAGTTTTGAGTTGGTCGATCCCGAGGTAAGCCAAAGCAAAGGTCTGGCCCGAAATTCAAAACTAAAAACTAAGAACTCAAAACTAAGATGCATGGAAACGGCAGCTTGGCAGTCGGAGCCTCCGACAACAGATACCGCGATGCCCTCACCGGAGACCGTATGACGCGAATAGAGCCTTTGATGGGCCAGAACTTCATCGAGTACGCCAGCTACGTGATCATCGATCGCGCGATCCCCGACCTCCGCGACGGTTTGAAGCCGGTGCAGCGGCGGATTCTCGCCACGCTCTCGAAGATGGACGACGGCAAGTTCCACAAGGTGGCCAACGTCATCGGTGACACCATGAAGCTCCACCCCCACGGCGACGCATCGATCGGCGACGCCCTCGTGGTGCTGGCCAACAAGGACTATTTCATCGAGAAGCAGGGGAACTTCGGAAACCCCGTCACCGGGCACGCACCGGCGGCCGCCCGCTACATCGAGTGCCGCCTCACCGATCTCGCCAAAGAGACCCTGTTCCGCAAGGCGTTGACCGAGTACCGGCCGAGCTACGACGGCCGCAACGAAGAACCGATTGCCTTGCCCGCCAAGCTACCGGTGCTGTTGATGCTCGGCGCCGAGGGCATCGCAGTGGGCATGTCGACGCGCATCCTGCCCTACAACCTGCCGGAGCTTCTCGAAGCGCAAATCAAGATCCTTCAGAACGAGGCCTTCGAGATCTTCCCCGACTTTCCGACCGGCGGCATCGTCGATGTCAGCGAGTACGAGGACGGGCTCGGCAAGGTAAAGGTGCGGGCGCGTCTTGAAAAGAAGGATGAAAAGACCGTCGTGGTGCGCGAAATCGCCTATGGCACCACCACCGAGAGCCTGATCGCCTCCATCGAGTCGGCGGCGCAAAAGGGCAAGGTCAAGATCGCCACCATCAACGACTACACCACCGACGAGGTGGAGATCGAGATCGAGCTGCCGCGCGGGGTCTACTCCGACGAGGTGGTTCCCCAGCTCTACGCCCACACCGACTGCGAGGTCTCGCTGTCGTCCAACATGGTGATGATCAAGGACCGGCGGCCGGTCGAGATGGGGGTTTCGGAGGTCCTGTGCTTCCTCACCGACCAGCTGCGCGAACTCATCAAGGCTGAGCTTCAGTACGAGCTCGGCGAGCTCGCCGACCGCAAACACTGGCTCGACCTCGAACGGATCTTCATCGAAAACAGGATCTACAAACGGATCGAAGACGCAACCACTGCCGAACAGGTGGTCAATGAGGTTCGGACCGGTCTCAAGCCCTTCCTGAAGGAGCTCGAGCGCGAGGTCACCGATGACGATATCGACCGCCTGCTCAAGATCCCGATCCGGCGGATTTCGCAATACGACATCGACAAGAACCGGTCCGAGATCGAACTCGCGATCCAGGGCATCAAGAAGATCAAAGGCAAGCTGCGCAAGCTCACCGAAACCACCATCGGCTACCTCGAGCACCTCATCGCCACCTATGGGGATCAACATCCTCGACGATCGGAGATCGGGACCTTCGAGGCCGTCGACGTGCGCGCGGTGGCGCGGCAGACCATCAAGGTCGCCTACGACCCTGAGACCGGCTTTTTCGGCTCGGAGGTCAAGGGCTCGAAGTACCAGTTCACGGTCAGCGAATACGACAAGATCCTGCTCGTCAGCCGCGACGGGTCCTTCCGGATCATCGCACCCGAGGACAAGGTATTCATCCCGGCGCCGGTGATCCACGCCGAGGTCTTTGACCCGGAGAAGGGCTCTGCCTTTACCGTCGTCTACCGCGACAAGGCGAAGATCACCTGGGCAAAGAAGATTCACATCAGGGCCTTCATCCGCGACCGCGAGTACGAGCTGATCAAGGACAAGGAAGGGCGGGTCGACTACCTGATCCCCGGCGACTGCAATGACACCATCCACGTCGATTTTGCGCCCGCCAAGCGCCAACGGGTCCACGAGGCCGAGTTCGATCTGTCGGTGCTCGAAGTCACCGGCGTCACCGCCCGCGGCCGCCGGGTGGCACCCAAGCCGGTTTCAAAGGTGCGCAGAATCCGCACCGGAGGCAACGGCGACGACGGAGTCGAAGACGAACCGGCGCCGGAGAAACAGGCCGACGACCAGGATCTGCCGTTTGACGGATAGCTGTTAGCTGTTAGCGGTTAGCTGTTAGCTCCCCCACCCACCCGGGGGCTCCACCTTTCTTCACGGGAGGGGATGGTCCACGTCTCCCATCACCGAAACACTGCGATGAGCTAAGAGCTAATGGCTAACAGCTAATAGCTTATGGTTCTACTTGGGCGAGCAGCCCGAGAAAGTCATCGTAGGGAAGGGCCTGCCAGCTTTCCGCCGAGACCGCACCCTCGGCGCGGGTGATGAGCGACACCTTGTGGGCAGCCTCCACCGACGGCGCGTCGTAGATATCCATGAAGTCGTAGGGCCCGAGGATGGCATAGTGGGCCACCCAGTCCACCTCGGGGCAGGCCGCCTGAACCTTCTTCAGCCAGGCTCGACCCATGGCTCGACGGACATCGGCATCCTTGAGGCTTTCCGGAGCGAGACGGGTCATGAGGACGAATCGCGGCATGGGCACCTCCCGATCAGACTTTCCAATCAAGATACATCCTTCCTCGCCGGGACGCATCCTTGGTTCAAAAGTGCGAATTTGGAATTCGGAATTCGGAATTCGGAATTTTCGCCCACACGTTCGCGGAAAAAGCGAAATCGAGGATATTCAATGGGCGGTGCATGGCCGAAACCAGACGCCGTACAATCTGGGCATGAAACGATTCACGGTCGCCACCACAACCCTCGTTCTGATTCTGGCAAACACCGCTTTCGCCGGAGACAGGCCAACAACAATCGACGAGTTTTTCGGTGCCGGCGCTCAGACGCGGGTCATTGCCCATCGGGGGTTTTCGAGCCGTGCGCCGGAAAACACCTTGGCGGCAATCCGCGAGGCCATTTCCATTGGCGCCGACATGGCTGAAATCGACGTCACGCTCTCCTCCGACGAAGAGATCGTCGTCATCCACGACGAGACATTGCAGCGAACCACCAACGGCTCTGGTCTGGTCTCTCAATTCACTCTCGCGGAGTTGAAAGACCTGGATGCCGGGTCATGGTTCGGTCCCCGGTTCGCCGACGAGCGGATCCCAACTCTCGATGAGGTCCTCAGGACGGTCAACCGGAAGATACTCCTCAATATCGAGATCAAATCAGAGGCGGTGGAGGGGGGTATCGCAGCAAGGGTCGTCGAAACAGTTCAGCGGCACGAGATGAAGGATCAGGTCGTCATCTCTTCCTTCTCCCCAACAGCCCTCGAACAAGTCCACTCCCTGGCCCCACAATTCACCACCGCAGTCCTCCACAACCAGGACCTGCAGCAGGGCCTCGATGCCGTGGACATCGTCGATTCACTTGGCGCCTCGGTATTCAATATCAAAAGGACGCGGCTCACGTCCACGATGATGAGGCGCTGCCTCGAGCACGGGATTCCGGTTGGAATTTATACCGTCAACAAGAAGAGACACATGCGGCGGATGATCAAGAAGGGTGTCGCCGCGATTTTCACCGACCATCCGGATCGACTGATCGAGGTCTTGCAGAGTATGTCGCCACCAATACCGGCACCGACCCTCACGCCTGTTCACTCAAACCCCTAGCCCTCCGCTCCCCTGCTCCTCTGCCCCTCCGCTCCTCTGCTCCCCTGCTCCTCTGCCCCTCCGCTCCTCTGCTCCTCTGCTCCCTGCTACGATGACCCCATGCACCCGAAACCACGCCGAAAAACCAAGATCGTCTGCACCCTGGGACCGGCCACTGACTCGCCGGAGGGCATCAAAGCCCTGCTCGAGGCGGGGATGGACGTGGTGCGCCTCAATTTCTCTCACGGCGACCGCGAGAGCCACCGCCGGACCATCCGCCGGATTCGCGAGGTCGGCCGCTCAGCGAGCCATGACGTCGGCATCCTCCAGGACCTCGGCGGGCCAAAGATTCGTCTCGGAGAGCTGCCGGAGGGCGGCGTCGTGCTCGAGGCCGGGACGACGGTGGATCTCGGGGTCGAGGGTGGAGATGCCGCCGGCGTCCTCCCGGTCAGCTACCCCTACCTCGTCGAGGACGTCGGGGTGGGCGAGCAGATCCTGCTCGCGGACGGTTTGATCGAGCTCGAGGTGCAGCGGGTCGCAAAGGACCGTCTGGTGTGCCGGGTCGTCAACGGCGGCAGCGTGACCTCCCGCAAGGGCGTCAACCTCCCCCACGCCAATCTTCGGGTGGCGGCCTTTACCGACAAGGACCGCGCCGATCTCCAGGTCGGGCTTGAGGAGGGCGTGGACTTCGTAGCGCTGTCATTCGTGCGCCACGAGGATGACCTGGCCCCGGTGCGCACGATCCTGAACGAGCTCGAACACCCGCCGATGCTGATCGCCAAGATCGAGAAACCGCAGGCGGTCGACCGCCTCGACCCCATCCTCGAGGCGGTCGATGGGGTGATGGTGGCGCGTGGGGACCTGGGGGTGGAGATGCCGCCCGAGCAGGTGCCGATGATTCAGAAACGGATCATCGCAGCGGCCCGCCGCGCCGGTCGCCCGGTGATCACCGCCACCCAGATGTTGCGTTCGATGGTGGACAGCCCCCGTCCCCTGCGCGCCGAGGCCTCGGACGTGGCCAACGCCGTTCTCGATGGAACCGATGCGGTCATGCTCTCGGAGGAAACCGCCATCGGCCGCTATCCGACCGAGGCGGTGGACGTTCTCAACCGGGTCGCCCTCGAGGCCGAACCCCACCTCGACTCCGAAAAGATGAAGACTGATTCGGCCTCCCCCCAGGTTCCCGAGATCACCGGGGCCGTCAGCCGCGCCGCGTGTGACCTCGCGGCCTCCATCGGCGCCGCCGCCATCGTGACCACCACAACCTCCGGGGCCACCGCGAGACTCATCGCCCGACTGCGGCCCGGAGCGCCCATTCTCGGCGTCACCACATCTCCCCAGGTGGCCCGACAACTCGACCTTTCCTGGGGAGTCATCCCCGCTGTGATTCCGGCCACCGACGACATCTCGGCCCTCGGAGCGGCACTGCTGCTCGAACTCACCAAACGCGGGTTGGCGAAACGCGGCGATTATGTGGTCGTGACGGCTGGTCTTCCGCTCGGCTTCTCCGACTCGTCGAATCTCCTGCGGATCCACCGCCTCGAGTAGTGACGAGAATTTCGGAATTCGGAATTCGGATTTCGGATTTCGGATTTCGGATTTCGGATTTCGGCGAAAAATTATCGATCCGAAGCGAACCTTTGTGCTGCGCTGCACGTTGTCATGGGCAGTGGGGAGGTTGCCCAATGCAGATGCGAACTCGAGTAATGCTGATCGCGGTAATGGCAACTGTGGCAATGATCGCGGGTTGCGCGACATCCGAGCCCAAGTCCGACCTCGATATCAAAATCAACGACAACGACATCTCGGTGGCGGTCTCCGAGAGTGTCGCCCGTGGCCTCATGGAGAATCTCATCGGGTCGGAGCTCGATTGCAGATCCGACATTGATGGGAGTCTGGAAGCTCTGCTCGAAAAGCTCGATCGGGGCGGTCCACGCTCGCACGCGACGATTCGTGATGGAGAGACCACCCTCAGCGCCCACCGTCGGGGCGGCAAACTCGATCTCGACATCTCGGGCGCCGGTTCGGGCAAGATCGAAGCGACCATGCCGTGGGCGGTGGCCGAGTGCCTGCTCGGGAACACCACCACAATCGACCACACGGTGACCTCCGCGATCAAGGTCAAGGTCACCAACCCGGAAGGTCGGAATTTTTCGTTCAAGCTGGACTGACGGCAACCGTAAGGACGCCAATTCGTATCAGTTTTCATAGGAAAGATGGAGGATCATCATGCACGTACGTACCGGACTCGCCGCAACATTGCTCTGCCTGTCGCTTGCCGGCAGCGCCGCCGCCGATATCGAGATTCACCAGAAACACCGCTTCGACGCCCGGCCAGGGGCCACGGTCGTGGTCGATGTCTCCTTCCACAACGTTGAGGTCACGGCGGTGCCGGGGGACTCGGTCGACGTCACGGTCGACATCACGGTCAAAGGCGACGGCAGCTCGGCAAAAAACGTGGCCAACGACCTTCAGCCGCAGTTCCTGGTCGAGGGCGACAAACTGATCATCCGATCCTCCAGCAAGAAGGGTTGGACCTGGAAGTCCTTTTCCGCCAAAGGGATGGTCACCATCTCGATGCCCCAGGGGATGAATCTATCGGTAGATTCCTCATCGGGCGGGACACGGATCTCCGGCGACTTCGGCGACGCGGTGGTCGACTTCGACGCCTCGTCGGGCAGCCTGACCGTTGACGGCGCCGTGCGCGAGATCAACGCCGACATCTCGTCGGGATCGGTGCGGGTCGCGGTCATGCGCCCGCTGGAAAGTTTCTCGGCAGATGCCTCCTCAGGCAGCGTCCGCCTCACCGGCGGCGCCCACGAGGCACACGTCGACACCTCGTCCGGCAGCATCAACGTGGCGGGGCTGCTCGGGGACGGTTCTTTTGACACCTCCTCCGGGGGCATCACCGCGCAGTGGAACGCCATCCCCGCCGGGGCGTCGGTGCGGGCCGAGGCGAGCTCGGGGAGCGTCAGCCTGACGTTTCCGGCCGGCACCCAGCTCGAAGGCTCTGTGGATGTGAGCTCGGGCGGCATCCGCTCGGACTTTCCCGGTGTCACGAGCAAGAAGCACCTCGATCTCAACGGCGGCCCGGGGGCGGTCAAGCTCAGTGTGGAGACCTCCTCGGGGGGCGTCAAGCTGATGGCGAACTGAGGTTTCAGAATTCGGAATTCGGAATTTGGAATTTGGAATTTTCGCTCATTCACCCGAGACGTCACCTCGGTGGCCGAGGAAGATCGTAGTTCAAGACTGTTTCGTCGAGCTGCGACGGGTCGATCACGCTGATTGGTCGGCCGGCGATGTAGTCGGCAAGCGCCCTGGAGGCACCGGCCGTGGTGACGATCAGCGCCCTCGCCGCTCGACAGTCGGCCATGGCGGCCACCAGTTCGCGTCCCACCCCTGCCGTGACGGGTTGCACGCCCGGCTTGCATCGGATGAGAACCGGGCCGGTTGTCGCGCGGACTTCGAAATCGATACCGGTTGCCTCGCGGTCAAATGCGGTGACCGAACCGGAAGCCGTCTTTTCGAGCAGCGATCCCACTTCGGCTCGAAACAAGGCCGGTGAGAGAACGGTCCAATCCTGCGACGTGGAGGGATGGGCCTTGGACGGGGACCCTGACCGCCCCCGGTGCTCAGCGACGGCGCTTCGATAGGCGAGGCAGGCGCGCAGCACCGGTACCCGTTTGCAGAGCCATCGTTCTTCGGCCCGTTCGCCGACGCACAGGGCCGCGACCAGAATCGGGAGCAGCAGCACCGAGCCCGCCGCGAGCAGGATGACCGTGAAAAAGACGGCGGCCGGCCACGAGCTTCCAGTTTGCAGGATTGCGAAAAAGAGCGCAGCCGCAACGAAGGTGTACGTCAGCAGGAAGATCCACACCCGATGGCCGGCGACGAACAGCTGCGGGGCCTGGACGAGATCGTCCTCGGTGATCCCGAAATCCTCGACCCTGGGTCCGTCAGACGTTGCCCACACGGCTGCCCCCGCTCGTCGCCTACTCTCAACTCAGAAGATACTGCGGAGACTGCGTTCTTGCCACAGCTGATTGAACAAACTCTCACAGGTCGGTCGCAACCGATGAACGGGGCACGAGCGCGAGCCTGTCCTCGAGAACCGAAAAGAGGGGCTACTCCTTCGCCTCCGGCTCGGTCGGCATGGGCTTGCGTGGCAACGGTTGGTCGCGGTTGGCGGCCTGCCAGATCACCGACGCCAGGATGACGGCCGACTGTTTCATGTCCTCGGGGTTGAGGTGATCATAGGTATCGACGTTCGAGTGGTGGGTGCGGCTGTAGTCCATGTCGTCCTGGATGAACTGGAAGCCCGGGACGCCAACCCGGTCGAAAGTCAGGTGGTCGGTGCCGCCGGCGGTCTCCATGGTCACGTTGTCCGCTCCGAGGTCGGCAAACGGCGCCAGCCACGCCTCGAAGATCGGCACCACTGCCGCGTTCTCCTGCGCATACAGACCGCGAATCCGGCCCGCGCCGTAATCGGTGTTGAAGTAGGCTGAAACTTTCGAAAAACCAGGCAGGGGCTCAATCGGCCAGGTCGTCTCCCGCGCCCAGGTCGGCAGGGCCAACTGCTCGGGGTCAGTCGGCTCTGGGCGCGTCGCGAGATGACGCGTGACATAGTCACGCGAACCCAGAAAACCCTGCTCCTCGCCGCTCCACAGACCGGCGCGAATGGTCCGCCGCGGTTTCAGCCCGGTGGCCTCGAGGATGCGCAGGGCCTCCATCACCACGGCACAGTTGCCGGCGTTGTCGGTGGCGCCGGTACCGGCGTGCCACGAGTCGAGGTGAGCGCCGACCATGACGTTCTGGTCGGCGAGGTCGGTGCCTTGAATCTCGGCCAGGGTGTTGATGCCCTTGCCGTCCTCGAACCACTGCACTTCGACATCGATCTCGAGCTCGGGCTCGACATCATTGTCGAGCAGGCGGACGAGGCGGTTGTACTGCTCGGTGGCCATCACCAGGGCGGGCACACCGACCGCGGTGGCCGAGTCGCGTTTCGACGAACTGCCGGAAAGCCGAACCACGCCGTTGTCGCGCGAACTCGGCTCGACGGTTGCAACCACGCCTTCCTCCTCGTAGAACGAGGCCAAACGCTGCCAGAACTTGAAGCGTTTGAGCATCCGCTGGCGCCAGCCGCCGCGGCCGTCGGACGGAATATCGTACATCTCGAGCTCCTGAAGAGCCTCGCCGTCCCAGCGCTCGAAGAGATCGGCATCGATCTGCTCCGGCTCCTTGACGCCCTCGAGCAAGATGATGGCCCCATCGAGCTTGCCGGCCCATTGTTCGAGGTCTTCTTCGGACTCGAGGGTCGCCTGCACCACCCGCCCTCGTACCGGACCGTCGGTCCCCACCGACCACGCCTCCGGCAGCGCTTCCAGCGGCTGCACGTAGGGCGCGATCATCCGCACCTGGATGCGTTCCATCGCCCAGCTGCGCCCAAAGTCGTACTCCTCGAGCCAGGATTTGAGACCCCACTCTACGAAAGTCGCCTCCGCCCACTCATGGGCCTCGAGCGATTGCGGCGTCCCGGTCAGCCTCGGCCCGACCGCCTCGGTCAGGTGCCAGGCCAGATCCATGACCTGGGAGTGATGAAATCCCTCGTTGCGGATCTTTGTCACGGCGTCGAGGTCGACGGGTTCCTCGGCGGCGACACCCGCCTGCGCGACGCCAACCAAGACCACGAGAGCGTAACTCAAACGACGCATGAGGACCTCCATCCCAAAGCTCGAGAGAGTGTAACGCATCGGCGGCGAGGCGATGAAGCGGAGAGGCAATGGTCGGCCGCTTCGCGGCCTGGCAATGAGGCGATGAGGCAGTGGCCGCTCGCTTCCGGCTTCGCCTCGGAGGCTTCGCCGTGACGAGCCGCGACATGGCAGTGAGGCTGTGGAATCCGGCAACCCCTCACTGCCTCATCGCCTCACTGCCTCACTGCTTCCTAGGAATGGCCGTTCATCACCGCGATCTTGCGGCCTACCAGCAGCGCCATTTCCAGCGCCTGCTCGTAGTTGAGGCGCGGGTCGACCTTGGATTCGTAGGCCCGCTCGAGGTCGACCTCGGACAGACCGCGGGCGCCACCCATGCACTCGGTGACGTTGTCCCCCGACAGCTCGAAGTGCACACCGCCCTGGTAGGAGCCGAGCTCCGCATGAATGTCGAAGCTCTGCTCGAGCTCGGAGAGGATGTTTTCGAAGCGCCGGGTCTTGCGGCCTCCCGCCACCGTCTCGGTGTTGCCGTGCATCGGGTCGCAGCACCAGAGGACGGTCCGACCGGAGCCGCGGACAGCGTCGATCAACACCGGGAGTGCCTGGGCAACCTTGTCGTGACCCATCCGATGGATCACAGTGATCCGCCCCGGCTCCATCTCGGGGTCGAGCATGTCGAGCAACTCCAGCAACCACTCGCCGGTCATTTTTGGCCCGACCTTGATACCGATGGGGTTGCGGATGCCGCGAAAGTACTCGACGTGCGCGCCGGCGGTCTCGGCGGTGCGCATTCCGATCCAGGGAAAGTGGGTGCCGAGGTTGTACCACCCATCGCGCCGCGGCACCTGCCGGGTCTCAGCCTGTTCGTAGGGCAGGAGCAGGGCCTCGTGGCTGGTATAGAAATCGACGCGGCTGATCTCCGAGGCCTGGCTGCCGGCCAGGGTCTCCATGAACTGCAGCGAGTCGGAGATGCCCTCCACAACCCGTTGGTATTCCTGCGCGCGGGGCGAGTGGTGAACGAAATCGAGGTCCCAGTATTCGGGGTGGTGAAGATCGGCGAACCCGCCGTCGACCAGCGACCGGATGAAGTTGAGGGTCAGTGCCGAATGGTGGTGGCCGCGCAGCATCCGCTCCGGGTCGGGGATCCGGTCTTCCGGCGTAAAGTCCGAACCGTTGACCAACTCACCGCGGTAGCTGGGAAGTGAAACGCCCTCGCGTTCTTCGAGATCGTCACTACGGGGCTTGGCGTACTGACCGGCAAATCGACCGACCCGGATGATCTTCCGCTTGAGCCCGTAGGTCAGAACCAGGCTCATCTGCAGCAGGATCTTGAGCTTGTTGGTGATGATCTTGGCGGAGCACTGGTCGAACCGTTCCGCACAAGCACCGCCCTGGAGCAGAAAACGCTTGCCCTCCGCCGCTTCCGCCAGCTGAAGTCGCAGTCTCTCCACCTCCCACGAGGTGACCAGCGGCGGCAGCGACGACAGCTGGCGGACCGCCTCGGCCAGGTGATCCTGGTCCGGGTAGGTCGGCTGCTGTGCCGCCGGCCGGCTCTGCCACGAGGTGGGGCTCCACTGCGCTCATAAGGGGGGGATTCTACACGAGTGCAGGTCAGGAAGGCGTTTCCAAGAAGATGGAAAGGGAGAAAGGGGGAAAGGGAGAAAGGGAGAAAGGGAGCAGGAGGCTCGTCCTCGGGAGCCTGCCAGGTGGGGGTTGACAATTAGAAACTTGTAACATACAAGTATATTGATGAGTGATCAACCTGATCTCGATGGCCTGACTGATCGGCAGGCACGGCAGCTTCAGCAGGGAATCCGGGCTCTGGTGCGGCGTTTTTCGCTTGCCGAACGGTCGGACATGAGCTGTTGCGGCATGACGGTCGCCCAGGCCGTAACCTTGCAGGCGCTGGCCGATGGCGCGTTGCGGCTCGGCGAGCTTTCGAAACGGCTGGGCATCACGGCCAGCACCTTGACGAGAAACGTTGCACGCCTCGAAGATCGCGGTTTCCTGTGCCGCATCGGCGACCCCGATGACGGGCGCGCGCAGCGGGTGGCCCTCACGGCAACAGGCCGTCAGGCCACCGTCGAGGTCGGGCTCCAGGAAATCGAGTTCGCCCGGTCGGTCCTCGAGTGCCTGCCGCCCGGCTCGGTAACCTCGACCCTGGATGGATTCAATCAACTGTTGTCGGCGGTCCGCCGGGCCACGGAATCCTGCTGTCCGGGCGCCTACGACCACCTCACGACTGAGATGCCCGAATGTACAACTGGAGGATGCGATGAGTGATTTCGACATGCACACGAAGCTCGATTCCACCGACGCCGAAAAGGTGGTCGAAAAAGTCCGCGAGCGGTACGCCGCGTTTGCTACAGCCGGGACCTCGTGCTGCGGGCCCGCGACGACGTCGTGCTGCGGTTCCACTGCAAACGGTGGCGCAGAGCCTCGGATACGATTCGATCGACCTCGATCTCCTGCCCAAGGGCGCGAATCTCGGTCTCGGCTGCGGGGCGCCACTTCAGCACCTCGAGCTTGCCGAAGGTGAGACCGTCGTCGATCTCGGGTCCGGCGCAGGGATCGATGCGCTGATTGCCGCTCGCGCGGTCGGTCCCCGGGGCCGCGTCATCGGCATCGACATGACGCCTGAGATGCTCGAGGCCGCGAGAGCGAATGCCGCCAGGTCCGGGGTCGAACACGTCGAGTTCCGCGAGGGTCGGCTGGAGAACCTGCCGGTCGACGACGCGACCGTCGATGCCGTCACCAGCAACTGTGTGATCAACCTGGTGCCCGACAAGAGCGCCGTGTTCGCCGAGATCGCCCGCATACTCCGCCCAGGCGGCCGGTTGGTGGTTTCCGACATCGTGCTCGACGGCGAGCTGCCCGACGTCGTCCGCGAGAACGTCATGGCGTATGTGGGGTGTGTCTCCGGCGCCGAACGGCGCCAGGTCTATTTCGACATGCTCGCCGCTGCCGGCCTCGGCAAGGTGGAGATCCTCAAGGATGCGGACTTCCTCGAGATGATCGAAAAGGCCTCGCCGGCCGAAGTGATCTCGCTACTCGAAGCGGCAAAGATCGACCGCAACGACGTCGCCGGCATCGTGCGATCCGTGACCTACCGCGCGCGCAAAGTTTGAAAACCCAGGGTTGTTCCGGTGTTCGATGAAATCGCCGGAAAAGGAGCGCGACTGAAGGTGGGCCAAGGCCCACCCTACCATCTGGTTTGAGACGTGAGTCCGAAGTAGGGTGGGCCTTGGCCCACCTTCAGAATCGCTCCCGGTGAAATATGCAGTTCTGAAATCAGCCCATCGCAGGATCGCGCGGCCGTCGTGACGTCACAACCACCAAGGCACAAAGACACAAAGAAGAACACAAAGAAAAACATCTTGGTGAAATCCTTCGTGGCTTCGTGTCTTTGTGGTTGCGGTTCATACGAACCCGCAGAGAGACTGCAACACGAAGCGTTTCTGCAAGAAGCGCAGCCCAAAGCCCACAGCGAAGCGCCCCAACTCCGGTAGACTCCGCGTGAACCTGGAATTCGAGCTCGCATTGCGATTTCTCCGCCGCCGCTCCGGGCTGCTGCTCCGCGGCACGGCGCTGGCCGCATTTGCCGGCATCGCCCTGGCCGTGACCGCGCTGGTGGTCACGGTCGCTCTCATGACCGGCTACTCGCGGGCAATCGCCACCGCCCTCCAACGCGGCAACGCCCACATGGTGGGTTTTGCGTTCGGCCGGTTGACCTTCGATGAGGCCGACCGGATGGCGCTTCGAATGGCCGCGGTGGATGGGGTGAAGAGGGCCACGCCCGTCACCTATCTGACCGGTCTGCTCGATGATCCCTCGGAACCCACCAATCCGCTGCCCGTGGTCCTCAAAGCGGTCGCCGACCCGCCGCCCTACACGGGTCTCGCGGAGTGGCCCGCTGACGCCGGTTTGACGGCGATGCTCGGGGCGCGGCTTTCCGATCGGGTGGGCATCGTCGCTGGCGACCGCGCCACCGTCCGCCTGCCCCCTGAAGGTGGCTCCTGGATCCTGCCGACTCTCACCATGGAGGTGATCGGCACCTTCAGCCTGTCCTTTGCCGAGTTCGACGAGCAGTGGATCACGGTCCCGCTCGGAGAAGTGCTGCGCGTGCTGCCCGCGACCGGCGTCGCCGGGATCGAGATCGAACTCGACAACCCGATGGCGGTGGACAGGGCGCGCGCGGCCCTCGAGGAGCTGGACTCCCAGCTCTTCTTCACCGACTGGCGGGAGATGAATCGGTCGCTGTTTGCCGCCCTACGCTGGCAGACCCTGTCGCTCTTCGTGGTGCTGTCGCTGGTGGTCGCGGTGGCGTCGTTCCAGGTCAGCTCGGCGTTGGTGATTCTCGCCATCGACAAACAGCGCTCGACCGGCATGTTGCAGGCTCTCGGTGCGACTCCGGCCAGTATTCGGCGCATCCTCGTGCTGGCGGGGGCTCTGCTCGGCGGTTCCGGCGTCGCCGCCGGCATCGTCATCGGCTGCGCCGTGAGCTTGGTCATGACGGCCACCCGCGCCGTCCGTTTCCCGGCCGGTCTGGCCCGGGTCTATATGGTGGACTCGATACCGCTGGTGCCGACCCCGCTTGCGATCGCCGCCATCGCCGGAGTGTGCATGCTACTGGTCCTTCTGGCCTCCATCTGGCCGGCCTGGAGGACCTCGAAACAGGACCCGGTGGTGGCTCTTCGGGCCACCTGAGAGCCGCCTTCCGAGGCAATTTCACAGGCCCCGGCGTGTTACGCTGATCAGAGGTTTCCACCCGGACACCGGCGCGCGGCAGCACCGTGGGCCGGTTTTCGGTTGGGCGACCACTGGAACCAGGGCATGTACGAGATTCAATACCATCCGGCAGACATCCGCCAACAGGTGCGGTACTACTTTCTCAGCAGAAAGGGCTTTCGTCTGCTGGTTTCGGGTGTCGCCCTGGTCGCGCTGCTGCTTGCGGCCGGCGCCGTTCTGGCGCCGCTCGGCATCCGGTCGCTGCTGATGACCGGACGCCTGCGCGTCCTGTCGCAACAACACGTCCTGCAGGAGGAGGTCCTCGCCGAACGCTCTCGGGTCCTCGACCGGCTCGAGCGCGAGGTCACCGCAGCCCGAGCCCTGCAGCGCCAGATGAGTCTGATTCTGGGGTCACCCCAGGACTCCGAGGGTATGGGCGGCTACCCGGAACTGCCGATGAGAGAACTGAAGGTCGCCGAAGCTCGGCTGGCCACCGAACGTGCCCTCAAGCTCGATTCCGACACCCGCGCCCTGCTCGCCCTTGCCGACGAGCTCGCGACTTTTGCGCGCTCCAACGAGGACCTCGCCGAGGCGGTGCCCTCCATATGTCCCCTGCCAGTGGGCACCTTCGTCCTGACATCGCCCTTTGGCAACCGCATCTCACCCTTTACCAACTCTGTGGACTTCCACTCCGGTCTCGACCTCGCCGCCCACGAGGGCACCCCGGTCCTTTCATCGGGCGGCGGCCGCGTGGTCTTTGCCGGCCGTTACCCGTTGCGCCGTAATGTCGGGTGGTGGCGGTACGGCAACGTGGTCGTAGTGACCCACGGCCCCCGCTACCTCACGATCTACGCCCACCTTCACGAAATCTCGGTCCGCCGTGGGGTCACCGTGCGCCGAGGCGAACAGGTGGGAACTGTCGGCAACACCGGCTGGAGCACGTCGCCGCACCTGCATTACGAGGTTCGGGTGCGAAGGGATAGCGACGATGAACCGGAGCCTGTGGACCCACGAATCTATATCCTCAACTACCAGTGGACCGGACATGAGGAGCTGCTGATCCAGGGCCGCAACGCGCCGATCCCGACGTTCGATCCTCTGCCGTCACGAATGAGGGGGAACTGACAGATGGAAGAGGTCAAGAACTTCCCGACCATGATTATTCCGAAAGGCACCGACATCTCGGTCAACGAGAACGGGCAGTTGTCGATCCGAACTCCGGGCAATCTCGTGATCCAGAACTCGGGTGTGTACTCCGTGATCGAGTCCGCCAGCGGATCGGTCAGGATCGATCCCGATGTCAAGGTGGAGGCGGTCTCGGTCCAGGCCGCCGATTCCTGCTTCGTGGCCGGCCAGCTGACGGCGTGGCGGGTTCGCGCCCGGACCATCACCCTCGAACGAGGGGCGCAGGCCAATATCATGCTGCAGGAGTCCGAGTCGCTGGACCTCGATCGCAACGCGCGTCTGGTAGGGAATTTCGCATCGGAGAAGGAGCTCTACCTGATGCTCGGGCGTTTCAGCCGCGAGCTCCGCGACCTGCCCAACGGGATCTTTGCGGGCCCCGATGTCGCGGCGAGAATACCTGCCGGACAAACGGCGACCACGAATCAAGACGCCGGCGACCCTCCCTCCGCCGCCACCATGGGCGACGCCGACACCTCCGGGACCCGGCGTCAGGAGGAGAGCGAGGTGATCTCGTTGGTCCGGGTGATCCTCGAGCGCGAGATCGCAAGGGTCGGGTCCAAGGGGGCCGGCCGGGAGCCCCTCGAAAAACTCCTCGATCTCATCCGGACAAAAAATTACGAACGTCTGCGCGAGAGCTACCGCTATCTCATTTCCCAGGTGGAAAACCCGACCGAAGAGCTGGAGCGCGCGCGGGAAATCCTCGCCAAGATGCTCGCCAAGGACTGAGAACACGTCCTGGAAAATGGTACCCTGCAGCGTGACGCTGACGGGGAGGACCACGGCTTGATGGACAATTCCGGGCAGTTGCAGAGAACGTCCCTTTTTGACGAACATGTGGCGGCCGGTGGGCGGATGGTGGAGTTTGCGGGCTACGAACTTCCGGTCCAGTACACCGGTCTGAGTGAAGAGCACGAGGCGGTCCGCACCCGCGCCGGCCTCTTCGATGTCTCGCACATGGGCGAGATCGCGATTCGCGGGCCCGGCGCCTTCGATTTCGTGCAACTGGTGTCCTGCAACGACCACACGAAGATGGTCGCGGGGCGCGCCCAGTACACCGGGTTGATGCTGCCCGAGGCCACCTTTGTCGACGACGTCCTGGTCCACAAGATGGCCGACGACGATTACCTGCTGGTGGTCAACGCCGCCAACCGCCACAAGGACTTCGCCTATCTCAGAGATCTGGCGCAGGACCGCGAGGGGGTCGAGGTCACGGACCTGTCGGATGACTACGCCCAGATCGCCCTCCAGGGACCGCTCGCCCAGGAGGTGCTGCAGCCGCTCACACCTCAGGACCTCGGCATGATCAAGTACTACCGATTCGTGCATGAAGAAGTGGCTGGAACTCCCGCCCTCATCGCGCGCACCGGCTATACCGGCGAAGACGGGTTCGAGGTCTATGTGGCCCCTGCGGCCGCGCCCGCCGTGTGGCGCGCCATTCTCGCCGAGGGCCGTCCGAAGGGCGTTCTGCCCGCAGGTCTCGGCGCCCGCGACACGCTCCGGTTCGAGGCCGGCATGTGTCTTTACGGCCACGAAATCGACGAAACTACGACGCCGCTGGAAGCCGGTCTCGGCTGGATCGTCAAGCTCGACAAGTCCGACTTCATCGGTCGCGACATCCTCCAGCTGCAGGCTGACGAGGGGGTCGATCGCCGGCTGGTGGGGCTGGAAATGGTGGACCGGGGCATCGCCCGCCACGGATATCCGGTGCTCGAAAACGCCGACGCGGAGGCGCCGGTGGGCGTGGTGACTTCGGGAACCCAGTCGCCGACCCTTGGCAAAGCGCTCGCGATGGCTTACCTTCCCTCCGAGACGGCCGACATCGGCCGCGAGGTCTTTGTCCAGGTTCGTAATCGCGCCGTGCGCGCCCGGGTGGTGGAGCTTCCGTTCTATTCGCGGAAGAAGAAGTAGAATTGACTGTATTGTCCACATCAAATGGAGGAGCCCAAGATGAGTGTTCCGGCTGATCTGCTGTACGCCCGCTCTCACGAGTGGACCCGTATCGAGGACGACGGGGTGGTGATTGGCATCACCGAATACGCCCAGGACCAACTCGGAGAGGTGGTGTACGTCGAGCTGCCGGAAGTCGGCACCGCGGTCGATGCGGGTGAAGAGCTCGGGACCCTCGAGTCGGTGAAGGCGGTTTCAGAGTTCCTCTCTCCGGTTGCCGGCGAGGTCCTCGAGATCAACGATCGTCTCGAGGACGAACCGAACCTGGTGAACGAGGACCCGTATGGCGACGGTTGGCTGGTCAAGATCAGCGGGTCCGCCGAGGGTGACGCCGCCTTGACCGCTGAGCAATACGCAGCGTTCCTGGAGGAGGAGAACGGCTGATGCATCCATGGGTCGGTGCCGGCGACGAGGACCGGCGCCAAATTCTGGAAGAGCTCGGGCTCGAGTCCATCGATCAGCTCTTTGCCTCCATCCCGGCCGCGGTCTGCGTCGACGCTCTCGAGCTTCCGGACGCACAGGACGAGGAGTCGGTGCGGCTGGCGCTGTCGCGGATGTCGACGGCAAACCTGTCGATGGGCTGCGTGCCGAGCTTTCTCGGCGCCGGCGTGTATCGCCACGTGCAGCCGTCGGTCGTCGATGCCGTGCTGTCGCGGGCTGAGTTCTTTACCTCCTACACCCCCTACCAACCGGAGATTTCGCAGGGCACGCTGCAGGTCATCTTCGAGTTCCAGACTCTGATGACCCGCCTCACCGAGCTCGAGGTGGCCAACGCCTCGCTGTACGACGGCGCCACCGCGCTGGTCGAGGCCGTTCTCTTCAGCCACCGCGTGTTGCGGGGCAAACGGGACACGGCGGTGGTGGCTGAAACCGTCAACCCGATGTACCGGCGGGTCCTGGCGACCTACGCCGCCTCCGCCGGAATCGAGGTGGTCACGGTACCGCCCGGGCCCGACGGGCGTCTCGACCCCGACCGGGTCCGCGAGGCGGCATCGGAGCCCTGCTGCGTGGCCGTCCAGTCGCCCAACTTCCTCGGCATCGTCGAGGACCTGCCCGGCCTCGCCGACGCGGCCCACGCAAGCGGCGCGCTGGCGGTGCAGGTGGTCACCGAAGCGGCATCGTTCGGACTGCTTGTCGGTGGTGGGCGCATCGGCTTCGACGTGGTGTGCGGCGAGGCCCAGAGTTTCGGAATCGCCCCCGGATTCGGCGGGCCCCATCTCGGATTCTTCGCCTGCTCGGAAAAACACATCCGGCAGATGCCGGGGCGCCTCGTCGGCGAATCGGTGGACGAAGACGGCAACCGCGCCTTCTGTCTGACGCTTTCCACCCGCGAACAGCACATCCGCCGCGCCAAGGCGACCTCCAACATCTGCACCAACCAGGGGCTGATGGCGCTGGCGGCGACGGTGTGGCTCGAGACCATCGGCGGCAGCGGGCTTCGCGAGCTCGCCACCTCCTGCCTCGCCCGCACCGAGGAACTCAAACGGCGAATCGCCGCGGTCGGCGCGCCGTGGAAGCTCGCCTACCCTACAAGCCCGACCTTCGACGAGTTCCTGCTCGTCGGACCCGGGAGCGGGCCGGAGCTGGTGGAGCGTCTCTCGAAAGAAGGGGTCCTGGCCGGAGTGCCGTCCGCCCTGTGGGGCGGTTCGTGGCCGGATGGGATCCTGGTCGCCGTCACCGAGCGCAACTCGTCTGACGACCTCGATGCGTTTGTTTCCGCCCTTGAGAGGGTGTCATGAAGCGCCGCACAATCCGCCCCGAACCGCTGTTTTTCGAGCGCAACCCGCAGAGGCTTCGGCGCCAGGGCTTTCTCCTGCCGCCACTCGACGTCCCGGCCGTGGACCCGACCCAGGTACTGCCAGCGGGCCTCATCCGCGAGCCCGACCCCCACTTTCCCGACCTGGGCGAGATGGAGGTGGTTCAGCACTTCCACCGCCTCAGCCAGCTCAACTACGCAGTCGACGAGGGTCTCTACCCTCTCGGTTCGTGCACCATGAAGTACAACCCGCGCCTCAACGAGGTGACTGCCCGGTATCCTGGCCTGGCGGGGATCCATCCCCTGCAACCGGAGAACCAGGTCCAGGGGGCACTGCAGCTCATCTGGGAACTCGAAGAGGCCCTCAAGGCGATCACCGGCATGCCGGGCGTTACCGTGCAACCCGCCGCCGGCGCCCACGGCGAGCTGACAGGCATCTTGATGATCCGCAAGGCCCTTGAGGCGCGCGGCGACGCACGCCAGGTGGTGCTCGCGCCCGACTCCGCCCACGGAACCAACCCGGCCACCGCAGCGTTCGCAGGCTACCGGGCGGTGGAGATTTCCTCGGCCGACGACGGGACGGTTGATCTCGAGGCCCTCGACCGGATGATGGATGACACGGTGGCGGCTGTGATGTTGACGGTGCCCAACACGCTCGGCCTCTTCGAGCACCGCATCACCGAGATCTCGCAGCTGGTCCACGACCGCGGCGGTTTTGTCTATATGGACGGCGCCAACCTCAACTCCTTTGTCGGCCGCGCGCTGCCGGGGTTGATGGGAGCCGACGCCATGCACATCAACCTCCACAAGACATTTTCCACGCCACACGGCGGCGGCGGACCGGGCGCCGGACCGGTGACGGTCTCCGAGGCGCTCATCCCCCACCTGCCGGTGCCGAGAGTCCTCCGCGACGGCGACACCTTCAGCCTGCTCTGGGATGACCCAGCATCGATCGGGCCGATGCGCGGGTTCTACGGCAACTTCCTGATCCTGGTGCGCGCCCTGACCTACATCCAGAGCCTCGGCGCCGACGGTCTGCGGTCGATGTCAGAGGTCGCGGTGCTGTACGCCAACCTCGTCCGCCACCGTCTCAAGGGCGCCTACCACCTCAAGTACGACTCGCCATCCATGCACGAGGTGGTGTTCGACGACAGTCTGCAGACACGCCACGAAGTCCACAACACCGATATCGCCAAGAGGCTTCTCGACTACGGGTTCCATCCACCGACCATATCCTTCCCGTTGATCGTCCACGGCGCGTTGATGATCGAGCCCACCGAGAGCGTTGCTCCAGACGAGGTTGAGGCCTTCTGCGACGCCATGCTGGCGATCGCCAAGGAGTGCGAGACGGATCCCGAGCTCGTCAAGTCGGCGCCCCACGACACGCCGGTGCGGAGAGTGGACGAGGTCCGGGCTGCGAGGAACCTCAAGGTGAGGTGGACGCCGGAGGATTCAGAGTAGCCGGACCGCGTCCTGAATGAAACGGCGTACCGGCGTGAACATCCCGATTCTCCGAACGGCTTCCCGTGAGGAGCCCCTCAACATTGTTGCCCGAATCACCCTGCCGACGAATGTTCGTCATCCAACAATCAAAAACGGCACCTCCGCCGCACGCGGATCGTTTCCGGGTTTGTGGCACAATTCATAATTCATAATTCATAATTCAAAATTGAAAATCACGCAGTGATCTTCATCCATGGTCCATCGATGCGGCGGTCGCGGCACTGCGGGCAGCGGCCGGGTGGGTGGAGGGCTTTCTTTGTGAAGTCGAAGCCACAACCGAGGCACGTTGCCGGCCGCACGTGAAGCCTCTTTCCCGACCCACGAACGCTGCGCTCGATGTGGTGGAGATCCTCCTCGAGTATCTTCACCGTGACCCCGAGCTCGTGCCGAAGGTCCTCGAAGCTCCACTCGTCATCTGAAATGAAATCGACTATGCGCTGCCGGCGGGTTTGGGTCATCAGTCGCCGGGAGCGTTTTCGGCGAGCCACCGGTGGATCGGCACCTCGCCGGTTCTGAGGGCCAACTCCGACCGGATGATGGTGCCGCCGATCGCACCCTCAGCCTCGAGCTTGGGAAGCTCGCCAAGCAACCAGCGGATCGACATGCGCCCCATGAATGTCGACCATTGTAACGTTGAACGTTCGAACGTCTGAACGTTCACGTTCAACGTTGAACGTTCAAACGTTCTGTCACTACCGCACGGGATACGGGGGACGGTCGGGACGCAGCGGCGGCTCTGTCTCGAGCGCCCGCAAGACCTCGGCGATCGCCCGATCCAGCTGCGGATCGGCGCCGTCGACCATCAACGAGGGATCGTCCACAACCTCGATGTCCGGTTCGACACCGTGCCCCTCGACGTCCCACTCGCCCTCGGTGTTGTAGAACGAGAAGGTGGGCACGGTCAGCCGACCGCCGTCGAGCAGCGCCGGAAAACCGGAATAGCCGATCAGACCGCCCCAGGTCCGGGTTCCGATCAGCGGCCCGAGGCCGGCGGCGCGGAAGTAGTAGGGGAAGGCGTCGCCGCCCGAACCGCTCCAAGCGTTGATGAGCATGGCTTTGGGGCCGGTGTGGGAGATCGTCGGCGTCTGCCAGTCGTTGCCCGATCTCACCGCCCAGAAGTTGTAGAGCGGCCGGTTGAGAAGCTCGACGAAGCGGTCCGGGATCTGGCCGCCGTCGTTGAAACGTTCATCGACGATCAGTCCGTCCATGTGGTACTGGGCGCGGAACATTCGGAAGAGCTCGGTCTGGCCGCCAATGCCGGTCGACGGCACGTAGATGTAGCCAACCCGGCCATCGCTGGCCACCTCCACCGTTCGCCGGTTTCTCTCGATCCACGCCAGGTTGCGCAGCCGAGCCTCGCTCGACAGGGTCTCGACCAGGACCTCGCGCGCCCCCACCGTGGTCGGCTTGTCGTTCACCGTCAACATGACCGTCGAGTCAGCCAGCCCTTCGAAGGCGGCCCATGGGTCCTGGGTAACGTCGATCGGCGCACCGTTGACCGCCAGCACCCAATCGCCCGCGGCGACATCGACCCCGGGTTCGGCCAGAGGCGACCTCGTCTCGGCGTCCCACGGAGCTGCGGTAATGATGTGTTGGATCCGGTATGCACCGTCAGCCAACTCCCAGTCGACGCCCAGCAGACCAACACCCCGGTTGGCCGCCTTCTCGGCGTCGCCGCCGCCGCGGTAGGAGTGCGACGTGTTGAGCTCCCCGATCAGCTCGCCGATAATGAAGTTCAGGTCCCACCGGCTCACGACATCATCGAGCAGCGCGCCGTAGCGCACCCGCATGGCCTCCCAGTCGACGCCGTGCATGTTGGGGTCATAGAAGTAGTCGCGTTCGAGACGCCAGGCCTCGGTGAAGATCTGGCGCCACTCTTCGGGCGGCACCAGCATCATCTCCATCGACGAGGTCGCCAGTTTCTTGTCCATCTTCTGACCTGCGGCGACATCGACGATGGCGAAACTCCCGCCCGCCACCACCAGGAGCTTCTTGCCGTTGGCCGACAGGGCGTAGCCGTCGACATTATCGAGGATCGTCTTTTCCTCGCGCTCCTCGAGGTCCCAGTAGAGGAAGGGCGACGATTCACCGTCGGATCCGGTGCGCGGGTCGCGGCTGTAAAGCACCTTGCCCTTGACCGCGCCGAGATTGGAGTAGTTTCCGGCATCGGGCGGAAGCACAACCGCCCTCGCCTCGAATCCCTCGAGGTCGATCAAAACGGGCTCCTTCTCAGGCTCGGCGGTGGACTTGTCGTCGTCACCCTTTGCAGATTTCTCGCCATCTTCCTTCTTCTCGTCGCCAGCGTCGTCGGCGCTTTCGACGTCGTTGCGCGGCGCCAGCGGCGAGGCGACGTCCTTGCGCAGCGGTACCGCGACCAGGTTGGTGGCATTGGCGTAAATCCAGGTCCGATCAAAGGCCGAATAGCTGGGGCCGAACGAGCGATCGGAGAGGTAGTAAAGATAGTCGCCGCCCGGGTCGAAGACCGGACTCGCGCAGTCGACAAAACCGGCCGTCACCTGGTGACTTTCGCCCGTCGCGGTGTCGTAGAGGAAGACCGCAGACTGGCGGTTTTCGATCCCGCGTGAGTAGGCGATCCAGCGGCTGTCCGACGACCAACTGACCGAGAAGCGCTCGAGCGGGGGGTGGGTCATCCATCGTCCGTGGTCGATCTCCGTCAACTCCTTCGTTTCGACGTCGATGAGGTGGATCACCTGCAGGTTGTCGATAAAAACGATCTTCTTGCTGTCCGGCGACCACCGGGGCGTGTAACGGTATCCAGCGCCGAGGGAGGTCAGAACCTTTTCCCCGCCGGAGCCGTCGGCGGCCCGCAAGGTGAGCTCGTACTCACCGCTGCGGTCCGAGAAATAGGCGAGGGTCTTGCCATCCGGCGACCACTCCGGGTGGCGCTCGGCAACACCTGAGGAACGGGTCAGATTGCGCACGACCCCGTGCTCGGCAGGCAGGGTGAAGATCTCGCCGCGCGCTTCGAGAACTGCTTGTTTCCCCGAGGGCGAGATGTCGCCACCGGCAACCTCACTCCCCACCATGACCGGGCGCGGCCGCAGAGAGGCGCGGTCGGTGATGACCTTGACCTCAACCGCCTGCGGGGTCTCGGTGGCGAGGTCCATGACATAGAGGCGGCCACCGTTTTCGAACACCATGTCATGAGGACCGATGGCGGGAAAGTGCACATCGAATTCCTCGAAAAATGTCACCTGGCGCTCCTCGCCAGTGTTGACGTCGAGGGCCCAGATATTGGCCCGCAGTTTGCCGTCGCGATCCGACATGAAGTAGAGCGTCGACCCGTGCCACATGGGTTGGGTGTCGTTGGCGTCATTCTGGGTGACATTCTTCGCCTGGAGGTCGGTCAGACCGAAGAGCCAGATTTCCGGGGCCGTGCCGCCACGGTAGCGCTTCCAGGTCCGGAAGTCGCGCGACAACGGCATGTAGGCCAGGGTTGAGCCATCGTCGGAGATCGCCCCGAACTCGCCGTAGGGGACCGGCAGAACCGTCGGCAGCCCGCCCGTCACCGGGACCCGGTAGAGCTTGCGGAACCGCTGTTTCTCGCTGGTCATCAAGGTGGCGAAGAGTATCGACTCACCGTCTGGGAACCACCCGAGCATGCGGTCTTCGTCGGGGTGGTGGGTCACGCGAGTGGGCACGCCGCCGCCGACCGGGATGACGAAGATGTCCTGGTTGCCGTCGTAGTTGCCGGTGAAACCGATCAGGGCCCCGTCGGGTGAGAACCTCGGAAAGCTCTCCTCCCCCGCCGGCGTGCTCAAACGCTGGGCAACGCCACCCTCCTTGGCAACGATCCAAATATCGCCGCCGTAGACGAATGTGATCTGGGTGGCGGACACATCGGGTTGCCTGAGCAGTCTGGCGTCGATCTGGGCCTCGACGGCCCCGGCCGCAAACAACAGTCCTCCAACGGTCAGGATGGTGCGGACATAACGGTGCATGGAACTCCCCCTCCGGCAAATCTGACGGCGGTCTGCGACCACCGAAACTCCCGGGATTGTACGGTATTCCCTCATCATTGTTTGCGGATGCTATCGTCGGACCAACGCAACCGGTGGGAGGGCTCATGCCAGATTCCGATCTCGACCTCGACGACTTCCAACGCCTCTTGTGGGGTTTCGCGAGCCACCGCATCATCACCGTGGCCGGGCGGACCGGCATCCTGCGGTTGCTGGCCGAACGACCGGTGACCCCGGAAATGGCCGCCGCAGAGCTCGGACTCGACCCGCTCGCTACCGCCAAGGTGGTGCGGGCGCTCGCCGCTCTCGGGATCGCCGATGCCGACGGCGATCGATACCGCGCGGCCCAGCACCTGGCCCCGAACTTCCGCCCCGGCGACCGCGACGTGGTGCCATTTCTCGAGCATTCGCACTCGATGTACGAGAGCTGGGGGGCGACCCTGGAGCCGTGGTTGCGCGGTGAGGACTGGCCGGTCGCACAAAGAACACCCGAGGAAACGGCCCGTTTCGGCGCCGCCATGCGCGCGATGGGCGCCCAGATGGCACGGCGAGTCGCTGCTGTCCTCGACCTCGACGGGGCCTCCCGGATGCTCGACGTGGGCGGCGGATGGGGCCACTTCGCAAAGGCCCTGTGCGCGGCGAACCCGCAGCTCTCGGCCGTGGTCCTCGACACCCCCGCCGTCGTCGAGAGAGCGGCAGTCGAGCTGGAGGGAAGTGGATTCGAGGGCCGGATCGAGTTCGTCGCCGGCGACTACCTCGAGACCACCTACGGTTCGGCATTCGATCTGGTGCTGCTCGCCAACATCCTCCACCAGGAGACCGCCGACCGCGCCCGTGAGCTGGTGCGGCACGCGGCGGAGGCCCTCGCCCCGGGTGGGCGGGTCGTCGTCGTCGACTTCGCCATCGATGACGAGCAGCGGCGCCACCTCCTCGGCGCGTTGTTCGCCATCAATATGCGGTCGTTCGGCGACACCTGGACCGAACCTTTGATCCGGGGCTGGATGGAGGAAGCGGATCTCGTGTCCTTCGAGCGCACCGATCTCGGCCCCGACCGGTGGATTCTGACTGGCACCAGGCCTGCCGGCGACTGATCAGTCGAGCGAACCGCCGGGCTTCGGAAACAGCGGCGTTTCCGCCAGCCACAGTGTCAGGCGTTTCATTTCCGCTATTCCGACACCGGAGGACGGCGAAATCCTGGCAGAGGTGAGGAAATACAGCCAAGGTCGGATATGCTTGAGAGAAGGCCATTGAGGGCCGGAAACACAGCGACGACCGCCGATTCGGCGAAAGGCCGCGTGCGCACCAAAAGGAGCGACGAGAGCACGAATGAGTAACGAACCCTTGTCCCTGGGTGATCAGTGGCGGATTTTCCGAGAGGAGGGCATGCCATCCTTTCAGAATCGGAACAAGGCAGTCGCCGAAGAACAGAAGCGGGTCCGCAACTGGCAAATATCACCGAACGCGACGGTCATATCGAAGTCTACGGTTCCGGCGACAGCGCCCTGCTGAAACAGCTTCGCGGCACCAAGGGGCTGACGGCGGGGGGTACTACCAGCCGAACCTTGGCCTCACTCCTCGCCCGGACAGGATTGCAGTCGCCGTTTTCCCGTCGATCTGGCCGGACCCGTACGGTATGGTGGTGGACGAGTGCCTGGCGGTTGGGATCCCGGTGATCGCCTTCGACCTCTGAGCGGTGGCAGACCGTCTCAATTTCCGGGAAGTCGGGCGCGTGGTCCGTCGGCAGCACGGCGCCCCCGTTCTCGCGACCGCCGTGTTCGACAGCTTCGGAACGGGCAACAAGGTGCCCAACGACATCATCAAGACCGTTCCCTCGATCTCCCGCATGGCCCGTCGCCACTCGGACCTCACCAAGAGCCTCCGGGTCCGGATCCGCTAAGAGCTACGCAGCTTCGGGAAGAGCCTGTCTGGTTTCGACGACTTCGCTGTCGTCGAGGTAGATCGCGGTAAAGGTGTCCCCGTCGATGACAAGCGCCGACGGTTGACCGCCCTCATAGTGGCTCGAAAGCATCCCGGTGTCGATGAGAAAGACCCGGCCGCCGAAACGCGTCTGGATGCGGCGCGGCCGTTGGGGCGTGTGACCGCCGACCACGTAGGTTGCCCCGACACCAGCCAGCAGGTCGATCATCTCCTCGCCCTGCTCATCCTCGTCCCACTTGGCCGAGCCTCGGAACCATAGAGGGCCGTCCCCGGATCGGATCATCCACGAATCGCCGTCGAGGATCCCGGCGAGGCCGGGGTCCGGAGGGTCCTGTTTGCGGGCGACGGCAGCCATCGCGTCGAGCCCCAGCGTCGACGGCATCAGACCGTGGTTGACGAGATACTCGCGCGTACTGTCGTACACCGCCATCTCCTCAGCCGCCCGTCGGTTGATCTCCTCCACCGTGATCCCGGCGAGGGCCGGACCGATGCCGCCGTGGACGAACAACACATCGTCGATCACCACCGCGATCGGCAGCGTCCTGAGCCACTTGCCATACACGCCATCCGGTCCGATCGCCTCGGTGTACTCGATCCGGCCGAGTGGGTGGGCCGTCATCCACTCCTGCTTGATCTCTCCGGTGATGGGCGGCGGCGGGGCCCCGAGAGCGGCAGCCGTGCCCCGCCAGTACCTCTGATATCGGGCGAAGGCCGTCTTGCGCCGTTTGGCGGATTTGTCATCGGCAAAGGTGGCGTACACATCAGGGTTGACGTCGCGATAGAAACCGGTCAGGTTCATGCCCTCGTGGTTGCCGAGCAGGACGATGACCCGTCCGCCCGCGGCGGCGGCCTCTTCCTGGATCCGCATCAGGAGGTCCATCACCTCGCGGACCCGCACGCCGCGGTCGAATAGATCGCCGGTCTGGACCAGCGTCGCATCGCCCCCGATCCAGTGCGTCTCGGCGTCGATCAACTGGGTCCGCTGGAGGATCGCCACCAGACCGTCATACTCGCCGTGCACGTCGCCGATTGCGACCACCCGGCCCCCGGCCGACGACGCCGTCACGGGCAGGGCGGCAAGAACGAACACGACCGATCCGATCAGGTTGTGGGCGCAGAACCTCTTCATTTCATCTCCGACAACGTATAACCGGCGACCGGGCGCGGCTGTTCCATCACGCCTTCTTGGTCAGCATCGAACCAATGGCCATGATGGCGGTGCTGACCGCCAGGGCAAAGGTCGCGGGGACAGCTGGGTTGTTGTGGTACATCGTAATACCTCCATAGTACATGCCGAAGTGAACCACCAGCGCCGAAACGGCAGCGGTCATTACCAGCGGTGCCGTTGCCCTTTTGGAAAAGATGCCGAACAACACCGGGGCAAAGGTCGCCGCAAACAGGCCGTACACCCCGTTCTGGGCAAAGATCGCCACCGACAACGAGGGCGCCACGATCTGCCGCCACGACAGCACCAGTGTGATCGGCGCCAGGGCGACCAGGAAAATCCTCCCAACGCGCAGCAGCCTTTGCCTCAGCAGCGCAGGGTCCACCCCGCGGGCTCGCGCCAGGGTGCCGTAGAAGTCGTTGCCGAAGATCGTCGACAGCGCCAGGATCACACCCTCGAGGGTCGAAAAACCGGCCGCCAACACACCCAACATGATGAAGGCGCGGAGACCCGGGGCAAAGGCCGAGGTGATGTAGGTGGCCACCACCCGGTCCGGCGCCAGGTCGCCGCCGAACTGCAGCCGGGCGTACAAGCCGACCAGCAGCACCGTGGTGAAGACGGTTCCGGCCACCATCGCCGTCACCAGATAGGTGTTGACGTCGCGCTCCGACCGCAGGTAGAGCGACTTCGAGATGATGTGGGGCTGCATGATGATCGCGAGACCGATCACGAAGTTGGCCACCACCACCTCGAAGAAGTCGCGAAAGAGGAGGCTATCCGGGTTGGTCATGCCGCCGTAGAAGGGCGCCACGGCGTCAAGGCGACCGAAAAAATCGCCGACGCCGCCGGCGAACACCGCCGCTCCGGAGGCCACCAGGATCACCGCCACCGCCAGCATGGTGATGGCCTGAACACTGTTGGACCACACGTGCAGGCTGGCGCCGCCGAACAGGATGTAGCCGAAGGTGAAGATCACCACCATCAGCAGCGCCGGCCACATCCCGATCTGCAACACGCTCATCAGCACCAACACCAGCGCCGTCACGATCAGGACCAGAAAGGTGATCTGGAGCATGCTCGCGACGGCGAAAAACACCGTCAGGCCGCGGCTTTCGAAACGTTCGCCGAGCCACTGCGGCACGGTAAGCACGGTAAAGCGGTCGCCAACCTGTCGAAACCGCTTGGTGGTGATCACGAGACAAATGAAGATCCCGAGGGGCGCGGCCATCCCATACCCAACCACCCCCGCCCAACCATAGGCGTGAATCAGACCGGGATTGATGACAAAGGTCGCGACCGAGGTCATGTTGGCGGCCAGCGACAGACCGATAAAAAACGGCGGCACCCGCCGGCTGCCGACCGAAAAGGACGCCATATCGGTGGCGCGGCTGCGGTTGCGCCAGGCGAGGAAGACGATCACCGCCGCATAGGCGATGAGGAGGGTCCACGGTAAAAAGGTCTCACTCATTGTTTGGACTCCTACCAGCTTGTGCATTCATCCTCAACAGAGCCCCCCACATTTCAAATTTTGAATTTTGAATTTTGAATTGAACGCAGCCCGGTGATTCACCCTCTCGGGGTGGGGTGGCGGATCCAGAACCCAGAACCCGGCACCGGTTTTTGGTCCGGTTGTCCGGGAATTCAAAATTGAAAATTCAAAATTCAAAATTATTGAAGCTCCCGGTACCACCGCATGAGGCCGGAAACCAGCTGGCCCTTTGCGTTGAGATTGAGCGCGCCGGCGCGCCGTTCGGTGGCCAGGAGGTCGGCGGCCAGCCGGACGAGGTCCTCGCCCCTCGCCGGTTCGTCGGCCTCACAGGCCATCTCCAGCGCCACCGAGGCGGTGGCGGAAAAGGGCGGCAGACCATCCGGAAGCCGATACGGAAGCCGTACCAATGGGCCTGTTTCGCCCGTGAGACCGAAGGTCAGGGCCTTGCGGATCTCGCCGGTCGCCTCGTTCAGCTCTGCCGCTTCGATGGGCGATGCCGCCAACTCGGGCATTTCGGCGTCGGGCATCAGGTGTCGCGCCAGCGCGACCACTCCGGGCAGGGCGAGCTGCTGGCAGCGGGAACGGATGGTCGGCAGCACCGCCGTGGGGTTGGCGGCGAGGAGAATGAACATGGCGTGCTCGGGCGGTTCCTCGAGGGTCTTGAGCAAGGCATTTGCCGAAGGTCTCGGAAGGTGCGCCTCCTCGGCGCCGTCGACGATCCACACCCGTCGCAGGCCTTCGTAGGGGCGTGAACTGACCACCTCGACAACCTGTTTCCGCAAGGGTTCGATCTTGATGATTCCCGCCCTGCCCTCCGGCATCATGGCGACGACGTCGGGATGATTCCCCTGACGCACTCTTCTCGCACACGAGCTCTCGGACCACGGCTTGTCGGCGTCAGGGCACACCAGCATCACTGCCGCCTCGACCGCAGCCAGCTCCCGACCGAGCCCGGGTGGCCCGACCAGCAGCAGGGCGTGCGGCATCCGATCGCGGTCGCGCGCCAGCACGATGCGCTCGAGCACCGGCTGGACGACGTCGCCCCAGCGCTCGCGAACGAGGGGGTCCTCACCCCACCATTGGAGTTCGGGGTCGCTCACCGGAAGTCCTCGGGAAGGACCGGACCAATCCTGGCGAAGACCTTCTCCGGTCGTCCGGCGGCATCGATCACCCGCACGCGATCGGGCTCGCGCCGCGCGAGCTCGAGGAAGCCCTCGCGCACCTGCCGGTGAAAGGCCGCGGGTTCGTCGTCAAGCCGCGTCTCGCGCGTCGACCCGCTGGAATTGCGCGACCGCGCGCGGGCGAGCGCCTGTTCGGGGTCCATGTCGAAGACCAGCGTCAGATCGGGCTCGAGCCCGCCGGTGGCGATCCGGTTGAGCTCGGCGACCCGATCCCAACCGAGCCCGCGGACCACCCCCTGGTAGACCAGGGAGGAGTCGGTGAAACGGTCGCACAGGACCACCGTGCCGTTTGCGAGCGCCGGCCTGATCACCCGCTCGACGTGGTCGTGGCGCGAGGCCTCGAGGAGAAAGATCTCGCTGACGCCGTCCGGTTCGAGGTCGGGGTCGAGCAGGAGGGCCCGCACCGCCTCGCCCAGCGCCGTGCCACCTGGCTCGCGGGTCAGGACCGTGGTGTAACCGAGAGTGCGCAGCCACTCGTCGAGCAAGCCGAGCTGGGTGCTCTTGCCGGTGCCCTCGCCGCCCTCGAACGTGATGAACCAACCGCGTGACATGGTCGCGAGTATAGCCGGGCCGCCCACCCGGGAAACCACAGAGACACAGAGAACACAGAGCGCACCCTGTCTGCCCACAGATCACCCAGATGGACCCGGATCCATCGCACCGTCGCAACCACGAAGACACAAAGACACGAAGAAGACACCAAGAGACCAGATTGAAATCCAACGCAAAGACGCAAAGGCGCAAAGAGATTCCGCCAAAAATCGACAACCGGCGAGGTCCCGGCCGCCAGGGACGGCCGGGGACCGCTGGACCGGGACCCGCGCCGAACACAAGCGCTCGTCCCGGGTCCCGGTCCAGCGGCCTGCGCTTCGGAAGCGCAGGCCTCGCCTCCCCCATCATTCAATGTCCGGGGGGCCTTGCCCCACCTCAGGGCTGGCAACAACGCCTGAGCGCCTTTGCGTCTCTGCGCCTTTGCGTTGATTTGTCCGTATCTTGGTATTCCGGGTGATCTGTGGACACGTCGCGATGAAGAACCAGGAATGTTCCGCGGTTCATTTCGGAAACGCGGACTGCGTTCTCTCTGTGTCTGTGTGGTTTTTCGGGAGTCTCCGGATCAACTCTGAGGGATAGGAATTTCCTTTCGCCGACACCAAAGGTACCACTCCCATCAACCCTCAACCCAGTGTCCCATACGGCCGAATCGGCTCGATTGAGGTGTTCTGAAGGCCGATCTCGACGGACGCTGATGCATCGGCCCCCGCCATTCGCCGCAACTGCCCACCCGACCTCCGATTCGCCCCCTTCGACCACACCTCTCCGGACCGCGCATCAGGCACGAGGCCGACTCACTCCGGGATAGCGAACCCGTTTTCAGCTCGGCGACGCCCCTGCCTCCTGCATCTCCTTGCGCCGGAGATGCCTGAGGATCGCGTCGACCACGTCGTGCTCGGTAATGAAGGCGATGACCTTCATCTCTGAGTCGCACGACGGGCACAGCAGCGGGTCGACCTCGTAAACCCGCTTGATCAGCCGCGCCCAGCTTCGGCGGAGGGCTCGGGCATTGCGGACCTCGTCACGAGTGACCGGGAGCGGTGTCAGAGTGATCTCCTGCTCGGCGTCCGCCTTCCGTCGCCTCCCCCGCGACACATTGGAGTACCACCCGTAGTACCGCACCAGGTGCCACCGCGGATCCGGGATGTGCATGATCACCCGGGCGAGAAACTCAGTCGGGTCGAAGCTCGCCACCTCGCGCTCCCGCGATCCCGAGCTCTCGTGCCCCTTCTTGGCCCGGTAGCGCACCTCCCCCACCCCATCCCAGCCCAACCGCTCGAGGCTGATCGGCGGCCGCATGATGTACCGCGCCAGGCGCTCGACCGCCGCATAGGTTCCACGTTCCTCCCTGTTGCATTGTGAAGGTTCGCGCTGCTATTCCTGTCTGCTAATGCAGCAATAGGAAACGTGGCACCCATCACACGGGCAAACCACAGAAACACAGAGGGCACAGAGCCCACGCGCCCCGGGGAATTAAACGCAGAGGCACAGAGACGCGGAGGCGCAGAGGGATTCAACCGGGCATCGACGACCGGCGAGGTCCAGGCCGTCAGAGACGGCCGGGGACCGCTGGATCGAACCACACCGTCGCGAACGCGAGCGTTCGCAGCGTGGTTCGGTCCAGCGGCCTACGCTTCGAAGGCACAGGCCTCGCCTTTCCCATCATTCATCTTCAGGGTAGGGTGAACCTTGGCCCACCTTCAGGGCCGCAACTGATCACCTGGGTGTATTCCATACGTGCGCGCCTCTGATGGTGGGCCGAGGCCCACCCTACGGCTCCACGCAGCAGAGTGGGATCGCCGTCATGGTCCGCTGGACATTTCAGGCTATCCCGTCACAGTTGGCAACCACGCCTTTGTGTCCTCTGTGCCTCTGTGGTCGTCCGGCGTCTCCAGATCACCCCTGGCCGATGACTTTGAGGTAGGCCTCCTCGGCGCGGTAGGAGGAACGAACGAAGGGCCCGGCGAAGACCTCGAGACCGAGATCGGTGCCGGCCTTCTCGAGATCTGCAAACTCCTCCGGGCTCCAGTAGCGTACGACCTCGATCTGCTGCGGCGTCGGCCGCAGGTACTGTCCGATGGTCACCGCCTGGCAACCGGAGTCCTTGAGATCGGACAGCACTGCCACCACCTCGTCGCGGGTCTCGCCGAGACCGACCATGAGGCCCGATTTCCGCAGCATTCCAGGCGCGCGCCCGGCCACCTGCTGCAGAACCTCCATGGCCCACTCGTAGCGCCCCGACCGCCGCACCTCGCGGTAGAGCCGCGGCACGGTCTCCACGTTGTGGTTGTAGACGTCGGGTCCGGCGTCAACGATGCGGTCCACCTGGACCATGTCGCCTCTGAAGTCAGGAGTCAGGACCTCGATCGTGGGGGGCTTTTCGAGCCCGCGCAGGCGTTCGATGCACTCGATGAAGCCGCCGGCACCGCCGTCGGCCAGGTCGTCGCGGTCGACGGCGGTGATGACGACGTGCTCCAGACCCATCTTCACCACCGCGTCGGCCAGCTGCCGCGGCTCATCGATATCGATGGCCTTCGGCCGGCCATGGGAGATCGAACAGTAGGAGCAGTTGCGGGTGCAAACGCGGCCGTTGATGAGAAAGGTCGCCGTGCCTCTGGAGAAACACTCCGAACGGTTGGGGCAACGGGCCTCTTCACAGACGGTGTGGAGCCCGCCCGAGCGCATGCGTTTCTTGATCTCGTGGAGCTCGCCGAGCTGCAGCTTGCGCGTGCGAATCCAAGCCGGCAGAGCCGGCCCCGGAATGCGGCCGCCAAAACTCACGGCGCTACGACCCAGGAGTCGGGAAAGCCGGCTGCGCTCATCCTCTGCGAGACCCGTTCGGCAGAGGCGCGGTCGATGAACGGGCCGATCCGAAGCTTGTACAACGCGGGCGACCCCGGATTCTGGACCGTGATCAGGTGCTGATTGTCGCGTCGAAAACCGAGGGCCTCGAGTTTGGTCCGCGCCTCGTCCACCGTCGGCAGCTTGGAGGAAGCCAGGACCTGGACAAAGAAATCGGTGACCGCCTGAGTGGCCGTCGGCCGCGGGGTTGGGGGCACCGTCGGCTCGGGCTCGGGAGTGGCCGTCGGTTCGGGTTCGGGGGTCGGCTCCAACTCGTCCTGCGGACCGGAGAGGGGTGTCGGAATCAAGACCTCGGGGATGGCCGTCGGGGTCGCAGCGGCCCGCAATGCAGTGAGAACGTCGTCGTTCGTCCGCTCCCCCGATAAAACCGACCAGGCGGCGCCGTAGCCGAGCCCAAAGGCCAGGACCATGACCACCGCGAGGGCGACCAACAACACGGTCAACCAGCGCGCGCTCAGTTCAATCACGTAATAGCTTCGACTCATGCTCTCTTCCCGATTCCCCCGCAGCGGCTGACCTGTCCTCATTCGAGAACAGCAGACCGCTGCCTATTCTTTCTTGTCCGCCAGCATGCCCGACAGGGCCTCCATCATCCTGATCGGCACCGGGAACACGATGGTCGAGGCGTTCTCGGTGGAGATCTCGGTCAGCGTCTGCAGGTAGCGCAACTGGATGGTGATCGGGTTCGCCCGCATCACGTCCGCCGCCATGGCCAGCTTTTGCGACGCCTCGAACTCACCGGAGGCGTGGATGATCTTGGCCCGCTTTTCACGCTCGGCCTCGGCCTGCTTGGCGATCGCCCGTTGCATGTCCGGCGGCAGGTCGACGTGCTTCACCTCGACCATCGAGACTTTGACGCCCCACGGATCGGAATGCTGGTCGATGATTTCCTGCAGGCGAACGTTGACCTCCTCGCGTTTGCTCAAAAGGTCGTCAAGATCGACCTCACCGAGGACGGCGCGCAGGGTGGTCTGGGCGAGCTGAGAGGTGGCGTAGATGTAGTTTTCCACATCCACCACCGCCTTGATCGGGTTCATGACCCGGAAGTAGACCACCGCGTTGACCTTGACCGAGACGTTGTCGCGGGTAATCACGTCCTGGGGTGGAATGTCGTGGACCACCGTCCGCAGGCTCATCTTGACCATCCGGTCGATGGGCCAGAAGACAAAAACAAAACCAGGCCCCTTCGGCTCCTTGAGCACCCGGCCGAGCCTGAAGATCACCCCCCGTTCGTACTCGTTGAGGATATTGATCCACTTGAAGACGATGAAGACTGCAAAAAAAATTGCCAGACCGAGACCAGACCCGAGGATACCCATCATGAACTCCCTTCCGCACTGTCATCCAGTGCGGCGACATCGAGACTGCGATCGGAGACCGTCACGACCCGCACCTGGTTGCCGACAGCCACGGTACCACCGACGGATCGTGCATCCCAGTATTCACCGTGAACCACCACCTTGCCGACCGGCGCGAGTTCTCCTATGACCCGCCCCACTTCACCCACCAGGCCTTCTTTGCCGGTCATCGGTTGCTGCCGATACGCCTTGAGAACCCTCGTCAGCAGAAAGGCCGTCGCCGAAGCCACGACCACCGCGGTGGGCAACACAACACCCGCGCTGACCCGTAGGGCGGGGATCGGCCCGTCGAAGAGCATCAACGAACCGAGCACGAACGAGATCACACCGCCAACCGTCAAGAGGCCGTAACTGGTCACCTTCACCTCCAGGATGAAGAGCATCATCGCCACGAAGATCAGCGCCACCCCGGCCCAGCTCACCGGCAACACCGATACCGAATACAGCCCGAGCAGAAGAAAGACCACGCCGACCACACCGGGGAGGATCCCCCCGGGGTGCGAGATCTCGACATACAGACCGAGAGCGCCGAGCGCCATCAGGAGATAGGCGATGTTGGGGTTGGCGAGCACCGAAAACAACTTCTCGGCAAAGGTCGGTTCGAACTCGATCACCGATCGGTCGGCGAGATCCAGAATCTCGACCGAACCGTCGGGACGGGTGATCTCCCAGCCTTCGAGTTGATCCAGGAGATCGTTGAAGTCCTTGGCGATGAAGTCGATCAGCCCCTCCTCGAGGGCCTCGTCGGCCGTCAACGAGATGCTCTCCCGAACCGCCTTTTCGGCCGTTTCGGCGTTGCGGCCGCGCTGTGCAGCCAACGAGCGCACCATTGCCGCAACATCGTTTGTAGCCTTGTCGCGCAAATCCTCCTGCAGATCTTCACCCTGTCCGCTCACCGGGTGGGCCGCACCGGTGTTGGTCCCCGGCGCCATTACCGCCACATCGGCCGACAGCAGGATGAAAAAACCCGCCGAGGCCGCGCGGGCGCCGGAGGGGTTGACAAACACCACTACCGGCACCGGCGAGGTCATGATGGCGCTGGTGATGTCGCGGGTGGTGTCCACCAGCCCGCCGGGGGTGTCTAGCTCCATCACCACCACCGAGGCCCCGCTTTCGGAGGCGTCGAGCAGCACCCGTTCGATGAACTGTTGCGAGGCCGGTTGGATGGTGTCGTCCACCCGCATCCGCACCACCTCGCCGCACCACCCGGGCAGCGCGGCGGACATCGCCACAAGAGACGCCACGAGGACAGTAATTCTTCGCATACTCAAGATGATAGGGCGTCGGGAGGCGGGGGACAAGGGTGCGCCCCTACGGGGCGAATTCGGAATTCGGAATTCGGAATTCGGAATGCCTGCATCCGCCCGGTCAATAGTTGAGCTTTCTTTATTGAGAAGGCAGGTAGGAGCGCACCTCCAAGATGGTCGAGCCATGGGAATATCCTTTCAGAATGGAATACGCCCTCTCCACGCTAGTCATTCCACGAATTACCGCGCAGCGAATGTCCAAACCAGGAAATGCGTATCAGTATTGGTGGGCCCGTAATTCCGAATTCCGAATTCCGAATTCAAGATCTTTGCTTCATCCCCCGCCGTGCCTGCGCCCAAAGCTCCCGCACCACCGCGCGGTCGGCCGGCTGCGGGGAGGCTGCGGCGTAGAGCTCGCGCTCGGCGAGCCAGGTGAGGTCGCCGATGGCGGCACCGATGGCCGGCCAACGGGCGCGCGCGCGGTTGGCGATCCACCGCAAGGTGGCCCGCGGCGGCACCTCGACGCCCGCTCGATCGAGCCGGCCAGCGACCCGCTCCAGGACGGTCGCGGCCGGGGTCCCGGCGCCCCGCGACCGCCGCAATCGCGGCTGCCGCCCCCGCAGCCAGCGCCGGAGGAGGACTGGGATGGCGACCACCGCCGCTGCCGCCCCAAACATCCACCACGACAACGCCCGCGCCGCGGTCTCGATGGTCGACGTGATCGCCGACAGCACCTGGACCTGCTCGCCGAACCCGAAGGTCAGCAAGTACCGGTCCCACGAGGACTGAGCCCATTGCAGCGCCCACCGGACCCTTTCGCGACCGGTCGCACGGGCGAGCGACGGCACCTCGGCGGCAGGGGTCGGGTCGAAGCTGGTCCACTCCGGCCCCTGACCCACCCGCGCCTCCACCCAGGTGTGGGCGTTGGCCTCCCGAACAACCGCCGATTTTCCATCGAGCGCGAGGCTGCCTCCGCTGTAACCTGCCACGATTCGCGCGGGAATTCCGAGCTCGGACAGGATCGCCACCATGGCGCCGGCAAAGTACTCGCAGTGGCCCTGCCGTTCGGTCAAAAGAAACCACGTCACGGGATCGGATCGCATGTGGGCCATTCCGCTCAGGGAGTACGCATAGTTCTCCTGGAGGTAGCGTTCCACCGCTTCGGCCATCGCCGCCGCGGTCCGGTGGCCGGCGACCATTTCCTGGGCCAGTTGCCACACCTCCGGGTCGAGCTCGAAGGACCGCAACGTACCCGGCGGCGGGTCGGTCGGCACCGGGCCGTCGCCCCGCGCCACCCACACCGAATATGTCAGCGGCCCGCGCGGGCGCGATTCGAGGACGATCCCTCCTGACGGATCCAGGAGCACGGGCGCCGGCGCCGCCATAGCCACCGTCCCTTCCGGCACGAACAGATAGCGGCGGGGGTACAGGAGCTCGATCTCGAGCTCGACGGTTCCTTCGAGGGATACGCCGCGGCCGTACGGCCACACCAGCCCGCCGGCGCCCTCGGGGACCAGGGTCGCACCACGGGGCGCCCACGAGTCGAGGGTGACCCGTTCGAGCGCGGTACCCCGCAGGCGCATCCATCGCGACTCCAGCCGCTCGCCTGACCCGGACCGCACCACCATCGCCACCTCGGGCGAGGAGCGGATCGTCCCCACGCCGCCGAGTTCCACATGACTGGTAAAACCGGTGACGCTGCTCACCCCACCGCGGCCGGCGATCCAGGGCGCCCGCAGCCTCGGCATGACCATGAAGATCGGTCCCGCCAGCAGGAGGGCCGCCAAGGCCGCAGCCACCACGTGCCGAGGACGCGGCAACGTCTCACCCGCCCGCCGCAGATCGATCGCGGTCCCCGCCAGGAGAATCCTCATGCCGGCCCACCACCACACGGCGGCCGACGCCGCGAAGTAGAAGACGATCGTGATGTGGGTCGAGGAGGTCACCGCTACGACCCACACCAGGAAGACCGGCAGGAGCCCCCTGAGAAACGATTTTCGATCGATCACCGCCAGCGCCCGCACGGCAGTCAAAAGCAGGAGGAGATGGCCGAGCGGTCGCAACGGGCCCACTCGCAGGCCGCCGACGGCGAGCACAACGACCAGGATGACGATACCGAGCACGTTCAGAACGGTGGTGGAAAAGTGAATCTTCAGCCCTGGCCGCATGACCAGCACCAGACCCACTGCGCCGGCCAACAGCCAGAAGGGCGGCTGCAGGATGTAGAGGAAGGGCAGCGGCACGACCGACCACACCATGAGGGCCCCGAGCAGCCGGCGATAGTGGGCGGCCGTCATGCCGTCCTTCCGGACATCGCGAAGACCACTTTGCGATCGGTGTCGATCTGTGCCGGCGCCGGGTCGGTTGCCCGACGCGGCTCCACCTCGGCCAACGGCCGTAACAGGACCGGCGCCCGGCGCGAGGTGCGCACCGGTCGAAAAACCCGTTCGCCCACCACCAGACCAACCGGAACGCCCTCTCGCAGGCGCCGAACCACGCCGGTGGCGGCCTCCGAGACCAACCGCTCGAAGCGTTCGCGCTGGATCGGATCTTCGGGGGCCTCGAGGCGGGGGTCGACCACGTAGTACACGGCCTTCTCAGCGGCGCGTTGGCGTTCCACCACCACCAGCGTCTGCTGCCGTGCGGTCTGTTTCCAGTGGAGCGCGCGCACGTCGTCGCCCTCACGGAATTCCCGCAATTGGGTGACATCCCCCTCGCGCCCTCTCATTCGAGGGCATCGGGCGACCGTCGTCCGCCCCCCCGGCGGACCGAGAGACTGGCCCGGGCCAACAGGCGGGGGTACACCAGCACCGGTTCATCGACAACCAGGGTCTTCGATTTGAGGAAGAAACCGAGCGGCAGAATGACATCGAGCCGCCACGGCTCGACAAAGTGCCACCCCCGATCGGGAAAGACCGTCTCCACCGAATGCCGGCGGCAGGCGCCCGGCTCCAGCAGAGGCTCGCCCAGGACCACTCCTCCATCCGGGTTGCGGACCACCAGCCCGTAAGCGGGGAAGAACCGCGAGCTGTTGAAAAGCTCGACCTCGACCACCGCCGGTCTCCCGGCAAACACCTCCTTCGGCAGCTGGACCCGGACGCCGATGCTGCCGAGGACCTGCCGCGACCACAGACCGGAGATGACATAACTGCCCAGCGCCAGACCGAGGATGGCCATCAGGGCGTTGTTGCCGGTGTTGACCGCCGCCAGACCGAGCACCACGCAGGCGACCAGATAGCCGAGACCCCAGCGGGTCATCCGGAGGCGGAAGCCAG
>CAVQQV010000023.1:0-11492 GCA_963714885.1 Candidatus Sulfomarinibacteraceae bacterium | reverse complement strand
TAATTCCTAATTCCTAATTCCTAATTCCTAATTCTCCGAAGGGTACACCTCCGCCGTCGTCACCTGCCGGCTCACCCGGACCTCCTCGGTCGTGGCCCCGAAGAACGCCTTCAGGTCCTCGAGGATGCGGTACAGAGTCGGAATCAGGATCAAAGTGATGGCCGTGGCGAAGACGATGCCGTAGCCCAGACTCACCGCCATCGGGATCAGGAACTTGGCCTGCATGCTGGTCTCGAAGATCATCGGGGTCAGACCGAGAAAGGTCGTCGCCGTCGTCAGCATGATCGGCCGGAACCGGCGTTCGCCCGATTCTCGGATTGCCTGGTCCACCGTCGCACCTTCGGCACGCATGCGGTTGATGAGGTCGACCAGGATCAGCGAATCGTTGACCACCACCCCGGTCAGAGCCACCATCCCGAACATCGACAGCATGGTCAGATCGAGACCCATCACCATGTGGCCGAAGACCGCACCGACGAGTCCGAACGGGATCGCCGACATGATGATCAGCGGCTGTGAGTAGGACTTGAACGGGATCGCCAGCAGGGCAAAGATCGCCAACTGGGCGACCAGGAAGTTGACCTTCATGCTGTCGAGCGACTCCTTCTGCTGGCGCTGCTCGCCCTCGAAATCGAAGGTCAGACCGGGATACTCCCTGGCCAGCGCCGGCAGAACCTTGGCGCGCAGATCGCTCGAGATCTCGTTGGCGTTGGCCACCGCCTCCTCGACATCGGAACTGACCGTCACCACCCGGCGGCGGTCGGTACGGTTGATGACCGCGTAGCCCCGGCCTTCGTCGACCAGCGCGACCGTCGTAAAGGGGACCTCGGCGCCGCCGGGCAGCCGCACCCGCATCTCATCGATATCGCCGCGCGAACGGCGCTCTTCCTCGGGGTAGCGGACCATGACCCGGATGTCATCGCGGCCGCGTTGGATCCGCTGCACCTCCTGGCCGTAGAAACCAGCCCGAACCTGGCGCGCGAGATCCGCAAGGGTGAGCCCCGCCGCCCGGCCCTCGGGGGTCAGTGTCAGCTTGAGTTCTTTCTTTCCGGGGAGGAACGAGTCCGCCACGTCTTTGGTGCCCGGGTACTCGGCGATGATCTCCTTGAGCCGTTCGACCGCCGCCAGCAGAGTCGGAAAGTCGCGATGGGCCAGCTGCACGCTGACCGGGTCGCCGGCCGAAAACATGTTCGCCCTGAAGGTCAATGAGACTGCACCCGGAACCTCGCCGACGATCTCGCGCCAACGGCTGACCAGTTCGGCCGACCCCACGTCGCGGTCCTCCGCGCCCAACAGCTCGACGTTGACCTCGCCGAGGTGGGACGAGTCTCCACCCGAGGATCGCTGGGCCATCGGTCCACCGCCACTGGACGAGGGCTGTTGGCCGACGGTGGTCGAGATGTGGCGGATGATCGAGGAGAAGCCATCCGGTTGGGCTTCGTCGTGGTCGCGTGCGAGCGCCTCGGCGCCCGCCTCGATCCTCGCCAGGATCGCCTCGGTCTGGGAGACCGGGGTTCCCTGGGGCATGGTCAGCGAGGCGATCATATTGTCCGAGTCCACCCGCGGCATGAAGCTGAACTTGAGGAAGCCGCCGACGACCAGCGACACACTGAGAAAGAGAAAGACCAGGGCCACCGCCACCGTCAGATACCTCCACTCGAGAGCAAATGCGAGGCTCTTTCGGTACGGCCCCCTGATCCAGCGCTGAAGACCGTTCTGAACCGCGTTCTGCACCCGCTCGATCGGACCGAGAATCGGCCCCATGATTCGGTTGAAAATGCGGCCTTCGCCAGAGAGATGGGCGGGCAGGATGAGCAGGGCCTCGACCAGCGACATCAGCAGGACCGCGATCACGACGACCGGGATCTGGCGCATGATCTTGCCCATTCTGCCGGCCACGAAGAGCAGCGGCGCAAAGGCCGCGACCGTGGTGATGATGGCGAATGTCACCGGCATCGCCATCTCGCGGACGCCGGTGATCGCCGCATCGATCGGCTTCATCCCGGCTTCGAGATAGTTGAAGATGTTTTCGCCGACCACGATGGCGTCGTCCACCACGATGCCGAGGACGACGATGAAGGCGAAGAGCGAGATCATGTTGATGGTGACGTCGGCGTAGGGCATCAGCCACAGACCGCCAAGGAACGAGATCGGGATCCCCATCGTGGTCCAGAAGGCGAGCCGGGTGTTGAGGAAAAGCGCCAGACAGATAAAGACCAGGACCAGACCGAGACGGGCGTTGCGGAGCAGGAGCCCGATACGCTGTTTGAGGATGATGGAATCGTCGTCCCAGGTGTCGACCGAGACTCCCGCTGGAAGCTCGGGGGCGAGCTCGGCGAGATACTCCTTCGTTACCCGGGCCACATCCAGCGCACCCTCGTCCCCCACCCGATAGACCTGGATCAGGGCGGCGCGCCGGCCGTCGAAGCGGGTGGCGGTGTCGGTGTCCTCGAACCCGTCGATGACTGTGGCCACATCGGACAGCTCGACCCTGGTGCCGTCCGGCCGGGTGACGACGACGATGTCCTCGAATTCCGCGCCGCGGTAGAGCTGGCCCTTGGTGCGCAAGAGGATCTCACCACCCTGGGTCTTGACCGCACCGCCCGGAAGGTCGAGCGACGACATCGAGACGGCGCTCGCCACCTGTTCGAAAGTGAGACCGTATCGGCGCAGGGCGTCCTCCGACACCTCGATCGAGATCTCGTAGTTGCGGACCCCGGCGATCTCGACCTGCGAAATACCGTCGAGCGCGGTGACCTCGTCGCGGACCCGCTCAGCGAGCGCTTTCAATGTCTTTTCCGACGCCTCGCCATAAAGCACGATCGTGATCACCCGGCGACGGGTGTCGACCTCGGAGACCACCGGTTTCTCCGTCTCGACCGGGAAGGTCTCGATCCGGTCGACCGCCGCCTTGATGTCATCGAGCACCTTGCGGTTATCGGCGTCTTCGTCGAGCTCTGCGATCACCGTCCCCAGGTTTTCCTGCGCCGACGATTGAATCCGCTTGATGCCTTCGATCGAGGCGATGGCCTCCTCGACGCGGATGCACACCCCTTCTTCCGCCTCGGCCGGGGAGGCGCCACGGTAGGGCACCCTGACCGTGACCGTATCGGTCTCGATCTCGGGGAAGACCTCTATGACCACCGAGGTGAGTGACAGGGCCCCCGACACCAGGATGAAGATCATCAGGATGTTGGCCGCCACGTGGTTGGCGGCGAACCAGGCCAGAGGCCCCTTGCGGCTGTCCTTCATACCGCGCCTCCAGCCTCAGACGTTTCGGTCTCCGAAGCGGGAACGGCCACAGCATCGGCACGGCGGATCTTCATGCCGTCGGTGACGGCGTCGAGCGAACTCACGATCAGTAGATCGCCGGTCTCCAGCCCCGACGACAGGAGCGTCTGCTCGCGGTCGGCGCGAACGACCTCGACATCGCGGATCTGGAGCGCACCATCGGCGAACACCCACACCCGATCGCCGTCGTGGACCGCGTATCTGGGCACGGCGACGATCTCTTCCATGGTGCGTCCGAAGATCCGGACATCGACGAAGGTGCCCGGCAGCAGGGCCGATTGGCCGGCAGCCGTTTCGTACGGCTTTGGTACCTCGATCACGACATGGATCATCCGCGACATCTGGTCGACCTGCGCCTCCATGCGGATCACCCTGCCCTCCCTGACCGAACGGGCGGCGCCGGACCCCACGCTCACCTCGGCAGCCGCCCCTCTGCCGCCTCTACGCGAGGGCACGTCGAACCATGCCACCTCGCCGCTGTCCAAAGGAACGCGGACCTCGACCACGTCGGTCCCGTACACCGTGGCGAGACGGCTGCCGTTGCCAACGAACTGGCCGACATCGACGCTCTCGGACACCACGACACCGTCAAAGGGCAGCGACAGCCTCGTCCTTTCGAGGTTGAGCCTGGCAACGCTGAGGTCGGCTGCTGCTGCCGCGTTCTCGGCCTCGGCCTGGCGGATCTGGGGCTCGCGGATCACCAGCGCGGTAGGCTCCTCGTCCGGATGCAGCCCTTTCCACTCCTCACGCGCGACGTCGGCTTCCGCCTGCTCGCGCTCGAGGGTGACCTTGGCCCGAGCCACGGCCGCCTGGGCGCGCTCCACCGCGAGCTCGTAGTCGCGGGGATCGATTTCCACCAGCACCTCCCCGGCCCTGAAAAACCCACCTGCAACCAACGACCGGTGGGTTTTGACCACCTGGCCCGCCACCTGCGGAACGATATCGACCGACACCTTGGCCACCACCTCACCGTGGCCGACAACCACGACCGGCACTTTGGCGACCTCGACCGGCATCACCTCAACCAGCGGGCCGAGTGCCGGACGGTCAACCCTGGGCGGCGCTTTGCGGGCCGAGGTGATGACTGCCGCCGCTGCGATACCGGCGATGATGACGAGAACGGGAATCACGAGTTTGAGGGTTTTGGAAGACATCAGAGTACCTCTTTGGAATTTTGAATTTTCAATTTTGAATTTTGAATTTCGGATCTCGCCTGTGATGGGGTTTCGTCTTCCGCAACGACCACCGGTTCTTCACCGTCGGTGCCCCAGTCGCCGCCAAGGGCGAGGAAGAGATCGATGCGGGCGTTCCACACGCTGATGGTGCTGTTGACGATCGCCTGTTCGGCGAGACGCAGACGGCGCTCGGTCTCGAGGACCGTGAGCAGGGTCTCCACGCCGCGTTGATAGCGCTGTTTGGCGAGGCTGTCCGCGGCGCGCGCTTCGGCGACCCGGTCGGTCGTCAGGTTGAAGTTCTCAACCGACGACTCGCCGAGTACGAGGGCATCTTCGACCTCGCGCAGGGCGTTCAGCACCACCCCGGCGTAAACCGCCGCAGCCTGCTCAGCCCGCGCCTTAGCGGCATCGACATCCGCCCGCCGCTGACCGCCGCTGAAGAGCGGACCGGTGAGATTGGCGACGATGTTGTATACGAAATTCGTCAGATCGAGGTCGTTGATCGAGTCCGCAGACTCTCCGACCGAACCGGTCAGACTGAGGTCGGGGTAGAGGTTGGCGATCGCTGCACCGACACCGTATGTGGCGGCTGAGAGCTGCATCTCGGCCCGTCGCAGATCGGGCCGGCGGTCGAGAAGCGCCGCCGGCAGACCGAGAGGCACAGGATCGAGCGACGGGAGCTGCGGCATGGTGGCCGGGAGCATCTCGGCGCTGCCGGGGCGCCGGCCAACGAGCACGTCGAGGGCGAGCCGCGCCTGTTGCAGCTGACCCTGGAGGGTCGCCTCGGAAGCCTGCGCCGACGCCAGGTTTTCACGCGCCAGATGCAGCTCGACGGCGCCGGCGATTCCAGCGCGGTAGCGGCGATCAACGGTCCGCGTCGTCGATTCCCAACTGGCGGTGATCTGCTCGTTGATATCCAGCGCCCACGCAGTTGTTGCCACCAGCACCCGTGCGCGCACCACCGAGGCGACTACCGAATGGACCACGGCTTCCCGCGCCGCCTCTTCGGCAAGAAGACTCGCCCAGGTCGACTGCTGGGTTCGCTTGAGGCGACCGAACAGATCGGCCTGCCAGGAGACGTTGAAATTGTAGGAGTAGGTGGTCGAATCGATCGTCTGGCGACCGATGTTCGGCAGTACGAAGGAATTCCGTTGTTTGGAGGCGGCAGCGCCGTAGCCGACCTGGGGCAACCTCGCCCCTCCGGCGCGGTCGAGGTTTGCCTCTGCCTCCAGGACCCTGGCCGCCGCCGCCCGCAGATCGGTGTTGTGGGCGAGGGCGAGCTCGACGAGCTCGGTGGTGGTCTGATCACCGAACTCCCGCCACCACGGCGTCACATCCGGTAACGGTTCTGCCTCGGCTTCCGGCGCATAGACGTAGCTCGCGCCGACATCGGCTGCGGTCGTCGGTCGTTCGGGCTCCGGCCCGAGGGTGCACCCGGCCGCGAGGGCCAGGGCGCCCGCCGCGACCGCCAAAAGCGTCAGTCCTCGGTTCATCATGAAACGGCCTCCCCGGCATCCGGTGCGCCGCTGTCGGTTGTGGTCGAGACGGCGCACGCGTGGATTCCGCCGACCGAGAATCTGACAAAGTGGGCCACGTAGTCCGACAGTTGCTCGGGCATCAGCTCCGAAGTTTCCTGCGTGGTGAAGAGGTGGTGCGCCCTCAGGGCGTGCAGCAGTTGACCGACCATCGACATGAAGCACATACGGGCCGCAGCGGGCTCGAGCTTCGGTCCGAACTCGTCCAGGGCCGCCATCGCCCGTTCGAGGATCGGGTGAATGAACTCGTTCAAGAACACATCCTGTGGCAGCCGGGCGTCGAACATCTCCCGTGAAACCATCGCCATGAAGAGCCGGCCGCGGCTCTCGTCGGTCAGGGGGTCGATGAAACCCTCCGCAAACGACCGCAGAAACTCCTCGAGGGACGGCGGCGGCGTGCGCTGCATGAGTTCGTCGAGGACCGACAGCCGCTGATCACGGAGAAAGGCCAACATCGAACGGAAGGTCTCCAGGTACAGATTGTCCTTGCCGCCGAAGTGGTAGTTCACCGACGCCACGTTGCACCCGGCGTCAGTCGTGATGTCGCGCACCGAGGTCAGATCGAAACCCTTCTCAGCAAAGAGCTTTCGGGATGATTCGAGAATCCTGTCCCGGGTGTCCTCCGCCTCGTGCACCTCTGCGACCACTCCCATTTCAGTCTCCATAAGCACTCCCAACACTCGTTTCAAACGGGAGTATTAAACAGATGTTTCAAAATGTCAACGAATGACCCGACTGCCGATGAACATCGGGGACCGCGTGCGGCTTCCAAGGAAGGCAATGGGGCAGAGGCCGCCGACAGGGTCGGCTGGCAATGAGGCAATGAGGCGGTGAGGCAGTAAGGCGGTGAGGGGTTGCCGGACCCCATGGCCTCACTGCCAGGTCGCGTAGCGACCGGCCACTGCTTCATCGCCCCACTGCCAGGCCGCGGAGCGGCCGACCATTGCCTCATTGCCCTTCCGTTGCCTGTATCATGCCCGCCATGCACAACGACCTCTCCTCCCGCCGCTGGCTGATCCTCGCTTCGACCGTCGTGAGCTTTTTCTCAGTCGGAGTGACCTTCTTCGCCGTGCCGCCGCTGGTGCCCGAACTGGTGTCCAGGTTCGGGCTCACCCACCTCGCGATCGGGGTGCTGATGGGGGCGATTTCGGTGCCGGCAATCCTGTTCTCGATCCCGCTCGGCGCCGCCGTCGACCGTTGGCCGGCGCGCGCCACCGGCAATGTGGCCCTCGGGCTGATGGCGATCGGCGCGGGGTTGTTCGCCCTCGCCCCGAGCTATGCCTTGCTGGTCGCGGGGAGACTGTTGTTCGGCGTCGGTGGGCTGGCCATCAACCTCTTGCTCGCCCGCCTCGTCTCGACCGCCTTTGCCGGCCGCGAGCTGGCGCTGGCGATGGGGATCTTCAACGCCGTCTACCCGGCGAGCATGATCGTGATGTTCACACTCCACCCGAAGCTGCTCGCGACTTTCGGTTGGCGCGGCGAACTGATGGCGTTGGCGGTGATGGTGGTCGTCGCGATCCCCCTCCACAATCTCGCTGTGCCGAGGCAACTTCGCGGCGAGGCCGCAACCGACGATCAGCGCCGGGAACCGTGGTTGTCCACGCCCCTAGTGGCTCTGGCTCTCTCCTGGCTGCTCTTCTTCGCCGCCTACGCCTCGATCTTCACCTTCGCGCCCGAGTGGGCCGGTGGCGGCGCCGGGGCCCTCCTGACCGTGAGCCTGATCCCCTGGGTCGCGATCTTCCTCGGTCCGATCACCGGGATGCTGATCGATCGCACCGGCCACGCACCAAGGTGGTTGCTGGCGGGACAACTGCTGTTGACTGCTGTCCTGGCGGGGATGGCTTTCCGGTTCCTGCCGCCGGCGCCCGCCATGCTCCTCGTCGGTGCGACCTTTGCCACCGTCGCCACCGCCACCTACTCGCTGCCGGCGACGCTGGTTGCGGCCACCCGGGTCGGTTTCGCCTTCGGTTTCATCACCGCGTTTTCAAATCTCGGCAATCTGGCGGGGCCGGCGATTGCCGGAGCAATCCACGACCGTACCGGGAGCTGGAGCCTGGTCTGGATGCTGCTTGCAGCCTGCGCGGTCCTGGGGGCGATCGCCGCTCTGGTGGTCGAGCTCAGAGGTAATCGAGCTGCGGCACCTTCGGGATGAGGCCTTCGGCGAATGCGCGATCGAGGAAGGTCTTCATCGCCATGCGCCCGCGTTCGCCGTAGTCGACGGTCAACTCGTTGACGTACATTCCCACGAACCGGTCCGCCTTGTCGCGGTCGAGACCGCGGCCGTAGTCGAGGGCGTAGTCGAGGGCCTTCTCGCGGTTGGCGAGCGAGTACTCGATGGAGGCCCTGAGCAGCGTTGCGGCGCGTTGACACGTTTCGGCACCAAGGTCTCGGCGGATCACGTTGCCACCGAGAGGCAACGGCAGACCGCCGGTCTCTTCAGCCCACCACACGCCGAGGTCGACGATCTTTGCAAAGCCCTCGTCCTGCCAGGTGAGCTGGCCCTCGTGGATCACGACGCCGGCATCGACCTTACCTGACTGGACGGCCGGCATGATCTCGTCAAAACCGTAAATCACGGTCTGCAACGACGGGTTCCACATCTTGAGCGCCAGCGCCGCCGAGGTCAGTCGGCCAGGGATGGCCACCTTCATCGCCGCGAGCTGTTCGCCCGCGACGGGCTCACGGGCCACCAGCACCGGACCGTAACCGTCACCCATCGAGGCGCCCGAACCGAGCAGGGCATATTTCTCGTCGAGGTGCGCGTAGGCGTGGATCGAGACCGCGGTCACCTCGTAGGTTCCCTCGAAGGCCGCCTTGTTGAGGGTCTCGATGTCCGACAACATGTGTTCAAACATAAGGTCGCCGGTGTCGATGAGGCCGTTGGCCAGGGCGTAGAACATGAAGGCGTCGTCGGAGTCCGGCGAGTGCGCCACGCGAATCAGGGTCATGAATCCTCCAGCCCGTTTCGGGGAACCGGCATTCTAACCCGGACTCCACCAGCTGCGCGAAGACCCGTGTCGCGCCATCGCATTCTGCCCGCAGATCAGGCAGATTCGGAAATCAACGCAGAGGCGCGGAGACGCAGAGGCGCAGAGGAATCCGTGCCGCGGGATCATCCGGCGAGGTCCCGGCCGAATGACGGCCGAAACCGTTGGGCCGAGACGTTGCTTCGAACGCGAACGTTCGTCTCGACGCCTCGACCCAACGGCCCGCGCTCTCGGAGAGCGCAGGCCGCGCCTCTTTCAGTAGGGTGGGCCTTGGCCCACCTTCAGGATCGCTGCGGTTCCCTCGAGTTTGCCACGTACTTGAACGACTCTGATGGTGGGCTGAAGCCGACCCTACGGACCCACATCGTACGTGGAACCCAGGCGGGACCGACGCGCTTCCTGCGCGTCGGCCGGGGTGAAGACCGGCCGAGACGAACGCTCGCGTTCGGAGCGGTCGGGCTTCTCACTGGTGGCCGGTGATCGCGAGATCACCGGCCTTCCGCCGGCCGCTCCAGGCAACCTCGCCGACGCAGGCACCGCGCCTTTGCGTCTTTGCGCCTTTGCGCCTTTGCGTTGGATTCCAAATCCAGGGGCATTGTGACGACTTCGTGTCTTTGTGTTTGCGACGATGCGATGGATCTGCGTTTATCTGCGTTTTCTGCGGTTGTCTCTCCGCTACCGGTCCTTTCGGGCCACGTAGCGTTCGATGAGCGCCTGGGTTGAGGCGTCGTGGTGCGAGAGATCGACGGCTTCACCGGCGAGGAGGCGTTGCTCTTCGTCGAGGATGGTGCCGGCGAGGACCTTGCCCAGCTCGACCCCCCACTGGTCAAAGCTGTTGATCCGCCACACAACGCCCTCGACGAAGATCGCCTGTTCATAAAGAGCGATCAGGGTCCCCAACGAACGCGGCGTCAACCGATCGAGCAGAAATGAGTTGCTCGGCCGGTTGCCCTCGAACACCTTGTGCGGAACGAGGGCCGCGATCCCTTCCGGATCGAGCCCCTTCGAATTGAGCTCCGCCTCGACCTCGGACGCGGTTCGGCCAAGCATCAGCGCTTCGGTCTGGGCGAAGAAGTTCGACATGAGTTTCTCGTGGTGGTCGCCGATCGGGTTGTGCGAGTTCACCACACCGATGAAGTCGCACGGCACCAGTTCCGTCCCCTGGTGGATCAGCTGGTAAAAGGCGTGCTGACCGTTGGTGCCGGGCTCGCCCCACACGACAGCGCCCGTCTGGTACGCGACCCGTTTGCCGTCGCGGTCCACCGACTTGCCGTTGGACTCCATATCCGCCTGCTGCAGATAGGCCGGGAAACGGCGGAGATACTGATCGTAGGGCAGCACCGCCCGCGTCGCTGCGCCGAACAAATTCCGATACCAGATCCCGAGCAACGCCATCAGGACGGGGATGTTGTTTTCGAAGGGCTCGGTCGCAAAGTGGCGGTCCGCCGCGTGGGCCCCCTCGAGAAGTTCGGTGAACCGGTCGAAACCGACGGCGAGGACCACCGTCAATCCTATCGCCGACCAACTCGAGTACCTACCGCCGACCCAATCCCAGAATTCAAAAATGCTCTCCGAGTCGATCCCGAACGCCTCGACTGCAGCCCGGTTGGTGGAGAGGGCCACGAAATGCCGGGCCACCGCCGCCTCGTCGCCGAGAGCTTCCACCAGCCAGCGCCGGGCGGTGTGGGCGTTGGTCATCGTCTCCTGGGTCGTGAAGGTCTTCGAGGCGACGACGAAAAGGGTCCTGGCGGGGTCGAGGCTGCGGGTCTTCTCGGCGAAGTCGGTGGCATCGACGTTGGAGACGAAGCGGACCTGCGGACCGTCGCAGTACGGACCAAGGGCCTCGCAGATCATCGCCGGGCCGAGATCGGAACCGCCGATTCCGATGTTGACCACATCGGTAATGGCCTCGCCGGTGAACCCGGTCCACTCGCCTCCTCGCACGGCCTCCGAAAACCGCTGCAACTTCTCGAGAACGTTGTTGACCTGCGGCATCACGTCGAGGCCATCGACCATGATCGGTGTGTTGCTCCGGTTGCGCAGCGCCACGTGGAGCACGGCACGGTCCTCGGTCCAGTTGATCCTTTTGCCGGCGAACATCGCCGCAGCAGCTTCCCGCACACCACTCGCCCGCGCCAGATCGCACAGCAGGCGGACGGTCTCGTCGGTAATGCGGTTTTTCGAATAGTCGAATACCAGATCGTCGAATTCGACCGAGAATCGATCAGCCCTGGCGGGGTCGCGGGCGAAGAGATCGCGCATGTGAACACCGGCGACCTCGCGGAAGTGATCAGCCAGCGCCCGCCACAGCGCAGTCTCCGTCAATGGCGTGCCGGCCCGAACTTGGCGATCGATTTCAGAATCGAAAATCATGTCATCCTCCAAGGGCCTGAACGAGAATACCCCGTCGAGTTGAGAGTAATCCACCCACCCGGCAGCCGGGACGGCTGCCCCACAAACCGTTCACGAGCAACTTCCGGTTGTGGGGCACGCGTCCCGCGTGC
>CAVQQV010000022.1:0-43553 GCA_963714885.1 Candidatus Sulfomarinibacteraceae bacterium | reverse complement strand
TCGATATATAGAGTATCGATATATAGATTAACGAAGGAACTCGACGACGCGAAACGGAAGAGAGAACATGGAAACCTTCGAACTCGATCCACAAAACCTCGCCCGCAGCTGCCACGAGGCGCTGATCCTGGCGTCGCTGGCCGAGGGGCCACGGCACGGCTATCAACTCGCCCTCGAAATCGAGGAGGCGAGCGACGGCGCGTTCCGCTTCAACCACGGAACCCTCTACCCGATCCTCCACAAGCTGGAGTCGAGCGGTTTCATCGAGGGCACGTGGGCGGAGCCCGAGGGCAAGAGAAAGCGCCGCCAGTACGAGCTGACCGACGCCGGCAAGAAACACCTCGACCGACTGCGGACCGCGTGGGCGACCTATTTCGAATCTCTTTTCAAGGTCATCGGAAGGAGCGAACCATGAGCCGATTCAACGCATTTCTCCACCGAACCGAGGAGCGCATGGCGCTCCCCAAGGCCACCCGGAGCCTGATCCTCGTGGAGGTTGCCGCCGACCTCGACGATCTCTTTCAGTACTACCTGCAGCAGGGGCTGAGCGAAGAGGAGGCAGCGGCGCGCGCCGAGGAGAAGGTCGACATGTCCGATGAGGCCCTGGCCGAGCTGGTGCGGATCCACTCCGATACGCGCGGGTGGACCGACCGCATGGTTCGCGTTGGGCAACCGTTGGGGGAGCGGATCGCGATGGACCTGATCGTGATTTTCTTCTTCATCTCTGCGGTCCTCATGGCCGTCGAGACGGAAATTCGGCTCCTCGACCACCTGTCGGGTTTCATCTGGCCGATCGCCGGGATCTTCCTCGCGCTCCTGGTGTCCTTCCTCTTCCAGATGACTCGAAATCTGGAAGGCGTGAGCCCCCGGCGGCTGCGCCAGAGTCTGGTCACGCCGCTGTTTCTCGGCGCCGCCAGTCTGGTGGTCGGTTTCGCCGGAACGGGGATCTCGATGTACCGGGCGCTGATGCGGATGGCGGCGACACCGGAACACGCGGGCCCGATCTTTTCGCAGGCTCTCCTCGGCGCCACTGCAACCCTTGCCGCCGCACTCCTGGTCACCCTCTGCGCGGGCATCGTGTGGTTCATCCTTGGCGGGAGGGTGATCCGCTTTGAAGATCACGCGACCAAGATCTTTCTGGAGGTGAAGTGATGCAACCGTTGCTCAGGGTCTTCGCGCAGGGCGGCATCCTGATGTTGCCGATGGTGCTCATCACACTGGTCCTGTTGGGGATCGTGCTGCGCGCACTGTGGCACCTCTACGTCCGCGGTGGGTCCAACGCCGGGGCCATCCAGAGCTGTCTCGACTCGCTGCTCTTCTGGGGAGGGTTCGCGGTGGTGATCGGCGTGCTCGGGTCGGCCATCGGCTACCACAGGGTCATCAACGTGGTGGTGGCCCGCGGCGTCCTCAACCCCAGGGCGCTGTGGATCGGCACGGCCGAGGGGATGGTCTCCACCATTGCCGGTCTGTTGGTGCTGATGGCCGCCGGTGCCGCCTGGTACCTGCTGCGGTGGCAGCACCTCAGAAACCATCACCCGGTCAGGTGATCATTCAGTCTCGAAGCCCGATCGAGAACTCCTCGGAGAAGGACCTGCCACAATGTGGCGCATGGTTCACAGCGACGGCGTCGGCAAGAAGGACCGGGTAAGGATGGGCGTGCAGCTCGGTTTTCGACTGGTGAGAGAGGCCACACCTCCTTGATTCAAGATACCCGTGCTACACTGATTCCGTGGAGCACGGATCATGAATCTGACCATCACCATCGACGATGAACTGCTGCGCCGCGCCCGCATTCGCGCGCTGTCTCAAGGAACATCGGTCAACGCAGTGCTGCGTGAATTCCTGACCAGCTACGCGGGCTCCGATGTCGAGACTTCGGCAAGGGCACGTCTGGCAGACCTCGCTCGCGCATCGACCGCCTCGAGCGGTTCCCAGGGCCGGACCTGGACTCGAGAGGATCTTTACGCGGACCGTTTCGATCGCGACCTGTCGGTTCACGAACCCTGATGAGCGTTTTTCTCGACACCAATGTCATTGTCTACGCCTTTGACGGCGCCGAACCGGCCAAACAACGGGTCGCTATCGAAATCCTGGAGGCCGGCGATCGACTGGTCGTGAGCACCCAGGTGCTGCTCGAAACGTGGTGGGTCCTGACCCGGAAGTTGGAGACACCACTCGACGACGACTCCGCATCAAAAGTCATCGAAGAACTCAGCGCCCTGCCGGTGGTGGCGACCGACCCCGAACTCGTGCGGCGAGCCATCGACACCGGCCGCCGTTTTCAGGTCGCGGTCTGGGACGCGCTGATTATCGAAGCGGCGCGGACCGCCGGATGCCGGCGCGTCCTGAGCGAGGATCTGAACTCCGGTCAGGATTTCGACGGGGTGATGGTCGAGAACCCCTTCACGGATTGAGGTTGCTCGCGCAGCTCGCCGAGGTTGCGCCTCCGCCGGGCGGTGAATTATCATCGCCCCGGGAGAATTGAAGATGAATCTCATCCGCCATCGCCGCTTCCCGCGGTGTGCTGCTGCGTTGTCGGCCGTCGTCCTCGCGGCCTGCGGTGGTGCGCCGACCGAAACCGTCACCGCTGCCGCCACCGAACCGCTGTTCGCCGGCACCGGGCCCCACCATCGGCCGGTGGCGGCGTCCTCCGCCGACGCCCAGGCCTACTTCGACCAGGGCCTGGCCTTCCTCTTCGCCTTCAACCACGACGAGGCGATCCGCTCCTTCCGCCGCGCTGCGGAGATCGACCCGGAACTGCGCCATGGCCTGGTGGGGCATCGCCTACGCCAACGGACCGCACATCAACAACCCGGTGGTTCCGCCGCAGCGGGAGGCCGCGAGGCTTCGAAGCCGCCAACCGCGCCGCGACCCTTGCCGCGAGGCCTCGACGAAGGGGCCGATCGTGCGCTCATCCTCGCGGTGACGACGCGCTACGCGTCGCCGCAGCCCGAGGACCGCGGCCCAGCTCGACGCGGCCTACGCCGCGGCCATGGCCGACGTGTACGCCTCCGTACCCCGACGACGGCGACGTCGGCGCTCTCTACGCCGAGTCCCTTATCGACCTCCACCCGTGGGACCTCTGGGAGCACGACGGCTGCACCCAAGGAGTGGACGCCGCCGATCGTCGCCCTCTCGAAGACGTGATCGCTGCCGACACCCCGAACACCCGCTGGCGCTGCACCTCTACATCCACACCGTCGAAGCCTCCGATGACCCCGCGAGCGGCGATGATGCCGCCGACCGCTTGCGCAACCTGATGCCCGGTCTCGGCCACATGGTCCACATGCCCTCCCACATCGATGTTCTTCGCGGCCGTTGGGAAGAAGCGATCGTTGCCAACACCAAGGCCATCGAGGCCGACGCCGCCTACCGTGAGGCCGCGCTGGTTCCACCCGATTTCTACCGGCTCTACATGTCGCACAACCACCACATGAAGGCCTACGCCGCCATGATGGTGGGCCGCAGCGAGGTGGCCATGACCTCCATCCGCCAGCTGGTCGACGAGATCCCGGAGGACTGGCTTCGCGAGAACACCCTCTGGGCGGACGGGTTCATCGCCATGCCGTACGAAGTGATGATGCGGTTCGGGCGCTGGCAGGAGATCCTCGACGAGCCCGAGCCGGCCGACTACATCCCCTTCACCACGTTCGATGCACCACGCCGCCCGCGCAGTGGCGCTGGCGGCTCTCGACCGCCCCGAAGAGGCGCGGGTCGAGCAGCTTGCTTTCCTCGAACTGCGAACCACGGTGCCCGAAGAGGCCTTCTTCGGCAACAACATGGCCGACGATCTGTTGGGCGTCGCCGACCGCCTGGTGGAGGGCGAGATCCTCTACCGCGAGGGCGCCAAGGCAGGCCGGCATCGAGGCGCTGTACGAAGCCGCGGCCCTCGAGGACGCGCTCAATTACGACGAGCCCCCGGACTGGATCCAACCGATTCGCCACGCGCTGGGCGCGACCCTGCTGCAGGAGGGACGATACGTCGATGCCGAAAGGTTGTCTATCGCGAAGATCTCGAACGGCTTCCCGACAACGGCTGGTCCCTGTACGGCCTCGCGAGAGCGCTGCGTCTGCAAGGAAAGAACGACCAGGCCGCCGCGGTCGAGATCTCGGTTCGACGCAGTGTGGGAAGGCGCCGATACCGCCCTGCGGTCGTCCTGCTTCTGTCAGCCGGGGGTGTGATCACAACGACCTCAGCACGAAACACGCGGCGCGTCAGGAAGCGTCGACGAAGGCAGCCGGGACGGCTGCCCCATGCGGCTACACGCTTCGCGCTACGCCGTCACAAGCATGAATACCAGCGCTTGTCACGGCGAAGCCTTTGGGGCGAAGCCGGATGGGGCACGCGTCCCGCGTGCCATTTCGAGCGTTTGTCAGACGGGATTGAGGATCTTGACGATCTCCTCAGCGGTCGGAATCCGGCCGGTCTCCTGTTTCGAAAAGACCACCTTGCCGTCCGCGATCACATCGAGTTGGCCCGCGCTGCCCCACCGGATCTTCGGTGAAACGCCAAGGCTCTTTTCCAGTTCCTTCTGGAGGCTCACGGCCCCCTTACGGATATTCATTCAAAAGAAGCAACGTTTGATTTCGATTTTCATAGGGCCACCTTAGCATCAGGCTTGACCGCGACACCGCCCGTCGCCGGTGGGCTCGTTACTCCGGATCCTCCTTCAGCACACGAACGTGCAGCGGCGTCAGGGTATCGAGGTGAACGTCGCGCTGCGGGAAGGCGATCGTGATGCCCTCCTCGCGGAACAGCTCGTCGACCCGGTAGCGGAGATCCGAGAGCGTCTTGCGGCGATCCATCGGGCGGCGCATGACGACCCAGAACAACGCCTCGAACATCAGCGCATTGTCGCCGAAGTCCTCGAAGAGCACCTCGGGCTCCGGAGGGATCACCGCCTTGTCGAGCTCTCGAATCGCCTTCAGGAGCAACTCTTCAACCCGCCGCGTCGGCGAGCCGTAGGCGACGCCGACCTTCATTCTCGCCCGCACCATATCGTCCGAGTGGGTCCAGTTGATCACGTTCTGCTCGAGAAACGTCCCGTTCGGGACGATGATGTGAAAGTTGTCGAAAGTCTTGATCTTGGTGCTGCGGGCGCCGATGTTCTCGACCTGACCAAAGGTCTCGCCAACCTCGATGAGATCACCCACCTTGATCGGACGCTCGAAGAGCAGGATGACGCCGCTGATGAAGTTGTTGACGATCTTCTGGCTGCCGAAACCGACCCCGATGGCGATCGCGCCGCCGGCGAGGGTAAAGACCGTGAGCGGGATCTCCGCCACCCACAGGGCGAACACCACAAGGCACACCCCCAACGCGTAGAAGACCAGGGTCTCGAAGGCGGCCGCGGCGCCCGGTTCGAGCCCGATCCGCGCGAAGATCCGTCTGCGCGATCCGACGGATCACGCGCCGGGCGATGGGCAACCCGACCACCAGGACGAGCACGGCGATCACGACCTTGCCCACGGTCAGCGGACGCCCGTCGACCGACACCAGCTGGAAGTTCCAGATCGAGACCACCTGCTGCCAGACGTCACGCGTCCTCTGCCACACGTCGGTCGCCAACGGCAGGGCGACAACCGATGCCGCCGGCGCCGACCGCGCGGTCGCGAAGACGGGCGGAAATTCACGGCGGATCATTGTGGGCACGCGTTCATTCGGTCTTCTCCGCTTCTGCAGGCAACTCTGCCCGCCTCTGCTGATCGACGATCTTTGGCCATCATGGTCCTCAGTGGACTCGATTGGATGCTGTCACGATATCACCGACCGGATTTCGCCGACCCACAGCCTCGACGCCATCCTCGGCGACGCATTCGACACTGCCCTCCCCTGACGACGCCCACCCCACTTCGGACCCACGGGTAGGGTGGGCCTTGGCCCACCTTCAGAGGTGCCCACCCGACTCCCCTCCCAATACACCACTCGATCGCCCACGAAGTTCATTCAAATTAGGCGCGTTTTCACCTAGAAAAAGGAGATAAGTCCAAAATAACAAAGTGATAGAATGGTTGCCGAGGGTGGAGAACATGTTCTGGAGAGCCGATGACCGCTCAGGTCCCGGATATCGTCCGCATCAACGGCACGAACTATGACCTCTGCGGAGTCCGCGGAGAGGGTCTCTTCGACCCCAAATTCACGGCATCGAGACCTCGGCCCCGAACTCCGCGTGCTGGCGCGGTTGCATCTGCGGCTATGCCATCAGCAACAACCACCTCGTGCTCGACACCCTCCAACTCTGGTCGGAGCCCGACCGCTGGCGCTCCAACCGCCGGATTCTCGAGCGCTTCTTCGGCGACTACCTCGCCCTCGATGACGAGCAGCCCTGGATCAACGCCAAGGGTCTCGCCCTCCTCGTCCCCTTTACCGGAGGCCTCCTCCTCGGCGCCGACTTCATCGAAGAGCTCTACGTCCACATGGGTTTTCACCCAGCCTACAAATACCAACACGTCCTCGAATTGACCTTTGAGACCGGCCAACTGCTCAGCCAGAGCGACCGCTCGATCGAGATGGAGGAGATCCGCAATCGAAAGGGCCGCGGCGACGCCAAGCGCTCGAAGGACGTCGTGGCGTGGATCAACGACTGCTTCCGGACCGACTACTGACCACGACCGCCCCCACCCACGACCTGCCGGCCGACGTTCTTCCGACCGACCACCCTCACCGACGAGGACTGGGAGGCCGTCCGCCGCTATGCCCAGGCGATCTTCGCCTGCGGACCGCACTCCGTGCACGGCCCGACCGCACTGGAACCGCGTCGAAAAGAACGGCCTCGAACTCGCGGCCGAGACCGGCGCCGATGAGACCGTCGTCCGCCTCTTCGCCATCCTCCACGACACCTGCCGTCTCAACGACGACGATGACCCCGGCCACGGCCCCCGCGCCGCCGACATGCTCGGCACCCTCATCGGCATCCTCCTCACCCTCGACCCCCATCGCCTCGTCCTCCTCGAACAGGCCATCCGCCACCACACCGACGGCCTGACCTCCGACGACCCCACCATCGGCACCTGCTGGGACGCCGACCGGCTGGATCTCGGCAGAGTCGGCAAGAACCCCGAGGCGAGGTATATGAGCACGGAGGAGGGGAAGAAGCGGGCCGCTATCGCCTGATTCGCGGCTTTCAGGACGGCCTGCTCAACAGAAAGTAGCCGACGCGTAGTGAGCCGTACCTCAACCTCTCGCCCGCCCTCAATTCCCTGGTTCAACTGAACTTGAAAGCCAACGTCGAGCGCGATTGAACGCTGGTTTTCTTGGCGTCTCTCATTTTGCCTTGGACAAATGAAAATCTGCGCCCTACATTTGAACAGAAGGCATGTTCGTTTCAACATCTGGAGAGGAGAGACCCACCGGGTCGTCAGGCAATTGCGCAGACATGGACCGTCTGCGGGAAGGGCATTGCCGTGAAGAAGAGCGTCCGCATGCTATCGGCCACACTGTGTATTGTTGCGACAATTTTGATTGCTGGGTCGGCATCAACTGCAGACCCGCCGGACCCGAGTCGAGCAGCCGTCCCCCGCGTCACCTCACCCACCGCAAACCAAGGCTGACATCACTGTCTTTGCCGACGGGTTCGAAAGCGGCGACACTCGCGAGTGGTCGAACGGCACCACCAACATTTCGTGCCAGACGTCGCTCGACATGCCGACCGGGTTGGCGGAATAGGGGGCGGCGATGATGATCAGACACCGCTTCTCGGCACGCTTCGTCATCTTCACAGTCCTGGTCACCTGCGTCATGCCCCACGTATTGACGAGCCCCGCGCACGCACAGGATGACGTCACTGATCCGGACTTCTCCTACAACATGTTCTACCCAAAGTACGCCAAGGGTCGGCAGCCGACCGCCTACGACGTCGGCGAGTTCGACAGCGTCAATCTCTACAACGGTGGGCTGTCGCTGACGATCCCGCTCGGCCCGCCGCTGGTAGCGGGCGCAGACCTGTCGTGGCAACTGGCTCTCCACTACAGCTCCAAGTTCTGGTCGTGGGACCGGCGCCGTAACGGCGACGAGTGCCAGGGCAAGGGCTTCATCGTCGGCGACGCCCACGCTGGGCTCGGTTGGACGTTCAAACTCCCACACATCTATCTTCGACAGCAGCAGGACCCCGTCAACCGGCGACTCGACGTACTTCCTCGACAGTGTCATCACCCCAGACGGCGCACCCCACCAACTGCGGCGATGTCTCGAGGGCTGGGACTGCCGAAACGGTGACCCAGAGGAGGTCCTGGTCGGCGATCGATTCCGCGAGTACTGGTATGCAGCAGACGGCTCCGATTGGCGGGTCTACCGGGACCGCGGGCCCTACCAGGGCTTCCCCGGGCTGCTGTCGACCAACACATTCATCGGGGAGCACGGTGGTCTGCGCTACCACTTCACTCTCCAGCGCGTTTTCGAGTATGGCCAACCAGGGGACGATATCGTCACCGACACCGACTTTCAGTCGCAGGCGCGCGGCTGGTACTGCACCCGCATCGAGAGCATCCGCTGGCCGGGGCCGACGGATCGAAATCGAGTACGACACCAGGCCCGAGGGTTCGCCGATTCCGCAGGCGATCACCGCCTACGACGCGAACGGTCAGCTTGCCGCCGAGGCTGAGGTCGATCATCGATCCCGATTTTCAAACCGTGTCGACCATCGTCTTCAAAGACAGCGCGGGAGCCGAACAGCTCAGATACGAGCTCTCCTACGAGAGAAACCGATCGCTGCGGATCAAGGCCCAGATTCTTCTCAGCGAGAACCAGGCGTGCAGCACCCATCCCGACTACCGCCTCTTCACCGACCCGTTCTCCTACCTCGACGGAATTCACCTCCATACAGCGAGCGGGATCGATCTCGACTGGGACTTCGGGGTCTTCCAGGAGCAACCCGATCCACCGGGTGAGCCCGACGGCGAGCTCGACACCGAGCCCAAGGGGCGAATTCGCTCGCTCACCCTGCCGACCGGCGCCATAACCGAGTACGAGTACGACCAGTGGGTGTTCTTCTACCAGGGGCTCGGCCGTCAGCTTCCCAACGCACCCGGGCCTTTTCTCCACGACGTCGGTGCATGCGCGCCCGCAGTGCTCTCACCAGGAATCGGCCCCGACCCACCGCCCGGCCCCATGACCTACAGTACGAGGCAACCGGTGTGGGCCGTGGTTGACCGCAAGGTCGTCGACACCGACAGTCGTCTCCTGGAGTGGACCGAGTACATGAGAGACGGCCTCGCGGGTGTCCTGTTCAACCTCTACGAGCCGCCGTTCGACTTTGCCAACACCTTACTCAACGCTCCCGACGGAGGCCACGCACTTCTTCCCGATCCGGTCGCAGACCCCAATTACCGGGATCATTTCTATTCAGGTGTAGCCGTGACCGTGGTCCGCCGCCACCTGGTGGTCGACAACCAACCGGGAGCGGCCGCAGAGGACCTCGCGGAGCCTGAGAAACGACGGCTACACCATCGACCTCCCGAGCGCACGTTTCGACGACACCGCCCACATCTTCTCAACCGGCCGGTTCTTCTACGACAGCGACGACGACGGAATCATCACGTACGCCAACGAGACCGATGTCTGGGGAACACTGCCGCTGGAGGGCCGGCCGCTCGAGATCCGCAGCTATCGCGGCGCCCACCACCTCGACGGCGAAGACCTCTGGTACTGCACCACCGACACCAATCCGCGACTCGAGCGTCGGACCCTCTTCTCCTACACCCTCGACCGCGAGGACGACACACCGCCCGACAACGAACACGTCACACTGGGGTCGGCCTTCCTCGGCGGCTATGAACAGTACTCCGGCGCCCGCCAGGAGAACGTGCAGACCCGCCGCCAGACGACCCAGTACCTGCGGGCATCGCTCCTCGAGGACGCCACAGGATGACTTTGCCGAGCCGCTTTACTCCGGGTCGGAATCGTGGTTCGAGCGCGACGCCGAATGCCAGCCCTCCGACTGCGTCTTCGACTGGCGAACTACGTATGGATTCACTCAGTCGATTGATGAACCTGTGCTGCCGTCACATCAGGTGCTCGGTCTCTCGACCTCCGACTTCACGACCTCCGCCCCCGGCTCAGCGGATTTCGATCTTCGCACCACGGCCTCGTACCACAAGGGGTTCACTTCGTCGATCTGGTTGCCTGAGCTGGTCAGCCAACAGCTCACGACGCTGGACACACCATCGAGCTTCGAACGCACCACCACCACTTTCAGAAACAACGGCGCCGTCAAGACGAGTCGCCGCCACGTCTCTCAATCTGCGAATGACTCCAATGACATCACGACGACCTACACCTACTGGCTCAACCCGGCCGACGCCACGGTCTTCGGGTACGGGAGGCCGAAGACGGCATCGCTCGCAAGATCGGGGTTCGTCCAATCGCTCACGGGCTCGCGGTACATTGCCTCGCCCGGAGGGTTGTTCGAACGCGAGAGCTGGATCCTGTGCCCGCCCGGTGCGGCCACCGACGGGCGGTGCCCAGAGTGGGGATCGGCGCCGGCCGCCTTCGGAGGCACCGGGGAGCTCAAGAGCCGCGTCACCTTCGACCCGTTCTGGCGCCGCGCCACGGCGCTCAGCGACGGCAACGGCGACGGGTTGGCGGCCATCGGGCACGACGAGCTCGGTCGGTTGAAATACCTCGAACCGAGCGACGGCTCCAAGTCGCCGACCTGGCTCCAGTACGACCCCGACCTGCGGTGGAGCGAGGTTCGGGTCGAGGATGCGAACGGACTGCCGACGCTGGTCCAGCGTTCCCATTTCGATGGACTGGGCCGGCTGCGTCACCACGAGGTGCGGCGGGCCGGTCCCTCGGCCCTGTTTCGCCACAAGACTGCATTCCACGACGGCGCTGGGACGACCTGGGCCGAAAGCCACATGCTGGCCTCCCCCGACCTCTCCGCACCAACGTCCTTCTCGGCCGACGACGACTGGGAGATCACCGCCGCTGGTCGACCCCTTCGGCCGGCCCGAGCGACAAGTAGCGTCGGACGGTGGGCTCGTCCTGTCGGGCTACCGCGGCGACACCTGGTCGCAGACGCTGGTCCTCGACCCGACCCTCGGGGTGGAGGGCGGCCTGTCGCGAACCATCACCCGCCGGGACGCCCGCGGACAGATCCTCGAGTCGTGGGAGGACAAGGGCGCGCCGGCGATTGATCCGTCTGCACTTTCTGAACGTCTCACAGATGGTGCCGTGGCGGTTTGTTCGCGGTTCCTACACGTACGACGTCGGCGGCCGCAACACCAGGGTCGAGATCCGCGGGCTCGACGTCAACAACACGGGTCGAGCTGCAGACCCGAATCATGGAGTTCAACGCCCTCGGTGAACTCGTCGCCCACACCTTCCCCGAGCACGGCGCCGGCAACGGCACGATCCTTTACGAAGACTTCGACGCCTTCGGCACGCCCCGGCGCTCTGTCTTTTCGGTGAGCCCCTACGAGGCGGTCGAGACCAAGGTCGATGCAGCAGGCAGGATGATCGAGCGCTGGATGCTCGACGGCGCCAACCGCTACCTTGTGGGGTCCGTCGACTACGGCGTCAATGCCTCGGCCCACGAGCTCGGCAAGGTCTCCCGCGAAACCCGCTACAACCTGGTCAGCAGCGCGCTCGAGAGCCTGCCCGCAGGGGTGCGTCGAGACGAGCTCGATCGGCGTCACCCACCACTACTCTTATGGCAACGCCCAAGGTCTGCTCAGCGGACGCACGACCGAGATCGGCTTCGGCGGCGAGGCGACCGCGGGAGGGGTGCAGGCCTTCAGCCTCGGCTACGAATACGACCGCTGGGGCAATTTGAGCCGGATCTACTACCCCGACCTCCTCGATGTTGCCGGCTGCACCCTCACATCGCCGACCATCGATCTCGACTGGGACCCGGTGGCACTCGCCTCGATCACCGACGCCGCCACCGGGGTCGAGCTCTTCGTCGAACCCGACTTCGACCCGGCGACCGGGATGCTGGTGGAGTGGAAGACCGTCGCCGGGACCTCAGACGGAGCAGGCGCCACGCCCGATTTCGTCCACCACCTGATCACTGTCGACGGCACCAGGGCGCGTCCCCTCCGCATCAAGGCTGTTGACCCAACGAACTCCTCCTCCGCCCTCTTCGACACCGGGACCTACACCTACGATGCCGCAGGCAACATCCGCTCAATTGGTCCGTGGAGCTACACCTACGACGATCTCGGCCGACTCGCATCGGCCGCTCATCCGAGCCACGGCGCCCGGGCCTACACCTACGATGACTTCGGCAATCTCGCCGAACTCGGCGATCGGACCATCCCCGTCTCGTGGGCCACCAACCGCCTCACCTCGGCCACCTACGACCTGCGAGGCAATGTCACCAGCGAACCCATCGCCGACGGCTGGACCCGCCGCCTCCGCTTCGACCTCGACAACCAGCTCGTCGCCGCTTGGGCTTCCGGTCCTAACGCCCCGGAGGACCACTTCGGCTTCGCCTACGATCTCTCAGGCGAACGGGTCCTCAAGTACCGGGTGACCGACGGCTCGGTAATCGAGGCCACCTTCTCGCTCCGCGACGAGGAGAGCAACGTCCTCACCGACTTCCTGTGGACACCCACAACCGTCGGCAACACCACCGGCAACTGGCACCGCCTCGCCGACCACGTCTTCCTCGGCCGCCGCCCCCTCGTCCACCGCCAGAGCCAGAGCGCCTACCCCATCACCTACACCACCGTCGTCACCGACCACCTGCAGAGCACCCGCAAGGAGATTTCCAACCTCGACAACCCTGCAGCCCAGGCGACCTTCACCTACTGGCCGTTCGGGGAGTTCGCCGAACGCCTCGGCACCCCCACCGCAAAACACCTCTACACCGCCCACGAGCGCGAAGACACCGGGACCGAGGCCGGGACCATGGCCGGCTTGGATTACATGCATGCGAGGTATTACTCCCCGTTGTTCGGGCGACTCGCGTCGATCGACCAACTGGGAGGGGATCTAGGAAACGCCGGAAAATGGAACCGCTATGCTTACGCCCTTAATTGTCCTTTGACGTATCTCGACCCCGACGGTCGAAATCCAGTCGCTTCCGATCAAGCCATTCGAATTATCAAGGAAGTTCGGGCACAAAGTTATTGGAGGCTGATGGACGTGCCGGTTGTGGGTACGGTACTCGCAGCAGCTTTTGATACGCTAGTGACCGCATTTCCATCGAACGACGCGATAGCGATTGACCTGGTTCCAGTTCCAGCAGTCGTTACTTCCGGCTCGAACCAAGCGGCTGCAGCACTTCTCCGAAATAACGCTAAACAGGGCGCTGCATTCGAGAAAAAGGTGGTGCAGGAATTGAAACAATTTCTGACCGACGTTGTCGAACAAGTGACTGTCAAAACCAAAAGTGGGGTTAAGACGAGACTCGACATCGTTGGAAAGGAAGTTGAAAGTGGAGCACTCAAACTCACGGAAGCAAAGTCGTCTGCAACTGCAAGATTTACAATTAACCAAAAAATGGCCTTTCCTGAAATCAAAGAGTCTGGAGCCCTGGTTGTGGGGAAGGGCAAGCCCGGGGTTCCCGGAGGGACAGAAATTCCTCCAACAATCGTCGACATCGTTCGTCCCGAGTAATATGGGAAGGGGTAAAGGGGATCATGTCTGTCGAGAACGCTGACTCCTTGGACGCGATCGGGGTGGACGAGTGGTCTGAATACGTCGTATTGACTGTTTCCGACCACCTCGACTGGAGAGATGAACAGTCACACTTGATAGCACTTCAAGAAAAGATCAACACCTATTTGAGATTCATCGAAAGCGGAGAGATTGATCGAGCCTACCCCAATGCTATCGGAAGAACCCGAGTCATAGATGTTGTGTTGAGATGCCCACCAACTGAAAAGGCACTAGCGTTTTTTGATGATGCAACCGCGATACTCGCGGATTCCGGAATTCAGCTGAGATCACGCGTATACCCAGACTTGCAGGTGTGATCAAAAGTAAAAGTAAAGGTGCCAGGCACCACTTAATAAAGGTGCCTCTATATACAGTCAAGTGAAAAATTCCTCGTCGTCGAGGCTGTGAGGCTGTGGGAAACCCGCCGCGGGTTTTCCAAGGGTTGTGGGAAGGCGGCGGAGCCGGCTTTCCATAGCCCGTCAGAGTCATAGCCTTCTCCGTCATGCGGCGGCGTTTCGGTTCTGCTCGAGACGAGCGAGGTGAGCCGCAATGAGGGTCTCTTTGCTGTAGCGGGCATCGGTAGTGATCAGCTTGTAGACCAGCTTGTGCCGTTGACGGGACAGAGCGATGAACGCGGCGACATGGGGTTTCGGATGGCCGGCATAGTCTCGGAGCTTCTTCTGGTAGTAGGCTCGATCTACGGAGCTGTGACCGATGGCGACCACCGAGCTCGTGTACAGGGCATGCAAGACCCGCTTGTTGACCCCTTGAGCCAGCTTGTCGTTGTTGAGGCTCTTTCCGCTCTTCCTCGCAAGCGGCGTGACACCGGCATAGGTGGCGCATTTCGGTTCGGTCGAGGTGCGGGCGACGGGCAAAAGTTCCAGGCACTGAATAAAGGTGCACCCACGAAAAAGGCGCTCACCCTCCGGAGAGAGCGAGCGCCGAAAAAGCGGGAGGCCTTTTCAACAATGAAATCGCCTACGGAAGGTTCGCCTTGGCCGCGGCTTTTTGGATCGCACTCTTCTGCTGGGCGGTGATCACTCCGGCTTTCTTCAGATCGTTCAGATATTTTGCAACACCCGAAACGAACTGGCCGTGGTTGGAGGCGGCAGCCGCAATGGCCGCGATGCCATCGGCAATGGTGCACCCGTCGTCAAACAACGTGTTCGGCACACCGGTGTCGATCCCGTCGATCACAACCGTCGGACTCAGATCCGAGTTCGGGTTGCAGTCCACGTCGTCCGGCACGCCGTCGCCGTCGAAGTCCTGCACCAGACCGAAGATGTAGACCGACCCCGAATAGGCGCCGGCTTCAGTCGACTCCGGTGAGCCGACGAACACCGCGCCACCCGAATAGGCCACCGAAAAACCGAGAGCATTTCCTATCGCGGCGTCCGATGCAACCAGCTTGTCCTTTTCATTCCACGTGGCGCCGGTTCTACTGAATACATACGCAGATCCCGTCCGGGAGTCATCCTCCCAGGCGCCGATGACTGCGATGTCGCCGGAAAGCGCAGTAGAGATGCCGAAATTGTCGCCCGCCGCGCCGTCTGAAGCCGCCAACGTCTGCTGGAGGGACCACGTTGTGCCGGTTCGCGTGTAAGCGTAGACAAATCCCGGACTCGGACTGAAGCTGGGTGCAGCGATCAAGGCTGTATCGCCTGCGACAGACACCGCCGTCCCGAAAAAATAGTCGCTGTTCACCGGGGAAACCAGCTTCTGCTGCTCGGTCCAGGTGGTTCCGCTTCGCGTAAAGACGAAAGCCGATCCCTGGGTCACCCCCGTAACCTTCCTCCCAGCGATCGTAGACTGAGCCGACGACGCAGGTGTCGCCCGAGAGAGCCACGCTGTACCCAAAATGGTCGTATCTATAGGCATCCAATGCGGTGAACTTGGCCTCCTGGGCCCAGGTGACGCCGCTGCGAGTAAAGACATAGACCGAACCCGCGTTCGTACCCCCATCGTCGTCCAGGTGCGAGCCGATGACCGCAGTGTCACCGGAGAGTGCGACGGAGCCACCAAACCGGTCGCCGAGAGCAGCGTCCACTGCGGTCACGTGTTGCTGCAGTGTCCAGGTGGTGCCGTTGCGGGTGAAGACGAAGGCCGATCCTCGTTCTGCGTCATCTCCGAAAGCGCCGACAATGAGGGTGTCGCCCGATATCGCGGTCGAGCAACCGAAACGGTCGTAAAAGTCGGGAGACGGGGCCATCAACTTGGCCTGTTGGGTCCAGGTGGAGCCGCTGCGGACATACACGTACGCGGAACCCGCGTTGATCCCCTCCCCGCAGGCGCCGATGACCGCGGTGTCCCCCGAAACAGCGACCGAAGATCCAAAAAGGGCGCTTGCCGAGCCATCCAAAGGAACCAGTTTTGCATCCTCGGTGGCCGCCAGCGCCGCCTGCGCCCCACCGATGATGCAACAGACGACCAGCGCCCTTGTCACCAACCGGCGCGTCAAACCACTCTGCCGTGTACTGATACCCATCATGTCTCCTTCCGGTTCAAATGTTGAACCGTCGTCTGAATCCGTTTCTACAAAAAGAAGGCGATTCGGGAACACCAGAGACAGTACCGGCCGAGTGCCGTCTTCGAGTCTCATTTCGACATCGTGTCTCGTTTTCAATATCTGTGCGAAATATAGACACTCTTCTTCGGCAAAGAAAGGAACACTGCGGCAAAGACGTCCGGCTGCGGCAAAACGGTTTCGGCTTGTCTGGCCCCTCGAAATTCAAGATGCCAGACACCCACTCACCCGTGCCTGGACGCACTGCTGGCCTTTATCCACCTCAACCCGGTGACGGCGGGAACTGTGGATGATCCGGCGGAACACATATGGAGCGGCTACCGGGAAATTGTCGAGCGGACGCGGCAACCTAAAGGTTAAGGTGCCAGATGGGATGAGTAGGCCGGTCGGCGCTCGAAGAGATGCAGGACGAGGCGTCCAAGGGCTGTGAATCTGCCGGGTATTACCTGCGCCTGGACCGTCCGCCCAACCAGCCGCGTTTGAAAAAGACCGCAAGGATCCCCATCACGACCGTGAGCATCGTCCCGAGCAGGATGAAGTAGCCGTTGCGGAAGCCCAACTCCGGGATGCGCTCGAAGTTCATGCCGTAGATGCCCGCCATGAAGGTGATCGGCACGAAGACGACGGTCACGATCGTCAGGGTCTGCATGATCTGGTTGAGGCGGTGCGCCGAAAGGGAGAGATAGCCGTTCATCAGATCGTCCGTCAATTCGTAGTAAAGCCGCGCGAGGCTCAGCATCCGGTCGAGCTGTTCCTGAACGTCGGTGAGCTCGTGGTCGTGATCCATCAGCTGCGCGGGGGTGTTCGAACGGGCGGAGGTAAAGAGTTGAGCGTGGTACTGGAGCACCCGCAGAATCCGCTTGAGGTCGCCCTTCTGCCGCACCAGTTCGGCGAGCAGTTCGTCACTCGGTCTGTCGAGCATCTCCTCTTCCATCTCATCGAGCCGTTTTTCGACCGCCAGCAACAATGGCAGAAAACGATCGGCCACCGTGCGGCACAGGCGGAGCGCCAACGAGGCGCGGGAGATGTCCGGCGGAATCTCACCGGAAGTCAGCTCCGCCAGGACAGCGTCGGTGCTCACCGACCGGCCCGAGCTGCGCGTGACCAGAAATCTCTCGCCCACGAAGAGAGACAGCTGGATCGTGCCGAATTCGAGCGACGTCGAGTCGGCGTCGAGTCCCTTGAGCAGGATGAATGTGTTGTCCCGGAAGGGCTCGATCTTCGGTGGATGACGCTCACGCAGGGCGTCGGCAATTGCCAGCGAGTGGATACCGAATCGACCCGACAGCAGGCTGCGCTCCGCCTCGGGTTGCTCGCCATCGATCGCGACCCAGATCTGACTGCCTGGATTCTGCTCCCATTCGTCGATCAGCTCGGCCCCGGCTTCGCGAAGCCGTTGGTCGGCCGGGTCGTACACCACCGCTCGAATCATTGGGTTGGCTCCTTTGTGCTGAATAGTACACCGCGCGGGTGTCGATCAGGCAACGAGCTCACAGGAGCGGCTCGGCAGCACACCTCACCGCCCACGAGAACAGATCCGTGCGGCGCGCTACAATAAGCCACACACCCGGTCGGAAACAACACTCGAATGGTGTCGGCATGCAAGCGAACGGTGAACGCACAAAGGGAGGACCACAATGGCCAACCGAGAAGAATACGTGACGAAGATGAAGGCCCAACTGGACGAATGGAACGTCGATCTAGGCAAGCTCGAAGCCAAGCTCGCCGATGCGAGCGATGCGACGAAGGAACGGCTCGAGCCCTACCTCGAGAACGTTCGCGACGCGCGGGACGCTGCCGCGAAGAAACTCGGTGAGCTCAGAAACTCTGGTGAAGCCTCGTGGGAGTCACTCCAGGGCGAGGCCGAGCACGTCTGGAAGACCTTCAAGCAGTCGGTCAACTACTTCAAGTCGCAGCTCTGAGCCGCCGCGCCCGATCCGGCCGCCGCACCGGTCATTCGGGATCATGCATGGCGGGAGGCGCTGGAAGATGCACACCTGGAAACCGAGTTCCCGAGGTGTGGCATCCCTGCCGAAGCATCGATGCGGGCGGCCACGCCCGTAAAGTCAAAATGCCAGGCACGGTGGGATATCCCAGGTCGGTTTTCGAATGTCCGAAGTGAAGGTGCCTTTTCGTGGCACCTTCTCGACACTCTCCGGCGGGACACCGTGTCCTCCCGAGTGGACTTTCGAATTCCGACGGAAGCCGAATTGAACCGCCATCTCTGGCACGGGACTTGCCCTACAGGAAACGTGATCGCACCGAGTGATCGCCGAAAAAGGGAGGGCAACGATGAGACTCTCGAAAAGCCCTTTGCTCCTGATGATGGTGCTCGCCGTCGGGTGTGCAACGGCCAACTACGAGTCCCCGCAGTTTGTCGAACGCGCCCGGCACCACCAGATCATCGCCGTGCTGCCGTTCGAAATGGTGCTCACCGGCGACCCTCCGAAAAACCTCACGGCCCAGCAGATCGCCCGGACCGAAGAGGCCGAGAGCGTCGCCTTTCAACAGGCTCTCTACTTCCGGCTCCTCCACCAGGCGAGCGTGCATCGAAAGCACCCGATCACGATCGAGATTCAGTCGGTCGAGACCACCAACCAACTGCTCGCTGCTGCGGGCATCGGGGTGCGCGATTCCTGGGGCATGTCCGCCAAGGCTCTGGCAAAGGTGTTGCGGGTGGACGCGGTGATCAGCACTTCGGTTCAGAAAACCCGCTATCTCTCCGACGGTGAGTCCTTCGGAATCGACCTCGGGCTCTCGATCGCCAACGAGGTTTCAGAAGGCATGCTCGCGCCCCTTCTCCCCTGGGGCCTGGTGACGACCCATGACATCGGGGCCAACTGCGAGTTGCTCGACAGCCTCGACGGCGCGGTGATCTGGCAGACGGATTTTGCCCAGGCCACCGACTGGCGGCTGCCCGCCAACCAGGTGATCGCAGGATTCACGGACGAGCTCGCGAAAAAGTTTCCCTACCGGGGTTAACCCCTCCCCGACGCTGTGAGCTCTCACGTGCGCCGCTCAGTGGTACGTCACGCCGGCGAGTTTCCTGCGGATCCCCTGCCGGTACTTGTACTTCGGATGGCCGAGGATGAGCGAGGTCAGCACCCGATTGTCCTTGGGAATGCCGTAGCGCTCGCGCAGGTCTTTTGAGCGATCGACAACGGGTGAGATCAAACCGATGATCGTGGTTCCAAGACCGAGGGAGACCGCCGCCAGCATGGCGTGGTGGCAGACGCAGGTGCGCATTCTCTTCGTACGAGATCCCCCAGCGGCTGCCGTGGAACATCATCAATACCGGCGCGCGGTACATGTAGCGGTCGGTGCCGTTGCTGTGAAAGAGCTCGTTGGCGAGCTGCACGTTTTCCAGGACGTGGTTTTTCAGCACCCTGTAATCTTCGGCGCCGGCGCTGAGGCGCACCATGGCTCGCCCAATCGGGCTCGAAAATGCCTTGATCATCGAGTCGTACTCACGCACCAGCTCCTCGAGCAGGAAATCCAACTCCGCGCGATCGTCGATCACCACCACCTCGGTGGTGTGGGGCGGAAAGCCCATCGGCGCGGTGGCCGCGGCCTCGAGGACCTTTTCGATCACATGCCGTTCGATGGGCTGGTCCTTGAAGACGCGCACACTTCGCCGCAGCCTCAAAAACTCATGGAACTCGTCGTAGCCGAACGGCCTTTTTTGCAGCCGTCGAAAATCTTCCATCTCCAACTTCGGCATCTGCAGCGACTCGGTGGGGCACACCGCCACGCACTGTCCGCAATAGATGCACGATCCGGCGCGGCTCTCGACGGTGGCCGCCTTTTCGTTCAGCAGCTCCAACGCGTTCTCCGGACAGACCTCGGCACAGATGCCGTCTCCGTTGCAGGTCTCGAGATTCACCACATGGAGTTGATCATTCATCGAGCGCTCCGTTTCCAGTCGGTTTGTCGTCTGCACCATAGACGTGAGGCGGTCCGAGAATTTCGGGGAACCGATCGCGGAGCGCCGCGCGGACCTCGTAGCAGAGGTGGCAGGCATCTACAGAGCCGTCCTCATGCGGAAGATTGAACCGCCTCACCAGCTCGGCCGGACCGCCCGCCACCAGGGGACCGATGACCGGGTGGCGGTGCGGGTCGTAGGCCTCGAGCATCTCTCCGAGAGACGTCTTCTCCACGTTTCCCAACAGGAGCCCCTGGCAGAGGTGGACGTTGCCGTAACCATCCACGTGCACTCGGCCGGGATCGAGAAAGTCCTCATCGGGGCACTCGTCGAAATCGGACCACGGCCTGCGCGGGAGATCGGCTGTGAGGTTGACGGCCGCCCGCCCCCGAAAGCGGACCGAACCGCCGACGATGGGCAGGCCCTTCTCGTCGGGGGCCGTACAGACTGTCGGCGGATCGATGGTGATGACCGCCTCGTCGAGCCCGAGCTCCCGCGCCGCTTTCACGGCAAAGGCCGGTCGCGGATCTTCCTCCTCACCGGCGTGGAACGCATCGCTCGAAATACTCAGATCGGCCACCTCGAGGTCGCGAAGGGGCTCGAGCCAGAGGGCCGCATCCGCCTCGGCGGTGGCCCAATAGCAATTGGTGACCACGCCGGTCGAGAAGCCGCGTTCCTTCGCCCGGCGGATACCCTCCACCAGAAGTGGATAGAAGAGGAAGGGCTCGCCGCCCTCGAAGTAGACGTCCTTCACCGTACCGAGCTCAACGGCCTGGTCGAGCACCGATGTGAGCATCTGCAACGTCATCGTTCCGCCCGCCCGCGGGCTCGACCACACGAAGCAGTGGTCGCACTCGTAGGTGCACTGGTAGCTCAACAAGAAATGAACTCCGGTCAGCGACATGGCGGCCTCCCCAGGGTCGTTTCGTTGAAAGGTCGTGGATTTCGCGCTCCTCACAGCTCATCCCCGCGCTACCACAACAGGAAAAGGCTCGTCGCCGGCAGCGCGCGCACCCAGCGACGGATACCAGCCGACGTCGTCAAATCCCGCCGATCGCAAAGCGGCGGTGAGCTCGTCCTCCGAGTAGGCCTCGTTGGTGAGAGCGTAGCTGGTAACCCCAGACGTCCGCGCGTCGATGACCGAGAATCTCACCGTGGAGGCCCTCGAGTCGGCATGCCAGGTGTTCTCCTGGAGCACGAGGTGTGGCGCGGCGGAAAACAGGCCTGATGCCGCCGAGTACCAGCTCGATGCCGCGCGACCGCGTTGCTCGATTTCCTCGCTGTCCTGGATCTCGAGGACCAGGCACCCCCCCGGTACGAGCGCGGCCCGGGCCCGGTCGAGGATCTCCGCTCCGCGGTTTCTCGGAAAGACGTTGAACTGACCGTAGATCATCATCACTGCGTCGAACCCTTCGCCGAAGCCTCCGTCCCGAAGGTCGGCGTGCCGATAGGTGCAAGAGGCTCCCTCTTCAGCTGCGCAGCGCTCGGCATACCGAATCGACGCCGGCGAAAAGTCCATGCCCACGCAGCTGCAACCCAACCGCGCCAGACGCAGCGTGTAGAGCCCCGGACCGCACCCAAGGTCGAGCACACGGCCGGGTTTCGAGCCCAGGACCTCCGTGAAGATCCACTCGACGTGACGATCGATCGTCTCGGATTTCCGACTGGCCAGATCGTGCTCCTGGCTCAGGTGTTCGGCCAGCATGCGCTCTGAGAACTGTTGGTCATTCCACGGGATGTTGTCTCCCTCGGACCACGGTTTCGGAATCAACGGCCGGTTGATGATGTCGGAAATCGTCTTCGCCATTCTCTTTCCCTTCAGTCACGACCCGAGAAAACGATGGTGCTCTTCATAATAAAGGTAAAGGTGCCAGGTAAAGGAATAAAGGTGCCAGGCACCGAAGTGCAGAACTGTCCGCTTCATGATTCAAGGCCCTGGTGGTCGCAACGGACTCACATTTCGTAGTAGTCGAAATCCTTCTGAACCACGACGTCTTTTGTTATCGGGAAGAAGAGAATCTTGAACCTGGCCTCGTATCGAATCTCAACCGAAACCTGGCTGGTCGGCCCTTGCAAGCCGTGAGGACCCGCTCGCGAAACCGCTGTCGGATGCGCCGTCTGGAAAAAGGTAAGGGCAACTCTTGGCAAACGCGGCGCACAGCGGCCACGTTCAGCCTCTCAAGCTCCGCAGCCCCTCGTACTTTGTCCTGACCTCATCCTCACCGTAGGACCGTTCGAGACGACGCACGATGAAGTGTCCCCTTGCCATGTCCTGGAAATGGTCGATGAAGAGCACGTTGATGGTGGCGCCGCCGAGGGCCCCGATGACCGGCACACCCTGGGCCACGATCTTTTCGCCGACCACGGTGTTGAACCGCGCTGCGATCTGCGCCAACAGACGAACGATGACCGGCGCGCCATCCTCGACGACCGTTCTGCCGGCAATGTATTTGGCGGCCTCGCTGACGGCGCGGGCCAGTGCCGCACGGACGGCGAAATAACCCGACTCGGTCGCGTCGTCTTTCTTCGAGGGCCCGCCCATGGCGAACACCTCGAGACACGCCATCTTCGCCTCCGGCGTCGTCAGATCTTCCCCCTCGCTGCGCGCGATGTCGGCGATGGAGCGCAGGATGATGGTCGTGGTGATGGGAAGTTCGATGGGGAGTGAGGCCAGACCGAAGACTCCACCCACCCCTCCCGACAGACCCGCTGCAAACATGTGGCTTCTCCGCCACGGTCTGCCCAGTCGCCGGGTGCCCAGCGTCATGGTCGCCGTTGTGACCGCGGCGCGCAGAGATTTCTGGACGGTCCTGGTGATGCGGTCGCCCGCGGCCCTGGGGAGCCTGTCGAGCACGTACTCGATCGGCATCCCGACAACGCCGGAGACCCTGGCGATGAAACCCGGGCTCTCCAGCAGCCCGGCGGCGGTCTCCAGATCCTGCAGGTCGGACTCGTTCCACTCCATCAGGTCCGATCCCCGGCCACCGCCTCGAGCAGCACCTTGATGGCCACATCCCGATCGAGATCGTTGTCCCTCGCCCGGTACACCTCACCCATTCCACCGGCACCCAGGGTGTCGAGGATTTCGTAGCGCCCGAAGCGTTCACCGGTCGAGAGAGTCATCTTGGCTCCAGGGGAGTCATGATAACGCAGGCGGCATCACGGGTGCCGTGGGCCCGGGCTGCTCAGGCGAACTTGGTTGCCGGGAAGTTGTATTTCTCGACCAGCGCCTGTTTTTCATCGTCCGGCAGCGATTTCATGTAGTTCTTCCACCCCGGACAGAAGTTGGTGTGCCAGCGCCACACGCGCCCGAGAAAGGACCTGGGGTTTTCATCGTGTTTCGCCCTGATCGAGCAGGTCGCACATCCGGCTTCGCTCATCTCTTCCTCCTTCACTGCTTCTCCTCGGTACCGTAGACGTTCAGCGGCCCGAGGTATTCGGAGAACCGTTCGCGGACCGCACACCTCGCCTCGTAGCAGAGGTGGCAGGCATCCACATATCCACTTTCGTGGGGTAGATCGAAGACCCGAACCAGCTCGGCGGGGCCACCGGCCCACGGGCCCGCCCACACAAAGCAGTGGTCGCACTCGTGGGTGCACTGATAGCTGAGCAGGAAGTGGACCCCTGTCAAAGGCATGACGACCTCCCGGAATCACGTGGGTGCAGCCCCTGCATTGTCGCACTGCCATCGAAGTGGAGAAAGCGGGCTATTCGGCCACCTGCGGAATTCTCGGCAGCCTTGCGCGTTGCGGGGCGCCCAAGCTGACAGTACCGGCCGCGGCTGAGTCCGATCCCACACACGGCAGCCGGGACGGCTGCCCCACAAACCGGATCAGAGAACTCTCACCTTTGTGGTGCAGGCGTCCCGCCTGCACGCGGCGGAGATCCGGCTTCGCCCTGGGGGCTACGCTGGGACACAGGCGGGCTGCCCCACAAACCGGATCAGAGAACTCTCACCTTTGTGGTGCGGGCGTCCCGCCTGCACGCGGCCGCCCCGGCCGCACCACAAGTCTCCCTTACTGGACCCGCTCCAGATCCACCGCCAACGTCTTGGTGACTTCCGTCAGCTCGGAATCCAGGGGTTCGCGCTCGAAGCTTTCCCCGTGTTCCTGCCACCACGCGCGGGCGTCTCTCTGGCGCCAGCGCGGAATGTCGCGGATCGACCCCAGCCGCTCGCGGATCTCGCGGGCACTTTGCGGCCGGTCTTCCGGTCGCTTGGCCAGACACTGCAGGACCAGAACCTCGAGCTCCGGCGGCACCTCGCTCCCCAGCCTTTCGGACGGCGGCATGGGTTCGGTGTGCAGGTGGTGGCCCAGAATCTCGACGATGTTGCCGGTGAAGACCTGCTCACCCGTCAGCAGGAAATACGCGACTGCGCCGAGCGCATAGAGATCGCTGCGGGCGTCCGCCGTTTCCGGGTTGGTCATGGCCTCGGGCGCCATGTACTGCGGCGTGCCGGAGACCACCCCCTCGTGAGTCAGCTGTGTATCCTGCGGCCCCTCGACCACCTTCACCAGACCGAAGTCCAACACCTTGGCGATGTCGTGCTCGCCGCCCTGGCGACACAGGAAGATGTTGGTCGGTTTGATGTCGCGGTGGATGATGCCAAGGCCGTGCGCTTCGGCCAGCCCACCGGCAACCATCTCCATCACGCGCACGACCCGCGCCGGCGGTTGAGGGCCGTCCCGCTGGACCACCTCATTCAGCGTGGCGCCCTCGAGCAGCTCCATCGCGTAATAGAAAACGCCCTCAGGCGTGCGGCCGTAGTCGTAGATGGTGATGGTGTTGGGGTGGGTCAGCCGCGCGGTCTGCTGCACCTCGCGCTCGAAGCGCGCCAGACAGGCCTCGCCGGCCTTCTCCACCTGCAGCAGCTTGATCGCCGTGGGCCGGCGCATCATGGCGTGGCTCGCGCGGTAGACCATGCCCATACCGCCTTCGCCCAACTTTTCGTCCAAGGTGTACTGGCCGAGCCGCATCGCCTGGCGGATCTCGCGGCGCAGGTTGTGGATGATGCGGGTGATCGATGCGCACACGATCGTGACCAGGGTCCACCAGATGGCCACGTCGACGATCAACGAAACGATCTGGACCGACCCGATGTTCTCCCGCAATGAACTGTCGACCACAACCGGGAGCCAGTGGAACACATACAGAACAAGCAGCGGAACGGCGGCCAACAACGTGATCCACGTCGTCCGCCAGACCGTGCTCGGCACCAGGGCCGCCCGCAGGACGTAGCCGAAAGCCAGACCGAGCATGAGGGCGGTGAGCACCTGCTCGAGCTGCAGCCCGGCGACCATGGCCAGGGCCTCCGGCGAGAGCGCCGTCAGGTCGACGCCCTGGTATTCGGCCATCAGATCGAGCGCCTGCGGCGCGATGTTTCTGCCCATCAGGGCGACGGCCACCGACGAACCGAACAACGAGGCGCTCTCGACCCACCTCACAAAACGACGGGAGCGCAGACCGCGGCGGCAGACCTGCCACACGGCGAGACAGATGCCCAACGCCAGCCACGAAAGCGCATTGCCGACGGTGAAGAGCTCGCGCCAGTAGCCCATGGTCAGGTAGATCACCGTGGTGGCGCCGTTGCCGACCAGCCACACGATCGTCAAGACCTTGCCCAGCAAGGCCACCCGCCGCTGGTAGAAGTGCAGGTTCTCGGGTGTGTCGATTTCGGTGGTGCGGCTCATAACCATCTCTGTGCGGGATCCTACCACCCCGGGAGCCGGTTGCGCGGCAGCTCTGCCGACGGCGGAAGCGGGGATACCGTCGAGGTTGCGGCGCGCTCAACGGGACACGCATCAACAAAACGAAGGTTTTCACCGTAACCCCCGCGGACCCGAAACCGCTCCCTTCGTTCATCGTATGAACAGTGTGATCCAAGACGCTTTCGCTGCATTGAGCCACGTTTTGAAACCGCCGGCACGTCCGGCAACTGCGAGATGAAGGAGGAACCGATGAAGACCCGATTCTGGATGACCGTCGTGCTGTCGCTGCTGCTTGCGGTCTCGTGGGCAGGCGCAGAGGAAATCGCGGGGTTGCCGCTGCACATCGAAAAGCTCGATGACGGGGTGATCCGTCTCTGGCTCGGCGACCACATCTCCTCGACCACGACCTTTGCCTTCGCCACCGAAAAGGGCATCGTCGTTGTTGACACCTTTGGCATCCCGGAAGTCGACGCCCAGTTGCGAGACGCCATCGCCCGCGAGTTCGGGCGCTCGGACTTCACCTACCTCATCAACACCCACGAGCACGGGGACCACACCGGTGGCAATGCGGTCTACAAAGACTGCACCATCGTCGGCCACGAGCTGATCGCGGCCGGTATGGCCGAGGTTGCCGCCAACCGCGAACGGTCGCTTGCCTGGTATCCCGCCCGAATCGCCACTATCGAAGCCGAACTGCAGAACCTCGGCGCCGACGCGCCGGAGGCGGCGGCGCTCGAGGAAGACCTGATCCTCAATCGCCTCAACTTCCATGCAGTCGAGGTGGCCGCAGAGCAGGCCCCTCCAACCCTCACCTTCTCCGACCGCATGACGCTGGATCTGGGCGACACCACCTTCGAGCTGTCCTACATCGGCGGGCATGCACACGGCGAGCGACACAGCGATTCTCGTGCCCGAGCACGAGCTGCTGCTCACCGGCGACACGATGGCCGACGTCTGGCTGACCGACACCCCCGGCTGTCTGGCCAGTTTCAGCGTGCGCTCCGGTGTGCAGCACGACTTTCCGCGCATGCTCGCCAACTGGGACCGCCTCCTCGCAGACAGGGAGCGCTTCACCACTCTGATGCCCGCGCACTGGAATGGCGAGCTCAGCATCGAAGGCGCCGAAGCGCGGGTCGAGTACGTCCGCTCGCTGTGGAATGCCGTCAACCAGGCGGCCGAGGCGGGTCAGGGCATCCAGGCCGTGCTGGCCGAGAATCAGTTGGCCGCCCGCTTCCCCTCGCTGGCGGAGAGCCCGGGATTTTCCGCGCAGGGGAACCACGCCTCGATCACCGAACTCTGGAGAGAGGCTTCAGACCAGGCATCGGCCGCCCGCACGGTGTTCGAACTCCTCGGCGAAGGAGCGGACGAGGAGGCCATTCGGCTGGTCCTCGCCGACCGCGGCAGTGAGTCCCCCGGATACTTCTTCTTCGAGGCCGAGTTCAACGCCTACGGCTACGCCTTCCTCCAACAGGACAGGGTTGACGAAGCCGTCAGAATGTTCGAGATCAACGTCGAGTTGTTCCCCGACTCGTGGAACACCTACGACAGCCTGGGCGAGGCGCTGCTGCGCAGGGGCGAAACGGACGAGGCCGCGGCCATGTACGAAAAGTCGCTCGCTCTGAATCCTGAAAGCCCGAGCGGCAAGGAGGCCCTGGCCACGATCAAGGGTGGGGCATCAACCTGATCCGTCCTACTGCTGAATTCGAGCTGCCCCAGGGTGGGGACGCAACACTGGGATTTCCGCAAAAAACCGTGCGGCCGGTACACCCGGCCGCACGTCGGGAGCTGTTCCATGAAGCGCTACCGTACCGTTGCCACATTCCACTTCGTTTCGACACTGATCGTCCTGAGCCTTTTCGCCGCCGGGGCCGGCTCCACCGCGGCCGGTGAATTCCCTGATCTCACGGACCCCGACTTCGGCCAGCCACCACCGGGGCTCGAGACCGAAGATCTCATCTCGCAAACGAGCCGCTCCGACGAACCCGATAAGGCGACACAGATCAACGGGGTCGACAGTGCCGTCATCGAGAACGCGCGCCAGCGACAGTTGATCGAACAAACGGTCCGCGACTCGATCGCCTGGGCCCTGACCAAGGATCGCGCCCGGCTCGAGTCGATCATCGCCCACGACGACGACTACTTCTCGTACCACCCCTCCGGTCTGGAAGGCGTCCACGGCTACGCCGAGTTCGAGCGCGGCTTCGACTTGTGGATGGATCCGCGATTCGAGGCGACCAGGACCGAGGTTCGAAATTTCCGCTGCCATCTCTCGCAATCGGGTGAGGTCGCGTGGTTTTCCGCCATCCTCGACGACTGCTACACCTGGGACGGACGGCCGGGTTGTTGGAAGGACACCCGCTGGACCGGCGTGCTCGAGAAGCGCGACGAACGGTGGCAGATCGTGCAGATGCACTTCTCGTTCGCTTCCGATCGCAGAGGCGGTGCGACAAACGAAGCAAGCGGCAGAATAGGTGGCGCTCGGCGCAGAGGGGAATGAGATGAAGAAAATCGGCCTGGTCGGCGGCATGACCCCCGAGTCGACCGGCATCTACTACAAGCTGTTGATCCGGGGCGCCAGGCAGCCCGGCGGCGATCCTCTGCAAAACCCGGAGATCATCATCTACAGCCTCAACCTCACCGAGCTTGTTCAGTTGCAGCGCGAGGGCGAACGGCGAGAGGTCGTTGAATACCTCACAGCTATCTTGGAGCGACTGCGACTGGCCGGCGCCGAGGTCGGCGCCCTGACCGCGAACACGCCGCACGCCTACCTGGATGAACTCCGCGCGGCAACCTCGCTGCCCCTGGTGAGTATCGTGAAAGCCACCAGGAATGCTGCCGCCGATCTCGGCCTCGAGCGCGCCCTACTCCTCGGAACCAGGACGACGATGGAGGCCGAGATGTACCCGCACGAGTTCGGCACTGCCGGGATCGAGATCGTCCTGCCGTCGAACAATGATCGCGATTTCCTCGATCACACCATCTACTGCGAGCTGGCGCTCGGCAAGGTGTCACCGGAGGTTCGGCAACGCGTTCTGGAGATCTGCAGAAAACACATTCGCGAAGACGGCGTGGACTCGGTGATCCTAGGGTGCACCGAGTTACCACTCGTGATCACAAGCTCCGATCTTCCAGTTCAGGTACTCGACACCACCGAGATCCACGCCGACGCGATTCTCGCCGCTGCGGTCTGATGGCCGGCAACCACACATCCGGGAGGGGTTGAACCCCTCCACTACAGCATTCAGATACGTTCGTAGGCGCGGCGTCGAAATCAGTATTTGTTTCCACGCCTTCTTGATTCGGCGGGCGCGGTTCTACTCCCGAGGAATCCGGCCCGCGTTTTTGGCAAGCCAGGCGTCAAACGTCTGCATCGATGGCAACAACTCCCGCGAGAATCCCATGTCGCGGCTGCCGCAGAAGTCCTCCTGGAAATCGCGCTTGAACTGGAACATGTTGCCGAGATCCTCGGCTCCCGGGAAACCGAACCCGCGATAGACCTCCGGTTCGACGGCGTTGTAGCGAACGTCGTCACCGTACGCCCGCGCCAGAGCTGCGGCCATCTCCTCACCGGTCAGGTGCTCGCCGGCGATGCCGACGGTCTTGCCGATGAACTCGTCGCTGCGCTTGAAGATCTCATAGGCCGAGCGTCCGATGTCCTCGGCCGCGATGCCCGGGAGCTTGCCCTCGCCCATCGGGAGGGTGAACAGGAACGTGCCGTCCCCGCCCTTCTTGGGCCCCATCCCGAAGTGGATCAGATTGTCCCAGTAGAACGAAGTCAACAGGTGGGTCGTCGGCAAACCCAGATCCCGGAACACGTGATCGACCTCGCCCTTGGCATCGAAGTGCGGCACCTTGTACGAGCCCATCAGGGTCGGCATGCGGTCGTCGTCGAGTGGCACCCAACGCCGGGTGTCCTCGAGGGTCGACCAGATGACGTGTTGCACGCCCGCCGCCTTGGCCGCCGCGGCCATGTTCCTGGCGTGCTGGTTCTCCTTCTCTGGTGAGAAGTGCTCCCAGAAAAAGGTCACGCAATACGCGCCGTACGCCCCTTCGAAGGCGCGTTCGAGGCTCGCCACGTCGTCGACGTCGGCGGCCACGACCTCGGCTCCGAGCGCCGCGAGCTCACGCGCCTTCGGCGAGTCCGCATTTCGGGTCAGCGCCCGGGCCGTGAATCCTCCGTCCGGGTCACTCATGATGGCGCGCACCAGACCGCCACCCTGCGCTCCCGTCGCTCCTGCAACGGCAATGATCTTCTTTTCTGCCATGATCCACCTCCAGTTCATTCGAGCCGATTCGAAACGGCCGGTCATTCTTCGTTGAAAGCCAGTCTCAGACAATCTAACCGGGATCGGATTTTCGGAATTCCAGCGACCCCGGTGCCGTTGCGAGGTGGCACCCGAGACTCCATGGTTGAGACCTCTTGACAGATTGCGATCCGGTCTCTATTTTCCTTGTATTACTCGACTATCAAATCGAACGCGCGTCGGAGGACTGGCAATGACTGGTAAATACTCACACTGTGTCTCTGGGATGATGCTGGTTGCGGGAGTGATCGTGCTCGGAGGTTGCCTCCCAGCCGACACCGAACCGGCTGGCGCCGACCGCCGCGGAGATGGTCGAACGCGGCCGCTACCTCGTGACCGTCGCAGGCTGCAACGACTGCCACACACCAAAGGTCTTTTCTGGTGGAGGCACGGGCCTGGACGACAGCAGGCTGCTCTCCGGCCACCCGGCGGATCTCGAGATCCCCGAGTTCACTTTCGACCAGATCGGTCCCGGGCAGTGGGTTCTGATGAACGAGCACATGACCGCCGCTGTCGGACCGTGGGGGGTTTCCTTCGCGGCGAACCTCACACCGGACGAAGAGACCGGCATCGGAGATTGGACCGAGGCGGAGTTCATCGACACCATGCGAACCGGGACTCACCGCGGGATCGGACGCCCGATTCTGCCCCCGATGCCGTGGTTCAATCTCGCGACGGCCGACGAAGAGGACCTGCAGGCGATCTTCGCCTACCTGATGTCGAATCCGCCGATCGAGAACCAGGTGCCGGATGCCATCGACCCACCGGCCATGTGAGGTTTTCCCCCTTCGAGCAGACTCTGAAGGTGGGCCAAGGCCCACCCTATCCGTCGCTCGGTTTGGGGGTCTGAAGTAGGGTGGGCCTTGGCCCACCTTCAGTCTCGCTGCTGGTCAGCTCGACTCGAACCTCCGCCTCAATCGATGGCGATCGTGCCCAGGTCCACATCTTCCGTCGCGACGGGGATCTTGCGCTTCATCTTCTTCTTGCCCTGCGCCTGGAAGACCACGACGTAGTCGCCGGCCGGAACGGACGTGAATAGGAAGGCGCCATCGTTGTCCGACACGGTCTTTTGTTTGACGTCGCCACCGGTCAACGAGATGACCACACCGGGCCACGGGGCGCCATCGCCGGTGACGACGACCCCGAACACATCGCCTCCGGAATCCTCGCCTGCGACAGCCCCAACGACCGAAATCGTCGACAGGACAAAGACGAGCAAGAGAACCACTCGGAACAACCGGTCATCAACCATGTGTATCTTCATCTGTGTCTCCCTCATTCAAATTTCGTGAGCCCATGATGGCATGGCGCGGAATTGTCGGGATAGCTAAACCCGTCGAAAATCAAGCCTCCGATGCGCCTCGATCAGCCCTGTTCGCACCTGCCGGCCAAAGGGGCAGGCAACACCACACGGACCCGGACACCGGTTGCACGCGGCCGCCGTGGTTGCATCCGGTAGTTCCCGGTAGAGCCGCATCGCTTCCTTCTCCCGGCCGTAACAGGTGAAGTACATCTCGTAACGCATGATGTCGGCGACCGCCACGTGCCGCGGGCAACTCCCCTCGCACGTTGCGCAGAACCGGCAGTAGCGGTTGTACATCTCGCTGCCGTAGCGGCGCAGCATCGCGACCTCGGCCTCGTCGAGGCTCGACCCCACCGCCTTCAGGCAATCTTGGATCTGGTTGAAATTGGACACGGTCACCGCCACGCTGGAAACGTATGAATTGGTCAGCGCCCACTTCCACGTGGCCTGTTCGAACGACAGCCCGCCGGCCTCGAGGCCCTTGACCTCATGCTTGCGGTTGCCGGCGTTGGTCTTGAACACGATCGTGCCGATCCCCTGTTCCGCCGCCCGCCGCAGAATCTCGTCCTGGTCCGGGTAGGAAACGAAGTCGTACTTGATGAAGAAAACATCGTACTGTCCGCATTCAATGCCAGCATTGAGCCACGCCTGCTGGCCTCCGTGATGACTGGACATCCCGAGGTGGCGGACTTTGCCCGCCTGTTTGGCGCGTTGCATCGCTTCGAACAGGTCGTCCGCCACGACACCGTCTCGCGATTGAACCATGCCGTTGCAATAGACGTCGATGACGTCGGTCCGCAGTCGCCGCAGGCTGGCGTCGACGTCAGCGAGAATCGAATCGACGGTGTCACTGGGCCGGACCGGATTGCCGGTGAGGATGACGATCTTGTCGCGCGGAATGTTGGCCTTGGACAGTGCCTCGCCCGTCGCCATCTCCTCGCGACCGTCTAGGTAATGGCCCGACGTACAGAAAGTGTTGACGCCGGCCTCCAGGGCGGCCGACATCAGCACCGGGTTGTCGATGCCGTGCGCCCCGAAGGAGATCTCCGAAACCTCGAGCCCCGTGCCGCCGAGGCCCCGATAGCGCATGGTCAGGGGACTGGCATCCCGTCTCGCCTCCGAGCCGCGCGCCCCACACCCGATCGAGAGGCCTGCAGATGCCGCACCGAGCTTGAGAAAGCTGCGACGGTCGATCGTCTGAGCCATGGCTCCGATCCTCTCCTTATTTTTGGATTTGCTGCCGCACACTGTAACACCGCCCTGACCATCACGGGCATGTGATCGGTGGCGCCTCTGACCGACGTACCGAGGTGTCACCCATCAGGGAATTTGCGTCCGCAGTCGCTCGGTTCGATAATATGGACGTATCGCGGCCCAAAACGAGAAGATCAGCGGCGCCCGAACGACGGAGGGATGGAAGCATGCACACCACGCGATCTGAAACACCCAACCGTGATCGAATCGCCCCAATGGGCCGACGCGCTCTTCGCGTCGCAGTGTGGCTGGTGATGTTGCCGGCACTCGCGATGGCGGCCGATCCTCGCGAGCTGCACCTCGCCTCCGATGTATGGCCTCCCTTCACCGGCGAGGCCGGGGGAGCGCGAGTCGCGTTCGAACTGGTGAATACCGCCCTCGAACGTGCCCGCATCGATACGACAACGCTGATCGTCGACTGGAAGGAAGTTGAAGCCGGGATTCGGCGCGGGACCTTTGACGGCACCGCCGCCATGTGGCGCACCGAGAAACGCGAGGAGGACCTCGTGTTCTCTGAGCCATACCTCGAGAACCGCCTCGTGCTCGTCGGCCGCAAGGGCGGCGACGTCGCGGCCACACGAATGTCCGATCTCGCCGGGAAGCGGGTCGCGGCGGTCGGGCGCTACGCCTACGGCGAAGAGGTCGAACAGGCCGTCGGGGTCTTCTTCGTCAACGCGCGCAACGACCAGGACGGCCTCGACAAGCTGCTCGCCGGCGAGGTCGATTACATGCTGGTCGACGAGCTGGTGGTGCGCTACCTCCTGACCTACCAGCACGACGAGGCCGCCGCAAAACTCGAGATCGGCTCCACGCCGTTGGTCCACCGCACCCTGCACTTCGCCCTCCGGCGGACCCTGCCCGGCGCCGATGACATCGTCGAGTCCTTCAATGCCGAGATCGACGGCATGATGGCCGACGGCACCTACTCAAGAATCCTCCAGGTCGGCTGGATCCGGGTCGATATCGACGGCGACGGACAAGACGAAATGGTGGCACTCGGTGACAGCCTGACGCCACCGCCCTTCGGAGGGGTCTACGACGTGTTCGGGGAAGAGCCAGAGGTCCCACCTGAGAAACAGCGCATCTTCGTGGCCGGCAGCATCTACGAAGGCTGGGACGCGATCCCCGATCGATACAAAGGACCGGCAGGTCCCACCGATCCCACCTTTAAGTACGGCACCACGATTTTCTCGCTCAAATTCTGAACCCGCCGCGGGAGGATGAACCCCGCTCACTCAAAGTCGTAGGGGCGGAATTTTTCCCCGCCCTCCTTCAGCTATTCAGATGCGACCATATGCCTCAACCCGCCGCATCGTAGGCAGCTTGGATCCATCCGACGAGCTCGTCATCGACCTCATCGGCCGAAGCGATGCGCACCTTGTACTGGCACATCCCACCCGGCTTCAGCGCCATCAGACGATCGCCACACGGCAGGTCTTTAGCGTTGAGGCCGATCTCCACCTGGGTCTTGGTGGCCGGGCCGACCATCGCAAACTGCCTTTTCCGACGCAGGCTCAGATAGGTCTTCTTGGGCGCGATCTCGAATTCCCCGAAACCGCCAATCGCCGCCATCACCTGGTCGTGAACCGGTCGCAGCGAGGCCTTCGGCCCCACGTAGATCTCATCGACCGCAGCGTCGGCAGTTGCCGCCGGGGCCGCCGCGGCACCAATCGAGCGCAAAAACAGCGTCACCAACGTGTTGGCATCGCCGTGCCCGAGCCCGAGGTCGCTCTTGGCCGCGTCGCGCAGCTGGCCGTGCTTGGCAAGCCCGGTCGAACCCAACCAAGCGTAGAGCTCTTCGAGAGTCCTGCCGGTCTTTTTCTGAATGTTTGAGAGCTGTGTCTGGACCGCTTTGTCGATGTCGACCATGATCCCCACCTCCGCTGATGTGTCGGCGCCCCTCGAGGGTACCCTCGATTTCCAAACTTCCCAAAGCAAGCTGATGTTACGGACCAGTCAACACGCCCGACTGGCGAAGATCCAATCTCAACCCAACCACGTTCACTCTTCACCACATGTGAACATGGTACAAATCCTTCCATCCAGGAGTAAAATCGTACTTACGACGCCCTGGTCGGAGTTGGTTGCCCCTCGGACGAGGAGGTTCCCATGCGGCGGTTGTCAGTTGCATTCGTCGCTCTACTGGTGCTGATCGGGCCGGCGGCCCGGGCGGGCGATCACGAAGGCGCGAGGCGCTTCGCCGTCAGCGTCGGCGTCGGCACATTCGACGAGCAGGGCAGCGACGTCATGCTGCGGAAGGACGGTGCGCCGGGTAACCCCATCATCGGATGGATGGGATCCGATCAGGTCGCCGCCGCTCTCGCCTACGACGTCCTCCCCGGGTTGACGGTCGATCTGAGTTGCGCCCGACTCGACTACGATTTCGGCACCGACCTGGTCATGACGGAGCCGGGCGGCGAGTTTGCGAGCGCGCAGATCGCGACCGGAAACATGGACGAGTATCGCCTCACCGTGATGTTCGACATGGACATGCTCGGTGATAACCCCACGTACTACGTCTCGCCCCAGCGGAAGTCCAAGTTTCGATTCGCGGTGTTCGCCGCTGTAGCGATGACAAAAACCGGCGACGTCAACGTGGCCGACGCCGGTCGTGAGCTGCTCGGCATCGAGAGCATCGACACGGGAAGTCAAAGTTCTGCAGGCTTCGGCGCACGGATGGACTACAGGCTGGGGCGTTCGGGCTTCACCATCGGGGCCGACGTGGGTTGGATGTGGAAGTTGACCGGCGACTTGTTCACCGTGAACACCACGACCGACTCGCCTTACCTGGGAGCCACCGTCGCGCACGAGGGCCTCAATTTCCTGGTCAATCTTTCCTTTCATTTTTGACCCGGGGCGGCGACCACCCCGGGATCGGCAAGTCCATCTCTGCAGAATCGTCCTCCGGCTCGGGCAGGAGAGCCGAACCCTGCGACGATCGCCTCACCAACTCGGCTCCGCGGCTCGACTCTATTGTGAGCTTGTGATCAGTGGCACCCATACATGCATGATATGGGCGGTTACTCGGCGATCCCCCGACGCTCGACGGTTCCGAGGACGCGGTCGAGGTCCTGCTTGTCGACGTGGATCTCCCCCGAGAACTGGTCAGATATCTGCGCCTTCCAGAATCGGCGGAGTGGGTTCGTTTCGTGCAAGACCTTGTAATACTTGAACCCGTGCCGCATCGGAACAATGTGGCCCAGCTCGCCCCACAAAAAGACCTGTTTGAACTCAGCCACCCGGTTTTTCTTGACCGGCCGTTTTTCGATGCCCAACTCGGTCGTTCGATATTCGACCTTTTCGAGCACACCCGGGACGGTCGCGGCCACCGCTGCCACGGCGGCCATCACCAGTGCCTTCACCGCCTCTTGCGAGTGAAAGACGACAATCGACAGGACGATGAAAGCCGCGAAAACCGCCACGACGTAGAGCACGACGATCGGCCGGAGCTTGCGCGCCGACCAGATGTCCAACACCTTCGAATGGTTGCGGCCCGGTTCCGTCGCTTCACGCACCATCGACCCCTCTCCCGCGAGCAGGTTGGCGCGACTCTATCACGGTGGTCCCGGCCGCAAGGCCCTCACCCACACGGTGCGGCACTACGAATTGCGGTTCCGATCCGGCGGGCGGCACCGTCACTGCTATTCTCGAGCCGCGATCCGTCGACTGCAAAGGAGGTGCGCTGTGTCCGAGAGAATCCTTCTGGGTGTGGGACGGCGGATGGTCCCGGTTCCCGAGTGGTTGTTTCGTCGGATGGTTCAGCGCGATGCGAAGAAGCTCGCCCGAAGGCGGCCCCTCGGGCCCGACCACCGGCGGGTCCAGCACTTTGCTGTGCGCGAGATTCCCCGCCGCCGCGAACCCATCGCGCCCGAGGTCATCGCCGCCGAACTCGACCTTTCCATCGACCGCGTGACCGAGATCCTCGGCGACCTCGAGCGGCGCATGACCTTCCTCTACCGCCGCGGTGGTGAGGACGTGAACTGGGCCTACCCGGTGACCGCCGAGGAGACGCCCCATCAGATTCGCATCGACGGCGGTGCAGCCTTTTCGGCCGCTTGAGCGGCTGACGCCATGGCGACGCCCTTCGTGCAAGGGCGACTGTTGAACAAAGACCTGAGCTGCACCGTCGAGACCGAGTGCGCCGTCAGCGGACGCCCCATTGCCTTCGAGCTCGACAGCGATCTCCGCCACCGCGTTCGTGCTCCGGCTGAACAGCCATTGCTCGTCATCCCCCTGATCAGCCTGGGCGACCTCGACGCGCCGTCGATCGTCGATGACTTCTGAATGAAGAGCGTCTTCTTCTGGTCAGAAGATCAAGCCCGCAGCCACCGCAAAAACAACCCGAAGCCCCGGGGCATCTACCTGAACCTGCGGCAAGCCGCCATCCTCACCAAACCGATTCAAAGCGTCTTGTCACGTGGATCTCCCCCGAGAACTGGTCGGATATCTGCGCCTTCCAGAATCGGCGGAGTGGGTTCGTTTCGTTCAAGACCTTGTAATACTTGAACCCGTGCCGCATCGGAACAATGTGGCCCAGCTCGCCCCACAAAAAGACCTGTTTGAACTCAGCCACCCGGTCTTTCTTGACCGGCCGTTTTTCGATGCCCAACTCGGTCGTTCGATATTCGACCTTTTCGAGCACACCCGGGACGGTCGCGGCCACCGCAGCCACGGCGGCCATCACCAGTGCCTTCACCGCCTCTTGCGAGTGAAAGACGACAATCGACAGGACGATGAAGGCCGCGAAAACCGCCACGACGTAGAGCACGACGATCGGCCGGAGCTTGCGCGCCGACCAGATGTCCAACACCTTCGAATGGTTGCGGCCCGGTTCCGTCGCTTCACGCACCATCGACCCCTCTCCCGCGAGCAGGTTGGCGCGACTCTATCACGGTGGTCCCGGCCGCAAGGCCCTCACCCACACGGTGCGGCACTACGAATTGCGGTTCCGATCCGGCGGGCGGCACCGTCACTGCTATTCTCGAGCCGCGATCCCTCGACTGCAAAGGAGGTGCACTGTGTCCGAGAGAATCCTTCTGGGTGTGGGACGGCGGATGGTCCCGGTTCCCGAGTGGTTGTTTCGTCGGATGGTTCAGCGCGATGCGAAGAAGCTCGCCCGAAGGCGGCCCCTCGGGCCCGACCACCGGCGGGTCCAGCACTTTGTTGTGCGCGAGATTCCCCGCCGCCGCGAACCCATCGCGCCCGAGGTCATCTCCGCCGAACTCGACCTTTCCATCGACCGCGTGACCGAGATCCTCGGCGACCTCGAGCGGCGCATGACCTTCCTCTACCGCCGCGGTGGTGAGGACGTGAACTGGGCCTACCCGGTGACCGCCGAGGAGACGCCCCATCAGATTCGCATCGACGGCGGTACAGCCTTTTCGGCCGCTTGAGCGGCTGACGCCATGGCGACGCCCTTCGTGCAAGGGCGACTGTTGAACAAAGACCTGAGCTGCACCGTCGAGACCGAGTGCGCCGTCAGCGGACGCCCGATTGCCTTCGAACTCGACAGCGATCTTCGCCACCGCGTTCGTGCTCCGGCTGAACGGCCATTGCTCGTCATCCCCCTGATCAGCCTGGGCGACCTCGACGCGCCGTCGATCGTCGATGACTTCTGAATGAAAAGCGTCTTCTTCTGGTCAGAAGATCAAGCCCGAACCCACCGCAAAAACAACCCGAAGCCCCGGGGCATCTACCTGAACCTGCGGCAAGCCGCCATCCTCACCAAGCCGATTCAAAGCGTGCTCTTCGGTTATTAAAGCGTCGTCAGCGCAGCGTAGACCCCGGTGACGACGTGCGCCATCCGCTCGTAACACCGAAACCCGGGGAGCCCCGTGAGGGCCTCGACATCGGCCAGCAGACGGGACGGGTCCGCCGCAATCCTCGACTCGAACGGCCTCGCCCTGACCGGGTTGGTCACCACCATCACGGTCACCAGGAGAACCACGCTGAGCGCGGCGAGGACCCACACCATGACTCGTATTGCCTTTCGCATCAGATCTCGCTGGAGGAAGGATATCAGGATGGCTTCTCACCTCACCCAACTGGAGAATTCCTAAGGCGTAGCCAGGATGATGAACATTGAGTGCTTGCGAAGGGTGGCACTCATCCATGCTGTTCATGCGACGTGTGGCACGCATCCACTCTACGTGACACGTGTCACTTGCGATAGCTAAACAACTGTGCAACTGTGCACGTGGCACCTATGACCATACTATATTTTGGATCTTTGCAGCAGAGTGGGCATCCCTCCAAACGAGTGAAAAGAGGGGGCATAAAATCATGGATCTGTCCGCACACAGATCGCCGGACTGCCGAAGATTTCTACTTCGGCAGTTTTTGTTTTGAACCGAAGAAATTTCATCACGGGAGGTGACCTTCAACAAATTTTCCCAAGCTCTATCCAAAGTCGATCGAACAATATCAAGCTTAGAGGGGGTATATCGATGAAAGGAAAGTTGTTCCGCACATTGTTGGTCGCAGCCTCGTTGCTGACCGTTGTTGTCTCAACTGCTGGTGCAGCCGATGGGGCAAAGGGACGGACCTCTGATGATCCAGCGTTTGTTCCCAGGGAGGACAATCGGCCCGATCCGCTCACCACCGAGCAACTGGCTTTGAAAGAGCAGGCTATCCAAGCCAAGCTTCATGGCAAAGCCTACGGAAAGGTACACGAAGTGGCCCGTGGCCAGTTTGTCGAACTGGAACGCGAAGGCGAAGGAGCACTCTGGACCGTGATTGGTGAGTTTGCCGATTTCCAACATAACGCGATACCAGAGCCGGATCGCGCCTACGACAACACCACCCTCTGGGCTCCGGATTTCAGCCGGGATTATTACCTGGACATGCTTTTCGCCGAGGGCCATGGGGTCAACTCGATGCGCAACTTCTACATCGAGCAGTCCTCCAACCGCTACACGGTTCACGGCGATGTGACCGACTGGATTCCGGTCTCTGGCCCGATGCAGCCAGCTATGATGATGATTTCAACAGCCCGTTGGGCGGCAACCAGGTCTGGTATTTTCTGGATGAGACGATCGACGGTTGGTACGCCGCGCAGATTGCGGCCGGCCAGACCTCCGGCCAAATCAACGACTACCTGAGCCAGTTCGACGTCTGGGATCGCTACGACTACGATGGCGATGGCAATTTTGACGAGCCCGATGGCTACATCGACACCTTCCAGTCGGTCCACGCCGGGGTTGGCAATGAAACCTGTTCGCCGACCTGCGACGACTGGGCCATCTGGAGCCACAGCTGGTACGCCTTCTCGAATCGCTCTGGTCCCGATGGACAGGGTCCGGCATTCAACCCTGGGGGCGGCGTCCAGATCGGCGACAGCGAATACTGGGTCGGCAAGTACACCATTCAGCCTGAAAACGGTGGTGTGGGCGTCTTCACCCACGAGTACGGTCATGACCTGGGTTTGCCGGATCTGTACGACACGTCCGGCGGCGAGAACGGGACCGGCTTCTGGACGCTGATGTCCTCCGGCTCCTGGGTGGACACCGGGCAGGATTCCATCGGAAACGCACCCAGCCACATGGGCGCCTGGGAGAAATTCCAGCTCGGCTGGCTGAACTACGAAGTGGCATTTGCCGGTCAGAAGTCCGAGCACAAGCTCGGCCCGATGGAGACCAACACCAAGCAGGCCCAGGGCCTGTTTGTGGTCTTGCCGGACAAGGAAGTGATCCGGAACGGCGAGGTCAGATACTATGCCAACTATTACGTGGTCGAGTACCGCGCGTATTGGGGATACGACAAAAACCTGCAAGTCGGCCCGTACAACTTCGGCTTCCAGGACGACCCGCTTCTGGGTGACTGGGTAGAGCACCTCCCCTATCAGGATGGCATGCTGATCAATTACTGGGATACATCCCAACGCAACAACCAGGTGAGGCGTCATCCCGGTCAAGGCTTGCTTTTGCCCGTTGACGCACATCCAACAGCTATGATCCGCGCGGATGGCGGCGTTTGGCGCAACCGCATGCAGACGTATGACTCGACATTCACGTTGGATCCAACCGATGCACTCACATTGCACTGGCTCAGCCAACCGTCGTATCACCCCAGCCTGCCGGCTGTATCGATGTTCGACGATCGCAACAGCTACTACGATCCGGTCAACCCATGGGGCAGCGTGATCGTACCGAACACCGGTACACAGATCCGCATCCAGAGCATCAGTGCTCAGGGCAACTTCATGCAGGTACAGGTTCGTCCCGCAAAATAAGCTCAGGGATTTCGCAGAACGACAATGTGAATGGAGCCCGCCATCGTGGCGGGCTCTTTTTCCCGACGGGTTTCACTGACGTCCGTTCCGCCGAACTTCGCCTTCCATCGGGAGTCCGAAAGTGGGTATCGGGCACCTTTTGCGAGGGTGCCGAAACACTGTACCAGATTGAGCATTCTTGTCTCCGCAAGTGAGTGCCGGGCACCATTACGATGGGTGTCGGGTAGACCCGGGCGGTTACCCGCCCGGGCCCCCCACAGATCCGGACGTGCGGAATTCCCGCATCCGACTCTTCAGGCGCATGGGTTCGCTGCGGGGCGGTTGACCGCCACGCACCCGCTGGTCGGCCCAGCTCAGCTATCCGATGCAGTCTCGTTACGACGCTACCGAGGTTGAATGCCCTCGCAAGCTTTCTCTCCACCGGCTCCATGCCCCGACGCCCCCTTCCCTCCCCCGGGTCCCCGTGGGTTCGGTTCCCCGGACTCATCGGTACTATGGAACACTCCGACTTCCTGCCATCCATCCCGGGGGGCTCGTTGACTCGCCCGTCGGTACCGCCCTCGTGCTGTTTCTTTGCTCCCGCCGTTGACCAGCACTGCCCACGACGAGCCTTGGTTTTGACTACCCTGTGGCACCGGGGCGGATCGACTCAGGCGGTGGTCTCACCCTTTTCGATCCGGTCGAGCTTCCATACCACCTGGTTAACGTGGTCGGGGCAACCGATGGTGATGGTGCCGTCCTCTTTTTCCCAGGGGAAGGAGGCGCCGAATCGCAGGGCGGTCAGGTACGGCAGGCACGAGCCGAAGGAGCCCATGCAGATGCCGCCCGGGGTTGCGCCGTCGACCAGCCACTCGTCGCCGACCCGGTGGCCGCGGGGGCACTTCTTGCCTACTTCGATGATGCGCATGCGGACCGGATGAGCTTTGGCCATCGTCTGCCTCCTCTCACAGCATCAGGCTGCCACCGCTGACAGGCAGGTAGGCGCCGGTCATGAACCCGGTTGTGTCGGCGGCCACCGCCAGGATGACGCCGGCGATGTCTTCAGGCTCGGCGTTGCGGCCGAGCGGCGCGGCGCGGGCCGAGGCGTCCTTGGCCACCTGCGGAAGGAAGGAGGTGGCATCGGTGATGGTGAGCCCCGGCGACACGGTATTGACGCGGATGCCGTGCGGGCCGAGCTCGAGGGCGAGGGCGCGGACGAAGGCGTCGAGACCCGACTTGGCGGTGCTGTGGGCGCAGAAGCCGTGGCCCGGGTGGCGCGAGAGGCCGCTCGAGACCGCGATGATGCAGCCGCGCCCCGCCTCGATCATCGCCGGCGCGACCGCGCGGCAGCAGAAGAAGGCGGCGCCGAGTTCGCCGACGAGCTTGTCGTGGAAAGCTTCCCACGGATACTCCATGAAGGGCACGATCGGAAACTGGATCGCGGCGTTCACGACCAGGGTGTCGATGAAGCCGAGTTCGTCCGAGACCCGCCCCACCATCGCCTCGACCTCGGTTTGATCGCGGACATCGCCCTGGACGGCGACAGCGCGGCCGCCCGCTTCCGTGATCGTCTCGACAACCTCTCCGGCGGCAGCTTCGTTCTGCAGGTAGTTGACCGCGACCGCCGCCCCGCGAGCGGCCAACAGCTTCGCGGTGGCGGCGCCGATACCGCGGCTCGCTCCGGTCACCAGTACGACTCGTTCGTGCAGCTCCATGTTGCCTCCCCTCGCCTCGCCGGCCCTGTCGCCGGGTGGTCCCCGCCACGATCTCACAACGGTGCGACCGATTCAAAGAGGCAACTGATCACAATCTGACAATGAGGCAGTGCGAAGGGCGGCACCCTCGAGGCCCGCACCCGGCGCCAAGCGCTACTGCACGACGGGGCGCACGCGGCGGGACACGCGACGCATCGGCGGCCTCTGCTCGCAGGCAAAGCTCTCGTAATACCTGAGCAAAGAAGAGGCCGACGTCGGCGTGGCGTTGGTCGGCCAGAAGTCGATGAACCACAGCAGCTGATCGAGAGCCTCGGTGTGCGAGTAGTCGTGGAACGCTGAGCCAGCGTCGCCGGTGACGGGGGCGTGGATGTCCAGCATCTGCACCGGCTGGCCGCACCACGGAGAGAAGGCCTCCAGATCCACCCATCGCAGCGTCCGGTCTTCGTGGGTTTTGAAGTAGGCCCGGAGCGCCCCGGTGTCGAAGACCAGTCTCCACTGCGACGTGTGCTCCGAGAACCGCTGACCGGCGATGGCCTGGAGGGTCTCGAACGCGAATCTCACACCCTCCTCGGCGCTGGTTCCATCAAATTCCGTGACCCGATCGGCCGCGATGCAGAACCGCTGCGACGAGCTGTCCATCCGGTCGTAGTCACCGGAGCCTCCGGAGTTCTGCCACTGCGCCAGCACCTCGCTGTAGGGCGAGTTGGTGAGCACGCTCACGGGCAGGTCTGCGCCGGTGTGCGCCACGAGCTCTCCGTCGAGGAACTCGATGGTCGCGGCGGCGCCGCTGCGGTCGGCCACCAGGTAGTGATCGACGGTGAGGTTGCGAACCAACTCATCCGCGGCAAGCACCTCCTCCACCGTGGAACACGTATCGAGGAGGTACTGCATCCAGTTCCCCGAATCCAAAACCGGCCGGGGATCCGGTCGCGGAAGCTCGGTCTGGTTCAAGGACATGGTGCTCATCACCAGTCCCGCCTCGTTCATCCCGGCCCACGCAATCTGGTAGCC
>CAVQQV010000021.1:0-45615 GCA_963714885.1 Candidatus Sulfomarinibacteraceae bacterium | reverse complement strand
TGAATACGATCGTGGCCGTCAGCCGCCGCCGAACCCCATCAGCGTCCGGATGTTGTCCGCGTTTTCACGGTCGGTGAGGATCTCCACCAGCGTCAGAGCCACGTCGATCGCGGTCGACGGGGCGGTCGAGGTGACGATGTTGGCGTCGTGGACGATCGGCTGGTCGAGCACATTGACATCGTACTCTGCAAGCTGTCGCCGCCGCCGCCCGTCTCCGAGGTGATAGGTGGTGGCGCAACGCCCGGTGAGAGCGCCGGCGTGGGCGACCGGAAGCGCGCCCACGCAGACCGATGCGATGGGGCGGGACGAACGGTCGAAGGCGCGGATGACATCGCCAACAGTCTCCGAATATGCCTCCTCGTAATAACCGTACTCCTCGAACCCGCCGGGGATGGCCAGGGCGTCGAAGTCTTCGAGTTGGAGTTGGCCGATCAACGCATCTGGGAGCAGTCGCAGTCCGAAGGTACAGGTGACCTCGGGCTGCAGACCGGCCGTCACCACCTTGATTTCTTCGCTGCCCTCCAACGAGGCCCACCCGAGCACATCGATGAAGGCAGCGGTCTCATACACCTCCGCGCCGTGCGGTATCAGGACCAGGACGCGCTTCACGGCGATTTCCTGAGGTCGTAGAGAGTCGTGGTCCATGAATCCGACATCATGTGCTCCCGGTGCGCACGCTATTCCTGCCGAAGTACGGCCAGAGAGGAACAACGGCTGTCAGAATATTTGAAAATCAGGCCCCATGAAACGCCACTGCCATGAAACCCAACGGCAGGTAGAAGGCCAACTCCACTGCCAACACCATACCGAGACCGACGCCGGCGGGCCAGCGTAGGTTCGGTGCATTCCGGGTGTTGATCCACACGAGTGCGCCGACGGCGAGGGGACCGACGAGGCCGCTGACTACGCAGCCGAGCACGGCGTATGGCGGAGGAGTGAGCGCCATCAGCGCGATATCGAACGCCTGCCACATCGATGCTGTCGCCGCCGCTCCCGCGGCACCGAAGATCGACGCCAGTCCGAGGAGTTTCAGATCGTCGTGCATGGTGGCTCCGCCCTATTCTGTTTTGCCCGCTCGATCAGGGCTCGAGTTCAATATGGTTCCTGAAGGAGATTTCGACCAGCGTCAGCATCGACTATCGGTGGCGGGTGTGGCTGATGATGTCATCATCAGCGCTCGATCGCGTAGAGCAAAAGGTCGATGTCTTCGTTTCCCAGCCGGGTTATGCCTGCGAATGAAAGACCCATCTTATCCAGGGTCTTGATCGAAGCGATGTTGTCCGGCTGGGTGATTGCGATGATCTTTTCGAGCCCCAGATCCTGAAAGGCGAAGTCCATCACCGCAGACGTCGCCTCGGTGGCAAAGCCTTGCCGCCACGAGTCGGGGAGGAAGGCAAACCCGACATCCACGTGGTCGAGCTCGTCGCGATCGAGCAGCGAGACGATGCCGATGACGCGGCCGTCAGTCTTCAGTTCGACGGCAAAGGGCCCAAACCCGTTCTTCTCATAGGCCGCGAATGCGCGGTCTTCGATATAGGTGCGAGCTTCTTCAAGAGTCCTCACCCCGCGGTCGCCGATGAACTGATGAAAGGACGGTTGGTTCAGCAGGTCCAGCATGAACCCGGCGTCGTCGACCTCCAGTTTTCGGATCTCCAAGCGGTCGGTTTCGAGTGTATTCAAATTTGCGGCCTCCCTGAATCTGTTTTCAACGTAGCCCAGCTTACAGCCAACCCTTCAGCCTGCAGTAGACCGTCGCCCCCATCTCGTAGAGCAGGATGGTGGCGCGTGAATGGGTTTGAACACACTTCCAGCCGGCCGCAGTCTCGCCACGCGAGACGGCGGAGACCCACCGAAGATCGGGCCACCCCATCGCGCGGGCGATGGCCACCGTGCGGCGGGTGTAGAGGTCGTGGGTCACCAGGGTGGGTTGTTCGTAACCCGCCTCGCAGACGATCTTCAGACAATTCCTGAGGTTCTCGAAGGTATTGTGGGACCGATCCTCTTCGATGACCCGGTCTGAGGGAACACCGAGCCCGATGAGGTAGTCAGCCATGACGGCCGCGTTGGTGATCCCCAGACCTTGATTGTCGCCGGTGGACACGATCACCGTGGCCTCCGGGAAACGACGCCACCACCAGGCCGCGAGCTTGAGTTCCGCCCTCGTCGGGCGGGTCGGTTCGGCGGTGCTCTTGAGGGCGTACGACGGCACCACCAGGCAACCGGTACGCGCGGGCGGATTATCGGACAACCGCCAGAACGGCGCCACCGGGGCCCCTCTCAGTCCTGACCTGTGCGCGGCATCATGTTTTCGGGCATCTGCGCCGCCACGACCTCGCCCCGCGCACACAGTTCTCCCTCGGCCGAGACCGTCGCTGTCACCACCACCTTGCGGCCGGTGATCTCCTTGACCTGCCCGCGGACAACCAGCGGCACGCCGAGCGGAGTGGGGCGGAGGTATTGGACCTGCAGCGACGCGGTCACAAAGCGAAAGGGCGGGTCCGTGCCCATCGGTCTCTCGGCGTCGCGGTAGGCAGCCGCTGCGGCAGTACCGGTTCCGTGGCAGTCAATGAGAGACGCGATCAGACCGCCGTACACATAGCCCGGGATCGCGATGTGCTCGGGTCTGGGCTCGAACAGGGCGACTGTCTCGTCCCCGTCCCAGTAGCTCTTGAGCTGGAGGCCCGCTTCGTTCAGCCGACCGCAGCCGTAGCAGTAGCTCAGTTCATCGGGGTAAAAGTCCTGGAAAGCTTTTTCGGTCATTCGCGGACACTCCGTTCGATGTTGTCGAGGCCGTTCTTTTCGCCCGTCCAAATTGATTTTACAGAAAGCGTTCTCGAGCTGAGGATGATCACTGGACCATTCCTACCAACTTCGTCACCGTCGCCCAGTTCCTGGTCGTCACCCTGTCGTCGACGAGACGACCGACGGCCTCGGCCAGCCGGCTCGCCAGCACCCCGTCCGGGCACCACAGGTAGGCAACGCGGGTGCCAAACGCCAGCTGGTCTGGTCCCCAGTCGCGCTCGCTCAGCTGCGTTAGGAGCTCCAAGTCGGCAGGGTCCCTGAGGACGGCGACCAGCAACCGGGAAGGGTTGGTCGCGACCTCAACGAGAGGATTCTGTTCGAAGATGCCAGCGAGATCCGAGGCCGAAAGAACCGTGACCCGGGCGGAAAAGCCGGTTCTTCTCTCGAGTTCCGCCTCGATGACTTCGGAGACGCCCTCGACCGGATCCGCCACCATGGTGAACACCACGTTGCCACTGTTGAGCACGGTTCGCACGTCGCTGTAGCCGAGGTCCGAGAACATGGACCGCAGATCGGCCATCGCAACCCGTTTGGCGCGGCCGACGTTGATTCCGCGGAAGAGGGCGACGCAACGGGTGGTGCCATTCTTCATCGTTTGGGAGAATCCTGTTCGCGGCGGATCGATTGGATCGCCTCGTCGAGCTTCTGCAGAAACAACGACCGGTCGCGCTTGGTGAGAGGTGGCGGTCCGCCGGTGATCTCTCCGGCGCCGCGGAGTTCGGCCAGGAGATCGCGGGTCGCGACCGCCTGGTTGATGTTGTTTTCGGTGAAAGGCTTTCCGGTCGAGCCGATGACCCGCGCGCCCGCCTGCAGGCAGCGGCTCGGCCAGCGGGATATCGGCGGTGATGACGATGTCGTGGGCCTCGACGTGATCGACGATCCAGTCGTCGGCTGCGTCGAACCCATCGTCCACGACTTCGAGGGCGAGCCATTTCTCATCCGGGGTTCGCATCCACGAGTTGGCGACCAGGGTCACGTCGAGACCATACCGAGTGGCGACGCGGTAGACCTCCTGTTTGACCGGACACGCATCGGCATCTACAAAAATGTGCAGCAAACCAAAAGCCCCGCTTTCAATCGAACCGCGTTTTGAGAACCAACCGGCTCCAGGATTCTACCGCGGTCTGAGATCGCATATCTTCAATAAGCTACAGCGAGCCAGACGGCGAGCGCCGAAATCACGACGCAGAGCGGCGTGAACACTAGGGAGTCTTTGCGCGCAAAGTTGGTGCCTCGGACGCGCTTGAAAAAACCGACGAATCGAAAATCGCCGACGGCGCGCGCCGCAAAGACCACAGCGATGAGCGCAATGCCAATTCGAGGGACTCGGGATGCGCCGGCATCAGGCCACACGCCGCGCCACAACGCCACCCCCGCTGCGGCCGTCAGCAGTACGGCGACGCCCAGCGTGGCGGCTCTCCCCGGGCGAAATACCGGCGCGCCGTTCTCGGTTGGTACGAATCCCTGCAAACCGGCATGACTCGAGAATGCCCAGAACACGTGGAGGGCGGCGAGCGCCAGGAAAATGACGACCAGGGCGAATGCGGGTACCGGCGCGTCCACGCCGAGCCTACCCGGAGTCTCCGGAAGGCCGGTAGTCCATTACCATGTAGACATCGCCGCGTCGAAGCTCGTCAAGCATCTGGTGAAGGCGTTTCTCCTTCGTCTCCGGCCGCTTTGCGCGGGAGATCCAGCCGATGGAGTCGTTCTGCTGGTAGGCAGGGCGGCTCCCGTAGGCCTCGAGAAGGCCGTGATCGGCGAGGGTGTCGGACACGAACTCAGGCTTCGGGTGAATGGGACGGGAGAGCCGGGAGAAATCGGTCTCACTCATGCAAACCTCATTCGAGAGGGCCTCTGATCCAGTTAATCGACGGCATCAAATACGCAAACCTTCAACCAGGGGGCGCCATTCCGCCCTCAATCGGTCGGATGCGACTGATGGGGAGGACACCGCAGCCTATTCCCCGGCCTCGAAGAGTTCCTGGCACTCGATGCAGAAAGGGGTTTCGGGCTGAGCATCGAGCCGCGCCGGGTTGATCTTGCCGTTGCAGTTCCGGCACGAACCGAACGAGCCATCCTCGACAGCAGACAGGGCGCCCTCGACCTGTTTGAGTTTGATCTCAAGCTGGCGTTTATTCAGTGCAGCCATGTTCTGCATCTGCATGGCGTCGGCCCGCGACAATCTACCGATCGGCAGGAGTTGCAGGGCCATCCGGCGGGCTAGCGAAGGCTAAGGGGCAGCCCCTCGAAACTCCCGCGGACGGTGAGCGGTCGGGGCGGCCACTCGATGGTCTTCCCCGTGTCGATATTCACGCAGGTGGTGAGCTCGACGAGGAAGCTGCCGTCGAGCTGGTCGGGGCCAGCTTGCGAGGAGATGAGGAGAGAGTCGGAGGCCTGATCTCCGGTCCGGCAGCTGAGACTTCGCTGTTTTTCCGCCAACACTATCGGGAACACTAGGTGCGTCCCTGGAGCGACCCTCCCCTCGCCGTCGGTCTCGATAAATAGCTCCCAGCCGTCAGCTTTGAGCTCCAGGCGGTCGTGTCCGACCCTGCCGATCTCCGCACCACGGCTGGCGTTGTCGAACCGCAGATCTTCGTCCCCGAGGAGCTTCGCCTCGAGTCTGGCCGGGAGGATTCCGAAGAGGGGACGGGCGGAGCGTGGTTTGACTACCTGGACTTCGAATATCGGGCCTCGAGACGTGTCCGAAGCGCTCGCGACGATCGGCTCGTCCGGTCGCGATCCGATCACGGTGAGGCAGACAAACAATGTCAGCGCGACGATGATCAGCATTTTCTTCATGCCAGCCTTTATCGCAGCCGATTGTGGCGTCGGTGAGGCTATGGAGGGGTTCGGGGATGGCATGTCTCGCCCGATCGGGCGACGCGATGAAACTGGCGCGGCGTCGTGGCCGAGCACTCGCAGCCGACTCACGAACAAACGTGGCCAACGACTCGAAGAAAAATCTGACTCCGATCTCCTCGCGGGAGGTTGGACGCCCGTTCGTGTCCCGAGTGCCGCCCAACGGTCCGTTGGAATGAGCTGTCAGTCGGATATTTTCGCGCCGTCATTGTGGCGAGTTCTCTTCTGTTCTCAATAGTCGGACCATCGTCTTCTGCAGAGAGATAACTCTCGTTCCGTCGGGAATCTCTACCAACGCATTGGCCATATCGCAAGCCGCGTTGATTTGAACAGTGAACCTGATTGTGTGGCCGCGGACGATGGTTGCCGTGGAATCCGGTTCGCCCGTGAACAGGACCATCTCGGCGCCGCCTGTGATTTCGCCCGTCTGTGGGTCTGCCGTTGTGAGGTTACAGAAATATGAAGTCTCTCCGGGCCGTCGTGGTGGAACCAACGTTCGCTTGGTGATGCCGTTAGAGATCGTAACCGCGGTGGAAAACGGATCTCCCACGGTCGTGTTTTCGGGCTGCTGCTCGTCGCCCCATGAAGGCGCGACGATGGCCGCTATTCCCAACGTCACCACAACAAACATCGAAACCGCACGAAAAGGAGATTTCATCACCGTGGATTCCTCCTCTGGCTGCGTCACACTAACTGATGGCCCGGATAATTCAGCGACCGAAACCCGCCGCCAGCCGCCATGGCGGGCCGCCCTCACTGCCTCATCGCCTCACAGCTTCGATCCGCAGTACTTGCAGTGGACGGCATCCGAGGCGTGGTCTCCGGCGCCGCACTCCGGACAGGCCTGAGTGCTGAGATTCTTGCCTTTGGCGACGCCGGCGAGCTCGACTGAGACAATCCCTGTGGGCACCGCGATGATGCCGTAGCCCATGATCATGATTGCCGAGGCGAGGATCTTGCCGAGCGGGGTCTGGGGGGCGATGTCGCCGTAGCCGACGGTGGTCATGGTGACGATGGCCCAGTAGATGGAGACCGGAATGTTGGTGAAACCGTGGGCCTCGCCTTCGATGACGTACATCAGCGAACCGACGATGACGACCAGGGTCAGGACCGCGCCGAGGAAGACGATGATCTTGCGCGCGCTGGCTCTGAGAGCGGCCGTCAGCTCGGAGGCCTCGCCGACGAAGTGTGCGAGCTTGAGCACGCGGAAGACCCGCAGCAGGCGCAGGGCGCGGATGACCATGAAGGACTGGGCGCCGGGGATGGCCAGGCTCAGGTAGGTGGGGAGAATCGCCAGAAAATCGACGATCCCGAAAAAGCTGCGGGCGTACTGGAGCGGTCTGCCGACGCAATAGAGCCGCAGCACGTACTCAATCGTGAAAAGGATGGTCACGATCCATTCGAGGGTGCGGAGCCAGAGGCCGAACTGCTGGCGGACCGAGGCGACGCTCTCGAGCATGACCGCGATGACGCTGAGCACGATCAAGACCAGGAGAACGATGTCGAAAGCCTTCCCCGCAGGTGTGTCGGCCTCGAAGATGATCTCGTGGAGCTGGGCCTTGCGGTTCGAGCTGCTGTTCGCCATCGATGGAACTTTAGCAGGAACAAACCGGAGGCCGTGACTTCGATCACCAGCGAATGAAATATTCGGGGCGGGCGATCACTTGCAGTGACTATGAGGATTCCATTCGATTGTCGTCGAAGGCCGGTTTTCAACCTTTTGATTGCGACCGCCACAGGGTTGTTGATACCTGCAGCCGCGGCCTCCTCGGACCCGCCGATGGATATGGTGCTCGACCTCGTAGCTGGCGGCTTCGTCAAGCCTGTCGCGGTGACCGGTGCGGAGGACGGCTCGGGTCGGCTCTTTGTGGTCGAACAGTCCGGCAAAATCGTAATCGTCGGCGGAGACACCTTCCTCGATATTTCCAGCCGGGTGGTCGACACCGAAAACGAGGAGGGGCTTCTTGGCCTCGCCTTCCACCCGGACTTCTCGACCAACGGCTACTTCTATGTGAACTACACCTACGACGTGCCCGGGAGCACTGCCGACATGACCCGGGTCTCGAGGTTTCAGGTCTCGGCGGCCGATCCGGATCTGGCCGATGCCGGCAGCGAGTTGATTCTCCTTGAGATCGACCAGCCGTACGACAATCACAACGGCGGCGACCTCCATTTCGGCCCGGATGGGTATCTCTATATCGCGACCGGGGACGGCGGGGGGAGCGGCGATCCAGGCGACCGCGCTCGAAAGCTCGACAATCTGCTTGGCAAAATCCTCCGCATCGACGTCGACGGAGGCAGCCCGTACGTCATCCCGGCCGACAATCCATTTGTCGGCGATGGCGCCGCACGGGGAGAGATTTGGGCCTACGGTTTGCGCAACCCTTGGCGCTTCAGCTTCGACCGCGCCAACGGCGATCTCTTCATCGGCGATGTCGGGCAGGGTACTCGCGAGGAGATCGACGCTCAACCCGCGTCGAGCGCGGGCGGAGAAAACTACGGCTGGCGCTGCATGGAAGGCGACCAGGTGTTCAACCAGGCCTCGTGCACCGGAGAGACCTTGACCTTGCCGATCCTTGTCTACGACCACAGTCTCGGATGCTCGGTCACCGGAGGCTTTCTCTACAGGGGAAATATCGGCGGGCTCCACGGCCGCTACGTTTTTGCTGATTACTGTTCCGGAAGAATCTGGTTTGGGGCGCCAGGGGTCGGCGGTTGGACTGCCGACGAGTGGTCGGTCGAGGGTTTTGGCCAGTCCTCTTTTGGAGAAAGCGACGGCGGCGAGCTCTACGTGACGGATCGTGACAACGGAACGGTCTCACGATTCTATTCGCCGGGTGCGATCTTCACCGATCTGTTCGAGTCCGGCGACGCCACGCGGTGGACCGCGGTGGTGGAAGATTGAAAATGGGAAGTTCCAACTGGATGGGGGCCTTTCTCACGGCCGCGGTGTTCCTCGCAGCGGCCGCCTGCGCCGGCGCGGTCGAGGTGCCCAACGAGGTCGCACTCGAACTCGTCGCCGACGGATTTTTCCGGCCGGTAGCGGTGCGCAACGCCGGCGATAGGTCGGGGCGGTTGTTTGTGGTCGAGCAGGACGGGCGGATCGTCGTGGTGGAAAACGGAACAGTGCGGGGCGAGCCTTTTCTGGACATCGTTTCGCAGGTGGAAAGTGGCAGCAGCGAACAGGGTCTGCTCGGGCTCGCCTTTCACCCCGACTACGAGGAGAACGGCTTTTTCTACGTCAACTACACCCACGATCCCGCGGGCTCCGGGCCCGACGTGACGCGGGTGTCCCGGTTCCGGGTGTCTGCGGGCGACCCATATCTGGCCGACCCCAGCAGCGAGGCCATCCTGCTCGAGTTCGAACAGGACTTCTCGAACCACAACGGCGGCGATCTGCAGTTCGGGCCCGACGGTTATCTGTATATCGCCACCGGTGACGGCGGCAGCGCCCGCGACCCCAACTCCCGCGCCCAGGACCTCGGGTCGCTTCTCGGCAAGTTGTTGCGCATCGACGTCGATGGAGGTTCGCCGTACGCCGTGCCGGCGGACAATCCCTTTGTCGATCTCCACACCGGTCGCCCCGAGATCTGGGCCTACGGGCTGCGCAACCCGTGGCGTTTCAGTTTCGACCGCACGACCGGCGACCTTTTCATCGGCGATGTCGGGCAGAACGAGGTGGAGGAGATTGACTACCAACCCGCGCTGAGCGGCGGCGGTGAGAACTACGGCTGGAGCTGTATGGAGGGTGACGACACCGTCAACTTCAACCCCTGCGACGGCAGCCCCCTGACCGCCCCGATCCTGGTCTACAACCACCAGTTGGGGTGCTCGGTGACCGGTGGTTATCGATACCGCGGTGCGATCGCCGCGATGGACGGCCTCTACGTCTTCGGCGATTTCTGCAGCGGTATTATCTGGTTCGCCTCGGAGTCAGGTGGCGAGTGGAGCGCCGAGGAGTGGGCCGACACCGGGGTCAGCATCAGCTCGTTCGGCGAAGACGAGGAGGGCGAACTCTACGTGACGGATCTGAGCCGGGGCGAGGTCTACCGCTTCGTCGGACCGACCGCGTCGCCGGTGCGGCGGACGGCCGGCCGGCGGGTTCAACCGACAAAGGTCAACCAAGGGAAGGTCTGGTAGCAGAGGAGCAGAGGTGCAGGGGAGCGGAGGACCGGGGAGCAGAGGTGACTCGCCCCTCATCACGAAGCGTGGCTCCAAATCATCCGAAATCCGAAATCCGAAATTTGTGATGGCTCCATTTCCCCTGTTAACTCACTCCGGATTGAGATAGTGATGCCATATAATCCGTGCCGCCACCGAGCGCCAGGGGCGCCACTGTTCGGCGATCGCCTCGAGCTCTCGCGAAGGTGGTCGGTGGTCAAGCCCCTTGAGCTCCTGGGCGGCAGCGGCGAGGGCGAGATCGCCCGGCGGCCAGATGTCAGGTCGGCGCAAGACCATCAGAAGGTAGATCGACGAGGTCCAGGGGCCGACGCCCACCACCTTTTCGAGCGCGGCGCACACGGCGTCATCGGGCAACGAGGCCAGCTCTTCGAGGTACAGTCCACCGTCGCTGACGGCCCGAGCCAGCTCCCGACAGTAGCGTCCCTTCTGACCGCTGAAACCGACCTCCTTGAGCGTGCGGTCGTCGAGGGTCAAGAACGACCTCGGGCTCAGCGAGGGCAGGCGGGCGTTCAGCTTGGCAAAGGCCGAACGGGCCGAAGCCAGCGACACCTGCTGTTCGAGGATGATGAAGACCAGGGTCGGAAAACCCGGCTCACGGTCCCACATCGGAGGCGGCCCGAGACGTTCGACCACCCGCCCGAGGTCGGGATCGGCCGCGGCCAGCTTCCGGGCCGCGCGTTGCAGCCTGGCGGCGGTGAGCGGTCGTGAGCGAGAAATCATGAAACGCCGAGCCCAACTGCTGCAGCGTAGCGTTCGAGCGCCGTCGAGACGGCCTCGCGGTCGGCCGCCGACGGCGAACCCTCGAAATGCCGCGACAGGGCCTGAAGCCGGCCGGTCTTGCGATCGGCCTTGAGGTCGAGACGCGCCACCAGATTCTCACCGGCAAGCACCGGCAGACAGTAGTAGCCGTAGATGCGCTGCGGAGCGGGTTTGAAGATCTCGAGCACCTGGTGGAAGGCGAAGAGCTGATTGACCCGTTGGCGGTCCCAGAGGAGAGGGTCGAAGGGGGAGAGGAGGACACCGCGATCCCGGCGGGGGCGGACGCTGTCGAGCCGCGCGGCGAGCTCGAGGTCCTCAGCGCGGATCCAGCCAGGGCTCTTCTTGCCGTCCTCAAGGACCAGCGCGCAGGGCAGGATCTCGCCTCTCTCCTGCAGCCGCGTCAGGGCCTCCTTGATCTCGCCCGGGCAGTTGCGCAGTCGCCAGGTCTGGGCCAGAGTGCCGGTGGCGGCCCACCCGTGGCCCGCGAGCGCGCGTTCGAAGAGGATCTCGAGGGCATCCTCCTTCGGCACGCGACGGTCGCGGACCTGGTCCGGGATGACGCGTTCGGTTAGGTCGTAGGTGCGTTGGAAGTTCTTGCGTTCGCGGATCGCGAGCTCGCCCGAAGACCACAGCGCGGTGGCGACCTTTTTGGCGACCTTGAGGTCCCACCACCCGCTGCTGCCCCGGCCCTCCATGTCGAGTGACTTCAGGGGCCCGTCGTCGCGGATCTGCCGCAGAAGCCTGTCGGCCACGTCGGGGTGTTGGCCGATCAGATCGCCCCACCACGGGTGGTGGCGGAACTCCTCGCGGCGGAAGGCGAAGACCGGGTAGAGGTCCATCGGCAGCCAACACGCCTCGTGGCCCCAGTACTCGAACACGGGCTCCCCGGGTTGGAGGAGTTCTTCGGCCAGGGTCGGGTCGAAGCCGTCAATCCGCGACAGCGGGACGATGGCGTGGCTGCGGGCGCCGGCGATCGAGACGGTGTCGAGCTGGAGGTAGCCGAACCGGTCGATGATGGTGTGGGCGGCGGAGCGCGCCCGGCGACTGCGGCCGGACGCTCGTTTCGGCATCCCCGTCCACTCCGGTTTGAGGAGACCAGCCCGGGCCAGCGCGAGCCGGCGCGCGGCGCGAGTGGAGATGGTCTCCATGTATCAGTCGGAACCGTAGATGCGGCGCATGTCCGGTTTTTCGACGGTGAAGTAGTGGACCCAGATATAGAGGTGGTTGAAGAGCGCAGCCACGATCGCCGGCCGCGAGGCCAGCCACAGACCCGGGATGTAGAGCAGCAGGAACCCGAATATGTACATGGCGTTGGCGGTGAATCGGAAGATCCCTTGACGAACCAGGGGCTGCGATCGGTAGGACGGATCGAAGTGGTCGATGCCGTAGGCGCGTTTGAAGCCGAAGAAACGGGCGACGGAATAGAAGAGAAAGACCACCGGAATGGCGGCGGTCACCGCCAGGACCTTGAAAAGGGTCGGGTTGCCCACCAGCGATCCCTCCGATGACAGGGCGAGGATGGTGATCACCACCGGTCGGGCGAGGATCAGGATCGTGAACAGCGTCGCGTACACCTCAAACCCGTACCTGCCGAAGAGCCGCGGCACCAGATCGGTGTGGAGTTGGGCCCGCCAGAACAGGGCGACAAAAACCTGGTGCAGGATGGGCACTTCAACCGCGATCCAGAACCAGGTCCAGGTGGAGATTCCCCAGAACTCACCGCGGTGGAAGCACGGGCAGCTCCGCGCCACGAACCACGCCCCTACCAGGAGAGCCATCAAGGCAAGGGCGTGCAGCCATTGCCGCTCGAAGAACAACGCCGTTTTTGAGGTTTCGTTCATTCAGCGCGGATATTACACGAGTGCTCGGCCTGGCGACGTTCAAACGTTCAACGTTGAAACGTCAAAACCTTAAACGTTGACGACCTCGGCGGACTCGGAGACCAGCGCCGCCGTCTCAGCCTCTCCTTTGGCGGGGATCCGGCTGCACACGTGCTCCGACAACGCGGTGATGGTCAGCGAGGGGTTGACGCCGAGGTTGGCGCTGATCATGGAACCGTCCATGACATACAACCCCTCATGGCCGAACACTCGTCCCGACGAGTCGATGACGCCGTGGTCCGCATCGGCGCCGATGCCGCAACCGCCCAGGATGTGAGCGGTGGTCGAGGTGTCGAGCAGCACCTCGTTGAGGGTCGATTGGGGGATGGCGTCGAGGTCGGCCGCCACCTCGCGCGCGATCTCGTTGGCAACCGGGATGTAGGAAGGGATCCCGGGTTGGTCGGGGTCCGGATGGGTGGTCAGGGTACGGCTGAAGGGCCACAGCCACTGCCGCTTGCGAACCAGCCGCGTGTGGTTGTCGGCAGTCTGCATGGCCATGACCACTGTGCCGGTCTCGGCCTTGCCCCAGGGCTTGAGGATGCGCAGGAAGTCGATCGGGTGGCGGAGAATATTGCCGATCCACTTGAGTGGGCGGGGCAGACCGGGTCCGCCGTCGGTGAGCGGGGTGCCGAGTAACAGCATCACGTCGGAGCCCTTGGGAAAGCGGACGCACTCGAAATGGGTGACGTCGTCGATCTCGACCTTGGCGGCGATGGCGATGCCTTCCGAGAGGTCTTTGCGGCTCCTCGAGGTGACCCCGAGCAGGGCCTCGGAGTTGGTGCGCACCACGTTGCCGATTTGTCTGGAGAGGTTGGGCAGACCGCCCCGCTCCTTGCACTCCATGAGCAGCGGCACGGTGCCGAGAACGCCCGCCGAAAAGACCACCTTGGCGGCGGTGAGGGTTCCCGTCTTCGAGGAGAAGACACTGGTCGACTGTTTCCAGTGAATCCGGTAGCCGCCGCCGTCGAGAGCCTCGACGAAGGTCGCCCGGGTGTCGGGGATGACGCGCGCCCCCGCTTTCTCGGCGAGGTACAGGTAGTTCTTGTCGAGGGTGTTCTTGGCGCCGGGCCGGCAACCGACCATGCAGCCGCCGCAGAAGGTGCAACCGGTCCGCGGCGGGCCCTTGCCGTCAAAGTAGGGGTCGGGGACGGTGACATCGGGGTCGCCGAAGTAGATGCCCACAGGGGTGTGTTTGAAGCTGGCCTCGCGGCCGCGGCGGGCCGCGGCGCGGCGCAGGGCCTCGTCGGCGGGCCCGAGCTTGGGGTTTTCCACCACGCCCAACATGCGTCTCGCGGTGTCGTAACGCTCCGGCATGACTCGACGCCAGTCCTCGAGGCCCTTCCACTGCGGGTCGTCCCACACCTTCTCCGGAGGCTCGAACAGGGTGTTGGCGTAGACCAGGCTGCCACCGCCGACGCCGACGCCGTGCAGCACGAGGGCCTCGCGGAGGAGCCGCATACCGAAGATGCCGCGGCAGCCGATACCGGGAAACCAGAAGGACTTGCGGATGTTCCAGTTGCTCTTCGGAAAGTCGTTCGGCTGCCACCGGCGGCCCTTTTCCAGAACCGTCACCCGATAGCCTTTTTCGGTCAGACGGTGGGCGGCCACCGATCCCCCGAAACCCGAGCCGATCACGGCGACATCGGTGTCGAATCGTGCGTCCTGCGAAGCTGAAGCCATGACCATTGAGCCTCCGCGGCTAGTCTACTCCGGAATGCCGCAGGACGGCAAACCACGTCAGGGTGCGACGTGCTTGCGGGGAGACAGCCCGGCGGCACCAAGCAACAGGAAAACGCAGCTGAAACAGTGGCAAGTCCTGATGACTTGGTCTCGTTGTTGACACTGTCGACACCCGTGATTGACTGTCGAGTCCCGGTCGCGGTTATACTCGCGGCGATGAAGAGAGTCTGCCTTTTCGTTCTCGTCACCGCGATTGCGGCGGTGGCGATAGCCGCGGACCCGCCGCTGGTGGATGGCGTTTCCGGCGCCCCGCTGGTATGGAGTGACTGGGTCGCAAAAAGGGGACCGGTTGCGGTCGTTGTGTGGGCATCGTGGGCGCCCGACGCTACGTCGGTGGTCGGTAACTACCAGGCCATTGCCAGGGCCGGCCGCGAGGTCGGGCTGCACATGGTGCTGCTCGATGTCCAGGAAACCCTCGCGGACGGCCGCAAGGCCCTCGGTGGGAGCAGCGTCAATTGGATTCACGACCGCCACGGCGCCCTTCTCAAACAGTACAAGGTGATCACTGTGCCCTCGGTGATCGTGGTGGCGGCGGACGGCACGCTGCTGCAGCGACTGGAGGCGACGCCCGCAGCGCTGGGATCGGCGGTGGTGCGTTGATCTTTCGACAGTCACCGGTCCCGTCGCTGGTGTTTTTTCTGGTCCTGACCGGGACGCCGGCCTGCAACACCGGGCCAACCGCGGCCTCGAGCCTTGAACCAATCACGGTCGAAAAGCTGGTCGCCTTCCACCCACCGTTTCGCACCTTTGTCCAGGACGGCGACACCATCGAAAGCGTCAGCCGACGGTTTGCTGGTTCGGACTGGGTGACCTGGCGCGACGCTCTGAGCGCTGAGATCGACCCCAAGAAGCTGTTCCCCGGAACCGAATTCCGCGGGCGCAGCCTGCCGTCGGGCACGTCTGGAGACCGTCGAAGTGGTGTTCGATCGCCGCAACGAGGTCCACCTCACTGCAGGGCCGGACGGAATTGCATCAACCCGCATCGAGCGCCCCGTCACCGGCGAGGTGGTGCGGCTCGAAGGGGTGGTCGAGTCGTCCCTCTTTGGGGCGATGGAGGCGGCGGGCGGCGGCTCGGAACTGGCGGTTCGGGTGGCCCAGATCTACCAGTGGGACATCGACTTTTTTCGGGACCTGCGCCAGAACGACTCGTTCGTGGTGGTCGCCGAGCGTCAGGAGATCGACGGCGAGTTCTACGACTGGGGCACCATATATGCGGCGCGGTTCATCAATCGCGACCGCGTGCTCGATGCCGTGGTCTACCCCGACGATCAGGGACGGCTCGGTTACTACGACCTCGAGGGCCACCCTCTGCGCAAGCAGTTTCTGAAATCGCCCCTCGAGTTCAGTCGCGTCACTTCCCGCTTCAGCACGAATCGATTCCACCCGGTGCTCAAGCGCCGTATGCCGCACTACGGCGTCGACTACGGCGCGCCCACCGGGACGCCGGTGCACGTGACTTCGGATGGCACGGTGACCCTCGCCGGCCGCAACGGCGGCGGCGGCAACATGGTCACGGTTCGCCACACCAACGGCTACGAGACCAACTACCTCCACCTCAGCAGATTCGCCAAGGGGATCCGCCGCGGGGTTCGGGTCTCGCAGGGCCAGGTGATCGGCTACGTCGGTTCCACTGGGCTGGCTTCGGGGCCACACCTCGACTACCGCGTCCAGTTGAACGGTCGGTGGATCAACCCGCTCTCGATCTCGTCGCCGCCGGTCGAGCCCCTGGCCGATGAACGTCTGCAACGGTTCCTCGCCCATGCGCTGGCCGTGTTGTCGCTGATCGACGGCAAGACCCCGCCGGTGGGGGCCCGCTGTTGACCGTTCGTCCCGGGGCCTCGGTGACTGCCGAGGCGCCATGCCGCGCCGATCTTGCCGGCGGCACTCTCGATATCTGGCCGTTGGGTCTGTTCCACCCGGGCGCGATGACGGTGAACGCGGCCATCCCGTTGACGGTCCGCCTCAGGGTTGATCTCGACGCTCCGGAGGGCGAGGTCCTGCACGCCGTCGGGGGCGATCGTGCGAAACGCCTCACCCGAGACGATGCGTTCACCGATCTCAGCGCGGCGGTCGCGTTCTTTCTCGTTCCGGCGGGTGGGGTGCGCATCACGGTCCTGTCGCAGGCGTCCGTCGGATCGGGGCTGGGCGGCTCATCGACCTACGCGGTCGCGCTGTCCCGCGCGCTGCTGGCCGCGATGGGCGCCGAATTCGCCGACAAGAGGCTGGTCGCGGTGGTTCGCGATCTCGAGGCGCGGGTCCTGCACGCTCCGACCGGCGTCCAGGATTTCTGGTCGGCCATCACCGGCGGCGTGTCGGCGATCCACCTCGAACCGGGGGGTGAGCGCGTGGAAAGCCTCGACGTGGATCCGGGCTGGATAGGAGATCGGGTGACCGTCTTCGACACCGGGATCGAGCACCACTCGGGAATGGTCAACTGGCAGGTCATCCGACGCCGGCTCGAGGGGGAAACCGCGACCCGGGACGCGCTTCAGGGGATCGCCGGCGCGGCGGCCGACTGCCGCGAGCGGCTGCTCGCCGGGGACGATGCCGGGGTGGCGCGGGCGATCGCTTCGGAGTGGCTCCACCGCCGGCGGCTGGCCCCGGAGGTCTGTCCCCTGGAACTGGTGGAGATCGAACGGGCAGCGATCGCGGCCGGCGCGGCGGCTTTCAAGGCCTGCGGCGCGGGGGGCGGCGGGAGCGTGTTGCTGTGGCACGTTCCAGAGGCTCGTTCCGAGATCGTCGCGGCGCTCGAGGCCGCGGCCCCAACCGGGCGGCTGGTCGCTACCGGGATCGCCACTGAAGGCTGCCGCGTCGTGCTCGAAACATAACGGCGGGGTCGTCAGACCCCGCCGCTGAAAAGACACATTGGAAGGGTCGGAACCGACCCGCCGTCCTCTACTCCGGAATGCGGAGTTTCTGTCCCACCTTGATGAGGTCGGGGTTGTCGAGGATGTCTTTGTTGGCCTCGAAGATCTTCATGTAGTCGCTCGCCTTGCCGTAGTACTTCTTCGAGATGGCGCCGAGGGTGTCGCCGGAAACCACCACGTAGATGCGCTCCTCGACCACCGGTTCCGGCTTCGGCGCGGGCGCCGGCGCTTTCTTGACCTCGATGGTGTTGACGATGTTGTCGGCCTTCACCGCCTGGTCGATTTTGCTCATCACGAGGTTGGCGGCCTCGCGGCTGTCGGCCTTGCCCTTGAGCGTGATGACCTTGCCGCTGACCTGGGCGCTGAGCCCAGACACGCCCGGGGTCGTGGCTGCGATTTCCTTCATGGCTTTCTGTACCTGGTCCTCAAAACTCTTGCCGAACAGATCGAAGAGACCCATGGTCGGTCCTCCCTTCCTCTCCAGATGTTGATGACCGTTACTATAACAGCGCTCCGCCGAAATCGCGAGCCGCTATAATCAGCGACAGTTCAAGCTGAAGGCCGGGGGATGACATGGGTGATCAGGATCTCTATCTGGGACGCGACCTCGAGGGCCTGGAACGCGTCAACCTCGACATGGACCACCTGACGACCCACGCGGTGTGCGTCGGGATGACCGGTTCGGGCAAGACCGGGCTCGGCATCGTCGCCCTCGAGGAGCTTGCCCGGCGCGGAGTGTCGCTGTTGATCATCGACCTCAAGGGCGACATGGTCGATCTGATGCTGAACTTCCCGGCGCTGACGGGAGCGGACTTCGAACCGTGGTTGCCGCCGGATGCGGCGACCGGGAGTGACCGCCCCGCGGCAGCCGCCGCCCAGGCTGCGATGTGGGCGAAGGGGCTTGAAGGTACCGGGCTCGGCCCCGACGACATGCGGGCGGTGAAGAACGGGGTGACGTGGCAGCTGATCACCCCCGGCGCCGCGTCCGGCGCTCCACTCGACATCCTGCCGGCCCTCGGCGTGCCTGCGGGCTGGGACCCTTTGAGCGACCCTGACGGCACCACCGACCGGGTCAACGGCGTGACCTCGGCGCTGTTGTCGCTGGTGGGGCGAGGCGGCGATCCGCTCTCCGACCCCGACCACGTGCTCACGGCGTCGGTGATCCTGGAACACTGGCGGAAGGGCGACGAACTCGACCTGGGGGGGCTCCTGCGGAGCCTCATGGATCCACCGATGGATTCGCTCGGTGCGCTGCCTCTCGAAAGCTTCTACCCCCGAGGCGACCGCATGAAGCTGGTGATGGCCCTCAACACCCTCCTCGCCAGCCCGGCCTTCGCCGCCTGGACCGAGGGCATCCCGATGGACATGGACGCACTGCTCGGCAGCTCGTCTGCGCCGCGCGCAACCATTGTCTCGGTGGCCCACCTCGACGACCGCCAACGGGGATTCGTGATCGCGCTGTTGGTCTCCGAGTTGGTCGCGTGGATGCGGCGCCAACCTGCGTCGTCGGGTCTGCGGGCGATGCTTTACATGGACGAGGTGCAGGGGATCATGCCGCCGTACCCCGCCAACCCGCCTACCAAGGGGCCGCTCCTGACCCTCTTCAAACAGGGCAGGGCCTACGGCGTCGGCGCCTGGGTGGCAACCCAGAACCCGGTCGATCTCGATTACAAGGCCCTCGGCAACGCCGGGGTCAAGCTGGTGGGTCGTCTGATCACGGATCGCGACCGCGATCGAGCGCTCGAGGGTCTCGGGATGAAAAAGTTACCCGACGGCCGCGACGCCGACGACATCGTCGCCGGACTCGGCAAGCGTGAGTTTCTGCTCACCGATGTCCGCTCGAAAAAGGGTGCCGTGACTTTTTCGTCGCGCTGGGCCATGAGCTATCTGAGAGGGCCCGTGACGTTGGCCGAGATGGGGCCGTTGCTGCAACCCGTTGAACCGCAGGGGATGGAGCCCAAGTCTGGGGTTCCCACGAGACCGGCCGAACCCGGGCGGCACCATCCGCCGCCGCTGACGGTGGATGCCGTCATCCGGTACGAAGCCGGATCGTCCGGCGCTGCGAGCCCCGGTGTGATCGTGCGCAACCGCATCACGGTTCAACGCACGACCGTTGACCTCTTCCGCGAGATCGACGAGATCTGGAGCGTCCCCACCGACGATGAGGGCAGTCTGCGCTGGGAGGATGCAGAGCTGCTGTCGGAGCTGCCGGACCTGGTCGGCGAACCGCCGCCGGGGCTGGACTTTCCGGTTGCCGCCCCTGGCCGTCTGGCCGGCGATGTCAAAAAGGCGACGGCGAGCTTCACGGCATGGCGGGCGAGGCGGCCCGTCATGGTTCTGGTCAACGAGAAGCTCAAAATGGCCGCCGATGAGGGCGAAGACAGAGAGGCCTTTCTCTCGCGGTGTCTGGAGGCCGCAGATCGGGCGGACGACACGACCCAGGCGCGGGTGACTGCGCGCTATGAGGGTCGCATGAAGACCCTCCGAAAACGGCTGGACAAAGAACGCGACGAGCTCGACCGCGACCGCGTCCAGCTCGACTCGCGCAAGGCCGAAGAGAAAATGGGGATGGTCGAGGGGTTGTTCTCGGTCCTTCTGGGATCGAAGAGTATGAGTTCTGCCTCGCGCAAGGCAGCCTCGAAGCTGCGCACTGCCGCCGGGAAACGACGGATGCGGCAGACCGCCGAAGGATCAGTTTCCGAATCCGAGAACGAGATCGAGCGGCTCACGGCGGAGATCGAAGGCCTGGCCGAAGAACTCGAGGCCGAGATCGAGCGCATCGCCACCGAGTCGGAAGAGCTTGCAGAGCGGATCGAAGAGAAGGCCTTCATGGCCAAGAAGTCCGACGTCTCGGTGCGCGATCTCTGGCTGGTCTGGCGCGAACGCGCCAATTCTGAATTATGAATTTTGAATTTTGAATGCCCATCACCGACCCTGTGAGCCGTCGTGAGGTGGTGCGAGAATTCAAAATTCAAAATTCAGAATTCAAAATTCGTTGTCGCTAGAAGGCAATGTCGACACCGGTTGGGTCAGGGCATCAAGAAACCAACTGCGGCATAGCCGACCCAGTGGTGGAGATTGGAGGGCGCAGTGTAGCCCAGCCCTCCCTTCCTGGCGTCGGCGGAAACCGGCAGTTCGGGGCCCTCGAGGCTGGTGCCGTACCGCAGCAGTTCGCCGGTAGGGGCCGCGCCCCCGGTCTCGAGGGCGACCTTGCGGAGAACCTCGAGGCCGAAGGGAATCGAGAATCGGCCGCACCAGGGCAGGCGGTAGCTCAAATCTTCAGGGTCGACGAGGGTGTCAAAGAGGTCGTGGAGCTTGGCCGCGGTGAGCATGCCCTCGAGATATCGTGTCGCCAAGCTGGTGTCTCGGGACACCGCGCGTTCGTAGGCCGTGATGTCGGTGCCGAAGGGGGCGTGGTCGAAGTCGGGGCCGTAGTGGACCGCGTCGCTGGAGACGACGATCGCCAGGTCCCTTCCCAGTTTCCAATCGTTGGTTTGCATGACCGTGACGATGGCTGCCGCCAGTTGATCGCTGAGATCCTCGATACGCTCCCAACCCATGGAGGGGACCAGGATCGGGACAATGGTGCGCTGCGGTTGGTTGTGTTGCAGGAACGGCAACAGGGCTTCGAGAGAGTGCTCCCGGCACTGCATGGCGTTGTCGACCACGTAGGCGTCCGCCGGCAGCGCGTCGATGATCTGGTCGCGCAGCGGGTCCACCATGAGGTCGCCCCACGGCGCGTGCCAGGAGGCAAAGGAGTCGAAAACCAGCCGGTCGCGAAGGCCCCACAAACGGGCTGCGTGAAACACCCCGATCAGGACGACCCTCGGGGCAGTGATCCGTTCGGTGAGGTGAACGTAGACGCCGCCGGCGTAGAGGTGGTCGTCGTGAGGACAGACGCCGCCGACAAAGCCGTCGCTCGGCGTGCATTCCGAGCGCGCGGTCCTGGCGCGCAAGGGCGTCAGCCTCGAGAGCAATGGCAGCCGCAACAACCTCCTGAGCCTCGGCCTGGTGGACGACAAAACCGACGGTGTCCATCTGACCGCGGACGAGGTCGCCGTCCGACGGCAGACCCATCGTGGCCTCGACCTCGGCTCGGGTCGGGCCTTCCACGTCGGCGCCGGCGGCTGCCGACACCACCAGGAACACGGCAGCGACCACGATTATTACTCGGCTCATTCGGCGCCCCCTTTGAATCTGGTTTCCGCGTACTCGTCGATCAAGGCCACGAACCGGTCGCCGATCACGTCGATCGTGCCGTGCAGGATCGTGACCTGCCGGCCGTCGACAAAGACCGGACACCGTGGTTCCTCACCGGTGCCGGGAAGGCTGATACCGATGTTGGCGTGTCTCGACTCACCGGGCCCGTTGACGATGCAACCCATGACCGCGATGGAGAGGTCTTCGACGCCCGGGCATCGGTCGCGCCAGCCTTCGCTGATGCGTTGCCTGACGTGGTCGCCGACCCGCTGCGCCAGTTCCTGAAATGTGGTGTTCGTGGTTCGTCCGCAGCCGGGGCACGAGACCACGGTCGGTTTGAAGGACCGCAGACCGAGTGCTTGCAGGATCTCGCAGGCGGCCTCCACTTCGTCGGTTCGCCGGCCCCCGGTCGCCGGGGTGAGGGAGACCCGGATCGTGTCGCCGATGCCCTCGGCCAGGAGCACCGCCATCGCGGAAGCCGACCACACCAGACCGCGCGCGCCGAGCCCCGCTTCCGTGAGACCGAGGTGGAGGGGTTGACGGGTCCTGGCCGCGAGGTCGCGGTAGATGGCGATCAGATTGTGTGGCGAGGAGACCTTGCACGAGACCACGATGCGGTCGTCGCCGATGCCGCACTCGCGCGCCGCCGTGATGGACTGCAGGGCGGAGGCGACCATGCAGGAGTTGAGGACCTGCTCCGACGGCAGAGGCTGTACACGGGCCGCGTTGTCGGCCATCGCGGCGGTCACCAGATCGGGGTCGAGCGATCCTCCGTTGACGCCGATGCGGATGGCCGCAACGTGGTCGAGGGCGACGGCGCAGATCTCGGAAAAGTTGGTGCCCCCCCGCGGTCCCTTGCCGACATTCCCCGGGTTGATGCGGTACTTGGCGAGCGCGGCGGCGCAGCCGGGGTGGCGGCGCAGGAGGAGGTGGCCGTTGAAGTGGAAGTCGCCGACCAACGGCACCCCACACCCTTCATCGTCGAGACGCCGGCGGATTTCTGGGACTGCTGCGGCCGCGTCGTCGCGGTCGACGGTGACTCGGACCAATTCGGCGCCGGCCGCGACCAGTTCGAGACACTGTCTGGCGGTGGCCGCCGCATCGGCGGTATCGGTGTCGGTCATGGACTGCACCACGACCGGATGGCCGCCGCCGATCGGGACCTCCCCGACCAGAACTGTTTCTGAAGCGTTTCGGCCACGGACTGGAAGATCACCCATACAATGGCGATGATACCTGTGCCGGGAGGCCGCCGTGGAGACGTTCGTCTGTCGAGTGGAGGAGGAGCCGGGTCAAAGGTACCTGGAGGCCCGGGTGGCCGTGGTGGGTGAGGACCTGGTGGTGGCTGTGGGCGGGGGAGAACGTCCCCACGTCGGGTGCGCGGTACTGGCGATCCCCTATCCCGCAAAGGGCGACGCGGAGGGTTGGTCGGCCTCGTGTTCGGTGCTCACCATCCCGCCCCACAAGGAAGAACCGATTGCCCGCGGGATCGCCACCCGATTGGCGGCCGGGCTCGGACGCGTCACCGTTGTCACTGCCGGGGTCCACGACGACGACATCGATGCCGAAGGCATCCTGCTCTACCTGAAGCTGGGCGAAGAACTCGCGGGCAAGTTGCTGGCCAGCGTCGGTCCGATAGAATGTCTGCAACGATGACCATTGTGCTGTTTCTTCTGGCGGTCAGCGCTGCCGGTCTCGGGGGCTACGCCCTCCTCACGCGGCTGGGTCTCGATGATTTCGAGTCCTGGGCGGGGGGGCGGGTGGCGGGGCTGGTGATGGTCGCCCTGCCGGCATGGTGGTTGGGCGTCGCCGGTTTGCGACAGTGGCGGGTAGCGGGGGCCGTCGCGCTGGTCGTCTTCGCCGCGGCAGGACTGTATTCGTTGCGGCGGTGCACGAGTTGGCGTGGGCTGCTGACCGCGGAGTTGATCTTCCTCATCGCCGCTGCCTTGGTGATTTTCATCCGCCTCGACCACCCCAACATCAGCCACCAGGAAAAACCCATGGACCTCGGGATCTTCGCCACCCTGTTGCGGGGCGAGGCCTTTCCCCCTCCCGACATGTGGCTGTCGGGTGAGACCCTTCCTTACTACTACTGGGGCGCCCTGATGTGGACGGTCCCCTTATCCGTCAGCGGCCTGTCCCTTGATCTCGCCTACAACCTGGTGGTGGGTCTGGCGGGCGGGTTCGTGGCCGTGCTGCTGTGGGCGGTCGGCCGCCGGATCGGCGGCAGCCACCGCAGCGGTCTGCTGGTGGCCTTCTTCGGTCTCTTTGCCGGCACCCCCGATGCGGTGCGCCAGCTGTTCGAGGGGCAAACGTTCGCCGAGATTGATCTCTGGCACTCATCGCGGCAGATCATCGACACCATCACCGAGTTTCCGCTCTTCACCTTCTGGCACGGCGATCTCCACCCCCATCTGTTGGCGATGCCGGTGGCAGTTCTCGCCCTGTTGGTGGCGCTCGAGGCCGGCAGGCGCGGTCCTCGGTGGCAGGACACCACGGCGCTCGCCGTTCTTTTCGGGGTCTGTTGGGCCGCCAACCCGTGGTCGATGCCGCCGACGTTGGTGAGCATCGCTCTGCTGGTTCTGGCCGGCGACCAACGGTGGTACTGGCCGGTCGGCGAAGGCCGCCGGCGTTGGCTGTCGGTGGCTGCAATCGCCGTTGGCGGGTGGATCGTGACCGCGCCGTTCCATCTCGCGTTCGATCCGTTCTTCGATGGGATCGGCATAGTGTCCGCCTGGACCAACCCGTCGGATCTCCTGCTCTACGGCGGCTGCCTGCTCGTGCCGGCGGCGTCTGGCCGCGGTCGGGTTGGTCCGGCATTCGATTGGACGCGACACCGATCTCGGGCAGGCGGCGCTGTTTGCCACAGGTGCCGCGGTGATCGTGGTGGCGGCCGCCACCGGGCGGCCCACCCTGATTCTTCTGACCGCAATGACTGCGGTGTTCGTCGCCGGAGTCATGTGGGCTGCCCCCGGCGAGGGCCGTCCCGCCTTGGCTCTCGCCGCGCTCGGTACCTTTCTCTTTCTGGTGCCCGAGGTCGTCTATGTGTCGGATGGCTATGGCGACCAGTTGCACCGCATGAACACGGTCTTCAAGTCGTATATCCAGGGTTGGGTGTTCCTGGCGGTCGCGCTGCCGGTGCTCGTGCGGTGGTCGACGCCTCGAAGGTGGCTGCAGGCGGTCCTGGTTTTTGCGATGGTGGTAGTGGCTCTGCCTCATCCGGTGAGCACGGGCCTGCGGCAACCGGCGCTCGCCGAGTGGGGTCTGGATGGGTTGAGCTGGATGGGCGAGGGCGACCGGGCTCTGGTCGAGGAACTGCGCCGGCAGCCGCCGGGATCGGTCCTGATCGAGGCGGTGGGCGGTGCCTACACCGAGTACGGCCGGCTCTCGGCCGCGTCGGGGGTGCCTGCTTATCTCGGGTGGGCGAACCACGAGCTGGTGTGGCGGGGGTCCGAGGTCACGGTCGAGACCGACCGCCGCACGAGCCTTGTCAACCGCCTCTACTCCAGCGGCGACCCCGCGGTTGTCAGAGAGCTCGCCGCGGAGGCCGGGGCCGATCTGATCGCGGTCGGTTCGCTCGAACGGCGGGGCTTTGCGCCCGCGGATCTGGCTGCAGTCGCGGCGGCTGGTGAAATCGTGGTCGAAAAGGACGGGGCCTTCCTGGTCCGGGTCGATCGGCCGGCGGAAGAATGAGACCATCCAGGTATGATGGGGCGGTGAATAAGACTCAACCCGAACTGACCGTGGTCGTCCCGGCCTTCAACGAGGAAACCAACATCGAAACGATGTACCGCCGGTTGACGGATGCCCTCGAGGGAGTGGTCGAGGGGCTCGAGATCATCTTTGTCGATGACGGCTCAAGCGACAGCACCTGGGCGCTCGTGAGCGAGCTTGCCGCCCGCGAGACAGGTGTCTGCGGGATCCGCTTCGCGCGCAACTTCGGACACCAGGCGGCCCTCACCGCCGGTGTTGATGCCGCCTCGGGGCGGGCTGTGGTGATCATCGACGGAGATCTTCAGGACCCGCCGGAGGTCATTCCCGAGATGGTGGCGCGTTGGCGTGAAGGCGCCGAGGTGGTGTACGGCCAGCGCGAAGAGCGGGAAGGGGAGACTTGGTTCAAGCTCGCCACGGCGGCGCTCTTCTACCGCATCCTCCGCGGCATCACCAACGTCGAGATCCCGGTCGACACCGGGGACTTCCGCCTCATGGGGCCGCGGGCGGTGGCAGCGTTCCGCGCCCTCCCCGAGCGCAACCGGTTTATTCGCGGTCTCGTGAGCTGGATCGGCTTCGAACAGACCGCGGTCCGCTACAAACGCCAGGCCAGAACCCAGGGCGAAACCAAGTTTCCGGTGCGCAAGATGCTGCGGTTCGCCCTCGACGGGATCACGTCCTTTTCCTTCTTTCCGCTGCGACTGGCCACATGGACCGGGTTTGCGGTTTCAATTTGCGCCTTCCTCTACATTCTGGTGGTGATCGTCCTCAAGGCGGTCGGTATCAGCTGGCCCGGATACAGCTCGCTCATGGCCTCGATTCTCTTTCTGGGCGGGGTGCAGCTTTTGATGATCGGCATCATGGGCGAGTACCTCGGGCGGATTTTCGATGAGGTCAAGCGGAGGCCGTTGTACCTGGTCGGCGAACGCACCGATGGCGACCCGGCCGTCTTACCCCCCGACCGTCCCCTGGCGTAGACCGCAAGGCCGGATCGTTCCGACGGATGACGTCTTTCGACGATGTCGCGAAAGGACTGGCACATGGATGACTATTACAAGCGTGAACACCTGGCGAACTTCGCACACATCGCCGAAGGCAATTCCGAACTGGCAAAGAAGTTCTTCGACTACTACGGTTCGGTCTTTGCCGAAGGCGCGTTGACCGTCCGCGAAAAGGCGTTGATCGCCCTCGCCGTGTCGCACGCGGTGCAGTGCCCCTACTGTATTGATGCCTACTCGAGCGAGTGCGTTCAACAGGGGGCCGACCTCGAGGAAATGACCGAGGCGGTCCACGTGGCCACCGCCATCCGCGGCGGGGCATCGCTGGTCCACGGGCTGCAGATGCTCGAGCAGGTAACAAAATCGTCGATGGGCGCACAGGAAGGTGGAGAGGGAGCGACGAGTGACTGATGCCCTGACAAAAAGCGGCCTTTCCCGGGAGATGGTGGAGGAGATCGCGCGCCCGGAGTCCGGTCCGCGTCCGGTAACCAGCCTCGCAGCCAGGCGGTCGCCCCTCGCCGACCCACGGCGCCAGGTCGAGTCTCTGAACGCCCTGGACCTTTCGGCACACTCTCACGGTGGCGATTTCGATCTCACACTCGCCGCCTGCGGTGCAGGCACCCTCCGGGCCGGCGCGGTCGAGATCTTTCAAATCAACCTCGGCAAGCTGTGCAACATGACCTGCCGCCACTGCCATGTCGATGCCGGTCCCGACCGGATCCGGGAGAACATGGATCGCGAAACCGTCGATGCGTGTCTCACGGCACTGGACCGAACTGGTGCCCACACCGTGGATCTGACCGGGGGCGCGCCCGAACTCAATCCGAACTTCCGCTACCTCGTGGAGCGTTGCGTCGAACGCGGCAAACACGTCATCGACCGCTGCAACCTGACCGTGCTGCTGGTGCCCAGCCAGCGGGACCTGCCCGAGTGGCTGGCGGAACGAGGGGTCGAGGTCGTGTGCTCTCTGCCGCACCACCGGCGCCGCAACACCGACGCCCAACGGGGGGACGGGACCTTCGAAAAGTCGATCGAGGCGATGACGAGGCTCAACCGGGCGGGCTACGGGCAGGGTGATCCCCGCCGCCGGTTGACCCTCATGGTCAACCCGGTGGGTTCGCACCTCACCGGCGACCAGTGCTCGATGGAGCGGACCTGGAAAGACAGCCTCGAACGCCACCATGGCGTGACCTTCGACCGCCTGATCGCCATCAACAATATGCCGATCGCCCGCTATCTCGAATGGCTCGAAAATACCGGAAACCTCGACCGCTACATGGAGCTGTTGACCGCATCCTTCAACCCTTCGACCGTCGACGGTCTGATGTGCCGCAACACATTGTCGGTCTCTTGGACTGGCGACGTCTTCGACTGTGACTTCAACCAGATGCTCGATCTGCCGAGCCGGGGAATGGGTGGCGGGGGCGTCAACGTGCGCGATCTGGATCCGTCGATGATGGACGGGCGGGAGATCGTGACAGGCCGCCACTGTTTCGGCTGCACCGCAGGCGCAGGTTCGTCGTGCGGCGGCGCCATTCACGATTCCTCCGAGTGACAGACTAAGGTGGCTGAAGCCCACCCTCCCAGCCGCCGGATCGTGGTTCCGAAGTAGGGTGGGCTCACCCACCTTCGGAGGTGGAAATGGTGGCGATCTTGAAGATTTCGCTCGTGGCGGCCTTGTTATTGGCGTGTGCCGGTTGTGCGACCACCTCCGTCCAGGATCGATTCCCGTGTTCCGACGACGAGCTCGCCCAGTGGCAGATCCCTGCGGGGTGGGTGGTGCGAGACCTGGCGCCGGCCCAGGCTCGGGCCGAGGTCGCGACGGCCAACGTCGCGAAGGACTCGGCCGATGCCCGCTGGCGGACCCTCGAGGGTCTGCGGCGGGACGGTGACCGTTACTGGCTCTACCGCCGGCCGGGGACCGACACCATCAACGCCCTCGGGGCCCAGGAGGGGGTGGTGTTGATTCGGGAGTGCGAGCAGCTGGGTTTTGTCACCACGCGGATCGCCACCGAACAGCCCGCCGGTCGCTGATCAGGTCAAGAATCCTCGAGATGGCGTATTGTGTGCTGCCGTGACGACTGATCGCACCCATCTGCCGTTGGCCGGGATGCTCAACCTCCTGGTGACCTATATCGTATGGGGCAGCACCTATCTCGCCATCCGGGTGGCGGTGCGCGAGGGCGCGGGTTGGGGCCCGTTCTGGCTCGGTTCGGCGAGAGTGCTGGTGGCGGCCCTGGTGCTTTTTCTGTTGAACCGAATGCGCGGCGTCCGGCTGCGGCCGACCCGCGGCGGAACCGTTGCGCGGCGTCCGGCTGCGGCCGACCCGCGGCGAACTCGGGGTTGTGGCGGCCACCGGTCTCCTGTTGTGGGTGGGCGGCAACGGCGGCGTCAACTGGGCCGAGACCAGGATCGACTCCGGTCTGGCGGCACTGATCGTCGGCACGATGCCGATGTGGGTGGCGATCATCGAGAGCCATATGGATCGCCGCCCCCCGTCTTTGCTGCTTTTCGGGTCGCTGGTCCTGGGCTTTGCCGGGTTGGTGGTCTTGACAATACCCAAGCTGCGGGACGGCGTGACCTCTGATCTCCTCGGAATCGCCGTCGTCGTGTGCGCCGCTGTCAGCTGGGGCTTCGGCTCGATCCTTGTCAACCGGCGCAAGCTGACTCTCGATCCGGTCGTCATGGCCGGGTGGCAGCAGCTATTCGGAGGCGTAGGATTTGTGGTGCTCGCGCTGGCGGTCCGTGAACCGCTGCCGCACCCGACTCCCCAAGCCTGGGCGGCCTGGGCCTACCTCGTGGTGTTCGGTTCCCTGCTCGCCTATACGTCCTTCATCTATGCCCTGCGGTTGCTGCCGACCACGGTGGTCATGACCTATGCCTACGTCAACCCGGTGATCGCGGTGCTGCTCGGCTGGCTCATCCTCTCCGAGCCCATCACCGGCTACACTCTGGCCGCCATGGCGTTGATCGTCGCCGGCGTCTACGGCGTCTTCAGGGACAAAGGCAGACGCCGCACCAACAATTAGGAATTAGGAATTAGGAATGTGCGTCACGCGGGCGGCGGTCTCAACTGAACTGAACGTGGGGGGGCCGTAATTCCTCATTCCTCATTCCTAATTCCTCATTCTCCGATGATCTTGATCAGCACCCGTTTCTGCCGGCGTCCGTCGAATTCGCCGTAGAAGATCTGTTCCCACGGCCCGAAGTCGAGGCGCCCGTCGGTGATCGCCACCACGACCTCGCGGCCCATGATCTGCCGCTTGTGGTGGGCATCGGCGTTGTCCTCGCCGGTGCGGTTGTGGTGGTAGCGCTCGGGAGAGGGGTCGAACGGCGCGAGCTCCTCGAGCCAGCGCTTGTAGTCGCGGTGGAGCCCGGGCTCGTCGTCGTTGATGAAGACCGACGCGGTGATGTGCATGGCGTTGACCAGACACAGGCCCTCGCGGACGCCGGACTCCCGCACCGCCTCCTCGACCTGCGGCGTGATGTTGACGAACTCCATCCGTTCGCGGATTTCGAGGAGCAGTTTCTTGGTGTGGGACTTCATCGATCGGATCTCTTCGCGTCGACCCATCGGCACAGGGCCCTTACCGCGCGGTCCGCCTTGCGGAAGACCGGCAGCCCGCCTTGCTCCAGGGCAGAGGCGAGCGGGTCGAAGAGGGTGCCGGAATCGATGACCGCGACCAGCGGTTTGTCGGCGGCGGCGGCGACCTCGGGGAGCCGTTGGGCGACCGATCCCGGATCGAGGATCGACTCGTTGTGGCCCTCGCCCGGGGCCAGGGTCTGCATGGCCGGCGTGAGGGGAACGATACCGGCCACCACGGCGTCGATGCCGGTGTCGGCGAGGATCTCAGCGACCATGTCGACATAGACGGTGTCGCCCGCCATCGGTGTGACGTCGAACGGGTTTTTGACGTCCACCAGACCGTCGAGCCGATTGTCGGAAAGCAGCCGGCCGAGGGCGTCGGCGGTTGGCGGGGAGAAACCCGCCAGCACCAGTTCGGCGCCCGGCTGGCGAATCGAGTCCGCCATCCCGACCGACTCGTAGCCGGCGTTGGAGACCGCCGCGAGACGATTGCCGCGGGCGGTCTTGCCGCGCAGGGCCAGCGTGACGCGCAGCAGATCGCAGAACTCGTCGAAGTCCGATGCCACGAAGGCCCCGGCCTGGACGAGCGCGTTTTCACAGACCGCGTAATCGCCCGCCACCGAGGCCGTGTGACCAGCGGTGGCCGACCGCCCCTCGCTGGTGCGCCCCGCCTTGTAGAAGACGACGTCCTTGCCGAGGGCCACCGTGTCCTTCACGGCAGCGGCAAAGGTGTGGCCGTCGCAGGGCTGGAACCCCTCCATGTAGACGGCGAAGACCTCGATCTCCGGATCGTCCTTGATATAGGAGAGAAGATCGCCGGCGGTGAGATCGATCTGGTTGCCGATGGAGAGGGCGTAGGCGGGGTCGAGCCACGGCATGCGGCTGAGATTGGAGATGATGAAGGCGCCGGACTGTGAGATGAAGCAGAGTTTTCGCGGGTGCTTGCCGCGCGATTTGGGGAGCTTGCTGTCGGGGATGAACATGGTGTCGTAGCGCCCGGGGTGAGAGATCACGCCGAGAGAATTTCCGCCGAGAAAGACCGGCCCGCCGCCCGGGGACTGGTGGGCCTCGCGGATCTTTGTTTTGAGGCGCCGCTCGAGGACCTGGCTGCCCTCCTTTTCGCCGAGCCCGCCGGGAATGAGGATGACCGCGTTGGCCTTGTCGTGATCGATCAGATCGTCGATCACCGAGGGGACCTGTTCGGCTCCCACGGCGACGACAAAGAGATCGAGCTTGTGTCCGAGTTCGGCGATGGAGGCGACACACGAAAAGCCGTCGATCTCGCTCGCAGTGGGATGGACCACCGTGATGTTCTCGCGGTCGAAACCGGCATCCGCCAGGTTGCCAAGGATGATCCGGCCCATGTTTGCGGATCGCTCCGAGACGCCGATCACGCCGACCGAAGCGGGTTTGAGGAGACAACCGATCTTGTCGATCGGGCGTGGTTGGTGCCGGGGGGCCGCCGGTTTGAAGCGACACACACCGTCAAGCGGCGCCATCCTGCCACCGGAGCTGGAAAAGGGGTTGACCTCCATCTCTTCGAGGTGGAATTCAGCGTCAGGGTTCATCGCCGAGAAGTGGTTGGCGAGATCGATAAAGGCCTGGAAACACTCGATGAAGATCGCGTCGTCCAGGAGGCGTCGCGAGCCCCGCATGGCGCCCGACATGCGCTCGTAGCTCAGGGTCTTTTGAAAGAGCTCGAAGAACTGCCGGCCGTCGACGGTGCCGGTCGGGGCGATGGCGACCGCCGCGCCCTTCTTCGTCTGGCGGGCGAGGACCTCCATCTCGACCCCGCCGAGCCCGGCCGAGATAATGGGACCGAACTCCTCGGTGTGGCGGATCCCGACGAACAACTCGGTGGCGAAGCCCTGGGCGTCGGGGGGCATATAGCTGCAGAGGAGGATTCCGACGAAGCGGTCGGCGAGACGCTGTTCGAGACCGCGGCCGCGGCGCCCTGCGAGCCCAGTGGGGACCTCGCCCGAGTGCTTTTCGAGATACGCCCCATAGGTCTCCGGGACCTCGCGCAGCATGAGGTCGAACGCCGCCTCCACCGCGCCGATCTCGCGGGCGACGATGCGCACGCCGCGGGCTTCGGTCTTGTGGGTGATGTCGGGCGACACGATCTTGAGCACCACCTTGTCGCCGGTCAGGTGCTCGAGATCGGCCGGGGTGGGGTGGGCGCCGATCGGGATCAGCCGGCTCTTCGGAGCGGCCTCGGCGCCGGTCGCCTCGAGCAGCCGATAGCACTCGTGTTCGTACAGGCTGGTGCGCCCGTCATCGTGGGCAGCTGCCAGGATCTCGTGAATCGAGTCGGTGTTGATAGGCATCTTTTCTCCACTCTCAGGTGAAGGACACGGCCCCGTCGCTGGGGACCATGTCCTTCTCGGCGAGCACCGCCGCGAGCTTGGCGTCGTCGGTACCGATGGCGTCGGCCCAGCCGGGGCGTGCGCCGGATCGAAGGTGTCGGCTGCAATCTTGGCCGACAGCTTGATCGCTGCGAGCCGCGGCATGCCGGAATCCACGAGCCCCCGGAAGAACAAACCGGCCGCCCGACCGTAGCTGAAGGCACGCCGGTTGACGTCGACGATCTTCTCGCCCTTGCGGCCGAAAAGGAGCTCGACAAACCGCAGCAGCTGGTCCTCCGAAAAGTCCAACAGAGGAGAGGCGGCGCCGACCGCGGCCATGTTCTGGGCGCGCAGGTTGCCGGCGGCGCGGGCGATGTTCGCGGTGTCGATCATGACGATGTTTTCGAATCCTGCGAGCTCGGTGAGGAGGTCGTCCATCTCCGGGTAATCGGGGATGTTCACGTACGGGGTGACGCTGGTGACCACCCAGCCGCCGGGCCGGAGGTAGTGCCAGTAACGCAGGACCTCGAGCGGCTCGACGCTGAGTATGAGGTCGGCGCGGCCGGTGGGCACGATGTCGGAAAAGATCTCCGAATCGCCGTAGCGGAGGTGGGACTGGACCCCGCCGCCGCGTTGCGCCATCCCGTGGACCTCGGCCTGTTTGAAATGAAAGCCCGAGTCGAGAGCGGCGTTGTCGATGACGAACGCGATGGAGAGGATGCCCTGGCCACCAACGCCTGCAATGATGATGTTCTTCTCCATGATTGCCCCCTCACGCCGGCCGGACTTTGAGAGCTTCGATGCAGGCGCGGCGGGCGACGATGACGCTGGGACCGTCGTAGGCGAGCTCCTCGAGCAGAACCTGGACATTGGCGTCGTGGTTGCGCGGGATCGGTTCGATGATCCGGAAGTGGTCCTCCTCGATGCCGGTGCCGAGGATGATCTGGTCGAGGGTCTGACCGGTAGACATCGAGCGTTGGTTGCCGGTCATGCCGACGGTGCTGTTGTCGACCACCAGGACGTTGAGGTTGACGTGCTGCTGAACCGCAGAGAGCAACGGGGTGATACCGCCGTGCGAGAAGGTGCTGTCGCCGATGGCGGCTACCGCGGGCGCGTACCCTGCGTGGGCGGCGCCGGCGGCCATGCCAATGGACGCTCCCATCGCCACGCAGCTGTGAACCGCCTCGAGTGGTGGCAAGGCGGCCAGGGTGTAGCAGCCGATATCCGAGAAAACCTGGGGGCTGTCGAAACCGCTGAGGGCCTCATTAAGAGCTTTGAAGGAGTCGGTGTGGGGGCAGCCCTTGCACAGGGCAGGGGGCCGGTTGGCGAGCTCGGTTTCGAGTGGCTGGGCCGTCTCCAGCGGCGGCAGGCCGAGGGCCTCGCGCACGATGTCGGGGTTGAGCTCTCCGGTGCGTGGCAGCTCGCCGGTCATCCTGCCCTTGATCCGGACGCCGTCGATCCCGAAGAGGCCGCGCAGCATGCTCTCGACCAGGGGGTAGCCGTCCTCGATCACCAGCACCTCGTCGACATGCTTGACGAGCTCCCGGACCTTGCCCGCCGGGAGCGGGTACTGGCGAACGCTGAGGACGGAGTAGTCGTGGTCGGCGCCGATGTTCTCGCGTAGGTAGTTGTCGGCCAGACCGCAGACCAGGACGCCGCTGGTGCCGTTGATGTGAAGCTCGTTGTGCGGGCTGTCCTCGGCTCGGCGCAGTAGCTCGGGTTGTTTTTCGGTGAGGTGTTTGTACTGGACCCTGGCGTTGGCCGGAAGGAGGGTCCACTTCTTGATCTCCTTGGTGGGATGGAGTGGGTTCTGCGCCCTTCGTTCCCGGGTCGACACACCGGCCCGGCTGTGGGCGATGCGGGTCACGAGTCGGATCATGACCGGCAGCGACAGCTCCTCGGAGAGATCGAAGGCCTCGAACATCATGTCGTAGGCCTCCTGCTGGTTGCGGGGCTCGAAGCAGGGGATGAGGGCGAACTGGGCGAAGAAGCGGCTGTCCTGTTCGTTCTGTGATGAGTGCATCCCGGGGTCGTCCGCCACCGCGAGCACCAGACCGCCGTTGGTGCCGGTGACGGCCGAGTTCATGAAGGCATCGGCCGCCACGTTGAGCCCGACGTGCTTCATACACACCAGGGCGCGTTTGCCGGCCCAGCTCATCCCCAACGCTTCCTCGTAGGCCACCTTTTCATTGGTCGACCAGAAGGCGTGGACGTCGCCGGCCTTCTTGGTGCGGCGATCGACAAACTCGAAGATCTCAGTGGACGGCGTGCCCGGGTAGCCGTAGATGCCGCTGAGACCGGCGTCGATGGCACCGAGACCGACCGCCTCGTCTCCGAGGAGAATTTCTCGCTTCATAGATGCTCCCTTCACAGGGTTGACGGCAATTCGCGAAGCGTCGCAAGACGCCTCCAGCGGATGTGAAGTATTGCACAATCAGACCACGCCTACAATCGACGCTGGCGATCCTCTGTGTGCGTTGGTGGCACGCCGTCTTTCCAACCTCGCTACCACGAGAGGAGCCAGCCTTCGCATTGTTTGCCCGAGGCCGAATACCGACTTGAAGGCTCGAGGGTCAAACAATGCGAAAGATGGCACCTCCGTCGAACGCGCCCCTTTCCGTTGGTTCGAGCACGTGGGCTTTGTGGCGCAGGCGTCCCGCCTGCGCAGTGCAGCCGGGACGGCTGCACCACAATCACCACATCACCGCTGCTCTCCTCTGTCAGCACAGGTGGATGTGGGCGGTCATTTAAAATTCAAAATTCAAAATTAAAACTCATATAGAATCCCCGCATGGCATTACCCCCGCGCATTCTGGTCACCAACGACGACGGCTACGCTTCCGAGGGGATTCAGGTTCTCGCCGATGCCCTGGAGGGTCTGGGCGAGGTGTGGGTGGTGGCGCCAAACCGCGAGCAGTCGGCTGTTTCGCACGCCCTTACCCTGGACCGGCCGTTGCGAATCGATCGCCTGGCCGAACGGCGAATCACGGTCGACGGGACGCCGACCGACTGCGTGGCGATCGGGATCTCCAACCTGATGGCGGATCGCCTCCCGGACCTGGTGGTTTCCGGGATCAACTTCGGTTTCAACATGGGCGCCGATGTGCACTACTCCGGCACGGTTTCGGCCGCGTTCGAGGGCGTCATCCTGGGCGTGCCGGCAATGGCGGTCTCGCTTGGGGTGGGCAAGGGTCTGAGCTTTCACGTGGCGGCGAAGTTCGCGCGGGAAGTCGCGGAGTGGATTCTCGAACACGGTCTCCCGCCGGACTCACTCCTCAACGTCAACGTGCCCCTCGGCGAGCCGCTCGGGGTCCGCCTCACCCGTTTGGGGGTGCGCCGCTACACCGAAGGTGTCATCGAGTCGACCGACCCGCGGGGACGTCAGATCTTCTGGATCGGCGGCGGCCAACCGGTGTGGGAATCGATTCCCGGGACCGATTTTCACGAGGTCGCATCGGGTTTTGTTTCGGTGTCGCCGCTCCACCTCGATATGACCGACCGGCGGGGCCTCGAGCGATTGACCGAGCACGCGCCGACGTGGATCGATGCCGTCGGCCGGGTGGGGGACTGAGTGTCCGCCGGCGACGCCTACGATTACCGTCGAGCACAGATGGTTGACGCCTTGAAGCGGGGCGGAATTGACGACCGGCGGGTCCTCGATGTGATGGAGAGCGTACCCCGCCACCTGTTCGTTCCTGAAGCTCTGCGCCACCAGGCCTACTCCGACGACGTGTCCATTAATATCGGTGACGGCCAGACGATATCGCAGCCGCGCATCGTGGCCTTGATGACGCAGGCGGCGCGGATTCAACCTTCCGACCGCGTCCTCGAGATCGGCACCGGTTCGGGCTACCAGGCCGCCGTGCTGTCGCAGCTCGCCCAGTTCGTTTTCTCGGTCGAACGGGTCGCATCCCTGGCGCGACAGGCCAAGGTGGTGCTCGACCACCTGCAGATCGAGAACGTCAGCGTCAAAGTGATGGATGGAACCCTCGGGTGGCGCGCGCAGGCCCCGTTCGACGCGATCCTGGTGACCGCAGGAGCCCCCGACGTGCCGGCCCCCCTGGTCGAGCAACTGACGGACGGTGGCCGATTGGTGGTCCCGGTCGGTCCTCGCGAGACCCAGGTCTTGAAGGTCGTTCAGCGCCGCGGCCAACGGACCATGGTCAGCGAACTCAAGGGAGCGTGTTTCGTGCCTCTGATCGGCCGCCACGGCTGGAACGAGCAATAAGATGAAGGAAAAGCTCTTCGCCTGGATCGACTCGCTGGCGGCCATGCCGCATCCGAGCTGGTGGTTGTTTTTGCTCGCCTTTGCCGAGAGTTCGTTCTTTCCGATCCCGCCCGACATCCTGCTGATCACCCTCGGTGTGGCCGCGCCCGACCAGGCCCTGTGGTATGGGTTCGTGTGTTCGTTGGGGAGCGTTCTCGGCGGCGCCGCCGGCTACGGGATCGGGCTCTTCGGCGGCCGGCCCCTGCTCTACAGGTTCTTCAACGAAAACAAGATCCACGCCGTCGAGAGGCTGTACGACCGCTACAACGCCTGGGCCACCGGTATCGCGGGTCTGACCCCCATCCCCTACAAGGTCTTCACCATCGCCGGCGGGGCGTTCAAGATCAACTTCAAGATCTTCGTGCTGGCGTCGATCGCTTCGCGCACTCTGCGTTTCATGGCCGAAGGGGCGTTGCTGTACTTCTTCGGCTCCTCGATCCGCGACTTCCTCTTCAAGTGGTTCAACTGGGTCTCCATCGGTTTCGTGGTGCTGCTGGTGGGCGGGTTCTGGGCCCTGCACCGCTTCGGTCGGCGTGCCCACACTCACGCCGATCAGCCGGCCGAGGACTGATCCGTGCGAATCAGGGATCGTTAGATCGAGATGGTCAAGAGGTATCGGATCGCGGGACGGGTCCAGGGGGTCGGCTATCGGGCCTTTGTCCTGCGACAGGCCCACCTGCTCGGAGTCGATGGTTGGGTCCGCAACGTAGATGACGGCACGGTCGAGGTTCTGGTGGATGCATCCGAGACCCACCACATCGCCTTCGAGAAAATGCTGAAGGAAGGGCCGCGGTTTGCCGAGGTGCAGCTGGTCCTGGTCGTGGACGAACTGGACCAGTCGCCCCTGCCAGCGGGCTTTACCGTCTCCCACGAACGGGGGTGAGGCGTGGTCCGCCTGCTGCCGCCGACATCCCGAACGCGTCGACCTGGGGTTGCGGGAGATCATCGCGAGCGCGTTGGCTGGCGGCGCGACAGAACCGGCGTGGATCGCCATCGACGACGGCAGTGGTCAGTGGTTGCCCATGGTGGCGGCGTGTCCCGTCACCGAGCGGGCGCGCGGAGTGGTCGTGGCCGCGGGGGACGACGCCCTCCTCGCAGCTCACAGGCTTGGGGTTGCGGGGGCGGCAGTCTTGCCGCTGTCGACCCCCGGTCTGGTTGAGGCTCTGCGTGCGGTCTCGAAAGGACCCGCGCCTGTGGTCTCCTTCGACCCCGCCGCGATCGAGCTCTTCGAAGGCTCGCCGGGTCTCAAGGTCGCGGCCTTTTCGAACCGCGCCTTCTGGCGGGCCCAGCTCGGCGACCGGGTCCTGGCGAGACTGCTGGCAGAGCTGGCGATCGGGCTCGGGCTGCCGCCGCTGGTCCTGCCCTGGCCCGCGCTGCTGCTCTCAGACCGCAACCAGCGCCAGATCCTCGAGGCGTGGAAACCCCTGGCCGCCGGGGCCGGCCGGCCCGCCGACGACCTCGTGATCTCGGACGTTGTTCCCGGTGAGAGGGGCGTGGCGGCGGCGGTGTACTCGGTCCTGCTCGAGAGGGCGGAACACCTCCGCGCCGTCAAGACGGTTTCGACCGAACCGGTGTACGAGCTGCCGGCCGGCAGGTTGATCGGCCGGTGGGCGTCGGAGCCGGGGCCGGAGGACCCCGATGTCTGGGTCGCCGCCCCGACCTCCATCTCCGGACCGAAGTGCCGTTGGCGGCTGACGGGTGGAGGAACCAACACCGAGATCGACGACGTGCTCGAGGTCGCAGACCTCACCCGCGTCGAGAAGTCGCTCCAGCAGTCCGGGTGCCCGGCTCCTTGACCGGGAACCTGAGACCGGCAACGCCGGCCGGTTTGCTCGTCCAACGAATCGCGGACGCCGCAGCGCGCCGCGGACTCCCCCTGTGGGTGCCGAACGTCGACACCGAGGCCCTGCGGTTTGCCCTGAGGCTTCCCGGCACCGTCTGGGTTGACGGGCCGTCGGTGCCGCGGTGATTGAGCAGGGGTGCAGAGGGGAAAAGGAGCAGGGGAGGGATGATTCCCAAATACGGAACTCGGTGCCCGGCATCGCTCTGCGGATTTGTTCGTTCGAGGTCGAGGAAAGCCGATCAATGATCGTGGCTTCTACGTTGGATGAGTATTCCAGATCTCCGACCCCGCGTGATGGACGTGGGTGATCTGGGTTATCTGTGGACACATTCGGGCGGGCGGGCCGGAGTTCTAGGATCTTGGAACCTGGCGCCGATGTCACCCGATTCCACAAGCCAACGGTGATGAGGCGTTATTCTCGATAAATGAAGATCCTCAGCAGTGACAGAAAATCGCACATCGAAATCGAGCGGATTGACTTTGCCGATTTCGTCAACTATTCCGCGTCGGTTGAAATCGGTGACTTCACCGCCCGACAAGACTCGATCGCGCTCTCAGACGTGACAGGATTTCTTGACCGCCTTCACCAATTCGAGCGTACCCGCAGTGGTGAGGTCATCCTCGAGGGCGGTGAGGATTTTCAGCTGTTGATCCGAGCACTCGACGACGTTGGTCACCTTTGGATTGGGATCCGAATTGTCCGCTATACGTTCTTGCCGACGCCCTGGGTCGGTGACAAACTCCGGTTCAGCGGCGGATTCGATTTCGATCCCGAGTTTGCGAATCAACTCTTTGCGAACCTGCGCGGTATTCTCAGAGGCACCACCCATTAGAAGGCGCATGGGACGCACCCTCATTGCGGCGACGTTCTACACCAGACTCGGTTGTCTGTTGGGGCCCTCGGTCTACTTCTTCACGATACGGGCGTTGGTAGGGTAGGGCGCCTACTCCTCTTTGTCCGCCCGCGTTTCCATGAGAAGTGCGATCCCACAGGAGATCATCGGGACGAGAAGCAGCACGAACGTGAGGATCTGACTCGGCCGCTCCGTGAATCCGAGTCCGAAGTCGAAGAGCCATCCGAAGACGACCGCTGAGATGGCGATGAGCAATATACCCGTCAGGCGGGCCCAGCGGCCGGCCATCCAGGCGAGAAGAAAGAAGGGAGCCACGAACGCGACGGCCGCGAGGGCGCCGAGTGCGGACGGTCCCTCCGCGACGCTCCCGATGGCGAAGACCGCCCAGAAAGCGCCGTAGACCATCAGGACTCGCGCCGTGGTCTTTGGTGCTCCCCAGTAGGCCAGGAGCGAGCTGAACAGCCAGGTCGCCCAGAGGACGACGAGGACGAGTGCGACCCAGATCGCGGGTGAGTCGATGTTGGCCTCGCGGAACTTCATTACGGCAACTGTCAGCACCGCGGCGAAGCCTCCGACGAGGTAGGCGTGGTATCCCGCTCGACGGGCCGCCTGTCTCTGGAACTCGTCCTGATCGTTTAGCCAACCCAGCTCCCGAAGGATGCCGGGTCCGAATGCACCCAGACCGGCCAGAATGAGGAAGCCCATACCGCCGAACATCGACAGCGCGATGCCGGCGGCGACCAGGCCACCCCCGATCAGAGCAGCGGGCGAGGGGATGCGTGAAGCGCGTGTGTTCTCAGCCATGTTCTTCCTCCGACACGATTTCGAACAGCTCCTCTACATTGACCTTGAGCGCTTGTGCGATCTGAAGCGCCAGACCGACCGAAGGGTTGTAACTGCCCCTTTCGATCGAGATGATCGTCTGCCGGGTGACTCCAACCTGATCGGCCAGAATTTGCTGGGTCAGGCCATCGACGGCGCGACGGTGGCGTCGAACGTGGTTTCTGACGTGCTGGTTCATCGTGCCCATGTTCAAAATGTATAGACAGCTTTACAAAAGGTCAAGTAGAGATTACATGAAATATTTTGGTCTTCAGGGGAATGGTGTCGAAAGGGTGAACATGTTGACATCATAACGTACAGCAATCATACTCATACGATGAGTACTCGCTTACAGGTTGTCATGGACCACGAGGAATTGGAGGCAATCCGCGCCGCCGCTGAGGAGAGGGGTGTGACGGTTTCGGAGTTCGTCCGCGAGACGCTTCGGGAGGCCCGACGCAAGGTTGCTTTCGGCGACTCCGAGCGCAAGCTCGCGGCGATCCGCGCGGCCGATCGTTATGCTTACCCGACGTCCGACATCGATCAGATGCTGGGCGAGATCGAAAGCGGATACGGAGAGAGCGGCGAGTGATCCTGGTTGATTCCAACGTTCCGATGTACCTGGTAGGCGCGGAGCATCCCCACAAGGTTGACGCTCGCCGCCTGCTTGAGCGCGCCGTAGCCGAGAGGCGCCGGTTGGTCACTGATGCCGAGGTCCTGCAGGAAATCCTCCACCGGTATGTGGCGATTGACCGCCGTGACGCCATCCAGCCGTGCTTCGAGGTCTTGCTCGAGATCGTCGATGAGGTACTGGCGGTGGACCTCGGGATTGTCGAAAGTGCCAGGGACATCGTTATCGGTCACCCGGGTCTCACCGCACGGGATGCCCTCCACTTTTCTGTGATGCGGGAGCACGGTATCGAGCAAATCCTGACTTTCGACCGTCACTTTGACGGTTTGCCGGGCGTGACTCGCCTGACTTGATTCTGCCGACAGGTAAAGGTAACGGTGCCTTCACGGTGCCTGGCACTGCTCTGCGGAATTCGCCCCTTTTTGGGATTTGGTGTTTTTCATTTCTGGAATCTGCGTTCATCTGCGTGATCTGCGGTTTCTCCGGGTGGGTGGGCGTCTCCCTTTCTCCCTTTCCCCCTTTCTCGGTTCCCGGCGACCCCACGCGGACGGTTTGACACGCGAGGCCTTGGGACGTAGCATCGGGATCCTGCGTGGGGCTATGGCTCAGGTGGATAGAGCGGAGGTTTCCTAAACCTTAGGTCGCAGGTTCGAGTCCTGCTAGCCCCGCCACATTTCCAGGCCCCAGCCGGGAAATGTGCCACGGCGTAGCCCGCAGCGCGAAGCCGGGCATCCCGCCCACCCACACAACCAAAATGGATACAGGATGCAGGTCACAGGATGCAGGGTCGCGGCCGACTGTATCCTGTATTCTGCATCCTGCATCCTGCATCGTGTGATTCTGGGGGGAAGGTGGCCGTTGATGGTGCCAGGCTGTTTCGCACAGCTCTTGTGGTTGCAGGTGCGGTTGCTGCAGCGTTGGTGCTGATGGCTGTCTTCGAAGATTCTCTGATCTTCTTCCCGACCACGTACCCGGACGGCGAATGGGACGTGGAGGCGGTGGCGCGCGGGTCGGGTTGCATCGTTGAAGACTGTTCTTACGAGAGCGAGGACGGTGTCCGACTGCACTCGTGGTGGTGTCGGAGGAAGGACTCGGAACCCGGTGGACCGGTCATTCTTTTTTTCCACGGTAACGCGGGGAATCTCAGCCACCGTGCTGACCTGATGCTCGAGTTCGCCAACCGGGTCGGGACGGATGTCGTGGTGGCCGGTTATCGCGGTTACGGCCGCAGCGAGGGCAAGCCATCAGAGAACGGTCTCTACGCCGATGCGCGGGCGGCCTGGCGTTTTGTCTGCCGTCGATCGGGGTGTCGATCCGGGCCGGGTGGTGGTCTTCGGCAAGTCCCTGGGCGGCGGGGTGGCGGTCAACCTGGCGGCCGAGACCGATCCCGCCGGTCTGATCGTCGAGTCGAGCTTCACCTCGATCCCGGACATGGCGGCGCGGCACTACCCGTTCGTCCCGAAGTTCCTGATTCGTACCGCGAATGGAGTCGTTGGCGAAGATCGGGGGCATCGGGTGCCCGCTACTCGTCATCCACTCGCGAGCCGACGAGGTGGTGCCGTTCGAGTTGGGCCGGAAGCTGTTCGAGGCGGCCGACGAACCGAAGACCTTCTACGAGGTCGTGGGGGCCGGGCACAACGAGACCTGGCTGGTGGGTGGGCAGAGCTACTTCGAGGCGATCGCGCGATTCGTCGGGGAGATCCAACCGTCGTGACACGCACGAGCGCTGGGAAGACAACTGAGCCGTGGAGCGGCGGTAGATCTGTCGCCCCGCCGGGGCTTCGCAGATTTGTTCATTCCTTTCCCGGGGCTGGCGCCCCGGGCTATTTTCTTCCGCCCCTCCGGGGCTGGCGGGGCGCCGGACGGGAAGGAAGGGAGCGTTCAGAATCGCCGACGTGGCGAGTACGCTTCTGAAGGTGGGCCAAGGCCCACCCTACGGATCGGCCCAAAGTGACCGTGCGAAGTGGGGTGGGTCTTGGTCCATCTTCAGATTTGACGGTGTGGCGAGAACGCTTCTGATGGTGGGCTCAAGCCCACCCTACGGGTTCGCTCCTTTTGTGGGTCCGGCAGTTCAGTCGACGCTCGCGGTCGCCTCTTCCATGATGTCCTTGAACAGCTCTTTGTCGATGGCCTTGTCGTAGGCCGAACGGGCGGTCACCCTGCCCTCCTCGTAGAGATGTCCTGATGGATGCATCCATGTCGATCATGCCCTGCTTGACGCCGCCCTGGATCAACGAGGTGATCTGTCCGACCTTGCCGCGGCGGATCAGGTTCGAGATCGCGGGCGACGCGAAGACGATCTCCACCGCCGCCACCCTGCCGCCGCCGATTTTCGGCAACAGCTGTTGCGCGACGATTCCCTGGAGACCTTCAGCGAGCACGTTTCGCGCCCCTTCCTGTTCGCCGGCCGGGAACACGCTGACGATCCGGTCGACCGTTTTGATGGCGTTGTTGGTGTGGAGGGTCGCAAAGACGATGGTGCCGCGTTCGGCAGCCGACAGCGCCATAGAGATTGTCTCGAGGTCGCGCAACTCGCCGACCAGGATCACGTCGGGGTCTTCCCGTCCGGCGGCGCGCAGAGCCTCGGCGAAGCTGGGGGCGTGGGTGCCGATCTCGCGCTGGTGGATCAGACATTTCTTGTTGGTGTGGACGAACTCGATCGGGTCCTCGATGGTGACGATGTGGTAGCCCTTGGTCTCATTGAGGAGGTCGATGATGGCCGCCAGGGTGGTCGATTTCCCCGATCCGGTCGGTCCGGTGACGATCACCAGGCCGTTGCGGATCGAGGCGAGCTTGCGGAGCTGGGTCGGCAGGCCCAACTGCTCGATGGTCATGATGTTGGTGGGAATGATCCGGAAGACCGCGCCCGATCCGCGGCGTTGTTTGAAGAGGTTGACCCGAGAAGCGGCCGATCTCACCCACCTCGTATGAGAAATCGGTGTCGCCGGTGTCGACGAAATTCTGCCACCGCATCGGTGGGGTGATGGGTTTCATGAGATCGGTGAGATCGTTTTCTTGGACGGTGCGATAGCGGATCTGCTCGATGTGCCCGCCGACCCGCAACATCGGTGGGCGGCCGACCGAGAAGTGGAGATCGGACGCTCCGCGATCGTTCATGAGCTTGAGGAAACGGTCGATCCGCTGCTGTTCGGCCATCACGCGGTGTCCTCTGCGTCCTCGGTGGAAGCCTCCGACTCGAAGTCATCCCGGTTGGCGGCGTGCAGGTAGGCGCTCTCGGCGGAGATGGTGCCGTCGCGGACCAGTTCTCGCAATGCGTCGTCAAACGTCTGCATGCCCTGGGTGCGGCCCAACTGCATGGCCGATTGCAGCTGGTAGGTCTTTTCCTCGCGGATCAGGTTGGCGACCGACATGGTCCCCTTCAGAATCTCGAAACAGGCGACGCGTTCCCGCGTGCCGTCGACGGGCAGCAGACGCTGTGCGATGACGTATTTGAGCGATTCAGCGAGGGCCACCCGGATCTGGGGTTGTTGGGTGCGAGGAAAACTCGTGATGATCCGGTCGATGGCCTTCGGAGCGGTGGTGGAACTGAGGGTCCCGAGCACGATATGGCCGGTCTCAGCGGCGGTCAGCGCCAGCGCGATCGCCTCGGTGTCGCGAAGATCGCCGATCACGATGACATCGGGGTCTTCGCGCAGCGCGCCGCGCAGGGCGCGGGCGTCAGGATCTCGTGTCCGGTCCGATCTCGCGTTGGTTGATGAGGCAGTTCTTGAACGGGTGGACGAACTCCACCGGTTCCTCGAGGGTGATGATGTGGGACTGCCGCGTCTCGTTGAACAGGTTGACGAGGGCGGCGAGGGTGGTGGTCTTGCCGCAGCCCGATGGTCCGCACACCAGCACCAGACCCTGGTGGTGGGCGGCGATTTCCTCGAGGTGGCCGGGAAGACCGATCTCGGCGATGGTCGGCGGCTTCTCGGGGATGACCCGGAAGACGCCGTTGTAGCCTTTGTGGTCCAGAAAGAGGTTGGTCCGGTAGCGCCCGGCGCGTGGAATGTAGTAGCAGAGATCGAGCTGCTGTTCCTCCTCGAGCTTCTGCCACTGGTCCTCGGTCAGGATCTCACGGATCATCGCCTCGCAGTCGCCGGACGACAACCGCTCGCTCCTCCATCGACACGAGATCGCGGACTCGCGGACCATCGGCGGCAGCCCGACCGCGAGGTGGAAATCCGATCCTCCTCGGTTGCGAGTCTCCACCAGCAACCCGTGCAGTCGCGGTTCGTCCGCCGCCGACTTCGACCTTGAGCGCGCTTCTGGCGCAGCTCTTCGCCGTCTTCGATGGTCGTGTCGGTTCCGCTTCGCGACCTCCTCCGCGATCTCGAGGGCCCGCCCGCGGACCACGCGATCCGGATCCGACGCGCGACCTTCTGCAGCGCCTCGAGGATCTTCGGGTGGTCGAAATTGCGCAGCGCCAGCAGCACCTCGATGCGAACCTCCGGCGCCGGGTCGGCGAGGAGCTTGGCCAACGGCTGCAGCGACCGGGGATCGGCGATGCGTCCGAGGGCCTCGACCGCGGCCCACCGCGCCTCGGGGTCGTCGAGGGTGGCCACCAGGGCGGCCGTGGCCTGGTCGTCCCTGAATCGTCCCGAGAGTGTCAGCCGCGGTGACCCGCAGCCACCAATCGTCGTCTTTGAGGAGCGAGATGGTCGCCGGGATGATTCGCGGGTCGTCGAACGACCCGGCGACCACCAGCGCCATCGCCCGCACCTCGTCGTCGGGGTCGGAGAGCAGCTCGATCGTGGGCTCGATGAGGTCGTTGCCGAACTCCTTCATGGAGTCCAGGGCGCGGTCTCTCGCCCAGCCCGCCAGACCCTTGGAGAACTTGAGGTACTTCTTGACCAGGTCGTGACGGTTTTCGAGGCTGAGAAAGATCTTGATGACGGCCGAACGGGTCCCGGCCTCGCCCGAGGCCATGAGGGGCAACAACTGGTCGACAAAACCGGCGCCGAGAGATGGTGCGACCCCGCTGAGGGCGGTGATCAGGTGTTGTTGGGTGGCGTAGTCGACGCGCGCGAGGTTTTCGACGATGAGATCGACCGACTCGACTGGACGTTTGTCGCCGAGAAACTTGAGGGCGGTGGCGCGAACCGTCGGGTCGTCGTCGTGGACGTGTTTGACCCAGCGCGTGACGTCGTCCTCGGCCAAGTCCATGGTGGTGAGGCGTTCGAGAAAGGCCCTCCGGTTGCCGGTGTCTTGCGATTCCGCCAGGTTCCAGAACAAGACGAGAGCGCCGGTGTCACCGGGGCCTCGAAGA
>CAVQQV010000020.1:0-79107 GCA_963714885.1 Candidatus Sulfomarinibacteraceae bacterium | reverse complement strand
ACAATGCGAAGGGTGGCGTGCGCCGAGCAAAGCTCGGGGAAGGGGGAAGAGATGACGTGAGATGAGTCGTTTCGGAAACCTTTCGTACAGATCCTGCGGGTCGAGTCCCGCCCGGGTAAGGCTGGCCACCGCCCGGAAGCGAGTCTTGCGTGGCGATCGGGTAACCGACGCTGCGAAGCGTAGACAGCGAAGATGCAGGCCGTGTGATTGAGCCCCGAAATTCGCTATTCGTGGGAGCCGACGCCGTGCCACTCGCGGAAGGCAACATCGCGGACGCCGAAATGGCCTGGCGTCCCGGTCCCACCGGGGTCTGATGGGAGCAGGGCATGCATCGAGAGGATCTGACGGGAACTCGGGAGATCCTGTTGTCTCCGTCCTGAAGAAGCCGGTAGGGGAGCCGGGAGACCAAACCCCTGGCCCGTCGTGGGCAGCGCTGGTCGATGGCGGGAGCGAAGCAAGCAGTGCAAGGACGGTACCGGCGGGCGAGCCAACGAGCCCCCCGGGATGGATGACAGGAAGTCGGAGCGTCCCATAGTACCGATGAGACCGGGGAACCGAGCCCACAGGGACCCGGGGGAGGGAAGGGGGCGCCGGGGCATGGAACCGGTGGAGGGAAAGATGGCGAGGACGTCGGACCTCGGAAGCGTCTCAACGAGACTGCATCGGATAGCTGAGCTGGCGAGGAAGGCACCAGACATGGTGATCGTGACCCTTGCCCACCACATCGACTTGACGTGGATGTACGAAGCGTACCGGCAGACGCGCAAGGACGGGGCTGCAGGAATAGACGAGGTGACGGCGGCTGAGTACGCCGAGGACCTCGACGGAAACCTGCGGTCTCTCCTCGAGCGCTTCAAGTCGGGGACGTACTTTGCGCCGCCGGTGCGACGGGTGCAGATTCCGAAAGGGGACGGGAGCAGGACCCGCCCGATTGGGATACCGACCTTTGAGGACAAGGTCCTGCAAAGGGCGGTGCTGATGGTGCTGGAGGCGGTGTACGAGCAGGACTTCTATGACCTCTCGTATGGCTTCCGGCCGAACCGGTCTGCACACCAGGCACTGGACAGCCTGAGGAACAGGCTGATGGAGGTGCACGGGGGCTGGGTGCTGGAAGCTGACATCTCGAGCTTCTTTGACACCCTGGATCACAAGATCCTACGGGGCTTTCTGGACCAGCGGGTGCGTGACGGTGTGATTCGAAAGATGATCGACAAGTGGCTGAAAGCGGGGGTGCTGGAAGACGGGCAGCTCCGACGGACTGAGGGCGGCACCCCGCAGGGAGGTGTGATTTCGCCATTGCTGGCGAACATCTACCTGCACGAGGTGCTGGACCGGTGGTTTGTCGAGCAGGTCCTACCGCGGATGCGGGGGCCGGCCCACCTCATCCGGTATGCGGATGACTTCGTCATCGTATTTGCTGACGAGTCCGATGCGCTGCGGGTGATGGAGGTGCTGCCAAAGCGATTCGGCAAGTACGGTCTCGCTCTGCACCCAGAGAAGACACAACTGATCGACTACCGACGGCCTCCTGGGCCGGGCAAGGGCGGAGGCGACGGCAAGCCGCCGACCTTCGACTTTCTTGGATTCACCCACTACTGGGGTCGCTCGCGGAAAGGGAGACCGATCGTCAAGCGCAAAACGGCGCAGGGTCGGTTTACCCGGTCGCTCATGCGGGTCGCTCTGTGGTGCAAGCGACACCGACACAAGCCGATTGCGGACCAGCAACGGTACCTCTCCGCGGTGCTGCTGGGGCACTACTCGTACTACGGCCTGACCGGTAACGGACTGGCCCTCGGTACATTTCGCCACCAGCTCGTGAGGATCTGGCACTACTGGCTGCGACGCCGGTCGCAGCGAAGGCGCCTGACCTGGGACCGCTTCGCCCGGCTCCTCAATCGCTGCCCGCTGCCGCCACCCAAGGTCATCCACTCAATCTATCGTCACGCGGCGAACCCATGCGCCTGAAGAGCCGGATGCGGGAATTCCGCACGTCCGGATCTGTGGGGGGCCCGGGCGGGTAACTGCCCGGGTCTACCCGACACCATGCCCGTCGAAGCACGGAGTGCCTACCTGGTGCGGTGCTACTCGATCACCCCCCCACCCAGGCACTCCTCCCCGTCATAGAGCGCAGCAAACTGGCCGGGTGCGACCCCGGGATCCTCGGTAGCATCGAATTCCACGGCCATTGAACCGTCAGCGTCTGTAGAAACCGAGCACGGGTCGAGCCGTTCACCGTGGCGGATCCTCACCGCCAGCTCCGATTTTTTCGGCGGGTCCGCAATCCAATGGGGTGCGCCAATCCGAAAGGAGCGGCGGGAATAGTCGGCAAGCTCGTCTGCGTGGGCGACAAGAATCGCCCCGTCATCGAGGTCCTTGCCTACGACATACCACGGGCCGCCGCCGAGACCGAGCCCGCGCCGTTGGCCGATGGTGTGGAACCAGGTTCCCCTGTGGCGTCCGAGGACATCTCCGTTCGACACGCGACGGATCTCGCCCGGGCGATCGCCGAGGTGGTGGCGGACGAAGTCGTCGAACGGGACGCGACCGAGAAAACAGATGCCCTGGCTGTCGGGCCGGTCGGCGTTGGCAAGCCCGAAGCGGTTCGCCTCTGCCCGGACCTCCGCTTTTGTGAGGTCGCCAATCGGGAAGAGGCATCGTTCGAGCTGCTCCTGGGCGAGCTGACACAGAAAGTAGGTCTGGTCCTTCTTTGGATCGGCGCCCCGCAAGAGGTGAAAACGGCCGCCCCGCTCCTCGACTCGGGCGTGATGCCCCGAGGCGATCCGCTCGAAACGGTCTCCTGCGCGATCGACAAACGCGCCGAACTTGATCATTCGGTTGCACATCACGTCGGGGCTCGGGGTACGGCCGGCCTCGAGCTCCGCCAGGGCGTAGGCCACGACCGTGCCGAGGTACTCCCGCTGAAGCGAGACAATCTCGAGCGGCACTCCCGCGCTGGCGCAGACCGAGCGTACGAACTCGAGGTCCTCCTCCCACGGGCACGAGCCGAGGAAGGCCATTTCGTCCTCGAGCCAGATCTTGAGATAAATGGCGGTGAGGTCGTGTCCGCCACCCTCGACAAGACGCATCAACGCGACTGAAGAATCGACACCTCCGGAGGTAAGTACGGCGATCTTCATGGCGTCAGGATACTGACTGAATGAGGAATTAGGAATGAGGAATTTGGAATTCCACCCGCCCCCGCGGAGAACGGGAAAGTGGTCGGCATTCCTAATTCCTAATTCTGAATTCCTAATTTGCGCGCGTCGCGCGCTACCGCATGTACTTCTCGTGGACGAGCCGCTCGAGGTAGCGATCGGTGTTGATGCCGTAGTCCTTGAGCAGGCCCTCGGCCGAGACCACAAAGGTGGCTTGCTCGCCGGCGATGCGGGAAAAATAGACGCGGTGGGGCTCGCCGGGCGATGTCACAACGAGCGTGCAGAGGTCCTCGGAGAGCTCTGACACCAGGCTCTTCTCACACACCGGACAGAAGAACTCCCAGCGGGTTCCCGGCGCCATCTCCTCGCCGGGCGGCAACTCGACCTCGTAGTTGCCGGGCTGGGGATGGAGACCGACGAGGAATTGTTGATCTCCACTTTCGGCCTGTAAAACCACCCGCTCTTCCGGGTTGAGCGGTGCTTCGCAGTGCGGGCAAGAATATTTCCAGCGCATGACGACTCCCTGAGGGAAGAATAGCGAAATATTCATACCGCCGGAGAATCAAGGACTCGATCTCAGGGCAGCTCTACACCCAGCCCTCGCAACTCGCGGGTGGCCTGTGCCGCCCATCCGCGGTTGGCTGCGGGGCTTGCCGGGCTCGGGTGGAGGATGCGTCCGATGGCGACGTCGATGTCCTCGAGTGCGGCCCGGGCTCTGCCCTCGGCGAAAGCGCCGACCCCAACGACCATCTTCGGTTCCAGGCGCTCGACGGTACGCCTCAGGGAAAGATCGCAGATCTCGAGCAACGGGCGTCTTTCATCCGCGGGTAGCTTGTCGGGCGTGCGGTTGCGACCGCCCGCCTCGAGAAAGGCCAGTGGACAGTAATTGGCGATGAAGAAACGGGAGAAGAAACGCTCTGGAGTGCCGAACATCTCCCGCGCCCAACCCCACAAACGGGCGCCACTGACCTCGGAGCGGGTGCAGGCGAGGCCCAAGACCTGCCGTTTCTGGTGTTCGTGCTCGGGCCGCCGGATCGAAGCATTGATGCCGAGCCAGTCACGGACGGCGCCGACTTCGCCGAATGGCACTCCTGTCTGGGCCATACCCCACGGCCCGGGGTTCATTCCCAGAAACAGTACTTCCTTCGGGGCACCGCCGTAGAGTTCGAGGTACTGTGCGTGGGCTTCCCACGCGTAGTCGAGGGGGTTGTAGACGTGGGTCACCGGCGGCGCGAACTCGAGGCGGCCAACCTCCTTGCCAAGGTCCCTGGCGATGTCGACAAGCGTTGGTCCGTTCCGCATCCTGGCGGTGATGGTACCAGCGACCTCCTTGCGAAGCCCGTCACCAGGACATAACTTGAACCTAGCGAGTACCGCCAATTCAGAACGGAACAGGGGGTCGAGATGGGCTTCGCCAATATCGACGAAATCCTCGACTATGCAATTTCCAGAGAGGAGGAGGCCGCGGCGCTTTACCGCGACCTCGCGGAGCTGGCGGATCGCCCGGGGATGCGCGAGGCCTTCCTCGAGTTCGCAAAGGAGGAAGAGGGGCACAGACTGCACCTCGAGAGCATCAGGGCCGGCGAGCTGCCGGCGCTGACAGTCCACCAGGTGCAGAGCCTCGGAATCGCCGACCACCTGGTTGCCTGCGAACCGACTGCCGCCATGACCTATGCCAAGGGGCTGGTTTTTGCAATCAAGGCCGAACAGGCCGCCCAGGAGCTCTATACGGGGCTGGCCGAAGCGACCGACGACCCCAACCTGGCTGCGGTTTTCACCGCCCTTGCCGGCGAGGAGGCCCGGCACAAGCGCCGCTTCGAGCTTGAGTACGACGAGGTTGTCCTCGAGGGGGTCTGAGTCTCCGCATATGGAGTACCATGGTCGGCCAACGGAGGTCGCCATGCGTCGTGTTCTTGTCATCGTCGTTTTGGTGTTCGCAACAGCCACCACCTTCGCCGCGGACCGCCCCGAGGGACGCGCCTTCGCCACCCGGTCGGTGACCTACGCCCGTCACGGCATGGTCGGCGCCGCCCACCCGCTGGCGGTCCAGGTCGGCCTCGACGTCCTCAAGGCAGGTGGATCGGCGGTCGACGCCGCGATCGCCGTCAACGCGGCCCTTGGTTTTCTAGAGCCGACCGCAAACGGTCTTGGTGGCGACCTCTTCGCCATGGTCTGGGACCCCGAGACCGAGAAGCTCTACGGGCTCAACGCTTCGGGCCGCGCGCCGGCGGCGCTGACCATCGACAAGGTTCCTGCCGAAGAGGACGGCACCATTCCGGTCTACTCGCCCTACTCGTGGACCGTTCCCGGATGCGCCGACGGCTGGTTCGAGCTGCACGGGAAGTTCGGCCGACTGCCGATGGAGGATGTTCTGGGTCCGGCGGCGAAGCTCGCACGCGAGGGCGCGCCGGTGCCGCAGGTGATCGCCGGCGGCTGGGCGCGCAGCATTTCCCGCTTCAAGGACAAGCCCGGCTTCGCCGAGGTCTTCATGCCCGGCGGCAAGGCGCCGGTCGAGGGCGAGATCTTCGCCAACCCGGCCCTCGCCCACACCCTCGAGCGGCTGGCGGCCGGCGGTCGTGACGCTTTTCTACGAGGTGAAATCGCCGAGCAGATCGTCGCCTTTTCCGACGAGGTCGGCGGCTTCTTCTCGATGGAGGACTTCGCGAACCACTCCAGCGAGTGGGTCGAGCCCATCTCCACCACCTACCGCGGACTGACGGTGTGGGAGCTGCCGCCCAACCCGCAGGGGTCTGGCCGCGCTGCAGATGCTCAACATCCTCGAGGGCTTCGACCTCGCGGCGATGGGGCGTGACAGCACCGATTTCTGGCACCTGATGATCGAGGCCAAGAAGATCGCCTACGAGGACCGCGCGAGGTACTACGCCGACATGTCGTTCGCCGATGTGCCGGTTGAGGCCTTGCTCGACAAGGAGCTACGCCGCCGAGCGGGCGAAGCTCATCGATATGCAGACGGGCCGCCAAAACCGTCGAACCCGGCAACCCCGCGCTCGACCACGGCGACACCACCTTCCTGGTCACGGCCGATGCGAACGGCATGATGGTGTCGCTGATCCAGTCCAACTACACCGGCTTCGGTTCCGGCTACGTCGTGCCCGTCGGTCGGCATCGGCATTCAGGACCGCGGCGCGCTCTTCAGCCTCGACCCCGAGCACCCCAACGCCCTCGAGCCCGGCAAGCGGCCCTTCCACACGATCATCCCGGCCTTCATGGGGTGGAACGGAACCCCGGACACCGCCTTCGGTCTGATGGGCGGCGGCATGCAGCCACAGGGGCACGTCCAGATCGTCGTCAACCTCGTCGACTTCGGTATGAACCTCCAGGAGGCCGGGGATGCGCCACGCTTCTACCACACCGGATCCTCGCAGCCGACCGGGACGATGATGACGTCGGGTGGCATCCTCCACCTCGAGAAGGGCCTGCCGCCGGAGGTCTACCGCGACCTGGAACAAGCGAGGTCACCGATTCAGGAGACCAACCCGGTGGCCTTTGGCGGCTACCAGCTCGATCCACCGCGACCCGGAGACGGGGTCCTTGCTGGTGCCACCGAATCGCGGAAGGACGGGATGGCGGCAGGGTACTGACGGAGAATTCGGAATTAGGAATCTCGGATTTCGGCCTCGGATTTCGGATTTTCCGCTCACCCGCCTCGTATCTTCACGGAGAGTGGATGAGCAACCCCAGGTCCCGAGGCCTCAAGCCTCAAGCCTCAAGCCTCAAGCCCTCTTGTTCGCGCTAAGATGGCGCACCGTGTTGGAACCGATTCTGACCGCTGAACAGAAGGAGCTGCTCGACGCTGGAGCGCGTGTTGCTCGCTGAGGTGTCGGCCGGGCTCGAGCGTTCGGAAATGCTCCGACCGAGGACCTCGCGCCCTGGCAGACTCGGTGGCCCAGCTCGACGAGCTTTTCCTGCTGGTGGTGGTGGGTGAGTTCAACGCCGGCAAGAGCGCCCTGATCAACGCCCTCCTCGGCCGCAAGGTGCTGGCCGAGGGTGTGACGCCCGACGACCTCGAAGATCCACCACATCGGCTGGGGCGAAGAGCTGTACGCGCGAACCGATGGGTGCGGTCGGTGAACGGATCACGGCTCCGGTGGAGACTCTGCGCCAGCTGACGATCGTCGACACACCGGGCACCAACGCCCTCGATCGCGCGCACGAGGCGCTGACCACCGACTACGTGCCACGCGCCGATCTGGTGCTCTTCGTGACCTCCTCCGACCGGCCGCTTGTCGGAGAGCGAGCGCGTCTTTCTCGAGACGATCCGGCGCTGGGGCAAGAAGGTGGCGATGGTGGTCAACAAGATCGACATCCTACGCACCGAGGGCGAAGTCGACGAGGTTGTCGCCTACGTGGCCTCCGAAACTGCCGGCCGTCTTCTCGGTCTCGACCCGGAGATCTTCGCGGTCTCGGCCCTTCGGGCGGCCGAGGCCCGGCCTCTGACGACGAGCGGCCCGGGCGCCAGCGGCCTTCCGGCGGTGGAGACGTTCCTCCACGACACCCTCGACAGCGGCGAACTGTTGCGGCTCAAGCTCGGCAACCCGCTCGGTGTGGCCGCGCATCTACTCGGTGGCGCTCTCGAACGAAGGTCGAGGGACGGCTCGCTCTCCTGACTGACGATCTCCGAACCATCGACGACATCGAAGCGCCAGACCGAGATCTGGGTCGACGACGTGCGCCGCGAATTCGAACTCCGCCTGTCGGACATCGACAACGTCCTGCACGGCATGGAGCAGCGGGGGACCGAGTTCTTCGACGACACTGTCCGTCTCAGCCGACTGCCCAGGCTCTTCGACAAGTCGGAACTTCGGCACGCGTTTCGAAAGTCGGAGGTAGTCGTCGCGCGCGCCGGATGAGGTCGAGTCCAAAGTCGATTCACTCATCGATTGGCTGGTGGACTCCGAGCTTGGTCACTGGCAGAACGTCGTCAACCACGTCAACCGTCGGGCTTCGGCCCATGCCGATCGCATGGTGGGTGAGGTCGGCGGCCGCTTCGAGACCGACCGTTCGCGGCTTGCTCGAGACCGTCGGTCGCGCGGCGCGTGACGGCCTCGCCTCCTACGACCGCGTGGCGAAGCGCAGCGGATGGCCGAGGACGTACAGCGGGCGGTGACATCGACCGCGGTCCTCGAGGTCGGTGCGGTAGGTCTTGGTGCGGCAGTGGCGATGGCCGCGAGCTCGACCGCGGCCGACATCACGGGTCTGACCGCCGCCGGTCTCATGGCTGCGCTCGGGCTCTTTGTCCTGCCTCACCGGCGGCGAGAGGCCAAGGTGGAACTCAAGGAAAAGATCGAAGCCCTGCGGTTACAGCTCATGACCGCGCTGAGCGAGCACTTCGAGCGAGAGGCGGAGCGCGGCCGCCACCGGCTTGACCGAGACCATCGCGCCCTACACCCGGTTCGTGCGTTCGGAGAGTGATCGTCTCGCCGGCGTGCGCGATCGCTCGGCCTGACCGAGCGCGTCGGCGAGATGACCGCCCGGGTCGAAGGGCTGGCCTAGGCCCCTCGGTACCCCGCAACCCGGGGCTTAGGCCGGGGGGCCATCAAAGATGTTGCGCTAGATCCGGGGTTTACACCCCGGGCTATCCATCTGTCGCCCCCTGCGGCTCGGACCGGGTGATTGGCGCTATCGAGCAGCCGCGGAGCGGCGGCAGATGCTTAGCCTGGGGTGTGAGCCCCAGGATCAGGGGAGAGAAAAATGGCTGAGCCCCAGAGGGGCGACAGAAAAACTCCTGGGGCGTGAGCCCCAGGCGATGGTTCTTTCGCATCGATGGTGCTCAGCGAACTCCGCAACGGTCTCCCCGGGGTCCACGGTACGCCGGCCGCCTCCATCTTCGCCTCGAGCGCCGGCAGGTCGACCTCGATCAGCTGTCGCAGCCGGGCTCGATCTCCGCGAACTCTTCGCGGGCGATCTCGAACGAGCGACGGTGGGTCGCGGTCGGGCCGTAGTCCGACATGCCCCCGCCCATCGACGCCACGCGGATCGCGTCCGGAAACAGTCGGCACCTGCGGATGACCGATCGCACCGATCGTGCGGTTGCCGGACAACGTCTGGTCGAGCTCGTAGAGCCTCTGCTTGAGTGCCTCGAGCTCGGTGTCGAGAGTCCCGGGATCGACGGTCGAACGCGCGAGCGCCCTTTCGAGCTCCTCGACGCTCTTGAAGCGCCAGCTCCATCGCTTCATCGGCGGCGGTGACGCCCCGCTGCAGAGTCGGCGATCTGACCCATGAACGTGGCGACGTCGGTCGGCGAGGATCCCTCGAGGACGCCCTCGAAGACCCGGACGACCTCGAAGTTCAGCGGGCCGGCGAGGTCGGTGACCTCTCCGTCGACTCTCTTCGACATTTTCACTGAATAGGTTCCCGGTGGCGCCATGAAGCCGCTGTCTCCACGATCAGGTCCGCCACCCCGGCGTTCGCCCGCGACTCTCTCGATGGCGCTGGTGGTCGGGTAGGTGAGATCCCACGCAACGCGGTGGAACCCGGGCTTTGCCGGGCCCTCGAGGGTGCGCACGACGTTGCCGTCAGTGTCACGAACTGTCAGCAGGATGGTCGGCTTCGGCTGCCGCCGCTCGCGTTCGAGCGCGTCGATAGCCAACGTAGGGGGTGTCCTTCCACTCCTTCTCGAGCTTCATCTGCTGCTCACGCCGCTGCTCCTCGAGCGATTTCAGGCCATCCGCGAGGTGATAGGTGAAGACCGCTCCGAAGGGCGGGTTGTCGGCGACGAAGTAGGCGGCCCCCTGTCAGGCCTGGCCGTCTCCCCGAGCGGCCGGCTCTCGAAGTACCAGTAGTCTTCCGAACCGGGAAGAGGAGGGCCTCCTGCTCCATCGCCTCGTCGTTGATCTGGCGCAGCGGCGTGTAGTCGTCGAGCACGAAAAAGCCGCGTCCGAAAGAGGCGCCGACGAGGTCGTTTTCGCGGCGCTGGATGGCGAGGTCGCGGAAGGAGATCGTGGGCACACCGCCCGGGAGCTCGATCCACTTTTCGCCGCCATCGACGGTGAAGAAGATCCCGAACTCGGTGGCCGCGAAAAGCAGATCCGACTTGACGTGATCCTGGACCAGCCGCCACACCAGGTGGCGGTCCGGGAAGATCGCCGGCGATCGATGTCCAATTCGTACCGCGGTCTGTGCTCTTCACGAGGTAGGGCTTGAAGTCACCGTACTTGTGGTTGTCGAGACAGACGTAGACCGTGTTTGCGTCAAAGAGATCGGCCTTGATGTCGTTGACGAATGCGGTGTCGGGGACGCCGGGCAGATCGCCGACCGGGATCGCCTTCCAGGTGTCACCGCCGTCCGCGCTCACCTGCAGCAGGCCGTCGTCGGTGCCGGCCCACAGCAGGCCCTCCTGGACGGGCGACTCGGCGAGCGAGGTGATGGTGTTGTAGGCCGACATCGCGAAGAAATCCCACGGTGCAGTCGAGCTCCACTGGCGGCCCATGACCGGCAGCAGCATCCGGTCCTGATTTCTGGTCAGATCGGGACTCACGGGGGTCCAGGCGTCGCCGCGATCGTCCGAGCGCCACACCCGCTGCGAGGCGTAGTAGAGCCGGGTCGGCGAATGCGGGCTGATCAGAATCGGAGCGTCCCAGTTGAAGCGCTCGGGCGGGTCGCCGGGCTCGGGCTGGGGCTGGATGTAGACGATGCCGCCGGTCGTGCGGTCGGTAGCGGACCAGATTGCCCTCCTGCCACTCGGAGTAGACGATGTCGGGGTTGCCGGGTTCGACCGCCGGCTGGTGGCCGTCGGCAAAGAGGGTGATGAACCAATCGGCATTGGTGATGCCGTTGACATTGTCGGTCCGGGTCGGTCCGCCCTGGGTGTTGTTGTCCTGGGTGCCGCCGTAGACGTTGTAGAAGGGCTCGGCGTCGTCGACCGCCAGCTTGTAGAACTGGGTCACCGGCAGATTGGCAACGAAGCGCCAGTTCTCGGCGAGATCGAAGGTCTCGTAGATCCCGCCGTCGGTGCCGACCAGCAGCCAAGTCCGGATCGTCGGGACGGAAGGCGAGGGCGTGGTTGTCCACGTGCTTGGATTTGTTCTTGACCCGCCGAAAGGTCTTGCCGCCGTCGTCCGATACCTGCATGCGAGTATCCAGATGTAGATGCGATCGAACGCGTGCGGGCTCGCCTCGAGCTCCTGGTAGTAGTGGGGCCCGGTGCCGCCGGAAACGGCGTCGGAGCGTTTCTCCCAGCTCGCGCCGCGGTTGCTGCTGCGCCAGGTGCCGCCCTGGCGGTTGTCGAGCTCGATGACGGCGTAGACGACATCCGGGTTCTGGGGCGAGATGGCGAGGCCGATCTTGCCCATGTTGCCTTTGGGAAGGCCATTCGTGAGCCGTGTCCAGGTGGCGCCGCCGTCGCCGGTTCGGTAAATCCCCGTCTCGGGACCGCCGTCGACAACTGCTGCCACTGTCCGATGGTGCTGCCAGGTGGCCGCATACAAGACCTGCGGGTCACGTGAGTCCATCACGACATCGGTGACGCCGGTCCACTCACCGTCCGACAGGACCTTTTGCCAGGTGGCGCCGCCGTCAGTGGTCTTGTAAAGACCACGGTCGCCGCCCGCCGACCACAGAGGGCCTTGCGAGGCGACGTAGACGGTTTTCGAGTCGGTGGGGTCGACGACGATCTCGGAGATATGCTGGGAGTCCTTCAGCCCCATGTTCTTCCAGCTCGCGCCGCCGTCGTCGCTCCGGTAGACGCCGTCGCCGAAAGCCACGTGCCGGCCGCCGACGTTTTCGCCGCTGCCGACCCACACGATCTCCGGGTTGGACGGGTCGAGCACGACACAGCCGATCGAGTATGACTTCTCTTCGTCGAATATCGGTTTCCACGTCGTGCCGGAGTTTGTGGTCTTCCAGACACCGCCCGAACCCACCGCCACATACCAGGTGTTGAAATCGCTCGGATGGATTGCGATGTCCGCGATCCGCCCCGACATCAACGCCGGGCCGATACTGCGGAACTCGAGGCCCTTGAAGGCCTTGGCGGTCATGCCCTTGGCCGGCTCTTCTTGCTCGGCAGCGGCCAGCGGTAACGACAGTGCGACGATCATCAACGCCAGAAGTGCTTTTCTCATGTTCCCCCCATATGAAACGACGTCCATATCAGCAGCAACCCTAGCAGGATTGTGGTTGATTTTGTGGTGGGGTGGAGTGTTTCGCACCGAAATCCGGGGCGAACCTTGACGCCGCTTCCGTTGATCGAGGAGAATCACCCGTTATGAACAACAAAAAAACAGGATGTGTTCGTGGGTCCGGATGGTTTGCCTTTTCCGCCATTGTCGCGGCGGGGATGTTGATCGGATGCGGGGTGGAGTCGGAAATGGCTGCGCCGCCGCCGCCGGAGGTCACAGTCGCGACACCGACACAACGAGACGTGACCATCGTGCACGAGTTCGTCGGCACCACCCAGGCCCGCGAGTCAGTGGAGATCCGCGCACGGGTGCAGGGCTATCTGGAGAAGATGGCCTATGAGCCGAGCTCCTTCGTGCGCAAGGGCTCTCTCCTGTTCGTGATCGAGCCGGAGCCCTACCAGGCCCAACAAGACCGCGCCGATGCCGGGCTCAAGGCGGCCGAGGCGGGCCTGCGCCGGGCCGAATCTGATCTCGATCGCCTGGAACAGGCGGTCCGGACCAACGCGGTCAGCCAGCAGGAGGTCACACGGGCCCGCGCCGAACGTGACCAGGCGTCGGCGGCCATGCTCGAGGCGAAAGCCGCGTTGACGAACGCCGAGATCCAACTCGACTACACCACCGTCGAGTCGCCCATTGACGGCATGGTGAGCCGCAATCTCGTCGACCTTGGCAATCTGGTCGGTGCCGGCGAGGCCACCCTGTTGACCACGGTTCGGCGGATCGATCCGCTCTTCGCCTACTTCGAGGTCTCCGAACGATTCATGGCCCAGATCCTCGAACGGCGTGGGGGACATCAAGATCCGGGTGAGGGTAACGAGCTGCCGGCGACGCTGGTCCTCAAGGAGACTGGCCTCAAGATCGAGGGCAAGGTTGATGCGGTGGACAATACAGTCGATCCGGCCACCGGCACGATCCAGCTCCGCGCCGTCTTTCCCAACAGCGATGCCAAGGTCTTTCCCGGTTTCTTCGTCCACGTTCAGCTTCCCGGAGAGTTCCTCGAAAACGCGCTGCTGATCGAGGAGACCGCCCTCGGCACCGATCTCGGCGGCCGCTTTGTGATGGTGGTCGGCGATGACAACATCGTCGAACGTCGCTACATCGAACCCGGGCCCCTGCAGGAGGACAACACTCGTGTCGTGCTCGACGGCATGGAACCGGGCGAGAGCTACATCACAGTCGGTCTGCAGCGCGCGCGGCCGGGAATGCCGGTGACGCCGAAGGAAGCTACGGGGCGGTAGGGGATGTTCAGCCGCTTCTTTATCTATCGTCCGATTTTCGCGTCGGTGATCGCAATCGTGATCGTGCTGGTGGGGGTTCTCTCGATCCCACTCCTGCCGATCGAAAGCATGCCCGTCATCACGCCGCCGTCGGTCCAGGTGACGACCTCCTACCCGGGTGCCGGCGCCGGTGTCGTCGCGGAAAGTGTCACCGCACCGATGGAGGAGAAGATCAACGGTGTCGAGAACATGCTCTACATGTCCTCGAAGTCGGCCTCCGACGGAAGCTGCAACATCACTGTTACCTTCGACATCGGCACCGACGTCGACATGGCCACAGTGCTGGTGCAAAACAGGGTCAACGAGGCCTTGCCGGTGCTGCCCGAGGAGGTCAAGCGCCAGGGCGTCAAGGTGGAAAAACAGTCCACCAGCATCACCCTGATGATCAACATGGTGTCACCCAACGGCACCTTTGACGAGCTCTACATCTCGAACTACACCACCACTCGCATTAAAGACGTGCTCGCCCGGATCAACGGTGTCTCCAAAGTCGAGATCATGGGGGCCAAGGATTTCGGCATGCGGGTCTGGATCAACCCCGACCGCCTGCGCGCCCGTGACCTCACCACCATGGATCTCACCAACGCGCTGCGCGAGCAGAACATCCAGGTCGCGGCCGGTCAGATCGGTGGCCAGCCGGCTCCCAGGGACCAGCCCTTCGAATACTCCATCTCGACCCTGGGCCGCCTGGAATCGGTGGAACAATTCGAAAACATCATCATCAAACGGGGCGAGCAAGGCCAACTCGTACGGGTCCGAGATGTGGCGCGCGTCGAGCTTGGCGCCCAGAGCTACAAGTGGTTCGCAAAGCTCGACGGTGCGCCCTCTATCGCCGTCGCCGTCTACCCGGCGCCGGGGGCCAACGCGCTCAACATCGCCGAGGGCATCAAGGCCGAGATCGACCGGCTCAGCGCCGATTTTCCCGAAGATCTCGAGGCCCGCATCCTCTACGACACGACGGAGTACATCCTGCAGTCGCTCAAGGAGGTCGTGACGACCCTCATCATCGCGATCCTGCTGGTGGTATTCACCGTCTACATCTTTTTGCAGGACGTCCGCACGACTCTGGTGCCGGCCATCACCATCCCGGTGTCGCTGCTCGGGACCTTTGCGGTCATGCTTGCCCTCGGGCTGTCAATCAACGGGCTGACCATGTTCGGCCTCATCTTGGTGATCGGTATCGTGGTTGATGACGCCATTGTCGTGGTCGAGAACACCCTGCGAATCATCGACACCGAAGGTCTCGATGCGAAGGCGGCTACCGCCAAGTCGATGGTCGAAATCACCGGCCCTGTGGTGGCGACGACCCTGGTGCTACTGGCGGTCTTCGTTCCCACCATCGTCATGCCCGGCATCACCGGCAGGTTGTATCGGCCGTTTGCCATCACCATCTCCGTGGCGACCCTCTTTTCCTCGCTCAACGCACTGACCCTCAGCCCGGCGCTGTGCGGCATGCTCCTACGGCCCTCGGTGGAACGCAAGAAGGGGATTTTCGGTCTTTTCAACCGGGTGCTCGATAGGGGCACAACGGGCTACGGATCGGTCGTCAAGATGCTGCTCCGCCGCTCAGTCCTCACGGCTATCGTCGTCGGAGGTCTCCTGGTGGCCACCTACTTCGGTATGACGGCCATGCCCGCCGGCTTCGTCCCCTCAGAGGACGAAGGCTATTTCATGGTTGCGGCCCAGCTCCCCGACGCCACTTCACTCGGCCGCACCGAGGAAGTGATTGACGAAATTTCGGCCATCCTCGACGAGACCGAAGGAATCCGCGGTGTGATCGCTGTCGGTGGTTACTCGCTGCTCGACACGGTGGTCTCGCCCAACGCCGGCGCTTTCTGGGTCGTACTCAAACACTGGGACGAGCGGTCAACGCCCGAAACCCAGATCCAGGCGATCGTCGACGCTCTCAACCGACGTTTCTCCCAGATCGAGGGTGCCATGGTCTTCGCCACCCGGCCGCCGCCCATTCAGGGTCTCGGTGCAACCGGCGGCTTCCAGATGGAGCTCCAGGATGTAGGCGGTTCCGGCCTCGAGCTCCTACAGCAGGTGGCCTACGATCTGGTCGAGCAGGGCCGGCAGAACCCGGTGCTGACGAGTATGAACACGACCTTCCGAGCCGGTGTGCCGCAGCTCTTCCTCGAGGTTGACCGCGAGAAGGCCAAGCGGCTCGACGTGCCGCTCGACGTGATTTTCAATACCCTGCAGGCCAACCTCGGTTCGGCCTACGTCAACGACTTCAACCTCTTCGGGAGGGTGTGGAAGGTGATGATCCAGGCCGACGAGCCCTACCGGATCAAACGCGCGGACATCACCCGGCTCGAGGTCCGTTCCAACTCCGGCAAGATGGTGCCATTGGCGACCCTGGTCGACGTCCAGGACACCGTCGGTCCAACCGTCCAGGCCCGCTACAACCTCTACTCCTCGGCGTCGATCACTGGAGATGCCGCCGCCGGCTACAGTTCCGGACAGTCCATCGCCGCCATGGCCGAGATCGCGCGCAACTCGATGCCGCCGTCGATGAGCTTCGAGTGGACCGGTGTCACCTACCAGCAGCTCGCTGCGGGCGGCGCCGCCGGCTTTATCTTCGCGTTGGCCATCGTCTTCGTCTACCTCTTCCTGGCCGCCCAATACGAGAGCTGGACCCTGCCCTTCGGGATCATCTTTTCGGTGCCCATCGCGATCCTGGGTGCGTCCGTCCTGACCCTGGCCCGTGGTCTCGACAACAACGTCTACACCCAGATCGGCTTTGTCCTGCTGATCGGGCTGTCGGCCAAGAACGCGATTCTCATTATCGAGTTCGCCAACCAATTGCGTCAGAGCGGCAAGACGCCGTTCGAGGCCGCCCGCGAAGCCGCGAGGTTGCGATTCCGGCCAATCTTGATGACGGCGCTTTCGTTCATCCTCGGCGTCATGCCGCTCTTGTTCGCCTCCGGCGCCGGCGCGGCCAGCCGGGTCGCTCTGGGAACCGCGGTATTCGGCGGAATGGCCTTTGCGACCGTTTTCGGGATCTTTGTCATCCCGTGGCTGTACTTCGTAGTGCAGAGCGCGTCTGAGAAATTTGGCGGCGCCAGAATGCCCGCAGAACCGGGGCCGGCCACTGCCGGCGCCGAGAGCTGAGGAGCGAGTCATGAAAAACACCCGACTGTTTTTTCTGACCGCCGTCGTTTGTGCCCTTGCTCTGGGCGGCTGCACGGTCGGCCCGGACTACGTCGAGCCTGAAACCGAGACACCCGACGCGTGGCACACCGCGGCCGTCGACGGCCTCGAAGACGGTAAGGCCACCCTTCAGACCTGGTGGCGCGTCTTCGACGACGAAAAGCTCAACGAGCTCGTCCTGCGTTCGGCCGGGGGCAACCTCGATCTGCGCTCGGCGCTGTGGCGGGTCGAGGAAGCGCGCGCCCTCCGTGGCGTCGTCAGCAGTCTCAACAAGCCGCAGGTGGGCTTCAGCGCCGACGCCAACCGTTCGCAGCCGAGCGACAACGGAGTCCTCGGTGACTTCGCTCCGGAGGAGGGCTTCGAGGCGGGCGATCTCTTCACTGCGGGTGTTGGCGCCTCCTGGGAAATCGATGTCTTCGGTCGCATTCGCCGCCAGGTGGAAGCCGCCGACGCGGCGACCCAGGCTTCGGTCGAGGCCTACCGCGACGTGCTGGTCTCCCTCTATGCCGAGACCGCCCTCGCCTATGTCAACGTTCGCACCGCGCAGGAGCGGTTACGAATCGCGCACGCCAACGTCGAGGCCCAGGAGAACACGCTCCAGCTCACCAAGGACCGCTTCGATGCGGGGCTGGTTTCGGCGCTCGACGTGGCCCAGGCCGAGTGCAACCTCGCCAACACCTACTCGCTGATTCCGGTGATCGAACGCGATCTCAACGAGGGGCTGAACCGTCTCGCGGTCCTGCTCGGCGAGAACCCGGGTGCGCTGCACGCGGAGCTCGACACGGAGGTCCCGATCCCGCACGAACCGGAGGCAGTCACCATGGGGCTGCCGGCCGAGCTGCTGCGCCAGCGGCCCGATGTCCGGCGGGCTGAAAGGCTGCTCGCCTCACAGACCGCGCAGATTGGAGTCGCGACGGCGGACCTCTACCCGACCTTCTCACTGACAGGGTTCCTGGGTCTCGAGGCGCTGAATGCCGGTGACCTCGCCTCCGGAGACAGTGTGACCTGGAACGTCGGTCTGCCGATTCGCTGGAACATTTTCTCGGGAGGTCGCATCCGCTCCCAGATCCGAGCCGAAGAGGCGCGGACCAACCAGGCCCTCGCCGGCTACGAGCAGACGGTGCTCAACGCTCTCGAAGAGTCCGAAAACGCGATGGTCGCCTATGTCAAAGAGGTCCAGCGGCGCGAACGCCTGTCGCAGGCGGTCGACGCCACCCAACGTTCTCTCGATCTCGTTCTGACCCAGTACACCGCGGGTCTGACCGATTTCCAGAACGTCCTCGACACCCAGCGGACCCTTCTCTTGCGCGAGGATGATCTGGCGGTTGCCGAGGGCCTCGTGGTCGGAAATCTGGTGCGGCTCTACCGCGCCCTGGGCGGCGGTTGGGACCCCGATACGGCCCAACCGCCGGTGGTGCCGGCCACGGAGGACCAGCAGGCCTCGCGGGCGGAGTCGTAGGGACTACCGGCTGAAAACATCACAAACCGCAGATAACAGCAGATAGACGCAGATATACAGTAGGCCCCTCGATCTGCGTTCATCTGTGTGATCTGCGGTTCCTCCGACTATCGCGTTTCGAGTCTTCGGTTACGCCTCCGACTCGGCTGTCGTGTGCGAGATTACTTGACGGGACGTGAAACACCTCGATGGGAGCAAACGCCGCAGATTGCTGCAGATTTACGACCGCAGCAAATAGCTGGTCAGATATGCAGGCTAGAGCCAGAACGACCACACAATGAGGAGGGCGAACGCGGCCGGGAAGACCCACCTCGAAATCCTGTTCACCGCAATCGCCCTTTCAGTGCGATCTCCCTTCGGCGTCGCACTAGTCAACGCGACCTCAATCAGGGCGACGAATACGAGGATGGTGGAGCCGAGCAAAAAATAGTCGAGGCGGGTCAAGTAGGAAACCGGCGGCAGCGATTGACCCAGCAGGAAGCGGTAGGCAACCAGGGTCAGCATCGACGTCACCGCGACGCTGAGCCGCGGCCCGACGTGCTCGGGGCCGAGCCAGAAGACCACCCACGACATGAAGACAATGATCGCGACCGATATGAAGGCCTTGCCGATATAGAAACCGAGATTGCGACGCGCTTCGAATGCCCCTTCCAGACCGGCAATCTCCCTCCCACTCGGGATGACCGCGTAGGGAGCGGTGCGCAGCTCGAACGGACCCACCGACCAGTCGGGCACCGTCATCTCGGGCGATCGTCCTTCTCCGAAGCCCTCGGTGTTGGGCACAAACTCGATCTCTTCCGGGCCGTAGCCCGGGATCACGAGCTGGAGTCCGAAGCGATGGCGGTCGAGCGGAAAGTCGCGGAGATTGAGGGCCGAGGCGAATTGGCCATAGTAGCGCTGCCGATAGACGACCGTGCCGTCGGGGGAGACATCCACTTCTTCGGGGAAGGTTTTCCAGATACGTCGCTGGTTGATGATCTGGACCCGTGGATCCCAGACGTTTTTGAGGGGAAAACGCCGCATTCCCTCGGCCGCGGAAGCGAGTCGCTCGTCCCGCCACTGCAGCAGCATGAAGACATCGGCGGTGAAACTCTGGTCAGCGCCGTCGATCTTCGATACGTCGAGCAGGAAAAGGGTGCCGGTAATGGTCAGCGGCTCGCCCTCAACACCCGGTCGTGTGCCTGTCAGTTCTTGCGATCCCGCAACCGTTGCGGTCATCATGACCAGCAGCCACAGGGAGAAAACAAATCGATATGTGCATGTCGTTTTCATTTGCGCTATTCTACCCCCCGCATCGAAAAGGAATCGTTCCCGTCACGACATTGTTTGAAAACCGTGGAGCTGGTGACCGCCGGCCCCGAGATTCCAAGGAGGAAAGAATGAAGCGCTCGTTTGTATTGTTCGCTATCGCCATGCTCGCTCTGATCGGGGGCGCGGCCGACGTTGTCGCCGCCGACAACGCGCCGGTTCTCAGCCGCATCGTCGAGAGCGGCACCCTCAAGGTCGGCATGTCCGGTACCCAGCCGCCGTTCACGGTGATTTCGAAATCGGGCTCGCTCATCGGCTACGAGGTCGACCTCGCCAACATCCTCGCCGACGCCATGGGCGTCAAGGTCGAGTTCGTCCAAAAACCTTTCAGTGAGCTGCTGCCGGCGCGCTCGAGAAGGGCGAGATCGACGCCATCATGTCAGGCATGACCATGACCCCCAAGCGCAACCTCAAGGCCGCCTTTGTCGGGCCCTACATCGTTTCGGGCAAGTCGATCCTCACCAAATCCGCGACCCTGGCAGCCTTGAAGGAAGCCGAGGATATCGATCGCTCCACGATCACAATCGTCGCGCTCAAGGGCTCGACCAGCGAGAAGTTCGTCCAGAACGTCCTCGAAAAGACGACCTACGTACCAGTCGATGACTACGACGCCGGCGTCCAGATGGTGATCGACGGCAAGGCCGACGCCCTGGTTGCGGACTTCCCGATCTGTGCACTGTCGCAAATGCGCTTCCCAGATGCGGGTCTGGTGTCGCTGGCCGAGCCGATGACGATCGAGCCGATCGGCATCGCGCTGGCGCCCGGCGATGCGCTCTTCGTCAACATGGTCACCAACTACCTCAGCGCCCTCGAAGGCATCGGTCTCCTCGATGCGCTCGAGAAGAAATGGTTTGAGGACGGTAGCTGGTTGATCCAACTTCCGTAAGTAAGTCGAGACCCATCGGTCTTCTGTAGGGGCGGCATATATGCCGCCCCTTTTTCTGTTTGTGGTGGTCAGTGGAGGGCGGGTTAAGATGCCCTCAGCATTTTCAGGAGGCGAAGGATGAGTTCAGAGCGCGACACGAGCGGATATCGCGGCTAGTTCGAATGGTTCGTTCACTCGGAGGTGACGGGCAGCATCCTCCTGCTGGCATGCACGATGGCTGCTTTGGTGTGGGCCAACTCGCCGTGGGCGGGTTCCTATGTCGAGCTCCTCCATACCTATGTCGGCGTATCGTGGGGCGACGCGGCCTTCAAGCTCTCGCTCCACCACTGGATCAACGACGGTCTGATGGTGGTTTTCTTCTTTGTCATCGGTCTCGAGATCAAACGCGAGCTCGTGGTGGGTGAGCTGTCGTCGTTCAACAAGGCGGCCCTGCCGGTAGCGGCGGCCGTAGGCGGCATGGTGGTGCCCGCAGTGCTCTTTTTCGTCCTGAACATTGGTGGCGAGGGCGCCCGCGGTTGGGGCATTCCGATGGCCACCGATATTGCTTTCGCGCTCGGTGTCCTCGCGATCTTCGGGACCCGGGCGCCGCTCGGTCTCAAGGTCTTTCTGACCGCGCTCGCGATCGCCGATGACCTCGGAGCGGTCGCGGTGATCGCCATTTTCTACACCGAGAAAATCGACATCCTGCCCCTCGTGGTCGCCGCGGTTTTGCTGGCGATGTTGTTTGTCGCCGTCCAGGCGCGGATGCGGCGGGGGATCCTCTACCTCCTGATCATCGGTGTCTGGCTCGCGGTGTTTGCCTCGGGCGTCCACGCCACGGTCGCCGGGATCCTGATGGCGATGGTGATCCCGGTCAGGCCGCGGGTCGATCCCCATCGGTTCATCGACGAAACCGAAGAGCGCCTGGAACGCATCAAAAAGATGGAGCTGTCCGAACACTCGCTGATCAGCGATCGCGAGCAACTCGACATTGTCGAAAGCATCCACTCCCGTGCCGGGGAAACCCTTCCCGAGGGGCTGATCCTCGAGCACTATCTGCATCCGGTCCAGGTATGGCTGATCCTGCCCTTGTTTGCCCTTGCCAACGCGGGTGTCGCGGTTGGCGGCGACCTGATGACGGTGCTCGCGAACCCGCTTGCCCTCGGCGTCATCGTCGGTCTGGTGGTTGGAAAGCCGGTTGGCATCGGGCTCCTGAGCTGGCTCGCCGTCAAGAGCGGCCGCGGCGTCCTTCCTGAAGGGGTCACGTGGCCGCAGGTCTACGGAGCCGGTTGTCTGGCGGGAATCGGCTTCACCATGTCCCTCTTCATCACCGACCTCGCATTTGACAACGAGACGCTGATCGCGACCGCCAAGATCGGCATCCTCGTGGCGTCGTTGGCGTCAGGGATTGTGGGATTTGTCATCCTTTCAAGGTCGTTGCCAAAAGGGTAAGCACTCGTCGGGAACGGGAACGGGAACGGGAACGGGAACGAAGAAGAAACGCCCGCACCTCGAGGAGGCGCGGGCGGTGGTGGCGGAAGAGGGGTTCCGCCGTGTTTGTTGTGTTTCCCGCGAAGGGAAACCACCGACATCCGGGGATGTCGGATTGCAATGGGAAAACCATGGCCCGGTGGATTTATTCCTGATTGATTTGGGAATACTCGGTGTCCCGTAGAATGATCGGGTCCACCGCGAGCAGAACCGAGAGTCGCGAGTCAACGAAAACCGGGATTGGAATGTGAAGATGAACTGGAGATTCTGGTCAGCAGTGCTTCGGGTAGGGTCGATTGCCGCTCTTCTGGTGGCCCTCGCGGCGTCCGTCAGTGTGGTTCACGCCCAAGAGGCTCAGGAACCGTCTCCGACACCGGCGCCGACCCCGACCCCCGAACCGACACCGATTCCGGCGGTCGAGATTCCAGACCGGGCGGCCGCGGTCGGGTCGCAGCTCCGCGAAGCGATTGCCAGCACCGACATCGGCGAAGATGTCGAGAAGATCGCCCAGGAATTCGAGCACGAAAAGGAACACCTCGCCGGCCTGAGGGTGGAAACCCTGCGTCGAATGGAGACCGCAGGACCGGCATCAATCGTCGAGGAGGCGCAGAGCGCGTGGCTTCGCTCGGCCGGACGCCTCGATGGTTGGTTGATCACGTTGAAGGCCCATTCCACCACGATCGTCGAGAAAAGATTGCGGCTCGAGGAGGAACGGCAACTGTGGGAGCTGACGACGGCGTCGGCTGACGAGGTCGAGCTCCCGGAGGCTCTGCGGCAGCAGGTGGCCGACACCCTCACTGCGATTGACACGGCTGAGACGGCGGTACGCGCCAACCGAGACGACGTGCTCACCCTGCAGTCCGCCGTGGCGCGGGAAAAGGCGGCGGCAGACGAGATGTTGGCCGCGCAAAAAGAAGAGATTGGAAGGCGCCGGCGGAGCATTGTTGGTCTCGACAGCCCGCCGTTGTGGAAGACCTTTGCGACGCCCGGGCTTGACGGCGCGCCGACCGAGCAGCTGGCGGCGATGTGGACAAAGAACTCGGAGTCGATTCGGGTTTATGTGCTCGATGAGCTGGACCGGTTGGTGCGGCAAGGCGTGTTTCTGGTGTTCCTCGTTTTTGCCCTCATGGCACTCCGTCGACGGGCCGTGTTGTGGGCGCAGCAGGATCGGTCCTTGAAGCAGACAGTCGAGATCTTCGACCGCCCGCTGGCGGCCGCCTTCATCATCACGATGATGCTCAGCGAGGAATTCCACCCGCGCGCCCCGGCTGCCTGGCTCGACCTCATGGGTCTCGCAATCCTGCTCGCGCTTCTCAGGCTTCTGCCGAGGATGCTGCCGTCGCCGATGCGATCGGCAGCATATCTCCTCGCCCTCGTCTACTTCCTCCACAAGCTCGTGGACATTGCACCTGACGGCAACCTGCTCAACCGGTTGGCCCTCTTCGCCCTGTCGTTGGCCGGTGCCGCATCCTGTCACTGGGTTTACAACACGGTCCGAAACGACGAAATCGAACTTTCCGGCGGTTGGATGCGCGCGATCGTTTTCGGCGCGCGGATGGCTTTCGCCGCGTTTGTTGTGGGCGCGGCGGCCAACCTGATCGGCGCCGTCGGTTTCGCGATGCTCGTAACGGTAGGTACGTTGACCAGCATCTATGCGGCGATTCTGTTCTGGGTGGCAGCGATGCTGATGCGGGCGATTGTACGGGTCGTGCTGCTCACAAGGGCCGCTCGACGTCTCGCCATTGTCAGGCTCCACGCCGACAGAGTTCGTAGCAGTCTTTTCCGATTTATCCGGGTCCTGGCCGTGATCGGATGGGCGGCCTTGACCCTGCGGAGTCTCGGCGCGTTCGACGAGACGGTCGACGGACTCACAAGGATCGTGGAATCGAAGATCTCCTTCGGAGACTTCTCGGTTTCTCCTGGGGATATTCTGATCTTCGTCATCGTGGTCTGGCTGACCTTCAAGATCTCCCAGCTCCTGCGCTTTGTCCTCGAAGCGGACGTCATGCCGCATCTGGATCTACCGCGCGGCGTCCCGGGAGCCATCACCCGCCTCAGTCATTACGCGATCGTTGTTGTTGGCGTCATGGTCGGGGCCTCCGCCGCGGGGCTGGATTTCTCGCGAATCAACCTCATCGTCGGTGCGCTCGGCGTCGGCATCGGTTTCGGCCTTCAGACCGTAGTCAACAATTTCGTGTCGGGTCTGATCCTGCTCTTCGAACGGCCGATCCGGGTCGACGACAAGGTCCAGCTCGCCGAACTCTCCGGCACGGTCAAGAACATCGGCATGCGGGCAAGCATCGTCCGCACCTTCCAGGGCGCCGAGGTCATCGTGCCCAACGCCAATTTGATATCTGCCGAAGTCGTCAACTGGACCCTGAGCGATGATCGGCGGCGGATGGACCTCCCGGTGGGTGTCGCCTATGGCACCGATCCGCAGACCGTGATCGAAATTCTGGTGGGCGTGGCTACTGAACATCCGGAAGTGCTCAGCGACCCGGAACCTGCGGCCCTCTTCCTCGGTTTTGGCGACAGCTCACTCGATTTCCAGCTCCGCGCGTGGACGCGTACGGATTTCGTTCGGGTATCGAGTGATCTCCTGGTGGCGATGAACGATGCGCTTGCTGAAGCTGGGATCGAAATACCGTTCCCTCAACGCGATTTCCACCTCCGCTCGGTGGATGCGGATGCAGCCGAAAGGCTTTCAGCACGGGGACCAAAGGAGCGCGAGAACGCGCCGGAGTGAACACATACTGGCTTTTGGCCGTAATTGTGCGATAATGTCTCGACTTTTCTACGCTCGGCGCGGGCCCATCCGTGGCGCGAGCCCTGGGGGACTGACATGGAGATCAAAAAACGCAAGGTCGGCGATGTCGCGATTTTCGACCTCAACGGCAAACTCACCATCGGCAGGGGCGACGTGGTTCTTCGAGAGGCGCTCGTGGATGAGCTCGAAAACGGCGGCAAGCAGGTGCTGCTCAACCTCGACGCCGTAGGCACGATCGACTCTTCGGGTCTGGGTGAGCTGATCCGCAGCAAGGTGACCGCGACTTCCAGCGAAGCTGTAGTCAAGCTGCTCAACGTCAACATCAAGGCGCGCAAGCTGCTGACGATGGCGCAGCTGGTCGGCGTCTTCGAGATGTTCGACGACGAGGCACTCGCGATAGCATCGTTCTCAGAGTAGACGAGATCCCGAATTCGTCTGAAGCGAGATCGAGAGCGGGGTGATGCCCCGCTCTTAATTTTTTGCTGAATGGAAATCTCGATTCTTGGATTGATTTTCAGAGGAGGCCGCACCATGATCCGATCATTCTTCCATTGCGTACTGATCGTGGCCGCGATATCGGCCGCGGCGATCCCGGGGTTTGGGCAGGAGGAATCGGAAGAGGAGAAGGCGTGGCCGCGGGTGATGGAGGCAGAAAAAGTCACCGTCGCGATGTATGAGCCACAGATCGACACCTGGAGAGATGACGATTTCGAGGCTCGTGCAGCGGTTTCGGTGAAGGAGGGTGATGCCGCTCCGGTCTTTGGCGCGGTGTGGATCACCGGCCGCATCGACGTCGACCGTGACGCGCGGATGGTGGATTTCTTTGACATCAAGATCCCAACGGTCGCCTTCCCGGAAGCCTCCGAGGAACACCAACAGCAGCTCATGGCTTTCCTCGAGCGGGAGATCCCGAAGTGGGACCTCGAGGTGGAGCTCGACCGGGTGATTCCGCTGCTCGACAATGCCGAGGTCGCGCTGAACGAAGCCGCCGAACTCAACAACGTCCCACCAAAGATCATCATCAGGTACAAGCCGGCGGTGCTGATCCTCATCGATGGTGAGCCGAAGTTGGAGGAGATCGAGAACTCGACTCTCGAGCGGGTGGTGAACACCCCTTATGTGATCCTCAAGTACAAGAGCACGTACTATCTGGCCTCGGACACAATGTGGTTCGAGGCCTGGTCCATCAAGGGCCCGTGGACAGAAGCCCGCAGCCTGCCGAAGGATGTCCAACAGGTTGACGATCAGATCAAGAAACAAAAACAGGAGCAGGGTTCCTCGGCGCCCGAGGATGAGAGCGGCGACGACCGGGTGCCTGAGATGGTGATATCGACTGAACCGGCGGAGCTGATCTTCATCGACGGCAAGCCGGAATTCACACCGCTTCAGACCAGCGAGATCATGGTGGTGTCGAACACTGATTCCGACGTCGTCTTCGAGATCGCGAGCCAGAGTTATTACGTGCTGCTCTCGGGCCGCTGGTACCGTACCAAGGACCTCGACAACGGACCGTGGACCTGGGTCGCCAACGACGGGCTGCCATCGGAGTTTTCCGACATTCCGGCCGAATCGGACGTCGGCTATCTTCGCACCTCTGTTGCCGGCACCGAGGAGGCCCGCGAGGCGCTGCTCGAGCAATCGGTACCCCAGACCGCGGCCGTCAAGACCTCGGCCGGCGCGTCCTTCACCGTCGAGTACGACGGCAACCGGCCCGCCCACTACGGCAACACGAACATCAACAACAACATCTATGCGCGCTCCGGGAACTCCGACCGGGCGGCTCAGACCCGGGATCGTGCCGGGACCGGGACCCGGCAACAACCGGCGGTAGCCCGAGACCGGGCCAACAACGTCTACACCGACAAAAGCGGTAATGTGTATCGCCGGAACGAAAACGGGAGCTGGGACCGTCGAGACAAGGGTGGCTGGTCGAAGACCGACACGCCCAGCGCCGGCAACCGGCCGTCGACCGCTACCCAACCCTCGACTCGACCCTCGACCGGCACTCAGCCCTCAACGCGACCGTCAACGGGAACGCAACCCTCGACCCGACCTTCGAGTGGATATACGCCCTCGACGAGCTCGCTCAACCGCGACTACTCCGCGCGTCAGCGCGGTAACACGCGGTCGCAGCAGGGCCGGTCGATGTCGAGCCGCCCGTCCGGCGGGTCCCGCGGCGGTGGCGCTCGGAGGAGATAAAGGATGGAGATCCGGATATCAAAAGGTCCCGTCGCCGACGGGACCTTTTGTGATTCGAAGAAGTTTTTCGAATTACCTCAGGTCGAGCGAGACCCCCTCGCCGTCACGGACCCTGACCTGACCCTGCCGTGGTCCCGCTTCGGTGTTGACCCAGACGATGTAATCGTCGGCTTGCAGGGGTCCAATGCGGATGCCACCGCTCATCTGCTGCGGTGGGCTGGCCATCAAGAGCAAACTCGAAATGTCGACGCCGTCGGCGGTCGCGACGCGAATCGACGGTCCGCGGTTGGCGGCCGCGACCACCACGCCTGCCTTCGCCCTGATCCCGTTCGCGGAATCATCGAGATAAATATCGACATAACCGCCCTGGCCGAGGTCGAGCTGGGCCTGGAGCTGTTCGCCGTTGTCGACCAGCAGATTCGGACCGCAGCCGGTGGCGCCGCCGTAGGCGGTGCCGCACGGGCGATAGGAACCGGCCGGGATGCCGGAGAAGGTCGCGAGGCCACTGCCGTCGGTGAAACCAGTGGAGGTCTCGGGCCCGACCAGATAGACCGGCGCGCCGCCGGCTGAACCCGCGGCGGTGTTGACCGCGAGCATGATGCTGGCGCCGTCGTGCGGCAGCAATTCGAGCACGATCGGTCCTTCCGAACTTCCCTCTCGGATATCGAGCTCCGATGGGTTCGAAGGGGCAAAATCGGTGTGGCTGGCGGTCAGCACCAGGTGACCGGGTTCGAGCCCGCGCACCATGAAGCGCCCTTCCGCGTCCGTAAAGGCCTTCGCATCCTGGGTGAAGGCCTTCGCACCGTTCAACCCTTCACCGATGCTGGCCAGAACCAATGCCCCGGCGACCGGGTTGCGGTCGCTGTCGATGACGTAGCCCTCGACCACCGCATCGGAGTACTGGATCGCGCACTGGTAGGTTTCCACCTGCGGAACATCGAGGACCTTGGTGATGGGCGCCGCGCCGGGCCCCGGTGGCGTGTAGGAAGCGTAGTAACGACCGACGGTAAGCCCCGATCCGCCGAAGCGGCCGTCGGGACCGACCATGAACTGCATCGGTTGCTGGTCGATGCCGAAGATCTGGCGATCATCGGTGACCCGCTGCATCATCACCACAACTCCAGGCGCCTGCGCCCCTTCGGTGGTCAGAACCAGGGTGCCACCCGGCGCGCGATCGTCGCCGAGCCAGATCTCGCCCTCGATCCGGATGCCACCGAGCATGAGGTCGGCGACCACGGTTTGCCGCGCGTCGCCCTCGACCGTGTCGGAGGCCTTTTCCTGACCGTGGCTGGCCGTCACCTTCCACCGGCCGACGGGCACGCGTTCGGCCCGGAAGTAGCCGTCGTGGTCGGTGCGGACCTTGGTTTCAGCGAAGTAGGCATACGTGGCCGCTTCGGTGATCTCCACCACCGCGCCGGTGATGGGACGGTCCATTCTGTCGTAGACCTGACCCACAATCGTCATGCCGGCATCCATCTCGACGTCGCCGATGTCATAGCCGACTTCGTCGGGCTCGACGCCGTCGAGGCGCCAGGTCGCAAACCCCGACGCGTTGACGATCGTCCGGCAGGTGCCGGCATCGAGTCCTTCGAGGAGGAACATCCCGTCGGTATCGGTGAGCGTGCTCGGTACGTCGCCGAGCAGCTCGGGCGCGCGGAAAACGGCCGGCGAGCCCGGTTCGCACTTGACCCTTGCGCCGGGGACAGGCTGCAGGGTCTCGGCGTCGAGGACGCGCCCGGAGATGGCGAGCCCGCGGTCCGGGACAATCGGGGAAAGCATCAGCTCTTCACCCAGAGCGACGTCGACCCGCTCCGAAACCATCGTTGCCGAACCGGGGAGGCGCACCGACAGCGAGTAGGTGCCGGTCTCGAGGCCCGCGGCGCGAGCGATGCTCAGCTCCGCGTCCCATGTGCCCTTGCCCGACTTTGCCCTCGCGTCCGCTGGGTGTGTAGGCCTGCCAGCGCACGATGACCTCGTCCGGAGAGAAATGACGGGCCGACAGGATCTGCTGCTCGATGACGGCGCCGCCGGGAACGGTGATGACCACACGCTCATGATCGGTGGAGAAGCTGCCCTCCCACACCCCGAAACCCGAGCCGAAGATCTTGACCGGGATGGTGGTGCGGCGGGTCAGTCCCTCAACCCTGAGTTGGCCGTTGCCGTCGGTCTGGTAGACGCGATCGTTGAAGTAGAGGATGGCCTTGGCCGCCCGCTCGCCGATCTCGTTTTCAACGACCAGCAGGATATCTCGCCCGGGGATGAGTTCGAGAGTGACCGGTTCCGCTTCGAAACCGTCGCTGAGGTCAATAGCGGCCTCCGCACACGCGCGACCCTCGGCACAGGCGCGAACCCGAACCGTACCCGGCAGGAGGCCACTCAGCGCGAATGTGCCGTCGGGAGAGCTGGCTCCCTGCTGGCTGTAGCGGAAGCTGTCGAGCTCGGTGATTTCTCCGAGGGCGTCGATCTTCGCTCCGGCCACAGGGTTGCCTTCGTCATCGAGCACGAGCCCTGTGACTCCGAGGCCATCGGCAAGACCTATCGAGATGGGCTGTGAGAAATCGCGGAACGTGGTCACGGCGGGGGCCATGCCCTGGGCGACTACGACACCGACATAGGAGGCATCGAGATCGAGGTCACGAATATCGATCGCCCCGTCCTCGGCAATCTCGTGCTTGGAAGCAACATTTGTGAAAAGGGTGAGGACATCGATCTGATCTTCGCGCGCCAACCACATCCGAGCCTCGATCGCAGGTTCGAGCTCGATGGTGATCGCCGCCTGGGGTTGCAGCAACACGGTGTGGCGGCGGCCGTCCGCTACCACGCGATCTGTTGTCGGAGCGTAGCCCGGGGCCGAGAAGATGATGCGTTCGTCACCGCGGCAGCTCAGGTCGAGGAGGCCGCCGGCGTTGCGCCAGCTTGCTTCGGCGAGCTCTTCAGGAGCGCCCACCACCTGCCAGGACAACGAGCCCTCTCCGATCGGCTCGCCGCTGACCGCATCCTGAACCAGATACCCGGCCGTCGCGAGGCCCGGCAGCTGGAGTTTATTCTCGGCGTTGGGAGCAACTGCAACTGGTGCGCCGAGGCCGACACGAACCCACGTCGTGCCGTCACCCGCGGGGACCGTAAGGACATCGGAGAGGACCGTGCCGTCGGGCGCGATCACCTCAGTGCCGAATGCAGCAAAGCCCACCGCCATCGCCAACCCTGCGAAGATGACGACCGTGGTACGTTTCATAATATTCTCCAGAATCCCGGCTACTGCGTGTTCTCGAACGTCGGCACCTCGACCTGCCATACAGTGGTCATGGCTGACGGCTCCCAGGTCTGCTGTCCCACCAGAACCAGGCGTCCGGCCCCGGCGTCGGCGATGATCAGCCGGCCGGCGCGGACACCGTCGATGGGAAGACCCACCGCTACGGGTTCGCCGTTGGTCTTGTAGATATCGAGCTCGTGGCGTTGAATGAGTGGGCCGTCTGGTAAACCGACGACAAATGCCAGGAGATCTTCACCGAGCGGAACCGGCCGCTTGACCTGCGGCTGTGCGAGCTGCCACCGCGAGTACGCCTGCCGACCGGAGTCATCGTGAACCTCGGGGGAAGCCCCCCAGTTCGGTGCTCGGAAACGGGGGTTGGTGCCGCGCCACGCTTTGGTGAGGCGGTCATTCTTGTCGAAGACAAAGACCGAGTAGCTGCGTGGGTCGACAAATGCCCACCCACCACCCGGCAGCTCCGCCAGGCCCCCGGTCGTGATGCCCTGGAAGTGAATGCGTTTGACTGTCTCCTGGATGGGCATGGACGCCGGGTACTCCTGAAGCGGCACAATCTCTCCGTCGTCGTACTGGATGAAGAGATAGGGCGTGCCGCCACCCGAAACGTCCGGGCTGGCGATGCCGTAGATCACCATGCGGTCCGAAAACACCAGCGGCTGGCCGCTGGCGGCGCTCTGCATTCCCGGATACTCGTGGAGAAACCTGAAGCTTGAGTCGTAGTAGACCCAGAAGTATCGGTCGCCCCAGACGACGCACCGGTCTGAACCGCAACCCAGATGCTGAGGTCCGCTGACCTCGCCTCGCTGGGTGCCCATGGGAAGGACCGATCGCAGGTCCTTGCCCGTCAGAAGATCAACTTCGCGGAGCCCTTTGGTGTAGTCGGGAAGGAGGAGGCGATCACCGCGAACCACCGCGTCGACGATCATATACGCGGGGCTCTCGAGGCTTACAGGCCGAGCCATACAGGAAGGCTCGACCTTGTCAGCCGGCGACGCCAGCACGCCGGCGCAGAGGAGCGCTACACCGGCACATACCACAACAACCCTTAGGGCGTGCCGCATAGACTCACCTGATAGGTTCCGTCAGTTTGACGCTGACGGACTCCGGTCAGGGAGTATCCGGGTAAACCCAGATGACGTAGCAGTCGAACGGCAGCGGAGCGCAGCCGTTTGGATGGTTTGGTGTGTAGACCATCCATCCCACTTTTTGAACCGCGGCCTCAGAGAGACCAGGAGCGATCAGGGCCGGCACGATTGCGCCGACTATCATGATCGCGATGATCAGGACACCCAATTTCCTTTTCGACATGATCCGCCCTCCATCATGCTAGTTGGGGTTAACGTATCGACGCATTTTTCGATTGTCAAGGGCCATTCTCGATATTTCCCTCCAAATCTGACTTCTTCAATTCGGGCGCCTGGCGACTGCGACGGGGAGTGATGGCGCCGTAGGAGTCGTGAAGCCGTTGATGTTGTAATCCCGCCGCTGGTTTCCGCGATTCTCTCACTGCCGGGGGTGATTGACGATGTGATTCAGGACACATTCTGAGCCGATCACAGAGGCGGCGTTACTGAGTCCGGCTCTCCATACGAGAGACGTGTTAGGTTTCTTTCGAAAAGGGGGACCGATGATTCGTCGCACCATTTTGCTGATGACGTGTGTGGTTTTCATAGCCGCAGTGCCCGCCGAAGCGTTCGACATCAACCTGGCCGTTGGCGCCGATTTTGGCGGCGACTTCGACCTCGGAGAGGTCAGTCTGAGCTCGAACACCGGCTACAACCTCGGGCTGGAGATCGCGTTCGACATTCCCATCATCGAGCTCGGAGCGGGACTCGAATACGGGTTCTCACGCAGTGCGAGCATCGCCGACCTCGACGCCAGCTACTACCAGATCTACGCGATCGGCGTTTCTTCTTCGGGCCGGTCTACATCGCAGGTCGGTTCGGTTACGCGAACATGTCGGTGTCCACCATCCTCGACGGCGATTTTGGTGGTGGCGGCAGCTGGGGTCTCGGCGGCGGCGTCGAGCTCTTCGGAAAATTGAAGACTGAGCTTCTCTTCAACAACATCAGCGGCGACCTCACGTACCAGAGCTGGATGATTAGGCTGCTCTACACCTTCTGACCCGTTCCCGTACCCGTTCCCGTTCCCGTCCCCGACGGCTCCGGGTAGACGGCTCTACGGGTTCCACCGTCCCCGCCCACCCACGGCCATACGGCACATGCTCTCTTCAGTGGTTTTGCAGTGGTTGGTTGATTCGCCGTAAGGCCGTATAGCCGTACAGCCGTAAAGCCTTCTAGAACGGAAAGCCGAAACTCAGCCGCCAGCCGCTGACATTCGGGCCGAAGCGGTAGCCGACACCGATCCGTGGCAGATTGAAAAACCACAGCTTGATTTTCGGCCGCGTTCCAAATGCGAGCCCGATCTCATTGTTGAAATCGATTTCGAGCGGGTCGCCGTCTGGTCGCTCGATCAGCGCGTGGACGAACTGCCGTCGAATGCCGTACGGGCTGAGATAGGCCTCGTTGCCCGCGATGTTGAATCCGAGCGGGATCCCGACATCGAGCCCGAGCTTGAGCTCCCAGTAGTCATCCGTCAGTTCGAGATCCGATTTGAAGGTAGAAATGAACTGTAGCTGGGTCCCGATCTTGAACTCGATGTTCTTTGCGTCCCACTCGGTGAGGGTGCGCATGCCGATGGACCATACGCCGAAGTCGAGGCCGTTCTCGAAATCTCTCGCATAGCCGATCTCGGTGAAGGGCTTGAGCGTCCAGCCCCCTCCGACCGGCACCAGAAACTCGACCCCCGGGGTGGCGGCCAGAGATGAAAAGCGAAGGTTGAAGTCGGGGTCGCTGATGAGGTTCAGATCGTAGATGCCGGTATAGACGATGAGCCTCAGTCGAAGCCCCCATGGGCGATCATCTGGCGAAATGAGGGTATAGCCGATGGGTATTCGAATATCACTGACCGTCCCCTCGGCATTGCTGGAGCCACCGAGCCCGAGGGCGAAGAGCATGGGGTGGGTCGGTGGTTGGGGATTTGTATCTTCGCCCTGCTGGGCGTGCGCCGGAGCCGCAAAAGACAGCCACAAGATGGCGACAACGAGCAGCCGAACGGGAGTGGATGCGGGAACCATGCGCGCAGTATATAGGTATGAAAAAACGACCCGGCGCGGGGCCGGGTCGTTGGGTAATCTGGTTGGAGTGTGCCGTTAACGCATCGTGGGCTTGAAGTCCACGCGACGGTTTTTGGCCCGGCCCTCGGCGGTGTTGTTCTGCGCCAGAGGCTCGTTGGGACCGAAGCCCTTGGTTGTCAACCTGCCGGCCGCGACACCGTTGGTCACGAGGTATTGTTTGACCGCATCTGCCCGCTGCTGCGACAGCTGCATATTCCAGGCCAGAGGTCCGGTGCTGTCGGTATTGCCCTGGATCTCGACCGTGTACTGCTGGTTTTTCTTGAGGAAGTTGGCGACCTGGAGCAGGACCTCCGCCGCTTCGGGCTTGATCGTCGCGCGGTTGACGTCGAAGAGCACCTGGCCTCTCACGAACCACTCGTCACCGGCCACCTCGATGCCGGCGATCGGACAGCCGGTGTCGTCGACCGGGACTCCCGCGGGGGTGCCCGGGCACTTGTCGAGATAATCGGGCACGCCGTCACCGTCCGAGTCAACCGGGCAGCCCTTGGCGTCGACCTTGGCACCTGTGGGGGTGCCGGGACACTTGTCGAGGTAGTCGGGCACGCCGTCACCATCAGAATCGACCGGGCAACCCGTAGCGTCGACCTCGACGCCCTTGGGAGTGCCGGGGCACTTGTCGAGGTAGTCGGGCACACCGTCGCCATCGGAATCAACCGGGCAGCCCACCGCATCCACTTCAACGCCCTTCGGGGTGTCGGGACACTTGTCGAGGTGATCCGGGACCCCGTCGCCATCAGCATCTGGCCACAGGAAGACGTCGGCGACGAATTGAGCCATCGCCCGGGAAGTCGTCAGCTTGCTTGCCGGCTTGAGGTAGCCGGAACCACCCGCGGCTACGACATTTTCGAGAAGCTGGCGTGCTTTGTTGCTGTCGCCGATCTGGACGACATAGATCTCGAGGTTTTCACCAAAGGCGGACGCCAGCCCCTCGGCGGCGGCAACCTCTTTTTTGCCCATGTCGAGACCGTCGCTGACGATCACGATGGCCGTCCTCGCGTCCCTCTTGAAGAGATCGGCGCCGGCGGCGTCGAGCGCGAGGTTGAGGGGGCTGGTGCCGTTGGCGCAGCTGAACCTCGCGACGCCATCACCAAAGGACGAGCTGAGGTACTCACCGATTTCGATGATCGAGACCGTCTTACCCTTGCTCTTGCAGAGCCCCCGCCCGAAGGTCCGCAGCCCTCCGTCATAGCCGAGATCGGGTGTGGTCTGATTGAGGCTGATCAAGAAGTCTTCGGAGATCCCGAGCTTCCGCTGCCGCTGCCACCGATCGGTCATCGAAAGTGAGCCGTCCGCGATCACGACAAACTGATCGACCTTGCGAACATATTTTTCAGTGTCGATCGTTCCCGGTTCGAAGCTCAACGTCGACTTTGACGACGCGCAGGCCTGGGTCAGCATCACCATGGCGAAGATCAGGACGATGTACGAGGTGACTTTTTTCATCATTCCTCCTCTTTATTGCGGTGCCGGCCGAATGCCCGGATCCTCCATCGTCTGTTCGACCTGGCGAATCCTTCCCGGTCGGTCGCAGTGGGCTCGCGTGCATGCAGTCTGCCACAACCGTTGTGCTGTCGCAATCTCGTCACCGTGCCGCCCAGCGGATTCCACGGGCCATAGCAACACGAGGAGGGTGCCTCTGTATGCTTGAGCCCATGAGCCACCACATGTATCGGCCGATCCCCCTGCGTTTCGAGCGCCTGCCGGAAGATGAAATGACCGCCCGGGGCCGGAGTTTTCACGAGCTCATGGCCCGCCGCCGCTCGGTGCGCGAATTCTCACCCGACCCCGTGCCTCGCGACCTCATCGAGACTGCGATCACGGCTGCCAACACCGCGCCATCGGGGGCCAACCGCCAACCCTGGCACTTCGCCGTGGTCTCCGATCCGGCGGTCAAGGCGGAGATCCGCCGTGGCGCAGAGGCCGAGGAAAAAGAGTTCTACGAGGGTGGACGGGCGACCGAAGAGTGGTTGAAGGCTCTGGCGCCGCTCGGCACCGATTGGCACAAGCCGTTCCTCGAGATCGCGCCATGGCTGGTGGTGGTCTTCAAACAGATCCACGCGGTGGGCGCAGACGGGTCCAAACTCACCAATTACTACGTCAACGAAAGCGTCGGTATCGCCTGCGGTCTGTTCATCGCGGCCATCCAACAGATGGGCCTTGCCACCCTCACCCACACCCCGCAGCCGATGCGGTTTTTGACCAAGATTCTCGACCGGCCGGAGAATGAACGCCCCTACATTCTCTTTCCGGTCGGCTATCCACACCCCGACTGCGAGGTGCCGGAGATCTCCAAGAAGGATCTGACAGAGGTCAGTAGCTGGTTTTAGGCGCGTAGACCAGTGTCACTGGACCTTCATCGGTGTCGCAACGGAGGGCCAGGCGGCCGGCCAAAAAGGTGTAGCCCGAGGCGCCGGCGAGGGCCTTGAGGTAGCGCCGCTCGAGATCCATCACCGGTTCCGGGCAGGCCATGCGGGTGGCGCCCATGCCGTTGAACGCGAGCTCGCCCGGGTTGGGCCCCACGACCCCGGCGAAGTAGCCGTTGCATCCGCTGCTCCCCGAAACCCTGTCATTCTGAAATACCAGGCTGATCTCGATATCTTCAGGCAGTGGCTGATCCCGACCGAGTTCGAGCAAAACCCATTTCTGGTTTTCGAGGTCGGCCAGCGACAGGGTTCCGGTGACCTCGTCGGCGATCCGGGACAGGCCGTCCTCGCCCAGAGACCAGGTGACCAGGGCCTTCTCGGTTGGGCAGCACGCGGCGTCCTTGGGGCCCGCCCGGAAAATGTCGAGGGTGATCCTGCCATCCCCGACCGCACCCGTTCGAATCTGGACCCGGTCGCCGATCAAATCGGTGCCGAGGCTGACGATGCCGTCATCTCCACTCGCCACGGCGGCGAGAAAGAGCCTGTTCCCGGATCCGCCCGAGCTCTCCCACAGGATGGTCACGGCCTCATCGAGACCATCTCCATCGAGGTCGCCGGTGAGGATGAAATGGTCGACCAGCCCGACCGTGGGTCGCGAGGCTCCGCCTTCGACATACGGTTCACCTTCCCACCGTCCATCGGTAAGGGTCACGGGCTCGTCCATGATGCCGGGGTAGGTGGCGTCGGCCAGCGCCAGAGCTGTAGGCGCGTCCCCCGCAACCTCCGTTGAATTGAGCGCCACCGGCCCGCCGCAACTGAAGGCCACGGCCGCTACCACGAACAGGCCGGCCGCTGGAGTTCTCCCCATCATCTGTTCATGCTCCGTCGCCGGCTGCCACTTCTCGGTCGGCGCGTTCGCTGTTCTCGATCTCACGCTCGACATCTGCAAGCTTCTCTTGCAGGAGAGCGTTGTCTTCCGCGCTGAACCCGAAGAGGTTGCCGCCCTCGAAATAGCGGAGGGCAAATCGGATTCCAGCCCGGGCCCGATAGGAGTCACCGGCGGCGATGTGCTCCTCGATGTCTTCAAAGATCGACTCCCGGACAACCTCGCGCGCCCTCTGCTCAGGTGACAGGATCGTGAAACCGGTGATCGCCAGACTGATGGCCATGCGGTCCTTTTCGGCCATCTCGAACTCCGCCTGGAGGGCCGCCTGCCGGTTTTCGATCACCCGCCGTTCGGGCCCTGGCTCGAGGTTCTCGCGTCGCTCCAGGAGACCCGCCATCTCGGTCTTTATCATCGTCAGACTTTCCTCGATCTCGTCGATAAAGCCGTAACCTGTCGCGACCCGGGCGTTCTCCACCGATGCCTGAAACGCGGTGGCCAGGGTGGCGACCACCAACACAACCGCGAGAGTCGAGAGAGTTGCAGCCAGGCGTGGCCTCCGCCGTGACCAGTTGGCCAGCTTTTCCAGCTTTGTAGGCGGAATCGCCGAAACCGGGAAGAACTCGCGGTAGCGGCGGAGGTCCTCGGCGAGCTCGACCGCTGAGCGGTAACGGCGGAAGGGGTCCTTGTCGAGGGCCTTCATGGTGATCGCCGACATCACCCGGCTGACCCGCGGGTTCCGCTTTCGAGGCGGTTCCGGTTCGTGGTACATCACGCCCTTCATCGAGTCCACGGCCGTCTCGCCCCGAAACGGGTTCACCCCTGTCAGGATCTCGTAGAGCATCACGCCGAGTGAAAAGACATCGGTCTGGCGGTCCGACTCGGCGGCGTGGCCCGAGGCCTGTTCCGGGGACATATAAGCCGGGGTGCCCATCACCGCACCGAGGCGGGTTCGCTGGGAGTCGGACTGGCTGCCGTCGTCGTCCTCGATCAACTGCTTTGCCAGCCCCCAATCCATCACGTACACCACGCCGAAATCGTCGACCATGATGTTCTCGGGTTTGAGATCGCGGTGGATCACGCCCTGGTTGTGGGCGGCGGCCACGGCCTGGCAGACGCGGATGAAGATTTCAATGAAGTGGGCCTGGTTGCTGCGATCGAGAAGGTCGTCGGGGATGCGCTCGGACATCAGCTTGCCGAGGGTCTTTCCGCGCACCTTCTTCATGGCGTAGAAGCAATCGCCGTCGGGCAGGAGCCCGGCCTCGAAAACAGGGGTTGTTCCAGGGTGGTCAAGGCTGGCGAGGATTTCAGCCTCGGCGAAGAAGCGTTGACGGATATCGTCCGTTGGCGGCGTACTCCGGGCGCAGTCTTTTGACCGCTACGGGGCGTTGCAGCTGAACATCGCTCGCCTTTTGGACGATTGCCATCCCCCCCTCGCCGAGGGTTTCGCCGATCAGATACCGATCGCCGGAGTTGGAATCGGTTCGCTCGTGGGGCTCGACGTAATTCGTCGACGCCTGGTTACCGGACGGATCCCGGTCGAGAAACTCTCGTCGCTTCGGTCGCCTCACCCTCGGCCTTCGCGCCCTTGTCTCGATCGTTGTCACGTGTCATCAGGGGTCTCCCATTCCTCCACCCCGGCTGTGCAGGGTGTCGGTGCAGAGATTGTAGCAACGGGCCACGGGCGCTCAGTTCGTCGAACAGCCGCGACGCTTGCTATATTCAGCGGGATGTCGGACTCGAAATCCCCCGCTACCGATGAAAATGTGCACCGCGCGAGTGTTATCGGGGAGATCTGGCGCTCGGTCTTCCCTCGGCCGATCGTGCCGCGGACGGAGCGCGAGCGGCGGCGGACGGTCCTCGAATTCTTCGTCCTCCACATGCGACCGGTGCGGGTGCGTCGAAGCACCCTTCCCTACACCCACACCTTCGGTCTCGGTGGCAGCTCGCTGACCCTGATCGGGCTCATGGTCTTCACCGGCGTGCTGCTGATGCTGGCCTACGAACCGAGCCCGGAGCGGGCATACGAATCAGTTATAGGTCTCCAGGGTCAGTTCCTCTTCGGCGGCCTGGTGCGGAACATCCACCACTGGAGCGCAAATATTCTGGTTGCGGTCGTCCTGCTCCACATGCTGCGGATCCTGTTCACCGGCGGCTTCCACGGTCCACGGCGCTTCAATTGGGTTTTGGGCCTCGGTCTGCTGGCGGGGATCCTGGCCGCCAACTTCACCGGCTATCTCCTGCCGTGGGACCAGCTCGCCTTCTGGGCGGTCACCATCTGCACCGGGATGTTCGGTTATGTCCCCTGGATCGGGGAATGGTTGCAGGGGATGGCGCGCGGCGGCCCAGAGGTCGGGTCGGCGACCCTCGTCATCTTCTACGCCTTTCACACCACCCTGGTGCCGGTGGCCCTGGTGTTGCTGATGGGCTTCCATTTCTGGCGGGTGCGCAAGGCCGGAGGTGTCGTCGATCCGCGTCCGCGCGATGAGATCGACGAAGAGAAACAGGAGTATGTGTCCATCCTCCCCGAGCTCCTGATTCGGGAGCTGGCCGCAGCCCTGGCTCTTATCGCGTTCGTGGTTGCCCTGGCGGTCTTTTTCGATGCGCCGCTCGGCCCGCCGGCCAACCCCGGGATGAGCACCAACCCGGCCAAGGCTCCGTGGTACTTCGTCGGCTTTCAGGAGCTGCAGCTCCACTTCCATCCTCTGATCGCGGTGGTCGTCATTCCTTCGCTGGTCGCCCTGGCCCTGTTGGTCATTCCCTATCTGAGGTACCCCAGAGAGCTGTCCGGCCCCTGGTTTCTGACCGACATCGGCCGGCGGACGACGGTGGTGGCGGCCGCGATCGGCCTCGCTGTGACACCGGTCTTGATCGTCCTCGACGAGTTGGTGCTCCAGCCGGGTGCGGGTCTCCCGTCGTTGGTCGGACGGGGCCTGGTGCCGCTGGTGTTATTGGGCGCCGGAGTCTTCGGTTTCAGGAGCCTTTTGGTCAAGAAATTCGGAGCGAGCACAGGAGAAATCGTTCAGGCGGTCTTCGTCCTCTTCCTGGCCGGGTTGGTGGTGCTGACCGTCACCGGCGTCTGGTTCCGCGGCCCCGGCATGGCCCTCACCTGGCCCTGGGGGGCGGGCGGGTGATGATGAGCAAGGGAGCTGGGGAGAAAGGGAGCTGGGGAGCAGAGGCGTTCGTCGTAGTTCTGGCATTCACCCCTGCCCCCCTGCCCCCCTGCCCCCCGGCAACGATCCACCGCTTTGGAGAGTCACGGTGAGCGAAGGTCAACAACCGTCGAGGAGAGGTTTTCTCGGCAGGGTATGGCTGTTGCTGGGTGGGGTGGCGCTCGCTGAGGCGGTGTGGATCGTCAGCGATTTCTTCAAACCCCGCCGGCGCCGGGCGACGGATGATGGCTCCGGCTCGGTGATCATCGCCGGACCGGTGGATCGATTCGAACCCGGGTCGGTGACCGCATTTCCTGAGGGACGGTTCTACTTGGCGCGACTCACCGATGGCGGATTCCTCGCCCTCCACCGCGAGTGCACCCACCTCGGCTGCACCGTGCCGTGGATCGCAGAGGAGGATCGCTTCGTGTGTCCGTGCCACGCCTCCTCCTTCGACATCACCGGTGACGTCCTGAGCCCGCCGGCGCCGCGGCCGCTCGACATCTTCCCGGTGCGGATCGAGAACGCCATCGTCAAGGTGGACATCCGGAGGGCTGTCAAACGGCAGAGCTTCGTCGCGTCACAGGTGGTGCGCGCGTGACGATTGTCGAAACGTACCTCGATCGCTGGAAGCTGATCGGCGTCGCCGCCACAGCGGTGATCGTTCTTAGTGTTCCGGCCTGGGTGATCCGCAAGGGGGGGGCGGAGCCCGCGGGGCCGGCAGTCGAAACCGGCGCCAGCTTTGTTGGTCGCGAGGTGTGCCGGCCCTGCCACGAGGAGGCATTCACGAGCTGGCAGGGCTCGGACCACGATCTGGCCATGGACGTGGCGACGGCGGTGACGGTGCGTGGTGATTTCGACAACGCGACCTTCACCTCCAAGGGCGTCACCTCGAGGTTCTTCACGCGCGACGGCAAGTTCTTTGTCAACACCGAGGGACCGGGCGGCGAGATGGGCGAGTTCGAGATCACCCACACCTTCGGCCACGAGCCGCTGCAACAGTATCTCGTGCCGTTTCCCGGCGGTCGCCTCCAGTGCCTGTCGATCGCCTGGGATTCTGATCTCGGGGAGTGGTTCGATCTCTATCCGAACACGGTGATCCCGCCCGACGATTGGCTCCACTGGACGAGGGCCGCCCAGACCTGGAACGGCATGTGTGCCGAGTGCCACTCGACGAATCTCCTGAAGAACTTCGACGCCGCGTCGAACGCCTACGAAACAACATGGTCGGAAATCGACGTCAGCTGCGAGGCGTGCCACGGACCCGGTTCCTATCACGTGGCATGGGCAGACATACAGCCGATGGCGCGGCCGGAAATCGACGACTACGGTCTGGTCGTGCCGACCGGCGGCATCAGCTCGCGGGAGCAGGTCGAGCTCTGTGCCCCCTGCCATTCGCGCCGCTCGGAGCTCGGCGACTGGGACCACTCGACGACGGCGCTCCTCGACAGTCATTTGCCGTCGCTTCTCGATGAAGGCCTCTACTACGCTGATGGGCAGATCCTCGACGAGGTCTATGTCTGGGGTTCGTTCACCCAGTCCAAGATGTACGCCAACGACGTGCGATGCACCGACTGCCACGACGCCCACAGCTTGAAGTTCAGGTTCGAGGGCAACGATCTCTGCCTCCAGTGCCACCGGGCCGACGCCTACGACACATCGGAGCATCATTTCCACAAGAAGATCTTCGAGAGAAGGCCCTCGGACGGCGCGCTGTGCATCAAATGCCACATGCCGGAGCGGCCCTACATGGTGATCGACGAGCGCGCCGACCACAGCCTGCGCGTACCGCGGCCCGATCTCAGCCAGACGCTCGGGACCCCCAACGCCTGTTCCCAGGGCGGCTGTCACGACGACCGGCCACTGAGCTGGTCGGTGGACGCCTTCACAAAATGGTATGGCGAGGCAAAGAAGCCCCACTACGGGCCGACCCTGCTCGCGGGTCGCGAGGGACGGCCGGAAGCACGAGACGACCTCGTGCGGCTCGCCGGCGACGAGCTCTACCCCGCGATCGTTCGCGCCACGGCATTGTCGTTGCTCGGTCGGTACCCGGGCGAGGAGAGCACCCGTGTCTTCGCCGCGGCGCTCGCCGACCCGGAACCGCTGATGCGCCACACGGCGGTCAACAGCTTCGTAGCAACCTCCCCGGAGGAGCTTGTCGAGCTGGTCGCGCCCCTCCTTTTCGATCCGATGAAGGCGGTCCGAATGCAGGCCGCGGTGCAGCTCGCCGACGTGGCGGATCCGCTCTTGAAGCCATATCAGCGCGAGGCTCTCGCCGAAACGCTGGCCGAGTATCGCAAGGCCATGGAGTACTCTCTCGACTTTGCCTTTGCCGGCCACAACCTCGGCAACCTGGCGGCGCGTCTCGGTGACGCGGCGGAGGCCGAACGTTTCTACCGGATTGCGGTATCGATCGACGACCTCTTCTATCCCGCCAAGGCGAATCTGGCGGTTCTTCTCAATGCGCGAGGCCAGAACGACGAGGCGGAGGCCCTCCTGCGTTCGATCCTCGAGGCATTCCCGGAGCAGCTCGACGTGGCCTACTCGCTGGGACTGCTCCTGGCGGAGATGGGTCGATACGTCGAAGCCGAGTCCTACCTCGCTCGTGCGGCGGCGGGGATGCCGGGCCACGCGGGCGCACAACGGAATCTGCGTGCCGTCCGCGACTATCTGGCGGCGTTGCCGGCGAGGTGAGCTGCACCGAGCAGCTGGCGCGATGATCCCTTTCGGAGACTTGCCACCGTGATATAGTGCGTCGCCAGTTCACCCGGGGAATACGCAAATAGCCGCAGGCGTTGGTTCAAGATGTTAGGCTCTAATGCACCCAAAGGAGAATAAAACATGAGAAAGATATTCGGACTGTTGTTTGTTGTGGCCCTGATCGCGACGCCAGCGATGGCGCAAAAGGTCACCGTCGACTACGCACATGATTTTGATTTCAGCGGTGTCAAGACATTCCAGTATGTCGACACCCAGGAATCCAACGCAAAGAACGAACTGATGGCGGGACGCATCGTCGAGATGATCAAAAAGGAACTGCGCGAGGGTGGTCTCACGGAGGTTCAGGAGAACCCCGATATCTATGTGACCTACCACGTCACCACGGACGAGCTGTCCTCCTTCAATACCACCAGCATGGGCTATGGCGGCTACGGCGGCTACGGTCCCGGCTGGGGAGGTTATGGCCGTTATGGTTATGGATATGGCATGGGTGGCATGGCCAGCTCCACCACCTACGAAACGAAGTACACCGAGGGGACCCTGATCATCGACGGCTACGATCCCACCGACAAGAAGCTGGTCTGGCGCGGCACCGGCATGGTGACGGTCAAATCCAAGCCCGAGAAGCAGGTCCAGCAGGTCGAGAACATCCTCACCAAGATCGGCAACAAGTGGGACAAGATCCTCGCCGGCAAGGGCAAGTAACCCCGATCAATTCAGAATCTCAAATCAAACGCCCGATCGCATCCGCGACCGGGCGTTTCGTATTAAAAGCGAAACTCTTCAGCTAGCCCCGAGCCTCAAGCCCCGAGCCCTGCGATGGATTACCAGCGAACCCGGAGGTAAAGGCTGAAGTCGTCGATGTCGAGGTCGATCTTGGCCCGGAGCAAATCCTCCTCGATCGAGCCTGCGATATTGTCCCAATCGACGTTGACGTTGGAGTAGTTGATCGCCGCGCCAAACCCCCAACGCCGTTCGGTGATGTACTCGCCCGCCAGGCGGCCGATGTACTGGCCGCCCTTGATGTCCCCGATCTTCACCTCCAACCAGCCGGCCTGGGCTTTGAGGACCCACCGTTCGCGAAAAATCCGGCGGTACTCGAAGTTGATATACGGGAGGGGCGCGGCGCCGTCGATTTGCGCATCGAGCCTCGTGTTTTCCACGGTCAAGGTCGTCTTCAGGTCCATGACACGAAACCCGAGGCCGAATCCGCCGGCCCATCGTTCCTTGACCCACGGGTAATACGTGTAATCGACGGCTAAGGTGCGGATGTCAAAGCCGAGCGTAACGTCCGCTTCGACGGGGATGATCTCACCGCCCCACTCGATCTCCGTCAACGCCTGGGTCGTGAAGTCTCGGTTGACGTCCTGCCAGCGGACACCGAGGCGGTGGCGGCGGCCCGCCTGCCACTCGAACGAGAGCGAGGGTACGGATTTCCTGTTCGGGCAGACCGAGGTCGTTCTCGAAGCTGAGAGTGGTCCCCTTGCCGAAAGCTTCCGAATCGAGCCGGATCGTGGTCGCAACCTGGACCCAGCTCCCCTCGAACTTGAAGTTGAAGGTGTCGAAGAGTGGTTCTTGGACACCCTGGGCAGCTGCGGGTGGGGCGCTCATTACCATGCCGAGAGAAACGAGCACGGCGACGCGACGCATGATCAGCCTCCTCGGGGGCGAATTTCCTCGCCAACGGTACCATGAGCGATCCCCCGTCGGAGCCTGCACCCGTTATGCAACCTGCAACGTCTCGCCATGCTGCGCACCGGCTGCTCGGTTGACCGAGAGTCGTTGATCTGGCTGCGAATGCTCTCATGTCAAATGAGGACTGAATCCTCGATATTCATAAGAGGTAACGCCGGTGTTGGCAGCTCGTGCGGCTCGAAGCCCGTACTCCTGGTTTCAAATGTCATGCACAAATTCGCAATTGAATTGCGAATTTGCGCTCGATCGGAACGGTGCCACTGATCACAACATCACGATATTGGTCCGCGCTCGACTTCGTTGATTGAGGTCGTGATCAGTGGCACTCGTGGCGTCTCGTATCGTGTTTCTTAGAACCTCACCCGCGCGAAAACGCTGATGTCTTCGATGTCCCAGTTCAGGGCGCCGTTGACCAGGTTGCCCTCATCGGTTTCGATGCCCGCCCAGTCGACATCGACGGTCGCCAGATTGAACGCGGCGCCGAACGACCACCGTTTGCCCGCCAGGTACTCGATGCCGGCGTGGCCGACCCACTGGGTCCCGTCGATGTCCCCGACTTTGACCCCAAGCCAGCCGAGACCGGTGATGAAGCGCCAATGGTCGGAAAACAAGCGCCGGTACTCGAAATAGAGGTAGGGCAGCGGGCCGGACGCGGTTTCCTGGCTCCTTCCATCATCGGCAGCGTTCAATCCTTCCCACTCCAGCGTCGTCCCGAGGTCAATCCACCGGAAGCCGAGACCGAAGCCGGCTGCCCAGCGTTCTTTGACCCACGGGTAGAAGGCGTAGTCGATAAAGGACTGGGTAATGTCGAATTCCAGGCTGAGCGTGGCGTCGACCGGTATGATGTCGTCTCCCCAGTGGATTTCATCTTCCACGTGCGTCACCGAGCTGCGTTTGATGTCCTGCCAACGGACGCCGACTCGATTTCGCTTGGAGATCTGCCACTCGAAGGCGAGAGTGGGAATGGTCTTGTCCGTCGCCAGACCGAGGTTTTCGAAGTCGAGGGTCGTGCCCTCGCCGAGGGCCTCGGAGTCGAGCCGGATCTCGGTCGAGAGATTGATCCAGCTGCCTTCGACTTTCAAGTTGAACTTGTCGAACAGGGGTTCGTACTCACGCTGCGCTTCGGCGGGTACCGCCACCAGCGCGAGGACGCAGCACAACGCCGCCGCCCAGAAGTACTGTCGGGTTACTCTTTTCGTGCACATCACTCGCCTCCTTCAAGCTCATTTCCACTTAGCAAAAGTGCGACGCTCTCCTGATCTTTGGCTGGATGATAGCGTGTCGCCGGACAACTGAATACCCGCAAAACTACGAGGTCGGTTGGACAATCAGCGGGGACGTGGTGTAGTTGACCGGCAGTATCCCTTCCCGACCGGCACCGGAGGACGATAATGACACGAGCACTTCCCGAGCGGAACACGCCGCTTTCGGCCGTGATTCGAAAGTGGGCCATCCGGCTCGGCATCGCGGTGCTCATCTTCGAGGTCTTCTACCTCATTGCCGGAAACGTCTTCCTTCGCACCGGCCTCCTCACCGATCTGATCAACAAAAAACCCGAGAAGACCAACATCTCCTGGGAATCGGCGTCGACCTATCTGCCCGGTGTCGCCTCGGTCAGCGGCTTCGAGCTGCGCAGCCAGACCGGAAAAGACCAGATCTACCTGCGGGTCGCCCAGGCCCACACCCGGATCAGTCTGGTCGGACTCCTCTTCAGGACCATCCACCTCCGGGGTGTGGATGCCGAAGATGTGGATTTCAGGTATCGTCGGCGGCTCGACCGGCCGCCCAAGCCCGGCCAGGAGGAGGGCAAGGACAATAAGCAGGAGAACACCGAGTACTGGCCGGAGATCCCCGGTTGGTCAAACCCGCCCGATCCGAAACCCGAGGACCTCTACCCGGTCAAGAAGAAGAAGCGTCCGTGGGCGATCATGATCACTGGTGCTGAGGTCCAGGGGCCGATCAAGGCCGCGTTCGGCAGTGTTCGGATCGAGGGCGGGGGATGGGTCGGCGGAGGGGTGATCGTCAAACCCGGAGAGACGATCACGATCCGTCGAGGACGACTCGGCCTCGACTCGACACGAGTGTCCTTCGGACCCGAGGTGGTGACGGACGATCTCGCGATCGACGCCGACCTTCGCTTCGAGCCCTTCCCGGCCAAGGGCGCCAAGCTGTCCAATATCCTCGGCGGAGTTACCGGTGAGCTTTCCGTGGCAGGAGACCTCAGCGAGAAGGTGGCGGTGAGCCACGTCATCACCCCGGGAGTTTCAACCTTCGGCGCCGGAACCATCAAGGCCACCCTCGAACTCAAGAAGGGTGTGGTCCGGGCCGGATCAGAGTACTCGCTCGAATCGGATGCCTTTCACCTGTGGGTGATGGGGCTTGACGCCCGTGGTTCGGCGACGGTGTCGGGAAATACGGTCAAAGAAAACGGTGAGCACGTGACCCGGATGCACGTCGACCTGGGCGCTTTCCAGTTCGTCGATCCTGACGATGGCTCGGTGGACATCTCCGGAACGGGCATCGCACTCGACGCCGAGTGGAACGGGCTCTCCATCGCCGGCCACGTGCCGGCGTCATCTGTCGCCCTCGACCTGCCGACCGCAGAGATCCACGACATCAGCACGTTCAATGCGCTGATCCCCGACGACGCGGCGTTCTCCCTCGAATCCGGGACCGGACAGATCACATCCAAGCTCGAGATCAAGGAGCAGGTGGCGACCGGAACGCTCGACGTGGTGGCCAAGCAGATCGCATTGGAGACCCGCGGCAGTCCGCTCATCGGCGATCTCGAGGTGCATGCGAATCTCGCGAAGGGAGATCTTCAAACCAAGCGTTTCAATCCTTCGGGCACCACGGTGCTTCTCGACAAGATCGTCAACAAGGAGCTTTCGGGGAAGAAACAGGAAAAACTGGACCCCTGGTACCTCAAGGTGGGGATCGAAAAGGGCACCATCACGTTCGGCAAACCGTCGGCGGTTGACGGGAACGTCACGATCGACATGTACGACACCCGTCCGATCGAAGGCCTGCTCAAGGAACTCGATGCCGGGCCCAAGTGGTTGGGGCTTGCGCCAACCATCAAGAACGTCAATGGCGCCCTCGACTTGAGCCTCGGCGCGGGTTTTTTTGCCTTCGACGATCTCGCCCTGACCGGAGACGGCTTCGAGGCCTTGGGATGGATGGATGCCAAGAACAAGAAGACCAACGGCAGGCTCTTCGTCCGGTTCAAGTCAATCATGGCCGGAGTCTCTTTCATCGAAGGCAAGTCCAAGGTTCACCTTTCCCAACCGCGCAAGTGGTTCGAGGAGCAGCCCACGGGTCCGGCTGCCGAAGCCTCGCCACCCGAGGCGGCGCCCGAGACCACCGTTCCTTCAGGGTGAAACGATGACCCGACCCCAGGAGGCGAATGATCTGGTTTGCCTCCGTTGTGCCGGTAGAATGCGAGTCGACGAACTCGAAATATTGTATGATCGGGCGATGAATCTCGTTGAATTGGCGAAGGTTGAACGCTCTGTCGTGGTGGTTGGAGCGCTTCACGATCGATCGAATGAACGCGCCTTTTGGCTTCAGCAAACACCCACCGACAGGCTCGTCGCTCTCGAGCTGATGAGGCAGGTTATCTATGGGTACGATCCATCTACCACGAGACTTCAAAGAGTTCTTTCAGTGGTTCCATCGTCACAACGTTGAGTACCTCCTCGTCGGCGGGTATGCGGTCGGTTATCACGGCTACCCCAGAGCAACCATGGACATCGACGTATGGATCGCCTCGACGCCGGAAAATGCCCGACGAGTCGTGGCAGCACTCGAAGCTTTCGGTTTTGGCGGGCAGAAGCTGAGCGAGATGATGTTTCTCGCGGCCGATCAGATCATCCGCATGGGCCTTCCGCCGATGCGCATCGAGATCATGACCTCGATCGACGGCGTCGAGTTCGACGAAGCGTATCAACAGCGGATCGAGGACGAACTTGACGGCGTCACGGTAAAGCTGATCGGACTGCACCACCTCAAGGTCAACAAGCAAGCCTCTGCTCGGGCAAAAGATCTCGCGGACTTGGAGGAGCTGCCGTAGAAAACTGACGACCACCCAAGGAGAACATCCACATCCAGATCGGCCATGCCTGGTAGCTTTCCGCGCTGGACCACCTTGTCGAACCACGATCAGCCTCCCACCGGGGATCGTTGAAACTGCTCGGGGACGTGCGGAACCCGTCAATTTGACCGCGTGAGAGTTGATATTCACGTCTCGCTTCAACTCCCCCGACGTCTCCTAGGACCGTTCTCGCGTTTCGACGCGAATCGCTGAGAAAAACCGCAGGGTGGGCTTCCAGACTTCGTTCGGCCCGTCGGGCCGAAAGAAGCCCGGGCAACCGAGCCCACCATCAGGATCATTCACCCACGGGATGAAGCTGAAGCGGTCCCCCACGATCCTGAAGGTGGGCCGAGGCCCACCCTACTCGAACAGCGATTGATGGGGAACCTGCGCCGCCGCTGTGCGAAAATACTCCGATGTCCGCGAAACCCGCCGTCGTGCCCGGAGATATCCAGGATCGTCTCGCCTTCGAGACGATGCTGGCGGACCTGTCGTCGAAGTTCGTCAACCTCGAACCGGGCGAGCTGGACTCCGCTATCGAGGACGCGTTGCGGCGGGTCTGCGAGCTGCTCGGCATCGACCTCGCCGTGCTCTGGCAGTGGTCGGCTGCGGAACCGGATGTCATCGCACCCACCCACGCCTACCCGCCCGTGGAGCGAGTCCTTCCTCCCGAGCCGCTGCATGAGGAACAGTTCCCGTGGATCCGGAAGGAAATTCTGAACGGCAACGTGGTCTCCCTGTCGTCATTGGCGGAGTTCCCGTCGGAAGCCCACGTTGACCATGAGTACTGTCGCCACTACGGCGTCAAGTCGCATCTGAGCATCCCCCTTGCGATCGGGGGCGAACCGCCTGTCGGCCTCATCGGCTGGAATACCCTGCGGGGCGAGCGCGACTGGCCGGACGAGATTGTCAAACGGCTGCAGCTGGTGGCGCAGATCTTCACTAATGCCTTCGCTCGAACACGTCACGAGCTGAGCTTGCAGGAGAGCGAGGAGCGCCTCGCCCTGGCGGTGGAATCCGCTGGTGCGGGGCTGTGGACGCTGGAGTTCAGCACCGGAGTGTTCTGGGCAACCGAGAGGGGTCGTGCGATCTTCGGGTACTCGCCGGACGAGATCATCAGCATGGAGCGTCTCGAGGCGTCGATCCACCCCGACGACCGGGATACCGTTCGCGGAGCCATCGAGCAGTCTGTGCGGACTGGCGATCCCCTGCACGTTGACTACCGGATCCACATCGCCGACGGCAGCGAGCGCTGGATCTCTTCCCGTGGGCAGCCCCGGTTCAGATCAGATGGCGAGCCGGAGCGTCTGATGGGCATCTCCATCGATATCAGCGAGCGAAAGGCTCGCGAGGAGGCGCTTCGTACGAGCCAGGCCCGCCTGGCCGCCGGCGCCGAGCTCGCCGGTCTCGCGCACTACGAGGTGGACTTCGACGAAGGCTTCATGTACATCGACGACCGGCTTCGCGATCTCTGCGGCATTCCCCCTGACCGGGAGCGGGGCCTCCAGGCCCTCGAGTTCTGGCTGGAACATCTGCATCCCGACGACGCACAACGAGTCACGGACCTGCGCGATCAACTGCACGACGGGCGAGTGGAGAAACTCTCTCTCGAGTACCGTTTTCTTCACCCGGATCGCGGAGAAACGTGGATTCAGCACCTGGCCGGCGTCGCCGAGCGCGACGCCGACAAACGCGCGGTCCGCACCTTCGGTGTGTTTCGCGACATCACGGAGCGCAAGCGGGCGGAGGAGCAGCTGCACGACCTCAGCCGGCGTCTGATCGGCGCTCACGAGAAGGAGCGCGCACTGCTCGCGCGCGAGCTGCATGACGACGTCTCGCAGCGGCTTGCCGCGCTCGCGATCGACGTCGGCCGCACCGAGGTGGCCGCATCGGACCTGTCACATGCACAGGCGATGCGGTCCATTCGCGAGGGGCTCGTACGCCTCAGCGAGGACATCCACGCCCTGGCCTACCAGCTGCACCCCTCGGTCCTGGAGGAGCTCGGCCTCGCCGAGGCGCTGCGGGCGGAGTGCGAGCGGCGGCGCCGCCAGAGCACGCTCGATCTCTCGTTGGAGATCGGCCAGCTGCCGGCCGCCGTCGGACACGACGCGGCCCTTTGCCTGTTCCGCGTGGCGCAGGAAGCTTTGAACAACGTGGCCCGTCATTCCGGTGCAGCCGCCGCCAGCGTCTCCTTGCGGCAGATGGACGGCGGATTGCTCCTCGCCGTCCGTGACGACGGCGCCGGCTTCGATCCTGCGAAGCCGGAAAAGGGCAGGCACCTCGGCCTCGCGAGCATGCACGAGCGGGTGATGTTGGCAGACGGCACGCTCGACATCGAGAGCGCCCCCGGGCGGGGCACGTCAGTTATCGTCTGGGTCCCCGTCGATGGAGAGGCGCCGTGAGCGCCGAGCGCCGCCCGAGGGTGCTCCTCGCCGACGACCACCTGCTGGTGGCCGAGGCGTTGAAAAGCCTGCTGACACCTGAGTTCGACCTGGTGGGGGTGGTGGAGGACGGGCGCGCGTTGATCGAGGCGGCCTGGAGGCTGCAGCCGGACGTAATCGTCGCCGACGTCACCATGCCGCACCTCAACGGAATCGACGCTCTGGTCCATTTGCGACAGGCTGGAGATCGAACGCCCGTGGTGTTTCTCACCATGCACCGGGACGTCACCTTCGCGAGACGCGCGCTCGACGCCGGGGCGTCCGGCTTCGTGCTCAAGCACTCGGCGTCGGTCGAGCTGGTTGCCGCCATTCGCGCCGCACTCCAGGGCAAGACCTACCTCACGCCGCAGCTTGCGGGGGAGGTCCTGGAGGCCATGAAGGAAGGGCCGGAGCGGGCCGACGACCCGGTTGCGTCTCTCACGCCGCGGCAGCGCGAGGTCCTCCAGCTCCTGGCGGAGGGGCGATCGGCGAAAGAGATCGCTGCGAGCCTCGGAATCTCGGCCCGGACGGTGGAGTTCCACAAGTACCAGATGATGGACACACTGGACCTCCACACCAACGCCGAGCTGATCCACTTCGCCATCAAGCACGGCCTCGTCGAGCTCTGACTGCCACACCATCTTGCGACGGTTGACTCCGGATCCCAGAGCAAGGACCCTCGTGGTTTTCCCAGCGATGCGCCCCGTAGGATCCCGAGGTGACAGCGCTGGACCCTCCCTCTAACCTCAGATCGAAACTCAGTGCCGGCGAACATCGCGGCAGACGTGATCGCGGAGAAGAAAGGGTTTCGATTTGGACATACACGAGAAGGAGGCGCTGAACATGAAGGAACTCGAGTCAGACATGTCGGGGAGCTGTTTCGCGGCCAAACGGGTGCTGGTACCCCTGATCCTGGTTGCCGGATGCTGCGTTGCGGCCGGTCCGAGCATCGTTTCCGCACAGTCGGTGAAACCCGACTCGGTAGCCGCGGACAGCCGGCTTCCCGAGGGGAAACAGACCACCCTCGGACTCTACGTGACGGCGAAGGAAGCCTACGAAATGTGGCAGGCCGCGCCGGATCAGGTGAAGATTATCGACGTGCGCACGCCGGAGGAGTATGCCCTGATCGGCCACGCGGAGATGGCCTGGAACGTTCCCCTAGGCTTCATTACCTATCAGAGAACAGATGGAAGATTTGAGCACGGCGCCAAGATGAACCCGGATCTTGTCGCCGAGGTCAAGGGATTGGCCGCACCGACCGACACCCTGCTCGTCATGTGCCGCTCGGGTGGCCGATCCGCCCTGGCGGTCAACCAGCTCGCGGGGGCCGGCTTCACGAAGGTCTACAACATCACCGACGGGATGGAGGGGGACAAGGTCGAGGATCCCGACAGCGTCTTTGTCGGCAAGAGGATGAAGAACGGCTGGAAGAACTGGGGGCTGCCCTGGGTCTACAGTATCGATCCCGACAAGATCCTGATCGAGGAAGGCACCTCCAAGCAGACAGCCGCAGAGCGGTAATACGAGAACGCCAGAGCATCATTGAGATGCCTGACGATCGATCGCGTGGTTTCGACGATGCACCCTAGGGCTTCGGCGGGGCTGTCCTTCGGCGGGGCTGTCCTTCGGTGGGTAGGCGCGGCCCGGGGTGGTTTGCGGGCTAGGGGTTTTCCCAGCGATCCGCCCCGTAAGATCCCGAGGTCACAGCCCTGCGAATTCCGACTAATCTCCGTTTGATGCCGGGTGCAGACAAGAAATGCAGTGAACACGGTCGCGGAGAAAGAAGGCCTCGATGTCCGAGAAGCCTCTGAGCTGCGTGCTGCTGGCCGACCGCCACCACGGTCTCACGGAGGGCGTGCGCGGGCTGCTCGAGACGGCGTTCGGGACGGTGGTCATGGTCGCCGACGAGGCGTCGCTGCTCGAGGGAGCGGTCCGGCTCCGGCCCGAGGTGGCGATCGTGGACCTCTCGCTGGCCCGGGACAGCGGTCTCGGCTGGTTGCGGGAGCTCCGGCAGCGCTGCCCCGACCTCAAGGTGATCGTCCTCAGCGTCCACGACGAGGAGTGCGTGCGCAGCGCCGCGATCGAAGCCGGCGCCGACGCCTTCGTGCTCAAACGGGCGATCGCGACCGATTTGTTGCCGGCCGTCGATGTCGTCCGCCAGCGTCAAAAGTCATGAGGGAGAAGGAGTGCAAACATGAAGAGTTCCAGATCCCGGGTGATGTCCTTGTCAGCGACGGGAGCCCTGTGTCTGGCGCCCGTGGCCCTGGCGCAGGCGCCGGCAACAACCGCGGCCCCGACGGCGACCGTGAGTTGCACATCCGGATGTCTGACGAGCGCCAACACTGCCCGGCCGACACCTCGGCCGGCGTCCTGCTGCTGCGGGAGACGGGGAGGCGGCCTGCCTGCTTGGGCAGGACCTGGGGCTACGACGCCAAGGGCGTCTGGGTCACGGAGGGCTGCGGCGGCGAGTTCCTGGTGGCCGGCGCCCCGCTCGCGCCCGACGTGGACATGAAAGCTGCGGCAACGACTCCTGAGGACACCGCGGCGGTGAGCCCTGACGCGTCTCCGCCGCCGGACGGCGGTGTCGCGGAGGTCCCGGCCAACGAGACCTGGGGTCTCTACGATCCCGGCAAGGGGTTCCTCGTCGGCACAAGCGAAGCAGGGGAACTCTCCATCAGCGCCTACGCGCTGCTGCGGTACATGAACCAGATGCCCGCCGACCAGATGTTCACCGACCACCTCGGCAACGAGCATCCCGTCGACGCCAGGCGGGATATCTACTCGCACCGGATCCTTGTCTGGCTGAACGGCTGGGCAGGAGTCCCCGAAACTTCGGTACAACATCGCCTTCTGGACCGTCAACACCACCAACCAGAGCGCCATCTTCGGCAACATCGGCTACCAGTTCAACAAGAGCTTCAACCTCTACGGCGGCATCTTCGGCAATCCCGGTTCGAGGTCGATGTTCGGCTCCCACCCCTACTGGCTCGGCAACGACCGGGTCATGGCGGACGAGTTCTTCCGGCCGTTCTTCGCCCAGGGCATCTGGGCGAACGGTCAGATCCCGCCAGGTCTCTGGTACAGCGCTTCGGTCGGAAACACCTCGAGCACCCTGGGCGTCACCGCCAGCCAGATCGACCGGCACTTCACCTTCGGCGGCTCGGTCTGGTGGATGCCGACGACCAAGGAGTTCGGCCCCAGGGGCGGCTACGGCGACTGGGAATATCACGAGGACCTGGCGACCCGTTTCGGTGTGTCGACGGTTCTGAGCCCCGAGGAGCGCTACACGGCGATCGGCACCAACCCGGGGAACACCGCTCTGAAACTCGCGGACAGTCTGAATCTGTTCGCAGAGGGGTCTCTGGCGCCGGGTGTCACGGTGACCAACGCGGACTATCAGGTCCTCGCGTTCGATGCCGGTCTGAAGTACCGCGGTTTCTTCTTCCAGACCGAGTTCTACCACCGGACGCTCAACGGGTTCCAGGCGGACGGCGCCTTGCCGGTCGACGAGATCGTGGACACCGGTTTCTACGTCCAGGCGGCGTTCTTCCCCATCAAACAGAAACTCGAACTCTACGCCGCGACCTCGCAGATCTTCGGCGACGAAGACGCCGGCTTCGACGACAGCTCCGAGTACCTGATCGGTACGAACTGCTACCCCTTCGACACGCGGAATCACCGGCTCAACCTCCAGGTCATCGACGTCAACCGCTCTCCGGTCTCGAGCACCTTCGGCTACTACACGGGCGGCCAGGACGGCACGACCGTGTCGGCGGCGTTTTCGATCTTCTTCTGAGGCACTGCAGACGAAAGGAGAGAGGAAGACATGAACACGCATCATCACGATGGACACATCACCATCCGGCATTTTGGCCTGGCGCTCGGGCTCATCTTCGTCCTCGTCGCCACGCTCTCGAGCCTGCCGGCCGCGGCGCAGGTGCCGGCGGACGCCGAGTTCCACGACTCGCACTTCCACCTCACGAACTACGTCCAGGAGGGCACGGACATCCACGACCTGGTCGCGATGATGGGCACGACGATCGGCCGTTCCACGGTGTTCGGCCTGCCGCTGCAGCAGATGTGGTCGTACGGCAACACCGGCGACTTCGCGCCGACCTACTACCTGCAGACCGATGCCCCGCTCTACTACTACTCGTTCACCGACGCCTCCATCGCGATGGCCTACCGGTCGCTCGACGCCGGAGCAGCAGCTCCGCTTCGACCCCATGATCACCGGCTTCAACCCCGCCGACATGTACGCCGCCGACCACATCCGGCGCGTGCTCCTGACCTTTCCGGGGGTGTTTTCGGGGATCGGCGAGTTCACCATCCACAAGGAGTTCGTGTCGGCGAAGGTCGCGGGCGACGTCGCCAGCCTGACCAACCCGGCGCTCGACCGCATCCTCGACTTCGCCGCCGAGGTCGGGCTGGTGGTCATCCTCCACAACGACATCAACATGCCGTTCCCGAAACCGGACCAGGAGCCGTACATGCTCGCCCAGCTGAAGGAGCTGTTCGTGCGCCACCCGGACACCACGATCATCTGGGCGCACCTCGGCCTCGGCCGGATCGTCCGGCCGCTCGAGCAGCAGGCCGCGATCGTCGAGAAGATCTGCACCGATCCCGCTCTCGCCACGTCTACATGGACATCTCGTGGGACGAGGTCGCCAAGTACGCGACCGCGACGCCGGAGGCGACGCGGAGGATGGCCGACATGATCAACCGCTACCCCGACCGCTTCCTCTTCGGCACCGACGTGGTGGCGCCGGCCTCGGTCGACGCGATGGTCGCGGTCTACGACGCCTACGCGCCGCTGTGGGCGCTGCTGACGCCGGAGGCGAGCTACAAGGTGCGCAAGGGCAACTACGAACGGCTGTTCGACGCGGCCCGGGTCAAGGTGCGGGCGTGGGAGCAGGCGCACGCGGACGACCCCCACGTCGTGCCGCCGTGGACCCCCGTGTCCGGTACTCCCACGGGAGCGACGAATTGAACGAAGGAGAATGGCGTGTTGAGGCGCGGAACGACGACCTTGATGAAAGAAAACTTCGAACTGAGAATCGGATCAACGAAAGGAGAAACGTATATGAGAAACGATGAACAGAAACGCCTGCTGGCGGCCGGCGGCGTGGCACTCGCGCTCCTGCTGCTGCTTGCGGCCCCATCGGTTGTGGCGCCGACGACCCGCCGGAGCTGACGGAGGAGACCGTCGCCATGGAGTCGGAGACGGACGACGGGGTCGATGCTGAAGAGGCGGCGGAGGCCAAGCCGCGGACGGAGATCTACGGCTTCGCGATGACCGACGTCGGCTACCGCACCGGCCAGATCGACCCCGACTGGTTCGACGTCATGCGGCCGACCAAGCTGCCGGCCTCCGAGAACGAGTACGGCGCCGACGGCAGCGCCTACTTCAGCGTTCGCCAGACCCGCTTCGGGGTCAAGTCGTGGTTCCCCACCAAGCTCGGCGAGCTCTACACGATCTTCGAGTTCGAGCTCTTCGGGGTGGGCGACGACGCCGGCCAGACGACCTTCCGTCTCCGCCACGCCTACGGCGAGCTCGGCCAGTTCGGCGCCGGCCAGACCTGGAGCCCGTTCATGGACATCGGCGTGTTCCCGAACTCGCTCGAGTACTGGGGCCCGTCGGGCATGGTCTTCTTCCGCAACGTCCAGGTGCGGTGGATGCCGATCAAGGGCGACACCCGGCTGACCTTCGCGCTCGAGCGTCCCGGCGCGAGCGGCGACCAGGGGCAGTACGACGAGAACATCGCGCTTGACGACGTCTCGGCCCGTTTCCCGCTGCCCGATCTGTCGGCGGAGTACCACGTCGGCAGCGACTGGGGCTACGTCGAGATCGCCGGCATCCTGCGTCGGATCGAGTGGGAGGACCACGGCACCGACCAGTACGACCTGTCGGGCAGCGCCACCGGCTGGGGCCTCAACCTGAGCTCGAACGTCAAGCTCGGCGATGCCGACACGCTCAGGATGCAGGTGGTCTACGGCGAGGGCATCGAGAACTACATGAACGACGCCACCTCGGACATCGGCATCGAACCCAACCCCGGTAACTCCACGGCACCGGTCAAGGGCGTGACGCTGCCGGTCCTCGGTGTGGTCGCCTTCCTCGACCACAACTGGAGCAGTGAGTGGAGCACCGCCATCGGCTTCTCCCTGATCGACATCGACAACGCCTCGAGCGCCGACGCCGAGCACCTTCGCCAGCGGCCGCTACGCGCTGGTCAACCTGCTCCACACCCCGGTGCCGAACGTGATGGTCGGCGCCGAGCTGCAGTACGGCTACCGCGAGAACTTCACCGACGGGTGGTCCGTCGACGACTTCAAGGTCCAGTTCTCGTTCAAGTACAACTTTTCGCACACCTTTGGAGGTAACTCATGAACTCTGTGATTTCAATTCGTAATGCGGGCGCGTGGCTGCTCGGCCTCGCCGTGGTGGGAATGGCGCTGCTGCCGATCCCGGCGTCGGCGCAGACCCCGGACGAGATCCAGGCGGCCCTCGACGCCGCCTACGCCAAGTACAAGGACCTCAAGGAGGGCGCCAACGCCGACTACATTCCGGCCCTCGCCGCGGTCGACCCCAACATCTACGGCATCGCGCTGGTGACGGTCGACGGCAAGGTCTACACCGCGGGCGACGTCACGTCCGAGGTCTCGATCCAGTCGATCTCCAAGGTCTTCACCATGGCCAAGGTGATCGAGGAGGGCGGCCCCGGTGCGATCGGCGACACCATCGGCGTCGACGCCACCGGCATGCGCTTCAACTCGATCGTCTCGATCGAGTTCTCGCAGAAGGTGCTCGGCGGGCCGGAGATGAACGCCCTCGTCAACCCGGGCGCCATCGCCGCGACCAGCATGGTCAAGGGCGACACGCGGGACGAGATCTGGAAGAGCATCCTCGACTTCTACTCCGACTTCGCCGGGCGGTCGCTCGACGGTGAACGAGGAGGTCTTCAAGTCGGAGGCGGACACCAACCAGCGCAACCAGGCCATCGGCTATCTGATGTACGCCTACGGCTACATCAAATCAGAGCCGATGCGGGCGACCGACATCTACACCGAGCAGTGCTCGGTGAGCGTCAACGCCAAGGACCTCGCGATGATGGCGGCGACGCTCGCCAACGGCGGCAAGAACCCGGTGACCGGCAAGCAGGTCATGAGCTCTGACAACGTTCCCGAGGTGCTGGCGGTGATGGCCACCGCGGGCCTCTACGACGACTCGGGCAAGTGGCTGTTCGCCACCGGTCTCCCGGCGAAGAGCGGTGTCGGCGGCGGCATCATCGCCGTCTCCCCCGGCAAGTTCGGGATCGCGGTGGTCTCGCCGCCGCTCGACGAGGCCGGCAACAGCGTCAAGGCGCAGAAGGCGATCGCCGACATCTCGAACGCGCTCGGCGGCAACCCCTTCGCCTCAGAACCCAAGTAGCGCACACCGGCCGACCGCCGTCCGCGGCGGTCGGCCGTTTTTCCCTATTGCGGGTCGGGTCGAAGCAACCGGGAACCTGGCCTCCCGGATCGAGCTCGAATCACTGCTGCGTGCGAGACCGGACTCGACCTCGTAGTTTTCCCAGTCGCAAGCCCCGTAAAACCCCGAGTTCACAGCCCAAAGGAATCTCCCTAACCTCCGGTTGATGCCGTTTGCAGACAGACGACGCGAAGAGCACGGTCGCGGAGAAAGAAGGCCTCGATGTCCGAGAAGCCTCTGAGTTGCGTTCTGCTGGCCGACCGCCACCACGGCCTCACGGAGGGCGTCCGTGGACTGCTCGAGACGGCATTCGGGACGGTGATCATGGTTGCCGACGAGGCGTCGCTGCTCGAGGGAGCGGTCCGGCTGCAGCCCGAAGTGGCGATCGTCGACCTGTCCCTGGCCCGGGACAGCGGCCTCGACTGGTTGCGGGAGCTCCGGCGGCGCTGCCCCGACCTCAAGGTGATCGTTCTCAGCGTCCACGACGAGCAGACTGCATCCGCAGCGCGGCTATCGAAGCCGGCGCCGATGCCTTTGTGCTCAAGCGGGCGATCGCGACCGATTTGTTGCCGGTTGTTGATGCCCTCGGCAGTGCGAAGGGAGTCAACATGGCGTGAGGTGCGTAGCAAAACAAATGCACTGAAATGAGTTGATCAAATAACACCTATCGAAAAGGAGAAAAAGAAATGGCAACAGCAAAGAAGGGCAAACCGGCGAAGGCAAAGGCGGCCAAAAAGTCAACCGCGGCGAAAAAGGCGTCCGCCAAAAGAGTCTCCACGAAAGTGAAACTGAACTGGAAAGAAGTGTGGTTCACCAACTGCCCCATGGTCTCTGCCAACAACGTTGACCAGGAGCTGGGGTGGTGCCGCGAGGAGTTCAAAAAAATCGGCGTCGAGTACGCCTACTTCCGCCACGCACCCGAGAACAACTGGTACCCGCACTATGTCCACAACCTCGATAACCTGATCCGCTTCGGCGGTCTGTATCCCCCGATCCAGGTTCACGCCGACCTCCGCCGCACCGTGCTGCTGGGGGCGACGTGGGTCTACGAGGGTGGGGTTATGCAGGTGCGCGCCCGCGACAAGATCTTCCGGGTGAAGGATCTCAAGGGCAAGAAGATCGGCATCACCAAGAGCCTGAACACCATCAAGAATGACTGGTGGCGCATCCAGGAACACATGGGCATCGAGAACATCCTGATGCTCAACGACATGACCATGGATGACATCGAGCTCGTCGAGTTCCCCTATCCGGATGACTGGTATGACAAGCCGGAGATGCTGGTTCCGCCGATGAACAACCCGTCCGAGTTGTGGATGAGGCGTGACCATAAGCGTGATTACGCATTCCGCCCGCTGGAGAAGGCATTACTCGACGGTACCGTCGATGCTATCTACAACCAGATGGGACAATTGGGACAGCTCTCGGAGGCCACGGGCGAAATCAAAGCCATATTCGACCTGTCCAAGCTCCCGGACTGGACGATTCAGGTCGCCAACACTCCCGCTGTCATCACCTGCACCGACGTGATGGCCGAGAAGCACCCCGAGCTGGTCGTCGCCTACATGAAGGCCATGATCAAGGTCGGGCGCTGGGCAAACCGGAACAAGCACGCTGCCGCAGAAATCCTCAACCGGCAGACCTTTTACCTGGACGCCGAGCACACCTACCAGGGCATCAAGCACGTCGATATGGTGCCAAGCCTGAGTGCACAGAACCTGGAATGCATCAAGATCGGCAAGGATTTCATGTTGAGTCACGGCTACATGAAGAACGACTTCGATGTGAACGAGTGGGCGGCCCCGGAGTTCCTCGAGCAGGCTGCGATGGAAGTGCTCAAGGAGGAGTGGGAGAAAAAGAGCTGGAGCAAGCTTCCCAAGGGCGGCGGGCTCGAGGTCGAAGGCACACGACTCGGCTAGCTCGAGAAAATGCGATCACCTCTCTTGGCCCCCCCCCGGCGGGGGGGCCGGAAAGCTGACAGCAGCGATGAATGGAGAAACGCCGTCATGACAGCGGATGCAAGTGACAATGGCAAACCGACGTGTTGTGGGCCCGGTGATCTCTCAGCGTGCAAAATTGAGACTTCCGAAGAGCAGGAAAAGACTGATTCAAAAGCAAAATCCCCCAAGAATAAGAGGGTGACCGATGAAACGAAGAAGGACCAACAGGCGTAGCAATGGCCCGGTGGTGGGCGACCGAACGAATGGGGACGAAAAATGATGAGTCGACTTATCCGTTACAGCGCGGTTGTCGCGATGCTCTGCGGAGCCGCCGCGAGTTCTTTTGGAGCGGATACCAAGAAGTCCGCTTCCGCGGCCGAGGACACTCAGCTTCCCGAACGCAAACAAACCACCCTCGGTCTCTATGTGACCGCCGCGCAAGCCTACGAAATGTGGGAAGCCGCACCGGACAAGGTGAAGGTCATCGATGTCCGCACCCCTGAGGAGTACGCATTCGTCGGTCACCCGGAAATGGCATGGAACATACCGCTGGCCTTTGTGACCTATCAGAGAAAGGACGGCAAAACCGCATACGACGTGAAGTGGAATGCGGACTTCGTCACCGAAGTCAAAGGGATTGCCGGACCGACCGACATCCTGCTGGTCACGTGCCGGTCGGGTGACCGCAGTGCCACGGCAGTCGACAAGCTCGCGGCAGCCGGGTTCATAAACGCTTACACCATCGTCGATGGCGTGGAAGGGGACAAGGTGGAGGACCCGGGGAGCGTCTTTGTCGGCAAAAGGATGAGGAACGGCTGGAAGAACTCAGCGCCCTGGGTTTACGGCTTTGATCCCGAGAAAATCATCCTTGAAGAAGGCGCTTCACAGTCAGCACAGAAGCCCGATTGATCATTCGTTCGGGATGCGCGATCGATCTGATGTGGGTTGCCCCATAAGAATAGACAGGCTCGAGTTCAAAGCCCGGAGGGAGTGAAAGATGAAAGTCATCATCGTAGGTGGAGTGGCAGGAGGGGCGTCGTGTGCGGCGCGTCTGCGGCGGTTGGACGAAAAAGCAGAAATCCTCATGGTGGAGCGCGGGCCGTACCTCAGTTACGCGAACTGCGGTCTTCCGTATCACGTCTCGGGCGTGATCCCACAGGAGTCGAGCCTCCTCGTGGCGAACGAGCAGTACTTCAAGGCGAACCTGGCGATCGACGCGCGGACGAACTGCGAGGCGGTCGCCATCGACCGCAAGAAGAAGACCGTCGACCTGAAGAACGTCACGACCGGCGAGGTGACGACCGAACACTACGACAAGCTCGTCCTCTCGCCGGGTGCGCCGTCGGTCCGGCCGCCGCTGCCGGGGATCGACCTGCCGGGGATCTTCCAGGTGCGGACCGTGCCCGACGCGCGGTCGATCCGCGAGTGGATCGAGAAGGGCACCGAGTTCCTGTCGGGGATGTTCAAGTACTCCGGGATCCAGTTCGTCAAGCCGCCGCGGCGCGCGGTGGTGATCGGCGGCGGCTTTATCGGCCTCGAGACGGCGGAGAACCTGATCCACGCGGGGTTCGAGGTGACGCTCGTCGAGATGCTCGACCAGATCCTCGCCCCGCTCGACCGCGAGTTCGCCCGCCTCGTCGAGGAGTACGTCAAGCGGCACGGCATGACGCTCGCCCTGGGCGACGGGGTGGCCGGTTTCAAGCAGCTCGAGGGTGGCGCCATCGAGGTCACGACGAAGTCCGGGAAGGCCTACCCGGCCGACGTCGTGATCCTCGCTCTCGGCGTACGGCCCGACACGACGCTCGCGAAGAGCGTGGGGCTCGAGGTCGGCGAGCGCGGCGGGATCCGCGTCGACGACCAGATGCACACCTCCGACCCGGACATCTTCGCGGTCGGCGACGCGATCGAGGTCAAGGACTGGGTGACGGGCCAGTGGAGCCTCATCGCGCTCGCCGGGCCGGCCAACCGGCAGGGGAGGATCGCCGCGGACGTGATCGCCGGGCGCGACTCGCACTACCGCGGCACCCAGGGAACCTCGATCATCGGTCTCTTCGGGGGCGCGGCCGGCTGGACTGGAGTCAGTGAGAAGACCTTGAAGCGGCTCGGCGATGACGACTACGAGAAGATCTACATCTTCCCGAACTCGCACGCCGGCTACTACCCGGGCGCCAAGATGATCGGGATGAAGGTGATCTTCCGCAAGTCCGACGGTCGTTTCCTCGGCGCGCAGGCGCTCGGCGAAGACGCACCGGCGGTGGACAAGAGGATCAGCGCGCTGGCCGTGGCCCTGCAGATGAAGGCGACGATCTACGACCTCGAGGAAGCTGAGCTCTGCTACGCCCCGCAGTTCGGCAGCGCCAAGGACGCCGTCAACTTCGCGGGGATGGTCGCCGCCGATGTCCTCTGCGGCGACATGCCGCTCGCCCACTGGGACGGGATCGACGGCGCGTTCCTCCTCGATGTGCGCCACCCGGTCGAGCTCGTCGTCGAAAAGGTGCCGGGCGCGGTCAACATCCCGCTCCACGAGCTCCGCGCACGGCTCGGCGAGCTGCCGAAGGACCGCGAGATCCTGGTCATCTGCCGCTCCGCGCAGCGCGCCTACTACGCGACCCGCGTCCTCCTGCAGAACGGGTTCGACGCCAAGAACCTCTCCGGCGGCACGCTCGCGCGGGCGATGGTCTCGGCGGGGTGAGTAGTCGAGCATGGGCCAGGCCCGGCGACGCACCAACGACAGAGAAAGCCGTAGGGGCGGGGTTTATCCCCGCCCGCCCGATTGCGGGTCCTGTGAAGGTTCCCGACTGAAAACTGGATTCACCACAGACGCTCGAAGGAATGAAAGGAGCCAGAACCATGGCTGAAGCAAAGAAGAAGACCGCGAAACAAGCGAAGAAGAGTCCCGCCGTGAAGGCAAAGAAGAGCCCCGCAGCGAAAGCGAAGAAGAACTCAACAGCTCGGGTCAAGGCCGATACCGCGCGGATCGATCGCCTGAAAAAAAGGCAGAGAAGTACGCCTCAGGAGCTCGATTTCGAGCGAATCAGGATCATGAAAGAGGTGTATGAAGAGACGGTTGGTGACGTACAGATTCTCCGGCGGGCCAAGTTCCTGGCGACTCTGCTGGATCGCAAGAAGCTGTTCATCGATGACAACCTCTTTGTGGGTACCATGGCAAGCAGCTACATGGCGATCTATCCCAATCCTGAGTGGAACGTCCTGTGGATGAAGGAAGAGAAAACCGTTGAGAATTCGAAAACCGAGGAAGATCGGGAAGCTAATGCATGGGCGCTCGATTACTGGGACAAGCGTGGGCTGAAGAACCGGACGGAAGCGATATTCCAACAGCGTTATGGTTTTGATCCAACCCCGTCCTACCAATCAGGCCTCGTTGTCCCGTTCCATGACTGGCCGGGCGGTGGCGGAAATCTCAACTACCCGATGGTTTACCAGCAGGGCCTCGCCAGTGTGATCAAGGACGTCGAAGAGCGGATGATGTCCCTGGAAATGCGTTTGGAGAACACAGACAAACTCTACTTTTACCAGGCCAGTCTCATTGTGATGAAAGCGGTTATCCGCTGGGCGAACCGTTATGCCGCGCTGGCTCGTGAAATGGCTGAAAAAGAGAAAGACAAAACCCGCAAGGCGGAACTGATTGCTATTGCCGAGACCTGCGAATGGGTTCCCGAGCATCCTGCACGCAACTTGCGGGAAGCCATCCAGAGCCATTACTTTTGTCATCTGGTGGCCGAACTTGAACAGGTCGGCTGCGGATACTCACAGGCCTACCTGGGTCAGAACCTGGATCCCTACTTGCAGGCCGACAAGGCCGCCGGGCTGATTGACTATGACGACGCCGTGTTTATGTTCCAGAACCTGATCATCAGGCTGAATGAGATCAATTATTACTACGGGGAGAAGGTTGCCATACAGAACTCGGCCGACCTGGGACAGAGCATTACCCTTGCGGGCTATACCGAGGAGGGCGATGATGCCACTGCGGAGATGGACTACGTGGTCCTCGATGCATGTATATACCTGTCGTACCCCCAGCCGCCCTTGTCTTGTGCGCTCACCCCCAAAACACCAGGCAAGTTCATCGAGAAAGTGCTCGATTGTATTAACACCGGTGTCGGTATGCCACAGTTTCTCAATGCCGATGTGATGATGAAACGGGCCCTTCACCTGTGGGGCCACAGTGACAGGGTGGGTGCTCTGCCGCTGGGGAAAGCCAGACGCACCTGTGTCGGCGCGTGTGTGGGAAGCTACATCCCCTACGAGACCGGTCACCCGGTGGAAGGACAACCCAACCTCGGAAAGGTGCTCGAGCTGACCCTGAACAACGGCTTTGATCCGCGCACCAAGATGCAGGTAGGGCCTAAGTCGGGAGATCCCGAAAAATTCAAAAACTTCGAAGAACTCTACACAGCTTTCGAACAGCAGCTTCAGTTTTGTGAAGACACACTCCGCCGGGGCGCCTGGATTGCGAGCATGCTGAATGCAGATTTTCTGCCGTGTACCTGGCGATCCATTCTGACCAAGGGGTGCATTGAAACAGGCACCGAAACCTGGAAAGGCGGCGCTAACTACTACACGGTCGCCCAGATCTCGGTAGGTAGTGTGGATGCCGGCAACGGACTGATGGCCGTGAAGCATCTCGTATTCGACAAGAAGAAGCTGACCATGGCGGAACTCAAGAAAGCCCTGGCGGCCAATTTCGAGGGGGAATACGAGAAGGTCCACAAGATGTGCTTCGAGGAGGCGCCCAAATACGGCAATGACATTGATGAAGTGGACTTTATGGTTCGCAGGGTCAACGACAGTGTTGTCGAAGCTTTCAACAACGTGGATGGCGGCGGTTGCTACATTACCAAGGACATGAAGGTATCGCTGGACCAGTACACCAAGAGCGTGCACAACCTGATGGGCCTGGTGACCGGCGCATTGCCAACCGGCAAGAAGGCCGGAGTGGCGCTTACCGATGGCAGCTTGTCCGCCACGCGGGGAACCGATGTCAAGGGAGCGACCGCGCTGATCAATTCAGCAGCCAAAGGTAACGATGCTGTCAAGTGGTGCGCCACGCACATGAATATGAAGCTCCCGCCGGATCAACTGAAAACGCGCAAGGGCCGGGACAGCATGATGAATCTGGTCAGGACCTTGTTCGCAAACGGTGGTTATCACATTCAGTTCAATGTGCTGGATACGGAGATGTTGAGAGACGCGCAGAAGCATCCGGAAAACTACCGCGACCTCGTGGTTCGTGTGGCCGGGTTCAGCGCGTTCTTCACCCAGCTGCATGTGGGCGTGCAGAACGAGGTCATCGAACGGACCTTGCAGCGTTGCGAGTAGCCTTGAACGGAACCGGTGCGGCGTGGCCTTGCGTCACGCTGTACCGGTTCTTCTCTTTTTCGAAAGATGCCGCGACCTGGATCGAGCGAAGACCGTGAGTGCGGACACAGGAAGCGCAAGTAGAGGAAGGTCACTATGACTCAAGAAATTGGACACGGCAGTTTTCTCAGGCGCATCGCCATCATGGTGGGCGCCGGCCACGTTCCGGGGATCAACGCCGTCATCATGGGCGCAGCCAAAGCGGCGAACAACCTGGGATGGGAGATGGTCGGCATCCGGGACGGTTTCGACGGCCTGCTGTACCCGGAGCGCTACCCCGACGGCGGGCTGCTGACGCTCGATACGAAGCTGATCGAGAGCCTGGATCCGAACGCTGCGGGTCTGCTTGGGCAGGCGCCGCGGATCGACCCGTTTAACGTGCGCACCGTCAATGAAGACGACATGGTCGAAGAAGTCGACATGTCCGATGAACTCATCAAGAAGTTGCACGCTGAAAATATCGACGCACTGATTGCCGTCGTCGGCGGCCGTGGGCTGACCATCATGTACAAGCTCCACCGCAAGGGGTTGCCCGTGGTATGCGTGCCGCGTTCGATTGAGAATGAAATCGCCGGCACCATGGTGTCATTCGGTTTCAATACCGCGCTGAGCACCACGATCGAGATGCTTGACCGGGTTCGTCAGGCGGCCCAGGCTGCACGCAAGATCGGCGTAGTTGAGGTTTTAGGAGAACAGGCCGGGTGGATCGCCCTGCAGGCCGGCATTGCCGTTGGCGCCGATGCGGTGCTGATCCCGGAGATTCCCTGCAACCTCCAGGCGGTTGCGTTGAGGTTGCAGGATAAGGTGACAGCCAGGAGGCCTTATGGCCTGGTGGTGGTGGCCGAAGGTGTGAAACTGATTGACGATGACAATCCCCAGGACAAGCCTTCTTCGCTGAAGGCGTCACTTGCGCCACTGGCGACAGGTGATGCAAGCGAGCACGTCATCCGGCGATCGGGAAAAGCAGCCGAGGCCGTGGCCGAAGGGTTGCAGCTCCAACTTGCCCAGGAGACCTTCCCAATGGTCATGGGCCCCTGGGTCCGGGGCGGCACGCCGACCGCCGTCGACCGCCAGTTGGCTCTGGCCTACGGCGTGGGGGCTCTGCAGGGCATCAAGGACGGCAACTATGGTTCGATGGTGGCTTTTAACCCACCAAAGGTGGATTTTGTGCCGCTGGCCGAAGCGATCAACAAGCTCAGAACCGTGCCTCTCGACGGTGGTTTCGTGAAGATTGCCTGCTCTCTCGGCATCTTCCTGGGGAGGGAGCTATGAGCAAACAGACCGCCAAATCATCCGCTCCGACCGGAATCGTGCTCAACATCCAGCGCTACTGCAGCCACGACGGCCCGGGCACCCGGACCAACGTCTTCCTCAAGGGCTGCTCGCTGCGCTGCAAGTGGTGCGGCAACCCCGAGAGCATCGCTTTCAAGCCCGAACTCTCCTACGACCCGAGAAAGTGCACCGGCAAGGAGGCGTGTGGCCTGTGTCTGAAGGCACCCTTCCCCGAAGGCGCCTTCTATGTGGTCGAGGGTTCCGACGACACCATCCACGTCAACTGGGACCTGGCCGGAGACTGCGACGAGTCATTGGCTTGCTCTGTGTCCGACGGGTGCGCTCGAGATGTTCGGCAAAGAAATGACCGTCGACGAGGTGCTCGAAGAGGTGGAGAAGGACGAGTCGTTCTACCGGTCCACCGGGGGCGGCCTCACGCTGAGTGGCGGCGAGTGCCTCCTGGCGCCGGACTTCAGCGCGGCCCTGCTGGAGGGCGCCCACGAGCGCGGCATCAACACCGCCATCGAAACCGCGAGCAACGTGCCGTGGGCCTTCATCGAGAAGGTCCTCGCCCACGTCGATACCTGCCTGCACGACCACAAGCTGACGGACTCGGAAAGGCACAAGAAGTGGACCGGCGTGCACAACAAGCGCATTCTGGAGAACTTCAAGAAGGCCTACGAGACCTTCCCCGACATCGACTTCATCGCCCGCACGCCGCTGATCCCCGGCATCAACGCCGACGAGGAGCACATCCGGGCGGTCCTCGAGTTCATCCGGCCGCACAAGAACGTGATCGATTACGAGCTGCTGCCCTATCACCGATTCGGCCTCGGCAAGTACCTGAGCCTGGGTGTGAAGTATGAGCTGGAAGACTACAAGACGCCTTCCGACGACGTGGTCCAGCGACTCCAGGCGATCATCGACGAGGCCTTTGGGCGAAGTGGTGAAGAGCCGGGAGGTTTGAAATGACCGCAGAGTCTATCGATGTCTACGAACGGCTGGCGGATGCCCTCGACGCACTGCCGAACGGCTTCGCCCGCACCGAGTCCGGGGTGGAGCTGAAACTGATCGAGATGGCGTTCACCGAAGAGGAGGTGTCCCTCGCCGGGCACCTGACCCGCTTCCCCGAGACCGCAGCCGAGATCGCCGCGCGGGTCGGCCGCGACGAGGCCGAGGTCACCGCGCTGCTCGAGAGCCTCGTCCCGAGGGGTCTGGTGTCGCTGAACTCGGCCGCGGGCACGGCAGGAGGCGGCGTGCTCGATCAAAAGGTGGAGGGCGAGAAGAAATACCGATTGCGCCCGTTCCTGGTGGGCTGGTACGAGGCCAGCATGCGCCGCCTCGACAAGGAGTTCGCCGAGCTCTTCGAGCAGTTCGTGATCGAGGGCGGCGGTGAACGCATCTTTGCACCGCGCCCCGGCGTGCTCGGCGTGGTGCCGGTTCGAGGCTCGCTTTCGCCCGAGCAGATGGCGGAGGCGGAGCCCCACCTCGACATCGACGCCCACTTCGAGCGGCATGACCGTTTTCTCGTCATCGACTGCGTCTGCAAACGGGAGGCCGAGGTCCTGAAAGGGCACAGCTGTAAGAAGCCGATGAAGAGATGCGGTTTCGTCGGCCTGCCGCCGCAGACCCCGCTCGGGGAGACCGTCGTCGGTCGGGAGGAGGCATCAAAGCTCCTCACGAAGCTCGGCAGGCTGGGTCACGTCAACCTCGCCTTCTACGGCTTCACCATGTTCGCCGACGCGCCGCAGTTCGTCGGCACCTGCAACTGCTGCAGCTGCTGCTGCGGCCTCTTCCACGGCCCGAAGCTCGCCGGAATCGAGGACGGCCCCCAGAAGTCGAACTACCGCGCCGTCATCGATCCCGATCCGTGCACGGCCTGCGGCGCCTGCATCAAGCGGTGTCCGACGGACGCGATCTCCGAAGGGCCGGGGCGCATGCCCACAGGGCCTGCCTGTGTGGCCGTGGCGTTGGATCCCGGCAAGTCGGAAGTGGAGCGTGACAAGTGCATCGGCTGCGGTGTGTGCGTGATCGGCTGCCCCACCGATGCCATCGTCATGGAACCGGTCTCCGAGGAGGAGTGGTTCCACGTTCCCTCGAGCATGGCGGAATGGGAAGAGATGCGTCTGGCCAACATGGCGGCGGAGAAGTAACGCGTGGCCCGGCAGCCGGAGCTGCAGTTCTCTTTCGGGTTCATCACCCAGTTCGTAAAGAAGTAAGGAACGAGCGCACAGAGGAGGTTCCAGGTCATGAACACCGTGATGCAGTATTCTACAGACCATGTTCAACCCGTTGGTGGTTGATCTTCACCATCTCGAACCTGGCGAGCATGGGACTTCAAGTCAGACATACCCGCGGTCGCTCGAGACACTGCGGAATCTGAAGTTCCTGGGGCTGGTCCTCGTGTGGGGCTGGGTGGCGGGGCCGGCTCTCGGCTATCTGATCACCCGGTTCATTCCCCTGGCTGAGCCATTTGCGGTCGTCGTGCTGATCATCGCAGTCTCGCGCCGTGCGCGCCGTTCCTTCCCGCCCATGGTCGGGAAGAGCCCGTGGGAACGTGGATTTCGCGGGCGCCTTCATTCCGTTGGTGGCGCTCGGCACGGTGGTGTTCATGCCGCTGATGGCGCCCGCGTGATCAAGGGGGTGACATTGAGCGCCATGGCGCTCGCGAAACCCCTCGTCTTCACCAGTGCTGATACCGTTGCTGATTGGCGCCTTGATCCGGACCTATGCCGCACCGCTGGCCGAGAAGATCTTCCGGCCGGTCAAGGTGCTTGCGCGGCTTGTCCACGGCCCTGACCGTCGTCCTCTGCGTCGTGCTGTACGGAAGGCAGATGTTCGACACGGCGGGCAGTTTTGCCCTCCTCTCGATGACCCTGTTCATGGTCGTGATGGGCCTGATCACGTATCGTTTCGGCTTCGGCCTGAAACAAAATGAGCGCAGCGTCATGGCTCTGGGGATGGGCACACGCAATATCGCAGCGGTGTTCGCCGGGGTGCTTGCCATTCCGAATGGAGATCCGCGCATGGTTGCGATGGTCGTCATGTGGACGTTGTGGTCGTTCGTCCTCGCGTTGGTCGTTGCCTCCATCATCGGCAGACAGGTCGGTAAGACCGTTGTGGGGGACGTAGCATGAACATCCCGTGTCTACTGCGGGAGGATGGAGCGTTCCTCGCATGAATGAAGCTGCTCCAACCGTGTTCGCGAAGATCAGCTGGCCCCGCCCTTTCGTGGGACTGAGAGGCATCAAGCTGGCCGACGTCCCCCGCGAGGTCTCGGCGGGCTTCACCCTGGCCGCCCTGATGATCCCCCTCAACATCGGTTACGCGCAGGTGGCAGGCCTGCCCCCCGTGGCCGGGCTCTATGCGGCCATCATTCCACTGGCGATCTTCGCCCTGTTCACCAGCTCGCGGTACCTGGTGACGAGCCCCGATGCCTCGATCGCAGGGTTGGTCGGCGCAGCCCTCGTCGCCTTCGCCGCACCCGGGGACCCGCTGCGTCTGCAGTACGCCCTGGCCATGGCCGTGATCTGCGGTCTCTTGTTCCTCGTCTTCTGGATCTTCCGGCTGGCGTTCCTCGCCAACTTCCTCTCGCGTGCCGTGATGGTGGGCTTCATCACCGGTCTCGGGATCGAGGTCTTCACCAACCAGGTGCGGAAGATCCTCGCCGCGCCGCACGTGGCCGACGCGGGGTCGGGTGTACTGGCGGCAGCGGAACAGCTCCACGGGGCCATGGCGAGCTCGGTGAACACCGAGGGCTACTTCCTCGAACTCGTGGCCCTGTTCGACTCGATTCCCCGCGCCAACCTGTGGTCGGTGGCGATCGGAGTCTCCGCCTTCCTGATCGTCCGGCTGATGAAACGGTATGCGCCCAAGATCCCCGGGGCGTTGGTGGCCCTGGTGCTGCTGACGGTCATCGTTGCCTACTTCGATCTCGCCGCCAAGGGAGTCGGCGTGCTCGGTGCGATGCCTTCGGGCCCCCCGGCCTTGACCCTGCCGGCCATCCCTCTGGCTGATTACCTGCGGTTGTTGCCGGGCTCTCTGGCGGTGGTGGCCATTTTATTGTGCGAAGGTCTGCTCCTGGTGCGAAGCTACAGCGCCAAGCACGGCGACAAGGCGGATGGCGACCAGATGCTGTTCGCCTACGGCGTTGCCAACCTGGCCGCCGGTTTCACCGGCTCGCTGGTCACCGGCAACAGCCCGTCACGCTCGGCGGCGATGGAGGCCTCGGGCGCGAAGCAGCCAGCTGCCCAGCCTGGTGGCGGCCGGGACCATCGCGATGGTCATGCTCTTCTTCACCGACGTGCTGGCGTATCTGCCCAACGCGGCCCTGGCCGGGATCGTCGCCAACGCGGTGCTGTCGCTGATCGAGGTCCACGAGCTGCGCGAGCTGTGGCGGATGCGCCGTTCGGACTTCTGGATCGCTGCTGTCTGTCTCCTCGGCGTGCTCGTCGTGGGCCCGCTGCGCGCCGTCGCAATCGCCTTCCTCCTCTCCACCATCGACGTCATCCGGCGGGCGTCCCGCCCGGACACATCGACGCTGCTGGAAGCTCCCGATGGCAGCTATTTTGCCCCCGCGGGCGCCGGCGACGGCACCAGTACGTCAGGTCTGGTCATTTATCGATTCGGGGCTCCACTCTACTTCGCCAACGCGACCCTGTTCCTCGACGAGATCGAGCAGTTGATCGCCCGGGCGCCACAGCCCCCCCGTTGGTTGGTGCTGGACGCGGAGGCGATGACCGACATCGACACCACCGGCGCGCAGACCCTGCGGCAGGCGATCACGCTGCTGGCCGACCGAGACGTCACGTTCGCCGTCAGCCGCGCCGACCGCTCCTTCCGCTCGTGGCTCGAGAAGTACGATCTGATGGAGCTGATCGACGAGAGCCGTTTCTACCCGACCAACCGCCACGCCGCGGCGGCGTTTCGCGAGGAACCGGAGTAAGCGGCAGCCCAACGGCCGAGCGTCACGACGAACCTCGGGTATTCCCCGACGGACCTCGTATTTTTGCGAGTCGATTTCAGGACCGTTTGGTGCAATTGTATGCCGCAGGATCCCCTGCACAGGACCTCGGAAGAAAGCCGGAATCGCAGCGGCCCGGGGGGATTCCGGAGTGGGCACCGGTCAGGACGGTGCCGAAAGGACACGCCAATGAAAAGCAAGAATGTGACGGAAACGGCCATCGTGGACTGCACCGAGCAGAAACGGCTGAACGACGCCCGCGAGGCGGGCGTCCCGTGGAAGAAGTGGGGCCCGTACCTCAGCGAGCGGCAGTGGGGGACGGTCCGCGAGGACTACAGTCAGGACGGCAACGCCTGGGACTACTTCACGCACGACCAGTCGCGCTCGCGGGCGTACCGGTGGGGCGAGGACGGCCTCGCCGGGATCTCCGACGACCGGCAGCTCCTGTGCTTCGCCCTCGCGCTGTGGAACGGGCGGGACCCCATCCTCAAGGAGCGCGCCTTCGGCCTCACCAACAGCGAGGGCAACCACGGCGAGGACGTCAAGGACTACTACTTCTACCTCGACTCGACGCCGACCCACTCGTACATGAAGTACCTCTACAAGTACCCGCAGCGCGAGTTTCCCTACCGGGACCTGGTCGAGACCAACCGGAGGCGGACGAAGGAGGAGCTCGAGTACGAGCTCCTCGACACCGGGGTCTTCGACGACGACCGCTACTTCGACGTCTTCGTCGAGTACGCCAAGGAGGGCCCGGAGGACATCCTGATCCGCATCTCGGTCCACAACCGCGGCCCGGAGGCGGCCCGGCTGCGCCTCCTGCCGACGCTGTGGTTCCGGAACACCTGGTCGTGGGGCGACGAGGGCGACAAGCCGGTCCTGCGCGCGGCCGGCGGGGCGATCGTCGCCTCCCACCCCGAGTTGGGCGAGTCGACGCTTGAGTGCGACGGCGCCCCGGAGCTCCTGTTCACGGAGAACGAGTCGAACGCCCACCGGCTCTGGGGGCAGCCGAACCCGACGCCGCTACGTCAAGGACGCGTTCCACCGGTACGTGATCGGCGGGGAGCGGGAGGCGGTGAACCCCGCGCAGATCGGGACCAAGGCCGCGGCGTGCTACGAGCTCGAGGTGCCGGCGGGGGGCTGTGAGGTCGTCCGGCTCCGCCTGACCCGGGGCGCGGCGGGCGCGCCGTTCGGCGCAGCGTTCGACGAGGTGCTCCAGCAGCGGCTCGGCGACGCCGACGAGTTCTACGACCGGATCGCGCCCAACTCGCTGGACGAAGATCAGCGCCGGGTCCACCGCCAGGCCCTCGCGGGGATGCTCTGGACGAAGCAGTACTACTACTTCGACCTCGACCGCTGGCTGAAGGAGCACAACGCGCACCCGCTCCTGGGCGGTGCGGGCCGCGGCGTGCGCAACGCCGAGTGGTTCCACATGCTGAACGGCGACGTCATCTCCATGCCCGACAAGTGGGAGTACCCCTGGTACGCGGCCTGGGACCTGGCCTTCCACACGATCGCGCTGTCGCTGGTCGACTTCGACTTCGCCAAGGAGCAGCTCCTGCTGATGCTCCGCAGCCTCTACAGCCACCCCAACGGGCAGATGCCCGCCTACGAGTGGAACTTCAGCGACGTCAACCCCCCGGTGCACGCCTGGGCGACGCTGTTCCTCTTCAAGATGGAGAAGAACCTCGGCCGGGAGGACATCAAGTTCCTGGCGCGCTCCTTCCAGGGGCTGCAGCTCAACTTCAACTGGTGGGTGAACCGAAAGGACCCCCAGGGCCGCAACGTCTTCGCCGGTGGCTTCCTGGGCCTCGACAACATCGGTGTCTTCGACCGCAGCGCCGAGCTCCCCACCGGCGGGTCGCTCGAGCAGGCGGACGGGACGGCGTGGATGGCGTTCTACAGCCAGAACATGCTGGAGATGGCCCTCATCCTCGCCGACCACGACCCGGTCTATGAGGAGGTCGCCTTCAAGTACCTCGAGAACTTCATCTGGATCTCCTACGCCATGGACAAGGCCGGCGACCAGCGGGACGACATGTGGGATGAGGAGGACGGCTTCTACTACGACGTGCTCCGGCTTCCCGGCGGCGAGGCCTTCCGTCTCAAGGTCCGCTCGATGGTCGGTCTCCTGCCGCTGTGCGCGAGCACCATGATCGAGGAGGACACGGTGACGCGCCACCCGAGGCTGATGGAGCTGATCGCGCTCTTCCGGAAGCGCCACCCCGGGGTGCTCGCCCAGGTGGCTCCGATGGTCGATGGGTTCGTCGGCCACGCGGGGCGCCGGCTGCTGTCGCCCCTCACCCGGGCGAAGCTCGAGCGCATTCTCGGCTATCTGCTCGACGAGAAGGAGTTCCTTTCCCCCTACGGCATTCGCGCCCTGTCGCGCCACCACCTCGAGCACCCGTTCGTGTTCGACGTAGCGGGCCGCGAGTACCGCGTCGAGTACCTCCCCGGCGACTCCGACAGCGGGATGTTCGGGGGCAACTCGAACTGGCGCGGCCCGATCTGGATGCCGGTCAACGCCTTGATCGTCCGGGGGCTCCTGAATCTCTACGGCTTCTACGGCGACGACTTCACGGTCGAGTGCCCCACCGGCTCAGGGAACCGGATGACCCTCTTCGAGGTGGCGAAGGAGATCTCTCAGCGCCTGGCGAACATCTTCCTGCGCGACGGGAGCGGCCGCCGGCCGGTCCACGGCGGCTCGGCGGAGTTCCAGGACGACCCGCACTGGCGCGATCTGATCCTCTTCTACGAGTACTTCCACGGGGATAGCGGTGCCGGCATCGGTGCCAACCACCAGACGGGCTGGACGGGCCTGGTCGCGCGCCTTCTGGACCTCTTCGGGCGGCTCACGGCCGAGGACGCGCTGGAGACGCCCAAGGAAAAGCTCGAGGCCCGGCTGACCCGTGAGCAGGTGGCCGGGGAGTAGGGGGGAGCCATGTCCGCACCCCGCTATCCGGCGCTCTACCAGGTCAACACCCGGGTCTGGTTGACCCGGCTGTCGGCCTCACTGGGTCGCAAGGCGACGCTCGACGACATCCCCGACGCGGAGCTCGACCGGCTGGCCGGGATGGGCTTCGACTGGGTCTGGTTTTTGAGCGTGTGGCAGACCGGCCCGGCGGCGCAGGCGATCTCGCGGGCGAACCCCGGCTGGCGCCGCGAGTTCGAGGAGACGTTGCCCGATCTCGCGGACGAGGACATCGCCGGCTCGGGCTTTGCCATCCAGAGCTACACCGTCCACCGCGATCTCGGCGGCGATGCGGCGCTCGCGCGTCTGCGGCAGCGGATGCAGCAACGCGGGCTGAAGCTGATGCTCGACTTCGTCCCCAATCACATGGCGCCCGACCACCCGTGGGTCGACGAGCACCCGGAGTTCTTCGTCCACGGCACCGAGAATGACCTCGATCGCTCACCTCAGAACTACTGCCGGCTGCAGACGAAGAACGGGCCGGTGGTGTTCGCCTACGGCCGCGACCCGTACTTCGACGGGTGGCCCGACACCCTGCAGCTCGACTACGGCAAGGAGGAGCTGCAGCGGGCGATGATGGGTGAGCTGGAGCGCATCGCCGGCCAGTGCGACGGGGTGCGCTGCGACATGGCCATGCTGGTCCTGCCCGAGGTGTTCGAACGCACCTGGGGCACCCGCGCCGATCTCTTCTGGCCGCAGGCCACCGGATCGGTTCGCCGGCGCGCACCCGGGCTTCGTGTTCATGGCCGAGGTCTACTGGGACCTCGAGTGGACCCTCCAACAGCAGGGCTTCGACTTCACCTACGACAAGCGGCTCTACGACCGCCTGGTGGAGGGTCACGCTCGACCGATTCGCGGGCACCTCCTGGCGGATCTCGATTTCCAGGCCCATTCGGCCCGCTTCCTCGAGAACCACGACGAACCGCGGGCCGCCGCCACCTTCGCGCCCGAGGTGCAGCGGGCGGCCGCGGTGATCACCTTCCTCACGCCCGGTCTGCGTTTCTTCCACCAGGGGCAGTTCGAAGGCCGCACCAAACGCATCTCGCCGCACCTCGTGCGGGCGCCCGAGGAGACTCCGGACCGCGAGATGCACGAGTTTTACGACCGCCTGCTCACGGTGCTCAGGAAGCCCATCGTGAGGAGCGGGGAGTGGCAGTGGCTGACCTGCCGGCCGGCCTGGGACGGCAACGGCTCCTGCGATGCGTTCGTCGCCCATGGCTGGAGAGGACCCGCAAATGAACGGGTGGTGGTCGCCGTGAACTATGCTCCCCATCCCAGCCAGTGCTATCTCGACCTGCCCTTTCCCGAAATCAAGGACAGGCCGGTCCGGCTCGAGGACGCGCTCGGCGCCGCTTCGTATGACCGCGACGGCACTGACCTGCTCGAACGCGGGCTCTACCTCGATCTGCAACCCTGGTCCTACCACGTTTTTGAAATGGAGATGAACCGATGAAAGCAATTACTGTCGAGCCCAAGAAGCCGGGGAGCGCCCGCTACGGCGAGTTTCCCGAGCCCGATGTACATCAGGGCTCGATCCTGGTGGAGGCCGTTGCGGTTGGAGTGTGCGGGACCGACGTCGAGATCGTCGAGGGGAAGTACGGCTGGGCGCCCCCCGGCGCGACGCGCCTCGTGCTCGGCCACGAATCCCTCGGCCGCGTCATCGATCCGGGCCCGACCGGCGGGTTCAAGGAGGGTGATCTCGTGGTCGGCATCGTCCGCCGCCCCGACCCCGTGCCCTGCCCCAACTGTGCGGTGGGGGAGTGGGACATGTGCCGCAACGGCCGCTACACCGAGCGCGGGATCAAGGAGATCCACGGTTTCATGTCCGAGCGCTGGCGCATCGAGCCCGAGTACGCCATCAAGGTCGACGCTTCGCTGGGGATCCTCGGCGTGCTCCTCGAGCCGACCACCGTGATCGCAAAGGCCCTGGAACACGTGGCGGTCATCGGCCGCCGCTCGTTCTGGGAACCGAAGACAGTTCTGGTGACGGGCGCGGGTCCCATCGGGCTCCTGGCGGCCCTCGGCGCCAGCTCGTTCGGCCTCGAGGTCCACGTCCTCGACCGCATGGAGTCCGGCGCCAAACCGGATCTGGTGCGCGCCCTCGGTGCGACGTATCACTCCGGCTCGGTGAAGGAGATCGGCTTCGAACCGGACGCCATCGTCGAGTGCACCGGAGTGGGAACCGTGATCGCCGATTCGATCCAGGCGATCGGCGCGAGCGGGATCGTCTGTCTCACCGGCGTCGGGCACGGCGGCGCCGCCCCGACAGCGGCCATAGCCGATGTCGCGGCGGCTGCGGTGTTGAAGAACATCGTGATCGTGGGCAGCGTCAACGCCAACAAGCGGCACTGGTACAAGGCCGGGAACCTCCTGGCGCGCGCGGACCGGACGTGGCTCGCCGGCCTGATCACCCGCCGCGAAAAGCCGGAGAATTTCCTGCAGGCTCTGGAAAGAAAACCCGACGACATCAAGGTCGTCATCCAGTTCTCCGAGGTGTGAGTTTTGCGGGTTGGCGAACCCTCTGGCGGGGAGACGTATGCGGCTTTGGATGATCAGATCAATCTGTCTGCTGGCCGTTCTGTTGGCCGCCGTGGTTGAAGCCCCTGCCGCCGAGTACCTGGTGTATGTCGGCACCTACACCGGCGCCGGGAGCGAGGGCATCTACGCCTTTCGCTTCGACCCGGCCACCGGTGAGACCTCGGCGGTCAGCCTGGCAGCCGCGACGGACAACCCGTCGTTTCTCGCAGTCGATCCGGACGGCCGCTTTCTGTATGCGGTGAACGAGCTGGACACGTTCCGCGACGAGCCGACCGGCGCGGTCAGCGTGTTCGCGATCGATCGAGCATCGGGCAGTTGCGATCTCCTGCAGCAGGTCTCTTCGCTCGGTGCAGGTCCGGCGCACCTGTCCCTGGACGCGACGGCGCGGTACCTGCTGGTGGCGAACTACAACGGTGGCAACGTCGCCGTGTTCCCGATCGGCCCGGACGGGCGGCTGGGCCCGCACTCGGCCTTCGTGCAGGATGTCGGATCCAGCGTGAACCCGGAGCGCCAGGCGGGGCCGCACGCCCATTTCATCCAGGTCACCAACGACAACCGGTTCGCCATGGTGGCGGACCTCGGGCTCGACCAGCTGCTGGTGCATCGATTCGACGCCGCCACCGGCTCTCTGACGCCGGGCAGCCCGCCGTTCGTCAAGATGGATCCCGGCGCGGGGCCGCGCCACGCCGCTTTCGCTCCGTCGGGGAAGTTCGTGTATGTGGTGAATGAGTTGGCGTCCACGGTTACCGTCTTCGCCTACGACCCGGGACCGGGGGTGCTGCGCAGCGTGCAGACGATCCCGACGCTCCCGGGGGACTTCGCCGGCGCCAACACCGCGGCGGAGATCGAGCTGGATGCAGCAGGTCGGTTCCTGTACGTCTCGAACCGGGGACACGACAGCATCGCCGTGTTCGGCATCGATCCGGACGATGGGCGCCTCACGTCCCTGGAGTGGGTACCGAGCGGCGGCAGGACGCCCCGCCACTTCGCGATCGACCCGACCGGCCGCTGGCTGTTCGCCGCCAACCAGGGCTCGAACACGATCAACCTCTTCCGAATCGATCCGACGAGCGGCCGGCTGGCGCCGACGGACTTGTCGCTCACGGTGGTCTCCCCCGTGTGCGTGCGCTTCGTCTCGTCCGAATAGGTCTTCGACATGATTGCGGAAAGCGAGAAATCGATGACAACCACGACCGGGACCCGCGCCGGATGAACGACTCCACGAGCCGGCCGTTCCCCTGGCGGATTTTTGTCTCCGAGCTGATCGGCACGGCCCTGCTCGTCCTGGTCGGCCTGTCGCTGGTCATCCTGATGTTCGGCGCCGGGACCCCGATGGCGAGCCTGATCCCGAGCGAGGGGCTCAGGCGCCTGATCACCGGTTTTTTGTTCGGGACCACGGGCGCCTCGATCGCGCTGTCTCCGGTCGGCAAGGTGAGCGGGGCGCACATCAACCCGGCCGTCACCCTCGCCTTTCGGCTGATGGGCAAGCTCGACCTGCGGACCACCCTCGTATACATCGCAGCGCAGCTGATTGGCGCGGTCGTCGGCTCGCTGCCGCTGCTTCTCTGGGGCGCGATGGGGAAGAGCGTGGAATTCGGGGCGACCTGGCCGGGCCCGGGGATCTCCACGTCGACCGCACTGCTGGGGGAAGCGATCACGACCTTTGCGATGGTCGCCCTGCTCGCCGTCTTCCTGGCTTTCCGGCGAATCCGTCCGTTCACACCGGCGATCTTCCCCCCGCTCTACGCGATCATGGTGTGGGCCGAGGCGCCGATCTCGGGCACCAGCACCAATCCCGCCCGCAGCCTCGGCCCGGCGGTCGTCTCCGGGCAGTGGCAGGGCTGGTGGATCTACTGGATCGGGCCGTTGGCCGGAATGCTCCTCGCCGTCCTCGCCTGCAGCTTCCTCGCCAGGCGGATCGAGGTCGCCAAGCTCTACCATTTCGACAGCGACCGCGACCGT
>CAVQQV010000019.1:0-19788 GCA_963714885.1 Candidatus Sulfomarinibacteraceae bacterium | reverse complement strand
TTGTGCTAGAGTGCGTCCCGTGCGAGAACTGAAACTCCTGTGTTTGTTCCTCTTGGCCGGTTTTCTGGTGGTCGATCGCGGTGGCCGGCCCACCGCCGAGCGACACCATCGACACCCTCGAAGGGAGCGCCAAGCTCGACGCCCTGATCGCCCGGGTCGTGGAGCAGCAGCACGCCCTGCGTTCGCTCAGCGCCGATTTCGTGCAGATCAAGAAGAGCGACATGCTGCTCGAGGCGGTCGAGTCGTCGGGCGAGTTCCTCTTTCAGGCCCCCGACAAGGTCCGCTGGGACTATCGGCGGCCCGATCTCATGGTGGTGGTCTTCACCGACGACACGGTGACCACGTTCCTGCCGCTGCAGGCGCGGGCGGAGCGGGTCAAGGTGTCCAATAAACAGCAGCGGTTCGTGCGCGTGCTCGCGGGCACCCAGCCCCTTGACGACCTCACTTCCAACTTCAGCGTGACGCTTGCCGATCCGGGCGGCCGGGCGCCGTACCGGTTGAAGCTGCGGCCGGTCGGTTCCATGGTGAAGAAGAGGCTGCGCTCGATCGAGATCGAGATCGACCGGACGCTGTTTCTGCCGGTGATGGTCGAGTACAACGAAGCGGACGGCGACAGCACGCGATACGAGTTCAAGGACATGGTGCTCAACCCCGAGATCGATGCCTCCAGCTTTCAGCTCGAGCTCGGCGCCGACGTCCAGCTGCAGACGATCGATGCGTCGGCCGGCGGCGATTGACCCGGGCCCGCCGACCCGCAGCCACACACAATGTCAGTTTTTTCTCTCCTTTCCTCCGACCCCGCAAGCGCGGCGCGCGCAGCAGACTTCACCACGCCCCACGGAGTGGTGAGAACTCCGGCCTTCATGCCGGTCGGCACGGCCGGCACGGTCAAGGGCGTTGCGGCCTGGGAGCTCGAGCGGCTCGCCCCGGAGATGATCCTGGCCAATACCTACCATCTTCTGCTGCGGCCGGGTGTCGAGCGCATTTCCCGTCTCGGGGGGCTGCACCGGGTCATGGGCTGGAACGGTCCGATCCTCACGGATTCCGGCGGCTATCAGGTGTTTTCGCTCGCCAACCGCCGCCGTCTGGATGCGGACGGCGCGACCTTTCGCTCGCATATTGACGGCAGTGAGCACCGCCTGACGCCGGAGAACGTCATCGAGACGCAGGCTGCGTTCGGCGTCGACGTGGCGATGGTCCTCGACGAGTGCCTGCCCTACCCGGTGGAGCGGGCCGAGGCCGAGCGATCGACCATGACCAGTATGGCGTGGGCCCGCCGCGGGCTCGCCCGGGCGACGGAACTGAGGTCGGCCGGCGACGGCTGGCAGGGCGCGGTCTTCGGTATCCAACAGGGTTCCCTTGACCGCGACCTCCGTCAACGGTCGAGCAACGCCCTGGCGGAATTGGACTTCGACGGTTTCGCGATCGGCGGCATGGCGGTCGGCGAGCCGAGCGAAGCCCTCCACGACGGGGTTGCGATGGCTGCACCGATGCTGCCGCGCGAGCGCCCGCGGTATCTGATGGGGGTGGGCTATCCGGAGGACCTGCTGCACGCCATCGCCTGTGGGGTCGATCTCTTCGACTGTGTGCTTCCCACCCGCTCGGCGAGAACCGGCAAGGTCTTTACCTCAAGGGGCGATTTCGCGATCAAGAACGCGTGTTTCGCGACGACCCCGAACCCCTCGACCCCGACTGCGGCTGCCCCACCTGCAAGGTCTACTCGCGGGCCGTTCTGCGCCATCTCTTCGTCGCAAACGAGGTCACTTCGGTGGTTTTGCTGACCGTTCACAATCTCTCTTTCTTTTTGAGCTTGATGCGACAGGCTCGGGAAGCTATCATGGCGGGCCGCTATTCGCGGTTCCGCAGCGCCGTCGAGAGCGCGCGGAAAAGTGAGACAGGCGGAACTGCGAGGTGATTCATGGAAAGTGCAGCTGGAGGGGGCGGTCCCCTGTCGATGATGGTGATGTTTGCCCTGATTTTCGGGGTCTTCTATTTCCTCGTCATCATGCCGGCGAAGAAGCAGCAGAAGAAAAAGGAAGCGATGATCGGGGCCCTCAAAAAGGGCGACAAGGTCGTGACCTCAGGCGGGATCTTCGGCACCATCGCCACCGTCGAGGACACGACCCTGTTGCTCAAGATCTCTGAGAACACCAAGATCAGGATCACCAAGAGCGCGATCAGCGGACCGGTCGGTACGGACGGTGCGCCGTCCGAACCGGTGTAAAGCGGAGGCGAGCGTGGACAAAAAGATCCTGTGGCGTGTCATTCTCGATTGTGATCGTGGTCGGGCTCAGCCTGTGGTCGCTGTACCCGCCATCTGAAAAGATCCACTACGGGCTCGATCTTTCCGGCGGCATCCACCTGGTGCTGCAGGTGCAGACCGACGATGCCATCAAGGCCGAGCTCGACGACTCCGCCCAGCGGTTGGTGAGCCGCGCGCGCGATGAGGGCGTCGAATCTGACGCAGGGGACGTCGAACCTCGAAGAGTCTGAGCTTCTCGGTCAACGTGCCGGCCGCCACCGACTCCGCGCCACTGCGCGAGATCGCGGAAAACTGGGTGCCGGGCTACAGCGTGGCCCCCGGCGCGGGGGTCTGGACCTTCGAGCTGCCTCCCAACATGGACCGCACCGTGCGCGACATGGCGGTGCGCTCGTCGCTGGAGACCATCTGGAACCGCGTCGACCAGTTCGGCGTCGCCGAACCGGTGATCCAGCGGCAGGGCGTCGACAGCGACCGCATCCTCGTCCAGCTGCCCGGTGTCGACGACCCGGCGCGCGTCAAGGACCTCATCTCCTCGACCGCCTTCCTCGAGTTCCAGGAGGTCGTCGGCGGCCCGATGCCGGACCGGCAGAGCCTGCTCTCCGCGATCGGCGGCATCGTTCCCTCCGACTCCGAGATCGTCCCGGGCGACCGCGAGGGCCTCGACGGCGCGGTGATCGGCACGGATTTCTACCTCCTGAAGAAATCGGCCATCATCTCCGGACAGGAGCTGCGATCGGCGCGGCGGAGCCAGGATGAGTACGGCCAACCGGTCGTCAACTTCGCCACCCAGCCCCACGCGGCCGACAAGTTCGGCCAGTACACCGGCTCCCACATCGGGACCCGGATGGCCATCGTCCTCGACCAGACGGGTCATCTCGGCGCCGGTGATCGAGTCGCGGATCCCCGGCGAAGGCCGTATCACCGGGAGCTTCTCGATCGAAGAGGCGGAGGACCTGGCGCTCAAGCTGCGGGCCGGTGCGCTGCCTGCCACCATCACCTACCTCGAGGAACGGACCGTCGGCCCGTCGTTGGGCCGCGACTCGGTGGTGCGCGGAGTGCGGGCGGCGGTGGCGGGCCTGCTGGTCGTGATGTTCTTCATGCTCGTCTACTACCGGATGTCGGGGCTCAACGCGAACGTCGCGCTGATCCTGAACATCATCATCCTGCTCGGCGCCATGGCCTACTTCGGCGCGACCCTCACCCTGCCGGGCATCGCGGGTGTGATCCTCACCATCGGCATGGCGGTCGATGCGAACGTGCTCATCTTCGAGCGCATTCGCGAGGAGCTGGCGGTCGGCAAGACCGTCCGTGCTGCCATCGACACCGGGTTCGCACGCGCCTTCGGCACCATTCTCGACGCCAACCTCACCACGCTCATCGCCGCCCTCTTCCTGTTCAACTTCGGGACCGGACCGGTCAAGGGCTTTGCCGTGACGCTGTCGATCGGCATTCTGGCGAGCGTGTTCACCGCCGTCTTCGTCTCGCGGACCCTGTACATGATCGCGCTTGCCGGTCGTGAACGGGTCGAGTCGCTGAGTATCTGATTGGAAACAACCATGCGCATTATCGGTGACACCAACATCCCGTTTCTCTCCTACCGGCGAATCGCCATTGTACTCTCCGCTGCTGGTCATTATTGCCGGTCTGGCCTATGAGTATCTCGGCCACGGCCTCAACCTCGGTATCGATTTTGTCGGCGGCACCCAGGTCACCGTCAAGTTCAATGAAAAACCGGACCTCGGGGAGCTGCGGTCGGCGATCGGCCGAGCTCACCAGCGGCTCGCCGCTCATCCAGCGCTTCGACGAGGCCGAGAAGCACGAGGTCATGATCCGGGTCGAAAACCCGGGTGGTGAGGAGGGCGATTTCACGACGCCCGATCCTCGATCTCCTGCACGCGAAGTTCAACATCGGATCTCGGCGACCGATTCGATCTCAACACCAGAGGGTTCCCTCGCGCTCATGAATATCCTCGCCGCCGCCGATCCGGACGGAGTCGGCGGCGACATCGAAGGCCGCAGCGCCTACTACGAGCCGATGGCGGAGGCGGTTCTCGACTACCGCCAAGAGAACGGGATCTTCGCCTCCATCGACGACCTCGACTCGGTCACCGTGTTGAGCGATCCGACCCGGTCCTACCTCCAGGACACGGCTGGCGGTCGGCGCGTTCTCCCTCCTCGGGGCCGAAAACGTCGGCCCCGCCGTGGGCAAGGACCTGCAGAAGAAAGCGCAGCTGGCGATCATCTTCTCGATCCTCGGCATGCTGGTCTACATCTGGATCCGCTTCCAGCTGCCCTACAGCGTCGGCGCGGTGGTCGCTCTCATCCATGACGTGATCATCACCCTGACGGCGCTCGCGGTGACCCAGCGGGAGTTCAACCTGCCCACCGTGGCGGCCCTCCTGACCCTGGTCGGCTACTCGGTCAACGACACCGTGGTGATCTTCGACCGGGTGCGCGAAAACCTGCGGCTGCACCGCGGCGACGACCTCGAAAAGATCATGGACGCGTCGATCAACCAGACCCTGTCGCGAACCATCATCACCTCCGGCACGACGCTGATTGGTGGTCATCAGCCTCTTCATCTTCGGTGGCGACGTCATCAACACCTTCGCCTTTGTGCTGCTGGTAGGCATCATCGTCGGAACCTACTCGACCGTGTTTCATCGCCTCGCCGGTGGCTCTGGCCATGAACAAGCTGCTGGTCGCCCGCCGCGAACGCCGCCGCGTCGCAGGAAAACGCTGACAGGAAATTTCGGATTTCGGATTTCGGAATTTCAGGAATTTTTCATTACAACGGCCCTCCGCACGACTGCAACGGGGCCGAGCGGTTTGTCCCGGATGGTAGCGCGTCGAAATCCAGGCCGTGTCCGGCGGAGGTGCCGGCCACCTCAGGTAGATCATGCCGGCTGAAAATCCGAAATCCGAAATTCCGAAATCCGAAATTCCGAAATTCCCCCTGAGCTGGACTTCAGCTGTTTCTGCCGCCTGCCGTTTGTGATGGCGACGGTTGTCGTCGTTGGGCCGGTTTCCTTGACCCCGACAGATAGAATAGATGGATGGTCGCGGAAACCGCTCCGGCGAAGATACGTATTGAGGACATCCTCAACCGGATGGAGCGCTACCGTCCGGATCTCGACGAAGACCTGATTCGTCACGCCTACGTCTTCGGCGCCAACCGGCACCAGGGTCAGATTCGCCGTTCCGGCGAGCCCTACTTCACCCACCCGCTGGCCGTCGCCTGGATCCTGGCCGACATGGAGCTCGACGAGGAAACGGTGTCAGCGGGCCTGCTCCACGACCTTCTGGAGGACACCGAGACCACCGTCGACGAGATCGGCGAGGAGTTCGGGCCCGAGGTGGCGCGGTTGGTGGCCGCGCTGACCAAGATGGCCGACTTCGAGAGCTCGTACTCGAGCCGCGAGGCGAACGAGGCGGAGAACTTCCGCCGCCTGCTGCTGGCTTCGATGGACGACGTCAGGGTCATTCTCGTCAAGCTCGCCGACCGGCTTCACAATATGCGGACGCTTGGCTTTCTGCGCCGTGAGCGGCAGGTTGCGATTGCCAGGGAAACGCTCGAGATCTTCGCCCCGATCGCCAACCGGTTGGGGATCGGCAGCATCAAGACCGAAATGGAAGACCTGTGCTTTCGCTACCTCCACCCCAATGAGGCGGAGAAGCTCGATCACGAGATCGAGGAGCGGAGGGAAGCGGCCGACCGCTGGTTTGTCGAGATCCAGGACGTTCTCGAGGGCCTGCTCGAAGAAAACGGCATCCAGGGTACTGTCCAGGGGCGGATCAAGCATCTCTACTCCATCTTCGAAAAGCTCAAACGCCAGGGCGTCGATGTCGCCAACGTGTTCGACTTCCTCGCCTTTCGAATCATCGTTTCATCCGTCGCGGATTGCTACGCGACCCTCGGTCTCATCCACCAACAGTGGCCGCCGGTTCCCGGCCGGCTCAAGGACCACCTCGCCATCCCCAAGCCCAACGCCTACCAGTCGCTCCACACGACGGTGGTCGGTCCGGAGGGGCACCCGTTCGAGATCCAGATCCGGACCGAAGACATGCACAAGATCGCGGAGTACGGCATCGCCGCTCACTGGAGCTACAAGGAAAAGGGCTCCCACGCCCCGGCTGAGGATTCCCGGGTGGCCTGGCTGCGGGCGCTGCTCGACAATTCCGAGGGCACCTCGCCGCGCGAATTTCTCGACTCCCTCAAGGTCGATCTCTACCCCGACGAGGTGTACTGCTTCACGCCGCGCGGCGATGTGTTCTCCTTCCCCCGGGGCGCCACGGTCCTCGACTTCGCCTACCGCGTCCACAGCCAGGTCGGTCAGACCTGCGTCGGTGGCCGCATCAACGGGAAATGGGTGCCGCTGAAGACCGAGATCAGAAACGGTGACATCGTCGAGATCACCACCTCCAACCGGCAGCAGCCCCACCACGACTGGCTGTCGATCGTCGCCACCAATCGCGCACGTTCCAGGATCCGCGCGTGGCTCAAACGGGAGGAGAAGGAACGCGCGGTCGAGGTCGGCCGCAAACTCCTGGACAGGGAGCTGCGCAAGGTCGGCACCTCGTTGAAGCAGGTCAGCGGCAGCGACGAATTCGCGTCCGTGTTGCAGAGCAGCGGTATGTCGAAGGAAGAGGATCTGCTGGCCGCCATCGGTTTCGGCAGAACCCCCGTCTCCGTTGTGACCGGTCCGATGCGGCAGGACGTGGACGCGGGCGAAGACGCGGCTCGCCGACGTCCGGACCCGCGTCGCACCGCCGCCGGTCGGAGGGCACGCTCTCGAGGTCACCGGAGACTGCAGATTTTCTGGTTTATCTGGCCAAGTGCTGCAAGCCCGTGCCCGGTGAGGAAATCGTCGGTTTCGTGACCCGCGGCAAGGGGGTGGCGGTGCACGCGCGGACTTGTCCGAATGTCCGCAATCTCTCTCTACCACCCGGAGAGAGAGATCGAAGTCCAGTGGGCGCCGAGTCAGGCAAGTCCCGGCGCGCCCACCTCACAGGTCGATGTCGACATGGCCTTCGACGACAGCTCCGGCATGATGGCGTCGATTTCGCACGTCATCTCGTCGGAGGGCAGCGATATCCTGACCTGCCAGCTGCGATCAGAACCCAACGAGACGGGATTTGCGGCCCTCACCATCCTGGTGCGTGACGCGGCACAGCTGTCGCGCGTCCTGACCCGGCTGCAGGCGTTGAAGGGGATGGTACGGGTCGAGCGGCGGGGCGCGGCGGGGGCCGGCCCATGAGCGCCGCTACAACATCAGATACGCGGGGCCTTGGTGACTTTGCCCGAGCGGATGCACCGCGTGCACACCCTGACGTACTTCGGTCGTCCGTCGACCATCGCACGCACCCGCTGGAGGTTCGGCAACCAGCGCCGTTTCGTTACGTTGTGAGCGTGGGAGATATTGCTGCCGCTCATCGGCCCCTTGCCGCAGATTTCACATCGCTGCGCCATGTCAGAACTCCTTCTCGAAACCCCCGAACACGGGTGGAATTTAATAGCACAGGTGGCCCCGATTATCAAGGGTTGGCGGAGGATTGCCATCCGATTTTGAGACCTATCCGGGCCCAGAACATGCGCCGGGCTGCAAAAAGAACGGATATTATTTTTTGCCGAAAGAAGAAAAGGTTCGAACAAAATTACGCTCTTTGCAACGATAAATGATACGCTAATAAGACGGTATGGGCCGGACAGTGTTTTGGAGATTCGCGAGAAGCCGACGGAGCCTGATTTTGAAAAAAAACAGAAACAGTTGTGTGACCCGGGTTGATGCGTCGATTGGTTGTTGTGATCCCTGTTCTTGACCTTAGAGGAGGCCTTTGGTAGCCTCAAAGTAGAGGGGTTTATGGTCCTGTCCAGAAAAACTTCTGCGATCAAGGTGTAAGCCGTGTTTGGAAAACCCAAAAAGCAAGTCGTCGGCTGTGATGTCGGTTCTTCGGCGATTAAGATCGTCGAGTTGAAGCCGCTGAAAAACGGAGAATTTCAGCTTCTCCATGCCGCGATCGCCGATCTCTCGCCGGAGGCGATTGTCGATGGCGCGATCATGGATTCGTCACTCGTTGTCGAGGCTTTGTCTCGTTTGATTGCCGAAAACAGCATCAAGAATTCCAACTTTGGCGGCTCATTGTCGGGCCATTCGGTGATCATCAAAAAGATTCAGCTCCCGGCGATGACCGATGCGGAGCTGGCGGAGTCCATCCAGTGGGAAGCCGAGCAGTACATTCCTTTTGACATCAACGACGTCAATCTCGACTACGTGGTGCTGCAGTCCGATGCCGGCGACACCATGGACGTGCTGCTGGTCGCGGTCAAAAAGGACCGGATCGCCGACTACACCTCGGTGATCGTTCAGGCCGGCAAGGAACCGGTGCTGGTCGATGTCGATGTTTTCGCCCTGCAAAACGCGTACGAAGCGAACTACGACATGGACCAGGAGACGGTGGCGCTGGTCAACGTGGGCGCATCGGTGATGAATATCAACGTGCTGTACCACGGGGTCTCGATCTTCTGGCGGGACGTGGCCTTCGGCGGCAATCAGTACACCGAGGCGATCCAGCGCGAACTGAGCCTGTCGAGGGACGATGCCGAGCGGCTCAAGCTCGGTGAACGGGTCGGTGAAAACACGCTGCAACAGGTGTTGAGCGTCCTCAACAGCGTGTCGGAGGACCTGACCGCGGAACTTCAGAAGACGATCGATTTCTTCGTTGCCACGTCATCTGTTGATCATCTGGATCGCGTGGTGCTCGCCGGTGGGAGCGCGCAGGTGCTCAACCTCGACGAGGTCATCAGGGAGCGATTCCAGGTCACAGTCGAGGTCATGAACCCCTTCCGGAACATCCGCTACAGCGAGTCCGACTTCGATCCCGAGTGGATCAACCGGCATGCTCCGGCGATGGCGGTAGCGGTGGGCCTCGCGGTGCGCAGGGTCGGAGAATGACGCAATGATCAAGATCAATCTGGTTGCTGAAACTCCGGCGGCGGCGGCGTCACAATCTTCGCGGCCCCAGTTTTCGTTGGGAGCGAAACAGGGTGACATCGTCCTGTTGATCGTTCTCGCGCTGGCCTGCGTCGTGGTCGGCACCCAGTGGTACCTCCTGACCAGCAAGCGCGCCGATCTCCGGCAGATCGAGCAGGAGAGGCGCCGCGAGCGCGATGAACTCCTGCAGTACATCAAAAAGGTCGAAGAGCTCGAGGCGAAGCGCGAGTCGCTGCGTCAGAAGATTGAAGTCATCGAGGAGTTGAAAAAGAACCAGCGCGGTCCGGTCAAGATCATGGACGAGGTTTCGCGGGCGCTGCCGGAACTGGTGTGGCTCACCAAGCTCACGCTGAAAGAAAACGAGCTCGTCCTCGACGGAATGGCGATGGACGAGAACGCGGTCGCGAACTATATCGCCAACCTCGATGCGTCACCGTTCTTCGAAGAACCGGAGTTGAAAAACCTGTCGCGGGCGAGGGGCGACACCTTCGGCTTCTCCCTGAGGTGCATCTTCAATATCTCGCCGCCGGAAATCCAGGCGGCGGAGGGCTCGCAGGCCGCGGCGGCCGGGCAGTGAAAACGGGGGGCTGACGCGTGGCTATTGATCTCAACTCCAAGCCCTGGTACGTGGCGGCGATTGTGGGTCTGGCGCTTGGCGTGGCCCTGTTCGTGGTCATGCACCTGTACGTTTTCAAGGACGTCCAGACCCAGATCGAGCGCCTCGAGAGCAACATCAACGACCTCGAGCGTGAAATCGAGAAGGGGCGCGCCGCCAAGGCGGACCTGCCGCGGCTCGAGGAGGACATCCGGAACTACGAGATCGAGCTCGACCGTTTGCGGCGGATCCTGCCGACCCGCCGTGAGACCGACAACCTGATCAAGAGGCTCAAACAGCTCACCGAACGCGGGCGGTTCAACCTCACCCGCTTCGTTCCGGGCAACTTCGAGGATCGTGGCTTCTACCAGGCATGGCCGATTCAGGTGGGGCTGGACGGGACGTATCACGAGTTCGGGCTTTTGTTCGATCGCATGAGCAGATTTTCGAGGATCATCAACGTCAATGCGTTGACGATCACACCCATGCGCTCAGCTACGGGCGCTGGCCGGTTCACCGTTCACGCCGACTTCACCCTCCAGACATTCATCTTCAAAGAAGACACCACGGAGACTCAGGAATGACCCGCAAACTACTGATGTCGTGTGGTTTGATTCTCTTTCTGGTGGGTATCGGTGCGGCCGGAGCACAGGAACCGGCGGCGGAGCAGCCCTCGCCCTCGCCCTTGATCGAGAGCGATGTCGATGTGTCGGGGATCGAAGATATCCTTCGCGGCGAGGAAGAGGTCCTGCAGGGCGGTATCTTCGGTTACGACCCGGCCGGGCGTCGTGATCCCTTCCGGTCGCTCCTCGAAGGCTTCGAGGAGACGGAAGAGGGACCGGCCAAGGCGCGGCCGCCCGGGCTTCCCGGGATGTTGGTGGAAGAACTCAAGGTCGAGGGGATCATCGAGATGCCGAGCGGCATCCTCGCCTTCGTCCTCGGGCGCGACAACGTTTCGTACATCATCCGTCCGGGAACCATGCTGTACAACGGCGAGGTGTCTGAGATCCATCCCAACAAGGTGGTCTTCAGACAGTTCGTCAACGATCCCGGTCGGCTCAAACCATACGATGAAATTGTACGAGAACTCACGGACTAGCCGTTGATATGAGGGGAATTTGGGGGACGGCATGATGATGAAAAACGTCCGCATCCTGGTGGCGACAGCGGCATTTGTCCTGCTGGGGGCTGGTGTGCCGCTCCTCGCCGAGGAGTCCATTCCTGCGATTCAGGGGATGGGTGCGGAGGCGGGACCGTCCGGCCCCGTGCTCCACCTCCGGGCGACAGGGGAGTTGGAGACCGTCCATTACTCGCCGCAGCCGGGTGTGTGGGTGGTGGAACTGCCCGAGGCACGGTGGGACGATGGAGTGGGCCGCCTGACCGGGACCGACACCGGCATCGAACGTGCGGAACTCGACCACGTCGAAGAGTTCGGGAAAAGGGTCTCACGCCTCACGGTGTGGCTGGCAGAGCCTGCACAACTGACGTTGACCTCGGACGCGGGGGGCCTCGATCTCGAGTTCTACTCCTTCACCGATCAAACGGCCGCGCCGGCGCCGGTGATTCGCGAGGACGTGGTGGTTGTCGAGCAATCGCAGCCCGCGTCGACAGCGCCGCAGTCTTTTTCGGGACCTGCAAACCTCTATGAGGTGGTTCCGGTGCGGACCGGGGACGGTGTCGTGGTCGAACTCAAGGCCGATCGCACGCTCAAGGTCAGCTCGTTCACCTTGCCCGAGCCGAGGCGATTGGTTCTCGATCTGAGCGGCGTCGTCAATCACGTCGATCACCACCTCATGCCGGTCAATTCACCGCTGGTGAGCCAGGTTCGCGTGGCACAGTTCCAGGCGACACCGGAACCCATCACCAGGGTGGTCATCGATCTTCGGTCGGACGCCGACTACCAGATCGACGGCACCAGCAACGGCGCCATCGTTTCGGTGGGCGTGAATCGTCAGGCGACGGCAGCCGCCGCGCAGTCATTTGCCACCGAGTCCGTCGAGGTCGCCGGATCGGGCACCATCGAGATCACCCGTTCGCAGCAAAGGACCGTCCCCGAGCCCGAGCCTGCGCAAGAGGTCGTCTCAGCGATTTTTGACATCCCCGAAGACCCGGCGAAAACCGACAAGGCCACGGACAGGGCCACAGAGTCGAAGAGAAGCCCGTGGGTGGCGGACGACAACCAGCTCATCGAGCAGGCAACCGCGGCGAGAGTGCTGGACTCTCCGACCATGGCCGGCGAGAGCTACGCCGCGACCGAGGTGGACAACCAGGAGGAACAGTGGACGGGCGAGCCGATTACGCTGACCCTCAAGGACGCGGACGTCAAAGACGTTCTCAAGACCTTCTCGGTGCTCACCGACCTCAACATCGTGCTCGACCCGAGTGTCAGCGGATCGGTGACAGTTGAGTTGAGAGACGTGCCGTGGGACCAGGCCCTCGATCTGATCCTCAAGATCAACGGCCTCGACTACGTGCTGGAGAACAACGTCCTCAGGGTGGCGCCGATCAGCAAGCTGGCGGCCGAGAAGTCGGCCAGGGCCGCGTTCGACAAGGAAAAAGAACGGGCCAAACCGCTGAGCACCTATCTGAAACCGTTGTCCTACGCCAAAGCGGACTACGTCGCCGGTCTGCTGTCGAGTGACAGCTACCTGTTGTCGGACCGCGGTTCGGTGACGGTCGATCAGCGCACGAACACGCTGATCCTCCGCGACGTGAACGATCGGGTGGAGGGCGATTCTGCGGCTCATCGATTCGCTCGATCTGCCGACCCCGCAGGTGGTGATCGAAGGCCGCATCGTGGAGACCACCAAACAGTTCTCGCGCGAACTCGGTGTCAGCTGGGGCTTCACCGGGATCATGGACGCCGAACACGGCAACGACACCGGGCTCAATTTCCCCAACTCGATCGGCGCCGTGGGCTCGGTTGATCTTCCCGCGGGCCAGACCGTGCTGGCGATGACCTTCGGCGACATTCTCAATACCTTCAACCTCGACTTCCAGCTCACCGCGGCCGAATCGAGCGGTGTGGCCCGGGTGGTTTCGACGCCTCGCGTCACGACCCAGAACCTGCAGCGCGCCTCGATCAGATCGGGTCTGCAGATCCCGGTGCAGACGGTGGCCAACAACACGGTGACCGTGCAGTACGTCGATGCGACATTGCGGCTCGAGGTGACGCCGCAGATCACCGCCGAGGGAACCGTCAACCTCGACATCAGCATCAAGAAGCAGCGGCCGGCCCCGGAGTTTGCGGTCGCAGGTGGACAGAACGCACCGATCTTCACCCGCGACGCGGAGACCCAGCTCCTGATTCGCGACGGCGGGACCACGGTGATCGGTGGGATCTACGAGATCACCGACGGCCAGGGTGAGGATCGGATCCCGGGTCTCAGCAAAATCCCGATCTTCGGTTGGTTGTTCAAGAACAAATCGGTTCGTCTCGATCACGACGAACTCTTGATCTTCATCACCCCGAGAATCGTCAAGTATTAGGCGGAGGATGGAATGAAGCGATTCATGAAACTCAGCGTGGTTCTCATTCTCGGGCTTGTGGTCGGGTCGTGCGGCGGCAGCAGCTCGCTGGACAACACCGTGGCGTCGGTCTATCTTGACCGTCGACATCAGCGCCTACAACCCGGACATCGACGTCTGCTTCCAGCAGGTCGACCTCGCGATCGAAAACATGGACGATCACGTCGACGACCAAAGATCCCGGCGGCACCACCAGCGCCAACCAGGACGTCAACCTCACCCGGTGGGTGATCAAGCCCTACCGGACCGACGGCGGCAGCACCGCCTCGCCGGAGTGGTCGTACGACCAGGCGGTCTTCGTTCCGTCGGGCGGCTCCGCGGATCTCGAGAACTACCGGATCTATCCGCTCGAGTACCTCAGCGAGATCCCGATCGCCTATCTGTTCCCGCAAAACGGCGGTTTCGATCCGGAGACCGGCAACACCAACATCCGGCAGAGTTTCGAGCTGACGATTTACGGCAAGACCGTGTCCGGCAAGAGTGTCGCGACCACGCCGATTCCGATCGCATTCAATTTCTACTGCAACGGCCAGTAAGTGGGGGTCTGAAACCATGAAGAGATTTACACCGTTCATCGCCCTCCTGGCGCTGGTCGTCATGGTCGGATGCTCCGGGGACAGCCCGTCGGCCAAACCGGTGCCGACGGTGGTGCCGGAAGCGTGGAGCATCGTCACGCTGACGGCCTCGAACACCGCACCGTTCGTCGACACCGTCATCCTCCTCGATGCCACGGTGACCAAGAACGGATCGGCCGCACCCAACGGGACCTCCGTCAACTTCCAGGCGAGCGGTGGCGCCTTTTCAAACGGCGAGACCGAGGCCTCGGTTCTCACCTCCGGCGGAACGGCGTCGGTGGCATTCATTGCCGACACCGCCGGGCCGTACGTGATCCAGGCCCTGGTCGGCGGCGTCAGCCGACAGATCACCGTGTCCTATCAGGACCGCTCGACGACCGACGCTCTGCAACTCTACGGAATCGACCCGCGGCGCGGGTCGTACGCGGGCGGCGAGCAGGTGGTCATTACCGGCAAGGGCATCCTCGCCCCGGTCGAGGTCTACTTCGACCTCAACGGCGTGGCCTATGAGGCGATTGTCGCCGGTGTCATCGAGAGCATTCCCGCGAGCGCTGACGGCTCCATCACGGTGGTCACCCCGGCCTTCACCGGCGCCAACAACACCATCCAGCAGTCGGCCGACGTGCGGGTGATCGCCAACGCCGGTACCGGCTCGTCGGAAACCGACACGCTGCCCGATCGCCTTCGTGCTGCTGCCGGGCGGCGGGCCCCAGATCTTCGGCGTGTCGCCGAACTCGGGTCGTTCCTCCGGCGGTGAGATCGTCAACATCCTCGGTCAGAACTTCGGGTCGGTGGCCTCCGACCTCAGCGTGAGCTTCACCGATCCCAGCAACGTGGTGCGCCTCGGGATCGGTCATCTCGGTGGCCCCCGACGGCACCCAGATCCAGGTCGAGACCCCGCGTTTCAGCACCCTGCCCTTGACCGAAGACCAGCCGCAGGATGTGGCGGTTTCGACGGTCGACGGCGGCATCTCGCTCGAGGACGCCTTCATCGTCCTCGCCGACAACCCGCAACCGGAGATCGCCTCGATCTCGCCGACCTCGGGCCCGCTCGAGGGCGGCACCCTGGTGACCATCTTCGGCAAGCGGGTTCCAGGCGCCGATGCAGGTCTTCTTCGGCAACCTGACGGCCACCGACGTCAACATCTTCAACGACACCTCGCCCGCCAACCAGGACCGCATCACCTGCGTCAGCCCGAACTACAGCCAGCAGGGCGACGCGCCGCCGGTGGCGGTGCCCGTGCGGGTGGTCGCCATCAACACCGGCGCCGAGTCGAGCTACTCCAGCTTCACCTACGGCGACAACCTCTACATCAGCGGCAACAGCCCGCAGGAGGGTGGCCTCGGCGACCTGGTCATCATCTACGGTTCCGGTTTCGTCGACCCCGCTCCAGGTGTTCTTGGGCGGCGACCAGATGCAGGTGGTCAGCGTCTCCGGCACCGAGATCGTGGTACGGATTCCGGACGATCTCGGGACGGAGTGCGGCGAGCAGGGGCGGATCGTTCAGGGTGGTGCTCCTCGAATCGAACCTGGAGACCAGCGGTGGCGACTTCACCATCCGCGGCAACTCGCCGCAGGTGCTGTCGGTGACGCCGATCATCATCCCCGAGGCGGACCTCGGGACACACGGTCGCCGACATCGTCGATCACCGGCCAGTTCTTCGCCCCCGACGTGTTGGTCGACAGTGGGCAACTACGTCGTGCCGAGCAGTGACGTGACCGTCGTGAGCGACACGACCATCGACGTCGAGGACCTGCCCGGCATCGATGAACTTGGCGGTCAGTTTCGACCACGACGGCGATGCATCACTGGCTGGCGGACGTTCCTGGGGTGCGATCGGCGGCGACACCGATCAATGTGACCGTGACAAATTTCCCCGGAGCGTGTTCAGACACTCTGAACGGGGCGATCGTTATCGAGCCACACGACGAGTCTGCGTGCTCGGCTCCTGCGGCATGATCGTGACCCCGACGGCACCTGAATTTCGGTAGCGCTGCGGGATCGCTCACGTTCAATGATTGCCAATACGGGCGCCGGACAGATTTCAACTGGTACGAACAACAGTGACCGACCCAGATGCGCAGTGTACACGTATTCACCGACGAGTGGCTACTCCTTGATGTTCGGAGCAAACTGCCATCGACGTGACATGTGACCTTCACGGTGGCAGCGGCGTCAGACCTCAGATCATCCTGGCGAACATACGAGGTCACGTCGGTAGCTCAATGGCGTGAATATTCAGGGATCACACGGCAATCGTGATTCTTTCGGGCTGGCGACACCCTAACGGAGAAATTTCACCCGCCGGGCCGGCCGGGCCCGGTGGGGTTAAATTTCATGGACTATCGACTCGAGCAATTCCGCTTCGAACTCCGGGAGGACCCGTCCTCCCGGGTTTTCTTCAAGCTCGGCGAGCATCCTGCGCCGGGAAGGGGAGCTGCGAGGAGGCGATCGCGGTGCTCGGCACCGGGCTCGAGCAGCACCCCAAGTACGTCGCGGCGTGGGTCAGCCTCGGCCGCGCGCTGCTCGACGCGGGGTCGACCCCGGCAGGCGGCCGACGCCTCTCAACCGAGCGCTCGCCCTCGACCCGGAAAACGCCGTTGCCTCGCGCTTCGCCGGTGAGGCCGCAATCGCCAACGGCGAGTGGGTCGAAGCCATCAAGGCCCTCAAGCGCGCGCGGGCGCTGTCGGCCCCGGACGAAGCGCTCGAAGAACGCATCGCCTTTGTCGAGGGCCATCTCGCCGAGCTGGGGCAGCTCCAGGCCCCGGCCCCCGCGGCGAAAGTCGGCAGCGGCGGATCGGCACCGCCGCCGGGACGGTCCCTGGATCAGGTCTTTGCCGACGCCGACCCCGACTCCGATACGTCACAGGGATCGGCCGACGGCGACGTGTTCGTCGTCGAGACCGCGGATGACAGCGCGCCGGACGACCAGGAACCCGACGATGCCGGCCTCCGGACCGTTGCCGTACCGCTGGCCGAGATGTCGATCCCACCGGCCCCGGTCCAGCCCCCTGCGGAAGAGTCCTTCGAACCCGAACCCGTTCCGACCTTTGAGGGTCTTGACGAGATCGAGTGCCGAGGCCGGAATCGAAAGCCGCGACGATGTTGTTGAACGATGCGGCCGATGCCATCGCCTTCGATGTCGAAGACGACGCCCCTGGTCGATCCGGAGCCCCCGCCCTCTTTCGAGCCCGAACCGGATTTCGAAGCTCGAAGATGAACCTTCGGTCAGACGACGATTCTGGCGTCGGAGATCGATCGCCCATCCGCTCTCGAGTCGGGCACCGTACCGGTTTCCGCGCCCGAGATCGAGAGCCCGGTTGACGCCGAGGACGATGTCGATTTCGATCTCTCTGGACGACGCCGAAATCGACGTCCGATCCGAGGAACTTCCCCTGCCGACCATGACCCTGGCCCGGCTGGCGCTGGATCAGGCGGATCTGGAACTGGCCGAGAAAACGCTGCGGGGCGTCCTCGAGCGGGACCCGACGAACGCCGAGGCGAACCGGTTGCTGGCGGGTCTGACGGCCGGAACCGGGGTCGATGAGGCCGACGGCCGGGCTGACGAGGGAACGGTCGATGCACGAGCACGGGCGTTGCAGCGCTGGTTGGAGGCGGTTAGACTGGCTTCGGAGAGGCTGAAACCGTGAACTTCCAACAACCGATCCAGCAACTGCTGGAAAATTGCCCCGGCGCTCGCGGCGCCGCGATCGTCGACCCCGACGGAATCCCGGTGGTGGTGAGTCCCCATGACGCGACTCTGGAGACCCTGGGGGCGGAATTGGCGACCATCGTCCATGATCTCGCCGAGGCAACCCGGGAGTTTCGCCACGGAGATCTGGAGCAGCTTGCGGTTTTTGCCGAGGATGCGGTTATCATCTTGACGACCATCGCGTCCGGATATTTCCTGATTCTCGTTATGAACCGGGGTGGTCTCACGGGGAAGGGCAGATTCCTGAGTCGGTTGGTCCGCGCACGCCTCTACTCCGAATTTATCTGAGGTGACTCATTCATGTTCAAGATTGAAGAAATACGTGAGCTGATCCAACTGGTCGGCTCATCGGGGGTGGCGAGCGTCGAGGTCGAGCATGCCGGTTCCCGCCTCCGGATCGAAGGCCGGGCGCCGGTCGTGGTTGCTGCGCCCGCAGCGGCCGCCGCAGCCGGGGCGCAACCCGCGGCCTCGGGGACGGCGCCGGCTCCTGCCGGGGCACCGCCGGCCGCAGTCGACGAGGACGCCGGTCTTCACGAGGTCAACTCGCCGATCGTCGGCACCTTCTACCGGGCGCCGAACCCCGACGCCGATCCGTACGCCAAGGTCGGAGATTTTGTCGAGCGCGGCCAGACCCTCTGCATCGTCGAGGCCATGAAGCTGATGAACGAGATCGAGTGCGACATGAGCGGGACGATCGTCAAGGTTTTGACCGAAAACGCCCAACCCGTTGAGTATGGCGAACCGCTTTTCCTGATCCGTCCGGCGTGACCGCGGTTAGGCACATGTTTTCGAAGGTCCTGATCGCCAATCGTGGAGAAATCGCGGTGCGGATCATCGCCGCCTGCCGCGAACTCGGTATTCAGACCGTGGCCGTCCACTCCGAGGCCGATCGCGAGTGCCTGCACGTCAAGCTCGCTGACGAGTCGGTGTGCATCGGTGCTGCTGACTCGGGCAGTTCCTACCTCAACGTCACCTCGGTGATGTCGGCGGCGCGAATCACCCGGGCCGACGCGATTCACCCCGGTTACGGCTTTCTTGCAGAGAATGCGCATTTCGCCGAAATCGTTGGCGACTGCGGTCTGACGTTCATCGGGCCGTCTCCCGAGGCCATCCGGATGATGGGCAACAAATCGCAGGCCAGAACCACGATGGCCGCCTCCGAGGTTCCGATCCTCCCCGGCTCCGACGGGCCCTTGCGGTCGGTGGCCGAGGCCCTGAAACTCGCCACCGAGATTGGTTTTCCGGTCATTTTGAAAGCGTCGGCGGGCGGCGGCGGACGCGGGATGCGTCTGGCCTGGGACGCCGAAGACCTCAAACGTGCCTACGACACGGCCTGGAACGAGGCCGAGCGGGCGTTCGGCGACCCGACCCTGTATCTCGAGAAGTACCTGCAGCGCCCGCGACACATCGAGTTTCAGATCCTGGCTGACTCCCGCGGGCGGGTGATTCATCTCGGCGAGAGAGAGTGCTCGATCCAGAGGCGCCACCAGAAGATCATCGAGGAGGCGCCGTCAGCGGCGCTCAGCCCCGAGTTGCGGGCCGAAATGGGGCGGGTGGCAGTGGCGGCGGCGCGCGCCGCAAAATACGAAAATGCCGGGACCGTGGAGTTCCTGCTCGACCAGGACGGCAGCTTCTACTTCATGGAGATGAACACCCGGATCCAGGTGGAACACCCGGTCACCGAGCTCGTCACCGGTGTCGATCTCGTGATCGAACAACTCAGGATCGCTGCCGGCGAGCCGATCTCGGTCCCGAAAAGAAAACAGGTCCGGCCGAAAGGCCACGCCATCGAGTTCCGCATCAATGCCGAGGACCCGGTGACGTTTGCCCCCTCACCAGGACGGATCACCCACCTTTCGCTGCCCAGCGGTCCCGGCGTCCGGTTGGACACCCACATCTACGGGGGCTATACCGTGCCCCCCTACTATGACAGCCTGGTCGCCAAGCTGCTGGTCTACGGTAAGGACCGCGAAGAGGCCATCGCACGGGGCCGCCGCGCCCTCTCCATGCTCAAGATCGAGGGCATCAAGACCTCGGTCTGACTCCACGAACGCATTCTCAATTCCGAAGACTTCAACGCGGGTCGCCTCGACACGCACTTCATGGAACGTTTCCTCTCCG
>CAVQQV010000018.1:0-40191 GCA_963714885.1 Candidatus Sulfomarinibacteraceae bacterium | reverse complement strand
CCCTGGCCTGGGAGCTCACCCGCTCCACCTGCGCCTATACCAACCACACCCTGCTACCCGAGGCGCTGGAGACCTGGCCGGTGTCCGCTCATGGAACCGCTGATCCCCCGCCACGTCCAGATCATCTTAGAGATCAACCGGCGATTCATGAGCTCGGTCAAACCCCGCTTCGCGGGCAACCCCGACGGGCTCAACCGGGTCTCGATCGTCCAGGAGAACGGCGAGAAACGCCTTCGCATGGCCAATCTGGCAATCGTCGGGAGCCACAAGGTCAACGGCGTCGCCGCGCTCCACACCGAGCTCCTCAAGACCCGGGTGGTCAAGGACTTCGCCGAGTTGTGGCCGGAGAAGATTCGTGCCCATCACCAACGGAGTACGCCGCGGCGGTGGCTGCTGGCCTGCAACCCGAGGCTGGCGGCGGCGATCAGCGGCCGCATCGGCAACAGCTGGCCGCGTGAGCTCGACCGTCTTTCCGAACTCAACCAACTCGCCGGCGACGACGCCTTCCAGGACGAGGTCATGGCCGTCAAACAGGCCAACAAGCAGGCGCTGGCGGTGACGGTCCACGGGCTCACCGGGGTCAAGCTGGCTCCGGATTCGCTCTTTGACGTCCAGATCAAACGCCTCCACGAGTACAAACGCCAGCTCCTCAACATCATGCACGTGATCCTGCTCTACCACAGGCTCAAGGCCGACCCCACCGCCGACGTCCTGCCGCGCAGCTTCATCTTCGGCGCCAAGGCCGATCGCCGTCCTACCACATGGCCAAGCTCATCATCCGGCTCATCACCGGGGTCGCCGATGTCATCAACAACGACCTCGAAGTCGATGGGCGGATCCGGGTCGTGTTCGTGCCCGACTACCGGGTCACGCTGGCCGAGAAGATCATCCCGGCGGCCGATCTCTCGGAACAGATCTCGACCGCCGGGCATGGAAGCCTCGGGCACCGGCAACATGAAGCTCGCCCTCAACGGGGCGCTCACCATCGGTACCCTCGACGGTGCCAACATCGAGATGCTCGATCGGATCGGCATCGACAACATGTTCATCTTCGGGCTCACCGCCGACGAGGTGGCGGAAAACCTCTCGAGCGGTGAGTACAACCCCTGGCACGTCTACGAGGCCGACCCCGACTCGCCGCCGTAGTGGACGATCTTCACGACGGCACCTTCGCCGGGAACGACGCCGCGCCGCTGCGCGAGATCTGGTCATCCTTGATGAAACACGGCGACCGCTACATGGTGTTGAAGGACTTCCGCTCGTACGTCGATGCGCAGGAGAGGGCCACCCTTCTGTACCAGGACCAGCGGGCGTGGTCGGCGGCCGCAATTCACAACATCGCCGGGATGGGCTACTTCTCGTCCGACCGCGCGATCCAGGAGTACGCGAGCCAGATCTGGGGAATCGAACCGGTCAAGGTCAACATGAACGGGTGAAGTTGAATTCTAAATTTTCAATTTTGAATTTTGAATTTTCCATCACAGCGCCCCGCTCTCGAAGCACATCCGACATTCATCCCTCCTCCTGGCTGTCACTGAGAAGTAGGCAGGTCCTTCCGGCTTCGCCTGCGGCTATGCCGTGACACGTCAGGCCATGCCACCACCATCGTTCACATCAGCATCCCGCGTGCGGGCCGTAAACGACCCGCCTACGCCCTTCAGAGGCGCCGAGCCCGTTCAAGCGACACACCAATAACCGACGCCCTCCAGGAGCCCCATCCCATCGAGCTGCTTCCGAATCAACTCCCTCGCTCCCCGCGATGCCACCGCCGCCAGCACGACCGTACCCGGCCCGAGCAGCGGCGAAAGATCGCCGGCACCGATGATCGGCTGCCCTCGCAACGTGCGGCCGATCTTCTCCGGGTCGATGTCCACGAAGGCCTCCAGCGGTGCGCCGCCCCGCAGGAGGTGCTTGGACAGCCGCCGTCCGGTTCGACCCCCTCCCAACCACGACCCGCCGTAAGCCGGCCAGCGGCCCCGACAACAGGAAGCGTGCCTTGCAGCGCAGAAAGTTCTCCACCGAGTAGCGGCCGTCGACCCGGGTCAACCGTTTGCCGTGCTCACGCCAGAAATAGAGGTGACGCTCGATCTTGCCGAGACTCCACCCCCCCGTTCGAGAAGGCGCAACCACAGGTCGTAGTCCTCTGGCCCACCGAAGTCGTCGTAGCCGCCGAAGGCGTCGAACAGCTCCCGCCGAACCATTGCCGACGGGTGGGCCAACGGCGACTCGACAAAACGTTCCCGAGCGATGGCACCGGGGGAAGTCAGCGAATTCAGCCAGGCTTCGTAGATGCGAAATCCCTCCCCCACCCGGGACCAGCGAAAGTGGCGAACCAGGCTCGACACGACCCCGAGATCGCCTGATCCCAGCCTCGAGAAGCGGCGAGCTGTAGTTCCAGCCGTCGAGGATGCATGACGTCATCGGCATCCATCCTCGCCACGAAACGCGCACGACAGGATTCGAGGCCCACATTGAGAGCGTCCACGAGCCCGGCATGCGGGAGACCAACCACCCGGACTCTGCTGGGTCCCGAGCAGCCCAGTTGCTCCAGCACCTCACCGGAGCCGTCAGTGGACCCGTCGTCAACCGCCACCACCTCGAAGTCGCGCAGTGTCTGGCGGTCGAGGCTGGCGATGCACTGGCCAAGGTAGGAACCGGCATCACGGACCGGAAGCAGGACGGAGACGGCAGGACGATCCATGACGTCGAGGATAGCGGACTCGATAGTTTTGAGTTCTCAGTTTTGAGTTTTGAATTTCGGACGCCTGGCAGCCGGGACGGTAACCCCACAACAGGGCCGTTCTGAAAGAGACTCTATGGGGCACGCGTCTCGCGTGCCCTCAGCAGCCGATGTGCAGGCGGGACGCCTGCACCACAATGAACCCGGCAGCATTTGTGGGGCAGCCGTCCCGGCTGCCGGGTGGGTGGATGGAGTATGGTATATCCCAACAGATGCGCATGACAGTGCCCGCTCGCCTGGTCTTGACTCTGGCGGCCTTGCTGCTCGCCGGCTGCGCCAGCATCCATCGCAACCCGGTGCCTATTGCCGACATGGACCGCGCGGTGGTCGGCGGGATGCCCGGGATCCGCGACTGGGGCGACGAGCCGAGCGACCGCTTCGAGGAGGACCTCTTCCAGTCAGTACGCGACTCGCGGGAGGCCGACCCGGACGCCCCGCTTCAAGTGGCCGCGTTGCTGCTGTCGGGCGGCGGCGCCAACGGCGCCTTCGGCGCCGGCTTTCTCAACGGCTGGACGCAATCCGGCAACCGGCCCACCTTCAAGATCGTCACCGGCATTTCCACCGGCGCGCTCCTTGCCCCTTTCGCCTTTCTCGGTTCGCAGTGGGACGCCGAACTCGAGCGTCTTTACACGACGACCAAAGCGCGCGAGATTTTCAGGATCCGCAATCCGCTCACCATCCTCAAAAAGGACTCGCTCACCCGCACCGACCCCCTGGCCCGCATCCTGGAGGAGCTCATCGACGCGTGCGCTGCTCGCCGAGATTGCGGCGGAGCACCGCAAGGGGCGACGGCTGTACGTGGGGACCACCAACCTCGACGCGCAGCGGCTGGTGGTGTGGAACATGGGTACGATCGCCGCTAGCGGAAATCCCGATGCGCTCGAGATTTTCCGAACCGTGCTGCTGGCCTCGGCGTCGATTCCCGTGGCCTTTCCGCCGGTCTACATCCCGGTCGAGGTCGATGGCCGCTACTACGACGAGATGCACGTTGACGGCGGCGTCATCGCCGAGTTCTTCCTGTGGGGCGCCATGGTCGATATCGGCGACGCCATTGCGGAACTCGGCCTGGACCCCGACCGAGGCAGCGCGGGCGCAATCTACATTATCCGCAACAGCCAGATCGACGCCGCCCCGGAACAGGTTCGACCGCGGCTTCAGAACATCGCCTATCGATCCATGATGACTGTGCTCAAGGCGGTGGCCATGGGCGACATGGTCCGCATCTGGACCCTCGCGGATCGCGACGGGGTCGGCTTCTACTACGTGGGCATCCCGGCCGATCAACCCGAGGCCGCAGCCGGCGGCTTCGACCCAGAGGACATGCGCCGACTCTTCGACCTCGGCGCGTCGATGGCGCTCGAGCCCGAACCATGGCGGAGCGACCCGCCCGCGTTCATTCGATTTCGATAACGAACCGCCTGACTCCCAGCCCGTGCAGGCCCGACGGGTGCACCACGGGTCTCACCGGGAGTCGATCAGCCCTCAAGCCCCTCGAGGAACCGCTTAACCAGCCCGGGGCCTTCGTAGACCAGACCGGTATAGACCTGGACCAGGGTCGCACCGGCGTCGAGCTTGGTCCTGGCATCCTCCGCCCCCATGATGCCGCCCACCCCGACGATGGGGATGGCGCCGCCGGTGTGCTCGTGGATACGGGCGATGATGCGGGTACTCATATCGGTGAGCGCGGCGCCGGAAAGCCCGCCCTCCTCCTGCGCCAGCGGACCATCCACCGTGTCGCGGCTGACGGTGGTATTGGTGGCGATGATGCCGTCGAGACCCGACTCCGCGATCACGTCCACCGCAGTCAATAACTGGTCGTCTGTGAGATCGGGAGCGAGCTTGACCAGCACCGGCACCTTCTTGCCGGTGCGCCCTGCGACCTCATCGCGGCGGGCCGCGACCCGGCCCAGGAGGGCGCCCAGGAATCCGCGCTCCTGGAGCTTGCGAAGACCGGGCGTATTGGGCGACGAGATGTTCACCGCCAGGTAATCGGCCAACGGTGCGAAGACATCCACCAACTCTTCATAGTCCTGGGCGGCGTCCTCGAGAGACGTCGTCTTCTGCTTGCCGATGTTGGCGCCGATGATCGGTCCGCCCGGTTTGCGGCCGCGCAACTGCCCGGCAACATAGGCCGCACCCCTGCCGGGAAAGCCCATCCGGTTGATCACCGACCGCTCCTCGACCAGACGAAAGACCCGCGGTTTCGGGTTGCCCGGTTGCGGTTCGGGGGTGACGGTGCCGATCTCGATGTGGCCGAAACCGAGACAGGCGAGCCCGCGCCAGCCCTCGCCGTCCTTGTCGTAGCCCGCCGCCAGACCCACCCGGTTGGGAAACGTCAGACCGAAGACCTCCACCGGTTCCGCGTCGGGCACCGTGAACATTGAGGCCACGGCCGACCGCAGCGCCGGCACCCTGCCGACCCGGGCGATTGCCTTCAGCGACAGCCCGTGCGCCGCCTCGGGGTCGAGCCGGAAAAGCAGCGAACGTGAAAGTGGATAGAGGACAGCCATCACTCGTCGATCATACGCATCTTCGGCGGCAGCGGCGAGCGCCGTTTCGGGGCGATCCGCTGACGGAGACGAATGGGTTTGGCCTCCCAGTTTTTACCGCGCATCCGCAGGTTGAGCATCTCGACAAAGACCGAGAAACCCATCGCGAAGTAGATATAGCCCTTGGGAATGTGCTGGCCGAGACCCTCCGCGATCAGGGACATCCCGATCAGAAGAAGAAAACTCAGGGCCAAGATCTTGATGGTTGGGTGGCCCTCGACGAAATCGGAGATCGGCCCTGCCGCGATCATCATGACGAGAACGGCAATGACCACAGCCGCCACCATCACCGGCACGTGTTCGGCCATGCCGATGGCGGTGACAACCGAGTCCAACGAAAAGACGATGTCGAGCACCATGATCTGCGCGATCACCCCGGCAAAAGAGGCGGCGGTCCCGCGACCGTGTTCCTCTTCCTCGCCCTCGAGGTTGTGGTGGATCTCGAAGGTCGCCTTGGCGAGAAGGAACAACCCACCCGCCACGAGCACCACATCACGAGCCGTGAACGGGTCGCCGAACAACATGAAGAGCTGGACCGTCAGCCGGGCCACCCAGGCCAGGGAGAGCAGCAGAGCGATCCGCATGAGCATGGCGCCCGCGAGCCCCACCGTCCGCGCCCGCGGCCGCTGGTCCTTCGGCAACCGCCCCGACAGGATCGAAATGAAGATGATGTTGTCGATGCCGAGCACGATCTCGAGCGCGGTCAGGGTCGCCAGTGCGATCCACGCCTGAGGGTCGGTGATCCAGGAGAACACGGGGCAGCCTCCACGCGAAGTGGGTGCAGCATAACCTAGACAAATTTCGGATTTCGAATTTCGGATTTTTCCATCCACCACGCCCCTCACGCGATGCGGAAACGAGCCGCGTGCGGTGGAGGCGCCCCACCAACCTGCGGAAACGGTTCGCGTGCGGCGGAGGTGCCACGCACCGATGCCCGCGGCGGAGGTGCCTTCCTCCCTTTCGGATACGCGTCGGAAACGGCCCGCGTGCGGCGGAGGTGCCATCTTTTGCATTGTCGGATGCGCCAACGGTGGTCGTCGGTGCGACGCCCAGAGCCGACAATGCTAAAGGTGGCTCCTCCCGGGAACGCCGTAACCAAAGGCATCCCCCACGAACGCCAATGACAAGCCCACTTGACATCTTGATTCCACGACACTATATTGCAGTTGGAAAGCGAACTTGACATGTCCCCAAACGTCACCAACCGCGTCAAAGACCTCCGCAGCGAGCGAGGCTGGACCCAGCAGCAGCTGGCCGACTCGGTGGGTGTCTCGCGCCAGAGCATCAACTCCATCGAGCGCAACCGCTACATCCCGAGCCTGCCGCTGGCCCTCGAATTCGCACGGGTCTTCGGCTGCTCCACCGACGAGATCTTCACCCTGGAGGACCACGAATGAACATCCCCATCATCGGCAAGGAAATCGATGAACGATTTCTGATGCACGCCTCAAGTCCACCAGCCTGGCCGGGATCGTGGGCGGTGTGGTGGCGATCGGTTTGTGGACGTACCATTACTACATCGACCACATCTGGAGCTGGGACCTGTTCGCGGTCGGCCTCACCATCGTGGGAGTCAAGATGGCGTCCATGGTGTGGTACTGGTTCACGGATTGATCAAGGAGAAGACCATGATCCTCAGAAACCGTCTCTGCGAACCCCAAACGATGATCCGGACCGGCATGTTCTGTCTCGCCGCGGGACTCGTTACGCAGCGCTACGTCCACCCTGCCGGCGACATCTGGCAGGGTTTCGTCGCCGGCATCTCCGGGTTGCTCATCGGGCTTTCCATCGCCCTCAATCTCCGCTACGTCGTGCTCCAGCGCGATCGGAAGAACTGCGGCGAAGGGTGACTATGCGCCTGACCATGATCGGACACAGCACGGTCCTCATCGAGGCCGGTCAGACGCGCCTGCTCACCGACCCCTACTTCGGCACCTTCGGCCACATCGCCTACGCCCGGGTCCACCCGCCGTCCGTGACCAGGGACGAGATCGGCCGCCTCGACGGCGTGCTGGTGTCGCACGCCCACTGGGACCACACCGACCGGCGGTTCTTCAAAGGACTCGCACCCGAGGTCACAGTCCTGGTTCCGTCGATGACCTCGCTGCTGATGCAGCTCAACGGCATCAAGTCTCCCACGCACGTGCACCCGTGGCAGAGCCTGCGGGTCGCCGACGCGGTGGTCACGGCGGTGCCGGCGGCACACTTCGCCCGCACCGTGGGCTGGGTCGTGCAGGTGGAGGACGCCTGCGTCTACTTCGCCGGCGACACCTTCTACCGTCCGTTCATGGCGGAGATCGGCAGCCGATTCGCGATCGGCGCCGCCCTCATGCCGGTGACGACCTACCGCATCCCCATGACCATGGGTGAAAGGTCCGCAGTGAAAGCCGTGCGCGACCTCGGTGCTTCCGCCGTGATCCCGATCCACCTCGGGGTCCGGCCGCGGTCACCGCTCATGCGCACCCGGCAAACGCCGAAACGATTCGAGCGGCGGCTGCGCGACGCGGGCCTGCCGCACCCGCGTCGTCCACCTCGCCGAGGGCGCAAGTTGGGAAGTGGGCCGCCGGGTCCAAACCGAAACGCAGGACCTAGCCGCCGCAGCCGGATGACGAGGGTTCTCTTGAACTCTGAACTTCTCGGGCGTCCTGTGCGGGCGGGAAGCCCGCACCACAAGGGTCCGTGCGCTGATTTGTACATCGGGCACCCTGCGATTTTGTGGTGCGGGCGTCCCGCCTGCACATCGGGCACCAGACGTGATGGGTGGGGTTCACTTGTCGCGCCAAAGTCCCAAAAGCGGGCCCCTGAAGGACCTGCCTACGCCGTTGATTGACGGCCGCGGATGTTCCCGAAAGCCGTAGGCCGGTCGTTTACGGCATGCCCACGCCATCAAGAAAGAATTCTGAGGTTCACGCCTTTCCTCGCTCGCTCCCCGAGAGGAGCCACCTTCAACATTGTCGGCCCGCAGCATCCAGCCAACGTGGATGATCGCGTGTCCAACAATATTGAAAATGGCACCTCCACCGCACGTGGCCCTGTCCGCCCTGAGCACTTGGACGTTTCCAATCGGTGGAGGTCTGGGCGAATTCGAAATTCGAAATCCGAAATCCGAAATCCGAAATCTCTAGTCCCACAACCGCACGTCACGCGAAGCCGCGGAGCGGCGGCAGAAATTAGCCCGGGGCGTCAGCCCCGGGAACAGGGGTGAAAAAAATAAGCCCCGGAGGGGCGACATTCCAAAATCCGAAATCCGAAATCCGAAATCCTTAGTCCCACAACCTCTCGGGGTACTCCCCCGCCGCGACCAGCTCTCTGAGCACCTCGGCGGTGGTGGCGCGATCCTCAAGCGACGTCATCCCGCACCAGCGGCCGCCTTCATCGAGCACCATCACCTGGGCGCGTCCCGCATTCACCGCATCCCCCACCGCCACCGGTAGGTAGTACTCGTCTTTGAGCCCCGGCCCGGCCTCGAGAAACGCTCCGAAACCGGCGTCCAACTCGGCGGTCAGCGCCGGCGTGAATCCCCACAGATTCATCGACACCAGCGACTCGAGAGGCTGAATATGGGCAACCCCCCGCCCGTCCTCCCACCGCGCAACCGCTCCATCCCGCTCGATCGCCAGAATCTCCTGGAGCTTGATCAACTGACCATCCTCATCCTGGACACACAGGGCCCGCGATACCAACCCCGAGGCGGGCAGAGTGTCGCGAAGCCGATAACCCACCATGGCCCAGCATGGAGGCTCGACTCCCATCGTGTCGACGAGAAAGGTGGCGAGCGCCGCGACCGCGCGGCGCCCGTAGAAGTCATCCGCGTTGGCCGCGACGAATGGCCCACCCAGATACGGCGCCGCCATCAACATCGCGTGCCCGGTCCCCCACGGTTTGACGCGATCCGCCGGTCGGACAAAGCTTCCCGGAAGTTCGTCGAGCTCCTGGAAGGCGTATTCCACATCCAGACGCCGCGCCGCTCCGGCCTCGATGTGGGCGCGAATCTCGGCCTCGGTCTCGCGCCGGATCACCAACACCACGCGGCCGAAACCCGACTGCAGCGCGTCGTACATCGTGTAGTCCATCAGCGCCGCGCCGCCCGGCCCCACCGGATCCAGCTGTTTGAGCCCGCCGTAGCGCGACCCCACCCCGGCGGCGAGAATGACCAGCGACGGCTTCACAACCTCACCTCGGTGCCGAGCTTCAGGCGCTTCGCTTCCTCGAGCACAACGATCGCCACCGCCAGGTCCTGCACCGCGTTGCCGACCGATTTGAAAAGCGTCACCTGTTCCGCATCGCGGCGCCCGGGCGCCCTCCCCGCCACCACCTCGCCGATCTCGTCGGGCGGGTTGTGCCCATCCAACAACCCCTCCTGCACCGCCAGCACCAGGTCACCGGCCTCGGCGAGACACGCCTTGCGCGAGTCCACCACCAGCCGTGACCGCGCCACCGTTGCCCCCGGGATCTCGCGCGTGTCCGGCCGGTAGGTGCCGATGGCGTTGATGTGGGTCCCCGGCGCGATATCCCGGTCCCGGACCACCGGCTCGTTGCTGGAGGTCGCGGTGCACAGAACATCGGCCTCGCGCACACCGGCCACGTCGTGGAGCACCCGCACCGGGAAGCCAAGTGCCTCCCCCATCTCGTCGGCGAAGCGCAGGGCGCTTTCCTGGTCGGCATCGAAGATCAGGGCCTCGCGGATCGCGCGCACCGCGCACACACCCTCCAACTGCCGCCGCCCCTGCGTGCCGGCGCCGATCACCGCCACCACCGCCGAGTTTGCCCGCGCCAGCGCATCGGTGGCCACCCCGGATGCGGCACCGGTGCGCACCGCGGTCAGGACCTCACCATCCATCACCGCCTCGGCGCTGCCGGTGGTCGCGTCGAACACCACCACCAGGGCCTGGGTTGTGGGCAGTCCACGGCTCGGGTTGTCGGGCACCACCGTGATCACCTTGATCCCGAGGCGGTGTTGACCGGGCAGATGCACCGGCATCACCAGTGCAGCCCCGTCACCGGCCAGTTCCATGGTCGTGCGCAGCGGCACCACTGCCTCGCGGTTCGAGAGTTGGACAAAGGCGTCGCACACCGCGTCGATCGCGGCCTTCATGGGCAGGGCGCAGGTCACGTCCGCAGCCGACAGGAATCTCAGAGTTCCACTCATCGCAGGACAAACCCTTTCGCCAAAGTATCGTCGGGGTCGATCAGAAATTCGTGGCGTCCGGTGATGCGCGCCGAGCCCTCGACCTCCGGCACCACCGCACCGTGGCTACCGAACTTCGTCTCTTCCGTGACGGTCACCTTGAACCGGCTGCCGATGATGCTCTCGACCACCATGCTCTCCCCCACCGCCAGCTCGAGGGCCGCGCGGGCGCTGACCCCGGTGCCGGTGGGCGACCGATCCACCTCGCCCTCGGCGAAGATGCAGACGTTGCGCGAGTCCGCCCCCTCCGACAACGGCAGCCCGGTGAAGATGGTGCCGTAGAGAAAGCTCAGGTCCTCCTCGAAGGGGTGGAGGATGGGCATGGTCTCCGCCACCGCCCGTTTGATGGCCATCCCCTTGTCGATCAACGGCCGGTAGGACTCGGGACCGAGGGTAACGCCCGCCTGTTCGGCATCTACGAATGCGTAAAACGCGCCGCCGAAGGCCACGTCATAGCGGCACGGCGCCGATCCCCGGCACCTGCACGATCTTGTCGCGGTGGAGCACGAAGGAGGGCACGTTGCGGAAGGCGACACTCGTGACCCGGCCGTTGGCCACCCGCGCGGTGGCTTTCACCAGACCCGCCGGGGTGTCGATACCGACCGCGACCTCGGGCCCTTCCACGGGCAGCATCCCTGTCTCCACGACCACCGTCACCACGGCAATGATCCCGTGGCCGCACATCGTCGAATAGCCCTCGTTGTGCATGAAAATCACGCCGAAGTCGGCCCCCTCGGTCACCGGAGGCACGATCAGACAACCGTACATGTCGGCGTGGCCCCGCGGCTCCCACATCAGGCCCGTGCGCAAGGCGTCGTGGTTTTCGAGAGCATCGCGCCGCTTCTCGAGGATCGTTTCCCCCGCAAGCTCCGGCCACCCCGACAGGATCACCCGCAAGGGCTCCCCCGCCGCGTGCGCATCGATGGTGGTGATGCGCCGCCACCCCTCGGGCAGCTGCCACGATTCTCCGCGTTTCAGGTCGATGTTCATGCGTTCTCCCAGCAGTGCATTGTAAACGGGTGACCGGGGAAAGGGGGAAAGGGTGCGGGGGAGAAAGGGAGAAAGGGGGAAAGGGAGCACGGATGCGTTCTCGACAGCCGGGGTGTCGGGAAAATTGTGGTGCGGTCCTACACCACAAAAAAACCCTGCAGCGTTTGTGGGGCAGCCGTCCCGGCTCCGCTCGGAGCTACGCCGTGGCAAGCCCGGCTGCCATCGGATCCCCAAGTGCCCCGATCACCGGAAGGGCAGGCAACGCCCGCTCCACCGAATCCCTCGAATTGGAAACGACCTGTCCTTACGGCGTTCGCCGCCCGGCGGGATTTCCACGCCGAAGGCGCCACGACCCGACGGTGGTCGTATCGGTATCCCAGTAGACGGCGCCGCCGTTTTGCCAGACCTCGACCCGGCCCATGAGCTCACCAGCGGCGCTGATCGGCACCTGGGCGGTCACGGTGAAGACCACCTCCCCTTCGGCCGCGATGTCGACGATATCGAAGACACTGCCCACTGAAGGTCCTTCCGAGCACGACGATCCGATCGACGGGCTACAGGTCCACGCCAGGCTGCTTAGCTGCGCCGGAAGGATGGCCATTACATTGACGTCGTCCCGACGGGTGTCCGCAGGGTTGGAAACGGTGATCGTGTACTCGAGCACATCGGCAGCCACCGCGACCGACCTTCCGTCGGTCATCGTGACCGGTATCCCGAGGGCGTTGAGGTGCTCGTCCCACAGCATGAACGAAGGCTTTCCGTAGCGTGACGTCACCACGAGGAGGTCCCCGTCGATCGCGAACAGCCTGATGGGTGATCCTTCGATCTCTCGAACCAAATCCACCGCATAATTGACGCCCCACGTTTGCAGTTGACTTCCCGATCCGTCCGACCGCAACGTGTACAGCTGGTCACCGATCCATACGGCGTCAGAGATGTTGTTGGACAAAGTGTCCACCTGCGCCAACGATTCACCGTCGTACAACCGACCCGACCCGATCACGACCAGCGCGCCGTCCGGCCGCACTCTGACCGGGTTGATCGTCTCGCCGTAGGAGCTGTCGTACGACTCCATGTGCTCACCGATCACGCCGTCCTCATCAATCTCCTCCCACTCCAGCGACGGCCAGTCGCCGATGAAGTACATGCGGCGGGTCGACTGATTCCACACGAACTCCTCCGCCCATGTGGCCAAATCGTCTTGAGAAATGAGTGAACCGTCGGGATCATAGGTCGTGTGATTGTGCCATCCGCCCGACTCGTCCACCACAAACACGTATTCGCCTGCGGCGCTGAGCCCCTGTGGTGGGTACGCAGTGTTCACGAATGGTGACTCGTCGCCCACCTCCGCCCCGTCCAACGGGATCTGCGTGATTTCAAGGCTCCGATACCCGACGTACAAGGTATCGGTGACATTCGAGTACGCCATCAGGTCCGGGCCACCCAACAGCGGGATCGAAGCAAGGTACCGGTTGTCGTCGACGGACCATCGAAAGACATTGTGGTTGATAGAGCTGAGCAGCAGCACCGAGCCATCCGCGGCAACCGCCAGAGAATCCGGTTCGTACACGAGATTCTTGGGATCGACGGGCCCGCCGGGCTCCCTCGGTCCGAGTAGGCTCAGTGGCAGGGCCTCGGCTTCGACACCACCCGTTCCCTGGTAGAAGGAAATGATGTCGGATCCGGAGACCACGATCTTCAAAGGTCTGTTGGCCGGCGTGAACTCCCCTGACCGCAGCACCCGGTTGGTAAATTCGACAATCGTCCCATCGCGAACGATGTAGGCAAAGGCGCCGGAAAAGGTCAGATCGGCGAACGCTCCGCCAAAGCTGCCCGCGTATCGAAGGCCCCTTGTCTCGTACACCGTTCCCGAGTTGTCGGCGACCAACGATTCGTCGGGGAAGACATAGCACCGGTCCGCGTTTGGAAAGTCCCCATGGTACGTGCTGTCTTCCTGATCCCCGATCGTGCCATCGGCTGAAAACGCGATCTGAAGGATGTCCGACGGCGACACCCCGGTCGATCTCGCGAAGATGAACCCGAGGGTCGGCGCGACGCTGAACCCAGTCATGCGATACCAGCTGTAGTAACGTTCGCTGTTGTCGATCAAAGTGCCGTCGTTCTTGTCGATCGCCATCAGGTCGGTCCCGTCGGATATGAAGAGGACGTCACCCACCGTAAACAGATTTTCCGCGTCGTAGTTCGAGTTGCGGAGGTGGGTCTCGCCCGTGCCCGAGCGCGTGAATCGCGAGGTGCGGCGCCCGAAGCTCACGTACAGACCGTCCGCGTCGACCGTTAGCGCCGTCGGCACGTCATCGAAGAAGATCGTCGCCAGCCAGTTTCTGGAGGCCATGCTGTACCGCTCCACCGACGGCGGCGTCTGGTACGCGAAAAAGATGACACCCTCCGACTCCACCGACGTCAGCCACGGCAGCGACTCTTCCTCGTCCGGCCACGAAGCCGAACCCACACCCGGGACCAACACCACCACGGCCAACCACGAAAGCGCCAAAGCTGTGTATCGAAAAGCCATCATGCCCGCCTTTTGTCTCAATATAACGCCGCCAGACGCACCCAACAACAAACACTGCAGCGTTTGTGGGGCAGCCGTCCCGGCTCCGCTCGGAGCTGCGCCGTGGCAAGCCCGGCTGCCGTGCAGGTGAACAGCAATTCTGATCCCATACCTGGAACTCACCTGATCCGGCAAACCCTGCCCCCTTTCTCCCTTTCCCCCCTGCTCCTCTGCCCCTCCGCCCTGGTGGGCAGCCTTGTGGGGCAGCCGTCCCGGCTGCCGTGCAGATGAACAGCAATGCTGCTCCCATTCCTCGAACTCACCTGATCCGGCAAGCCCTGCCCCTTTTCTCCCTTTCTCCCCTGCCCCCTTCTACTCTGCTCCTCTGCCCCATCGGGGCGCGTGGGCGGCATTCCGAATTCCGAATTCCGAATTCGCGACGCCCCATCGCCTCATCAGGATGGTGGCCGGCCCGAAAATTCGAAATCCGAAATCCGAAATTCGAAATCCGCCCTCCCCCGCCCTGCTAGAATCAACCCGAACCCACCACGGGAGGCCGTTTGACCAAACCCGAACCCTACAAGGCACACAACAAAGTCCGTTTCGTGACCGCGGCGTCGCTGTTCGACGGCCACGACGCGGCGATCAACATCATGCGCCGCATCCTCCAGGCGCACGGCGCCGAGGTCATCCACCTCGGCCACAACCGCTCGGTCAAGGAGATCGTCGACGCCGCCGTCCAGGAGGACGCGCAAGGAATAGCCGTCTCCTCCTACCAGGGCGGCCACATCGAGTTCTTCAAGTACATGGTCGATCTCTTGAAAGAGCGCGGCGCCTCCCACATCAAGGTCTACGGCGGCGGCGGCGGGGTGATCGTCCCGCGCGAGATCGCCGAGCTCGAGGCCTACGGCGTGACCAAGATCTTCTCCCCCGAAGACGGCCGCACCATGGGTCTCGACGGAATGATCGACGTCATGATGGAGGGCGCCGACTTCGACCCCGCCAAGATGGACTCCGCAGGCCCCCTCGGCCACACCGCCGACCGCTGGCTCGCCGTCGCGCGCGCCATCACCCGGGTGGAAGAGGACATGGAGGTCGAGACCCCGACCCGCGACACGCCCGCCCCGGTCCTCGGCATCACCGGCACCGGCGGCGCGGGCAAATCCTCGCTCACCGACGAAATCGTCCTCCGCTTCCTCGCCGACGATGCCGACCGCACCGTCGCCATCCTCTCGATCGATCCCACCAAGCGAAAGACCGGCGGCGCCCTCCTCGGCGACCGCATCCGCCTCAATGTCCTCGGCTCCGACCGCGTCTTCATGCGCTCGCTCGCCACCCGCCAGGCCCACCGCGCCCTCACCAAGAACATCGAGGACTCGATCGCCGTCTGCCAGGCGGCGGGCTTCGACCTGATCATCGTCGAGAGCTCCGGCATCGGCCAGGCCGACAGCGAGATCGTCGACATCTCCGATCTCTCGCTCTACGTCATGACCCCCGAGTACGGCGCCGCCATGCAGCTCGAGAAGATCGACATGCTGGACTACGCCGACTTCGTGGCCATCAACAAGTTCGACCGGCCGATGGCGCTCGACGCCCTGCGCGACGTGCGCAAGCAGTACCGCCGCGCCCACACCCTCTTCGACGGCCCGCCCGACGAAGAGCTGCCGGTCTTCGCCACCATCGCCAGCCAGTTCCACGACCACGGCGTCAACGCCCTCTACCAGGGGCTGGTGCGCGGCCTCGCCGACAAGTTTGGCGAGGGCTGGTCGCTGGAGGGCACCGCCGCCGTCCCTGCCGGCGAGCCCCAGCGCCACCCGGTGATCCCCGGCGACCGCGCCGGCTACCTGCGCGACATCTCCCTCACCGTGCGCGACTACAAGGGCTGGGCGACCGACCAGATCAAGGTCGCCGCCAAGCTCTACCAGCTGACCGGCGCCCGCGCCATCCTCTCGCATCGCGACGGCGACGGCACTCCCGAAGACCTGTGGAACCTCTTCGAAGAGATCACCGCCACCGAGATCACCCGCGAGCCCAAGCTCGGCGACCTCGACTCCGAGATCCGCCGCCTCTCGCACGAGCTCGAGTACGACTCGCGCGAACTGATCGCCGCCTGGCCGAGGATCCGCGAGGACTTCTCCGGCCGCGAGTTCACCTACACCGTGCGCGGCAAGGAAATCCACGTCCCCCTCACCACCACCTCCCTCGCCGGCACCGAGGTGCCCAAGGTCCAGCTCCCCGAGTGGCAGACCTGGCCCGGCATCCTGCGCTACATGTTTCTGGAAAACGTCCCCGGCGCCTTCCCCTACACCGCCGGCGTCTTCCCCCTCAAACGCACCGCCGAGCTGCCGACCCGGATGTTCGCGGGCGAGGGCGGCCCCGAGCGCACCAACGAGCGCTTCCACCTCCTCTCCGACGGCCAGCCCGTCAACCGCCTCTCCACCGCCTTCGACTCGGTCACCCTCTACGGCGAGGACCCCGACACCCGCCCCGACATCTGGGGCAAGGTCGGCGAGTCGGGCGTTTCGATCTGCACCGTCGAGGACGCCGAGCGGCTCTACGCGGGCTTCGACCTCTGCGACCCCAAGACCTCGGTCTCGATGACCATCAACGGCCCGGCGCCGATGCTGCTGGCCTTCTTCTTCAACGCCGCCGCCCGCCAGCAGGCGCGCAAGAAGCTGATCGAGTCGGGCCGGCTCAAGGCCCCGCCCGAGGCCGCCTTCCGCCCAATGGTCGACGGCAACGACTGGGAGGCCCTCGAGCCCCTGCTCAAACCGGGCGAGTGGGACGAGATCCTCAACGCCACCATGAAGGTCATCCGCGGCACCGTCCAGGCCGACATCCTCAAGGAGGACCAGGCCCAGAACACCTGCATCTTCTCCACCGAGTTCGCACTCAGGATGATGGCCGACATCCAGCAGTTCTTCTGCGACCACGACGTCCGCAACTTCTACTCGGTGTCGATCTCCGGCTACCACATCGCCGAGGCCGGGGCGAACCCCATCTCACAGCTCGCCTTCACCCTGTCGAACGGCTTCACCTACGTCGAGACCTACCTCGCCCGCGGGATGCACATCGACGACTTCGCCCACAACCTGAGCTTTTTCTTCTCCAACGGCATGGACCCCGAGTACACCGTCATCGGCCGGGTGGCGCGGCGCATCTGGTCGATCGCCATCCGCAACCGCTACGGCGGCAACGAGCGCTCGCAGAAGCTCAAGTACCACATCCAGACCTCCGGCCGGTCGCTGCACGCCCAGGAGATCGACTTCAACGACATCCGCACCACCCTGCAGGGCCTGCTCGCCATGGCCGACAACTGCAACTCGCTCCACACCAATTCTTACGACGAGGCCATCACCACCCCCACCGAAGAATCCGTCCGCCGCGCCCTCGCCATCCAGCTGATCAACGCCATGGAGTTCGGGCTGCTCAAGAACGAGAACCCCTTCCAGGGCTCGCACATCGTCGAGTGGCTCACCGACACCGTCGAGGAAGCCGTGCTCGAGGAGTTCGAGCGCCTCTCAGAACGCGGCGACGTCCTCGGCGCCATGGAGGCCATGTACCAGCGCGGCAAGATCCAGGAAGAATCACTCCACTACGAGCGGATGAAGCATACGGGCGAGTATCCGTTGGTGGGGGTGAACACGTTCATCGCCGAGGATGGCGAAGAGCCTCCCGAGCCGGAGTTGACTCGTGCTACCAAGGAAGAGAAGGACGCTCGGTTGGGGCATCTTGCTGATTTCCACGAGCGGCACGCAAATGCATCGGATCAAGCGCTTGCAGCGCTTCAAGAAACCGCTCGAACCGGCGGCAACATCTTCGAAGAACTCCTGAAAACGGTTCGTTGCTGCTCCCTCGGCCAGATCTCGAACGCCCTCTACGAGGTCGGTGGGCAGTACCGACGCTCCATGTAACCGCAATTCGTCGGACGAATTGCATTTGACCACAATTCGTATACAATTGACCACAGATTGTAGTCGACGATGTTGACAAAGCTCATGCCCGCTGCGCGCGTCAAGGTTCTCGCGTTCCTTCTGCTGAACGCGTCGGAAGAGCTTCACCTCCGCGAAATCGCGCGACGTGCCGGCGTTCCACTCCAGGCCGCGCAGAGGGAGCTGGCCCTGCTCGAGGAGATCGCACTTATCGAGCGCCACCGGCGCGGACGGCAGGTTTTTGTGACCGTACAGACCTCGCACCCTCTCTTCGAGGACCTCCGTTCGCTCCTCCTCAAGAGCGAGGGCCTCGCGATCCCCCTTCGGCAAGCGCTCGAAAAGATTGACGGCATCGAGGCGGCCGCTGTCTACGGTTCGGTGGCCGCCGGGTCCGACACCGGCCGCAGTGACATCGACGTTTTGATCATGGGCTCGCCCGACGAGATCGCGCTCCATGAGGCCGTCTCGACCCTCGAGGAGGAACTGGGCCGACCCATCAACTACACCCTGCTGAGCCGCAGCGAGCTGAAGGCGCGTCTTCGAAAGAAAGACCCATTTGTGAACCGACTGCTCGCAGGTAAGATGATCCCCATCGTCGGAGCCATCGATGAAGATTGACGAACTGCTCAGCAAGCGGAAAATCCACCGGCACAGAGCGTCTCCTGAGGAGATTGGGCGCCTCATGGAGCTCGCGGGCCGCGACATCCGGATGGCCAAACTGACGATGGCAGAGGACTGGGATTGGGCCTTCTCGATCGCCTACAACGCCGTCCTGCAGTCGGCCCGCGCCTTCATGTATTCACAGGGATTCCGCCCTGCCGCGGAACAGGGTCACAAAAACACCTTTGCCTTCCTACGTGCGGCTCTCGGAGAGGACCTCGCGTCTACGATCGGCTACTTCGATCGAATGAGAAAGAAGAGGAACCAGGCTATCTACGACGTCGCCGGCCTGATCACCGAGAAGGAAGCAAAAGCCATCCTGAAGAACGCAATAAAATTCGTGGACGAAATCAAACGGCAGATTGAGCGCTAACGCCACCTTCGGCCGTGCTACATTAGGCCATCCCGCCTGCGCTGCATCTGGAGATTCCCATGCAGCAACAATTCGCCGCGCGAATTGTAGTGGATGATCGCGAGAGGTTTTCCGGGGTCGCCGACGCTCTCTTGAGGCGTCCAGGTGTGACCATCGCGGTCCGCCGCCTTCAACTCGGTGACTATCAAGTGGCGGGCTCCCTCATCGTCGAGCGAAAAACACTCTCGGATTTCGCGGTGTCTGTCGTCGACGGCCGTCTCTTCACCCAGGCATCGAGACTCGCCCGCACCAACCGGGCAAGACCGTGCTTCATCCTCGAAGGTACGAAGGAAGACCACCCGAACCTTGTCATCTCGAGATCCGCGATGCAGGGCGCCATCATCGCGCTCACCCTCGTCTTCGGCCTACCGCTCCTCCGCTCGACATGTCCTCGAGAAACTGCAGACCTCATTCTCTATGCCGCCGACCAGCTCCAACGCCGCAATTCCACCGCTCCGAGAAGGCAGGGCTACCACACCAAAGGCCTCGCCCGCCAGCAGATTTTCCTCCTCCAGGCCATCCCGGAGATCGGCCCCGCCAAAGCCAAGCTCCTCCTCGACACTTTCGGCTCACCGTTCGGGGTCGCTTCGGCGAAGATCGAAGACCTTCGAACGGTCGAAGGGATCGGAGAGGTTGCAGCCACGAGGATCCATCAAGTATTTCATGGCTCTTGACCTGAGATGCACTTGGCGCGTCCGACGCGCCACCGCAATTCGTCCGACGAATTGCCAGGCCATCACTCAGAACGGCCGCGCGGCCGGCGTGCCCCTCCGCCCCGCCAAGTTTGATGCGCTGACCGAACGCATCCGGTTCGTCAACGCCGTCGCCACGGGTCTCGAAGACGCCAGGTCGGGCAGAGTCGTCACGCACGAAAGCATGGTCGCAGAGGTCCAAACAAGATACGGCGATCCCGAATGAGGACCACGATTCTCTGGTCCGATCGGGCGCGTCTCGACCTGCTCGAGATCGGCGATTTCATCGCCCGCGACAGGCCACAGGCGGCCGCAGCGTGGGTGGGTAAGATCCTGGATGCGGCCCAGCGCACAGCCTTACAGTTACGGTGCCAGGCTTTAGAAACTTAGAAAGTCCGCCAGCAAACAACGCCTCAACCACCATTCTAAGTTTCTAAAGCCGGGCACCGATTCGATTTATCAGAAATAGTCGTCTCCGGCTCTTGCGCAGCCACCCTCCTGGTGCTAGATTTCGCCTCCCTAATTCACCATCAGTATTTTCAATCGTCGAGGAATCCAGAAGGCGGGTACCCAGTGGGTTACATGGGCTGGTTGGATGCGGTCAACGAAGTGCTCTGGCACGACGCAGTGCTCTACTCGGTGCTCGGCGTCGGCGTCCTGTTCACCTTATGGAGCGGCTTCGGCCAGTACCGCTCCCTGACCCACGGTGTCGCCGCCATTCGGGGCCGCTACGACCGAGCCGGAGACCCCGGGGCCATCAACCACTTTCAAGCCCTCTCGGCGGCACTTTCAGCCACGGTCGGGCTGGGCAACATTGCCGGAGTGGCGATCGCGGTGTCTCTCGGCGGACCGGGAGCGGTGTTCTGGATGTGGGTGACCGGGTTCATCGGGATGGCCCTCAAGATGACCGAGGTCACCCAGGCCATGCTCTACCGCAACCTCGACGATCCGGCGAACCCACACGGCGGCGCGATGTGGGTCGTCAGCCGGGGTCTGGCCGCCGTCAACCCCCGTCTGCGAGGCGTCGGCACCGCGGTCGGCGGCATCTTCTGTTTGACCCTGCTCGCCTCCACCGTAACCGGTGGCAACATGTTCCAGGCGTGGAACGTGGCGGACATCACGGAGCAGTATTTCGGCGTACCCGCCCTGGCGTCGGGCACGATCCTCGCCGTGTTGACGGGTCTCGTCATTCTGGGCGGCATCCGAAGAATCGGCGCGGTCGCCGGCAGACTGGTTCCCATCATGTGCGGTGTCTACCTCACGGCTTGTTTGTACGTGCTGGGCTCGCGCATCGAATACATCCCGGACGCGTTGCGAGCGATCGTGAGCTCGGCCTTCTCGCCCCATGAGGCGACCGGCGCATTCCTCGGTGGGACCTTCGCGTGGGCCTTCTTCATCGGGATGCGGCGCTCCCTGTTCTCCAACGAGGCCGGCCAGGGCTCGGCCCCGATCGCACATTCCGCGGCGCGTACCGACGAGCCGGTGCGGGAAGGTGTTGTCGCCGGGTTGGAGCCGTTCATCGACACCATCGTCGTGTGCACGCTGACCGCGATGGTGATTCTCGTCAGCGGAATCTGGAATCGAGCCCCCGATTTGAAACTGGACCCGGCCGCCGTTCCGGCTGCCGTCGCCGTCGGCGTCGACCGGTGGAGCTTCGAACCGGTCGAGGTTGCGGCGTCAGAGTCTGACGGATGGCAGCCCGGCGCGAGTGCGTTCGCGGTGGTTTCGGCTCACGCCAGTTCCCGCCGAGACAGCAATCGGCACCGGATCTCTGGAGTGGTTCGGGAGCGCGACGGCCGTCGGATGATCGAGTGGTCGGTTCTGGAGAGCGCAACCCGCCCGTCGATGGCGGAGCCGGGTGTCTACCACGACTACAAGGGTGCCACCCTGACCGCCAAAGCCTTCGATTCCGTGCTGCCCCTTCTCGGCGTGGTGGTGGTTCCGGCCGTCGCCTGGCTGTTTGCGTTCTCGACCATGATCTCGTGGAGCTACTACGGCGAGCAGGGAATGGTCTTCCTGTTCGGGCCGCGATCCGTCACCACGTATCGCGTGCTGTACTGCCTGCTCATCCTGATCGCCACCTCACCGCTGATCACGACCGAGGCGGAGCTCGACGCCATCTCGTCGCTCGGGACCGGACTGATGCTGTGGGCCAACATTCCGATCATGCTCGTGTTCGGCGGCCAGGCGATGCGCGCCTACCGCAACTACATGGGGAGGCTTCGGGCGGGCGAGTTCGACGTTGGGTAGCAGCCGACCGATCGACCCGTGTTCGCTGCCGGAGATTGGGGACCCTGGAATATCTCCGGTCGCTAAACGTGCCATCCGCATTCCCATGGGTGCCACAGGTCGCATTGACTCATTCATGGATGGGTGCCACAGGTCGCATTAATAGGTGCCAGGTCCGCAGTTCCGTAGTAAAGGCAATTAACTGCGGTACTGGGTACGTCCTCGCCCTACCCCGTCTTGACACCAGGCACAGATTCGAGTGCTTGGAATCTGAGTCGAGGCAGATCAGGTGAGTTCTGAGGGCAGGGTGACGGCACCGTGCTCGCCGATGGCACGGTGCGCCGCGAGGCTGACGTAGGTGCGAGGATCGACGCCGCTCAGCTTTGCGGTTTCGAAGAGAGTGTAGAAGAGCGCCGCGACCTCGGTGCCGCGTTTCGACCTCGAGCCATAGTGGTTCTTGCGGCCGACCACGACGCCGCGCAGGGCCCGCTCAGCCGCGTTGTTGTCGAGCGGGATTCGCGGGTCTTCGAGGAAGAGCGTCAGCCCCTTCCACAGCTTCAGCATGTAGGAGATGGCCTTGCCCATCTTCGATTTCGGCAGCACTGCACCGTCATGCCTGACCGCCCACTCGAGCAGCTCGTTGATGACCGGCTTGGACTTCTCCCGTCTCAGCCGGCTTCGAAGTTCGAGGATTTCCGTTTTCTCCTCAGCGCTCATGTCCGGACCCGCCCTGGGCACTTCGTGCTCGATCTTGAAGAGCTTGCCGATAAGCCCGACCGCGTGCTCGCTGAGCTCGGGGCTGAAGTCCGCAGCCTCGAGAAACTTCCTTCTCACATGCGCCCAGCAGTGAGCGAGTTTCAGATTCGGCGTGCTGCTCTGAAGCGCCTGATACGCGGCGTAGCCGTCGGTCATCGCAGTGCCTTCGAATCCATCAAGCACCCTCTTGGCCGCTTTCTGCGACCGGCTCTTCTGGATGCGATAGGTGGCGATGTCTTCAGAGACCACACACCACGTCCACCACTTGCTGGTGTCTGAGTTTTCGTGGTTTCGCCAGAAGGTCTCATCGGCATAGACCACGTCGGCTTCGAGGGCCCGCCGGCACAGCGCCCGGTAGGTCGGCTCGAGATGCCGGGCGAGCACGCTGATTTGATCCCAGATGGTCTGGCTGTCGACGTCGAGGCCTGCTCGGCCCATGGCCATCACCTGGCGCTCGAGCGGCAGGTGGTCGAGGTACTTGCTCTCGGCGACATGGACTGCGAAGTCGACAGAGTACCGGCCACCCGGGATGAGCTTCGCCGGGCCCGGCGCCGTCATGACCTGTTCGTTGCACCGGCAGCGGTACTTCTGCCGACGGTGTTTCAAGATCTTGTACTCGACACCAACGACGGTGATCTCCTCGGACTCCTCGGCCTGGTCGCCCATCTCGGCGAGGGTCTCGCCGCAAATGGAGCAGGTACGGTCTTGCTCTTCGAGAGTGTGGATCACCTCTTCGACGGGCAGATTCGGCTGGCTCTTGGGACCGTGGCCGCGGCGTGGTTTCTCGGGCTCGTCGGCAGCGACCTTCTTGTCGCTCGGTCTTCTCTCGGAGGATTCGCTGAAGACCATTCGTTGCATGGCGGCGAGCTGTTCCTTGAGGAGTTCGAGCTCCATCTGTGGATCGACATCCTGACCTCGGAGACGAGCGTTTTCGGCGCGTAGTTTGGCTATCTGTTTGGACTGTCGGACGGTGGCTTTTTCAAGGTGGGAAGCGACTTGCTGGAGGGTCCTGACGTCGGTGATTTCCTCCAGCCTCGACATGCTCTATTTTCTCAATAAAGCTGTTATTTGTCAAGCACTTAAGGCATAGTTTCTCGGGCGAAACAGCGACTTTTCCGACCAATTTGCTGCCTTCCAAAAACAGCTGCAGCTCCGACGTCGTCAGCTCGATCGCTGTCGTGTCTTCACCCGCCCACAGCTTGGCAAACTGCCCCTTCTCCAGCCGCTTCGCGTACAGACATAGACCCGTCCCGTCCCACATCAGCACCTTTGCCCGTTTCCGGTTTCGAGCGACAAACAAAAACAGCTCACCCGACAGTGGATCGCGATCCAGATGGCTCGACACCATGCCGTACAGGCCGTCAAAGCCCTTCCGCATATCCGTCGGCAGGGTGTACGCGAAGACCCGGAGCGATCTCGTGGACCCGATCACCCGATCACCCGCAGCAGAAATGCGAGCGTCTGTGCATCGAGACCTTCCACCCGGTAGCCGCCCGGTGTCACCAGACGGAGTGGTCCGGCATCCTGGGCACGCACGTCATCCTTGGCAGCGACAATCGAAACCGAGCGAAAGCCCGCAGCCAGCTCCTTGTTATCCGCTCGAAGCCACCTGGCCAGTGTCGACTCCACCAGTCCCAAGCGGTTCGAAATGTCGAGCATCGGCTCGCCTCGCTCGCGGCAAACCCTGGCGTACGACACGATCCGGGACTTCAGACCCGCTGGGCATCGCCATCTCTTCCCTGGGCCACTCACCAGCTCGGCGGCGACCTCTTGCCTCAGCCGCTCACACACGCCCTCGAGGCTTTCAGATTCCATCCATCAAGCGTGGCCAAATCCGCGAAATCCCGCAAGACGGGGTAGGGCGAGGACGTACGGTGAATCCACCCCCCCTACGCCTTCGCCCGGCAAAGCCTCCGAAAAAGGAACTTGCCCGCGACCCCTCGGGTTGGTATCCACCGTCACCGATCTCCCAGGATGCTCTGATGATGCCGGCTATTCGCAACAATGCGCTTATGCGATGGGTGGCACCCTAGAATGGACACACTGAATGTCCGAATGTGTGAACCTGGCACTGTTACTGTGGCCGATCTAGGCGGTCGAGGGAAGCGGCACTGTGTGCGATCATCGGGATGGAAACGCGATATGACAATGCACGACGTATTCGCGCTCATCAACAAGATCATCGTTGGGATCGTTGTGTGGATGATCACGGGTTTCTTGTTGGTTCTGTTCTACGGATTTCCCTTTCACTACCTCCGCTCCCCGCTCTTGTGGCTTTTTTGGTGTGCAGCGGCACCGGCTCTTGCCATTTTCAGCGTTGGAATCTTCGCCCTAGTGGATTTCCTGGTGCCGAGAAAATTCTGGCGGTGGGTCATGACGTCCACACCTATCGGGTGGTGCCTGAGTTGGATCCTAAACGGCGAGGATGCGATCGACCGGATGCTGAGGGTCGGTGCGGCCGCACTGGCCTTTCTCGTCGTCTTTTTGGTGGCGATTCGGCTCATATTCGGACCCGTTTGATTCGTGAATTCGTGAGTGCCAGGAGAAACTTTCTTAACTGATGATGTGAATAGGTGCCAGGTCCGCAGTTCCGTAGTAAAAGTAAGTAACTGCGGTACTGCGGACCTGGCACCCAGTCTTAAGGCTGCCCGGTCTCACCTCCAGGTATGGCATGTCGACGCTGTGGATCGCGTTCTGCTACCCGCTCGGTGCCGGCATCCCATTGGCCTTCATCATGGGTGCCACACGGATGCGCCTGATACCGCAACCTCAAAGCATTCTCCGGCATGCTCGTGATCGGCGAGCTACGGTGCAACGACGGTGCAGCGACCGCGAGTCTGATTTCGATCGTCGGACAGGCGACCACCGGCCTGCTTCAGAGCCGCTGCGATCTACCATCCCAGCGTGCCCGCACCTCCCTTGAAGGGTCCCTCGAGGTCGGAGGTGACCCACCCGCCGTAGAACCCGCCTGGCTGGGCCGTGGCCCTTTCCTCATCGACCCAGCACTCATCGACGAGACCTGCAAAGAACGCGAGGTGGTCGCGGAGCGCCTCGTAGGCCGGGACAGGTGCCGGATAGCTCCACGCGCAGTTCACGCTCTCCCGTTCCCCGACCTCGAGGCTGAAGTAGGCCGCCATGCCCTTGAACTCGCAAAAACTCCGGTGGTCGGTTCTGTTCAGAAGATCCACCCGGACGTCCTCGGGAGGAATGTAGTAGGTCGGTGGATGCGACGTTTCAAGCAGCCTGAGAACGCGCGACGACTCGGCGATTGTCGTGCCGGCGAAGAGGACTCGGATTCTCCGAGGTGTCGGTTCGAGCCTCGGGGGGCGAGGATAGTCCCACACCGACTCGCGTTTCTTCCCCGGTATTTTCATCAGCACACTCTCCGTTCCTCAGGTCCTCAGTTCGCAGTTCGTTGGGCCTTGCGAAGATAGACAACTTGGGTGCCACTCACTGGTGCCACACAAACCAACCTCACTATTCTGATCTTCATGCGCGGTCGTGCCGTCAGGTTTGAACTGGTGCCATCCGCTGGACTCATTGGTGGAACCGGTCGACATCCGTCACCGGACCTCGCCCGAGCCCGTGCGCCCGAGAATCCCATCGGCCGCGGCGAGTCCCGACAGGAATGCGCCCTCGACACGAGGTCCACCGCACCAATCGCCGCACGCCGCCAGCCGAAGGCTCGCATCAAAGAGAGAGGTCTCAGGAAGAGGTTCCAGTGGCAGCGCGAACCTCCAGCGGTGGGCGGTCAGGTGTTTCGGGTCCACGCTCTCCAGGCTCAGCGCAGCACGGAACTCGCGAACCAGGGTCTCGGCCGCGCTGTCGGGCTCCATCTCCAGATGAGCGGTCGACCACTTTGACGAGGCGTGGATCACCCAGGACTCGTGATCCGGGCGCTCCGGCTTCGAGGCGTCTCGAGCCGCCCATGTGATGGCGGAGTCGTTCACGAAGGCGCCGTCGAAGCCGAGATTCAAGCTCTCCGGAAAGGTCATCATCACCGCCCAGCACGGAGCCATCTCGACCGATGCGGCACGCGCGGCGAGATCGGGCGAGCACGTTCGCAAGAGCACGCCAGCCTGGGGTGCCGGAGCGGACACCACCACGGCGTCGAACGGCCCCAGTTCGATGCCGTCCTCGTCCGTCAACACCCACCCGTCGCCTTCCCGGTTCAGAATCTCGATTCTGGTGCCGTACGACACATCGAGATCACGAGCCAGGTGCCGGCATACGGCGTTCATGCCCGGCACGCCGACAAACCGCGGGATGCGGGTATTCTCCCGGGACACAATGCTTTTGTCGACGACAACTATTTTGCCCGTCCACGGCGCGACAATCCCCTGTCGACACCATGAGTCCACCGTCCTTGCGAACCCGTCATCCCGGACGGTGAAGTACTGGGCTCCGTGATCGAAACGCAGGTCCCCGGCTCGACGGGTCGCCATGCGTCCACCCGCCCCACGCGCCTTGTCGAAGACCCGAACCTCGAGGCCGCCGGCGGCGAGCGCCCGCGCACAGGTCAGGCCTGAGAGACCGGCGCCGATAACCGCCACCGATAGCCCCTTGCCGATTCCGATCGGGCTCGATCCCGGCTGTGATCGCGGCTCGTTCTGCTGGTTCATGCAATACCTCGTATGGCTCAATCCGCAGGCCTCGACCGGCTATTCCATCTCCTCCGCCAATTCGCTCCACCACAGGGAAGACGCCGGTTCAGCCGGCAGAAAACTGAACCGCGATCGCGAGCGCCACAACTGCTCGAAGCGACCACCCAGCGGTCCGCAGCCAGTTGCTGGTGACCAGTCGCCGGTGGGCCATGGAGTCGAAACCGAGGGCGAGGCGGCGGTGGGCCGGCACCTGGATCGCGAATGTTGAAAGCCAGATCACCACCACGAGAGCCAGTCCGATCACGGGCAGCTCGGGTTCGACGCCTTTCGGGACCCACACCGCGAGCGCTGCCGCCGACACCAGCTCGACGAGCATCGGTGCGACCACGACGAAGCTGATGCGAAGCCCGTGCTGACGGTGAAATTCGCGAAACCGATCGCTGCCGACATGGTTCATCAACGGATAGTGAACGATTTGAATGCACCAGATCAGCCCGAGGAGATAGAGGGTCGACGCAAGGTTGATCCAGACCATCATCGACATCACTGTCGCTCCTCGAAGAGATCGCGAATCACGGCCTCCGCCGCGCGTCGTCCTGAAGCGATGGTGCCATTGATCGACGCGTCGTGCCAGTGATCCCCGCACACGGAGAGCCCTTTCCGGAGGCGCGGGGAGCGATCCCCGATCACCGGCGGCAACTGAGCCGGCAGCGGTCGACGCCATGGGTCCGCAAGAAGAGCGAATCTCTCGCGGTATCGAATCAGGGCCCCTGGGAAGAACGAGCGCAGCCGGAGGCTGCCGGTGTCGAGCAGCCTCCGGGTTTCCGGATAGGCGGTCAGAAGCACCTGAAAGCCCCGGTCGAGCCGGAATCCGTCGACGACGTCCGTCTGGACCCGCCCTCCGGCACCCTGGTCTCGTTCGAGGAGGGTGCAACTCAGACCCTGGGCTTCAAGCTCGTGCGCGCAGGCGAGGCCCGCGAGCCCGGCCCCGACGACCACTACCTTCGTATTGTCCATGGAAGCTCCCGCCAGTATTATGCCCGGTCGAAGCCCTGAATCCTGCACCGGACACGACAAACGGCCCGCATCAAGCGGGCCGCTGATCTCACTCGAGGATCTCAGTCAGGCTGAGGGCACGATCACGGTGTCGATGACGTGGATCACGCCGTTCGAAGCCATCACGTCAGTCTTGACCACCTTGGCGTTGTTGATCATCACGGTGCCACCCGAGACGACGATCGCGATGTCAGAACCTTGAGCGGTGGTGGCGCTCGACAGACCCACAACGTCGCTGGCAAGCACTTTGCCGGGCACGACGTGGTACAGCAAAATCTGCTTCAACTGGTCAGGGTCGGCGAGCAGGCTGTCGACCATGCCCGCGGGCAGCTTGGCGAATGCCTCGTCGGTGGGCGCGAAAACGGTATACGGACCGGCGGACTGCAGCGTCTCCACCAGGCCAGCTGCCTTGGCCGCCGCGAGCAACGTGTTAAAAGTGCCGGCCGAGGAAGCCACGCCCACGATATCGGCAGAAGCAGCTTCAGCGACATGGTCGTGCGCATCACCAGTTCCGCAAGAACCACAATGCGCGAAGACCGGGGCCGAAGACAATAGAACAATCGCAGCCAGAACAAACACAAACTTTCTCATCTTGAACTCCTCTCCGCCATTCGGCGGATGTATTTTCGATGACTGGCTAACCCAGGAAAGGGGTACGAAAATTTCAGGAGCGTCGAAATCACATGGGGTCTACCCCGGGGAAGACCCATCACTGTCGCCTCTGATCACAGGCCCACAACGTGACCTCCCAACCGGTACACGATGTGATGTCGTGATCAGTGGCACCCTTCCGGTCGTTGCTCCGGCGTCACGGTGCCACCTTCGCCGAGCACAGAGCTCACCCACTCGAAGACCGCGCCGTCGGTTTGCAGCTGCGAATCGGTGCGGCGAGCGAGCGCGTTGAGAACCAACCGCATGCGAGGGTTGTCGGCGAACGTCTGCCGGTGACGGTCGAGGTAGGCCCAGTAAAGATTGGTGATCGGACAGTTCTTTTTCGGGTTGAACGCGCAGACCGCGCAGTAGTCGCTCATACGGTTGATATAGGCGGCGCCCGAGACGTAGGGCTTGGTCGTCATGAGTGGGCCGACACCGTAGGTACCCATCGCCAGTACGTTCGGCTCGACCACCCAATCGTAGGCATCGACATAGGCGATCCAGAACCAGTCGGTGAGCTCACGCGGCGACACATCGAGCAGGGCGGCGATGTTCGACAGCACCATCAAGCGGGTGATGTGGTGGCTCCAGGCTTCACGCCACACATCCTCGACCACCCGATCGAGGCACGCGAGGCCGCTCGGGCGGCCGGGCCAGTAAGAGAGGGGCAGCGGCAGCTCGGCACCCAACGCCGACGGGCACGCGCCGCCGTCAAAGACCTCGTCATCGGACCTGCCGGCCCACGTCGAACCCGACCATCGTGCCCAGCCGCCGTCCCCCGGACGCTCGGCCCGCGGCGGCGCGCCTCCCGGCAGTTCGCGAAAGCCGACGGTCGCCTCGTGCACGTGGCGCATGAACTCACGCCACCCCAGCACCTGACGGACGAAGCCCTCCTTGCTGGCGAACGGAATGTCGAGGGCCACGACATCGTCCACCACCCGGGAAGGCAGCAGACGGTGGAGATTCAGAAGCCCTGAGATCCTGGTGTGGAACAGGCCCGAACTCGCGCGCGACATCGCGTCTTCATAGGGACCGAAGCACGGCACACAGTTCTCGAGCGCCCATCGCCACAGTACTTCTGCATCATCGACCGACGCCGGCAGCGTGGCCAGATCGATGCTGCCCGGGTGGGCCGCGAAGTGGGTTTCGATCAACTCCGCGACCTCGATCGTCAGCGCGTCGGGCTCGAAGACGGGTGGCTCCGGCGCCGGCGTTTCGCCGGCCCACGGCTTGCGATTCTCGGCGTCGAAACTGAATTTGCCGCCGATCGGTTTGCCGTCGACCATCAGCAATCCACTGCGGCGGCGAACCTCGCGGTAGAAGGCGTCCATCCGCCACGGAGGGCCCTTCTTCTGGCTCGCACCGAAATCATCGCCGGTTGTCAGCCAGCCCTCGTGCTCCAGCTCGACCAGAGCGGCTCGCTCGATCAACGGTGCGAGGTCGATGCGAAGCTCGTATTCGGCGGGCCGCAGGACGCGCATCGGACCCAGCTCTTCGATCAGCGGCTCGAGGATGGTGCGGTACGGACCCCGCGCCACAACGTGCCGCACCGCGACGCCGCGGGCCGCCTGCTCGACGGCGAAATGGCGCAGGTTGGCGAGCACCAGCGCGAGTTTCTGCCGATGATAAGGACGACGCGCGGCCTTCCATGGATTTTCCACCAGAACGATTCCGAGCTCGTTCGGGTCCTCGCCTGAAAGCGGGCCGATGCCTTCAGACAGCTGATCGTAGGGCACGAACAGCCATCGCCGACCGCTCGGATCGGTCTCGAGGCGGGCGAGCTCGTCTGAAAAGCAGTTCACGTCGAGATCCGCGACGGCCCTTACAGCACGTCCCAGCCGTAACCGCCGCGCTCGTAGGCGGCCTCGGCCAGACCCTTGACCAGTTCGTCGTCGTTGTCGTCGATCTTGCGGAAGTTGCGGCGCGTCCGGCCACGCACCTGCTGCGCCAGGACGCGGGCGATGTGGGTTTCCTCGATGGCCTCGTCCGCCCCTTTCGACTCGATCGCCGCGGTGACCCGGCTGAGCACGCAGGCCAACACCCACAGGTCGATCATCACGTCGGCCAAACGCCGGGTGGCGAACTGCTTGCCGATGATGTCCTTGCCGTGCTTGCGCAGCAGCCGGTCGGCCATGCCGGCGAGGTCTCGCGAGAGGTCCTCGAAGATGTCGGCCTCAGGCCGCAGCACGAGGTGGGCCTTGCCCATGCTCGAAGCGCTCACCGGCAGCCCGGTCGCCCAGGTGGCGCGCCGCTTGGCGTAGTCGTAGAGCAGACCGAAACCCTTGATCGGGTCGTCGAAGATCCCGCGCAGGGAGCCGGCCATCTCCTTGAGGCGCTGGCCGACGTCGTTGAGGGCGGTCAGCCCGACGTAGAGGCGCAGAATGTCATTGGTGCCCTCGTAGATGCGGTTGATGCGGCAGTCGCGCAGCACCCGCTCGTAGGGGTACTCGCGCATGTAGCCGGTGCCGCCGGCGATCTGCAGGGCCTCATCGGCAGTCCTCCACAACGCCTCGGAGGCGTAGATCTTGGCGATCGCGGCCTCGACTGAGAAATCCTCGTAGTCGCGGTCGGCGAGCGCCGCGATCATCTGCACCGTGCTCTCGGTGGCGTAGCAGTCCACCACCATGTGGCCGATCTTCTGTTTGACGAGACCGAAGCCGCCGATCGGCTGGCCGAACTGGTGCCGCTCCATGGCGTGGCGCGAGGCCATCGCGATCAGGGTCTTCATCCCGCCGACGCAGCCCCCGGCGAGCCCCGACCGGCCGTTGTTGAGGATGTTCATGGCGACCTTGAAGCCACCGTTCAGGGGACCGAGAAGGTTTTCTTTCGGGACTTTGACGTCCTCCAGATAAACCGTGCACGTGGAGCTCGCGCGAATGCCCATCTTGTCCTCGTGGGTGCCCACCGAGACGCCCTCCATGTCGCGGGTGACGATGAAGGCGCTCAGCTTCGAACGCGCGTCCTTCTGTCCGGTCTTCGCGAAAATGGTGTAGAAGTCGGCGATGCCGCCGTTGGTGACCCACAGCTTCGCCCCGTTGAGAAGGAAGTGGTCCTCCTTCTCGACGGCGTGGGTCTTGATCGACGCAGCGTCGCTGCCCGCCTCAGGCTCGGTGAGGCAGAAAGCGGCGATCATCTCGCCGCTGGCCAGCGCGGAGTAATACTTCTTTTTCTGCTCGTCGCTGCCGTAGAGCTTGAGCCCGCGCATGCCGATGGACGAGTGGGCGCCGATGGTCACCGCCACCGAAGCGTCGTGACGCGCCACCTGCTGGATGGTGCGCGAATAGGCCATGTTGCCGAAGCCTAGACCGCCCTCGTCTTCGGGAACCACCAACCCGAAGAGCCCGAACTCCCGCAGCTCCTGGAGGAAGTCCTCGGGCAGCTCGCCGGCCACGTCCCAGGCGCGGAAGTCCTCACCCCGGTTCTCGAGTAGAGAATCGACGGAGTCGACCACCGGCGCCAGGATCTCTTTTTCATCGTCGCTGAACTCGGGGAAAGGGAAGAGGACCCCCTCCTCGATCTCTCCCGCGCACAGCGAGCGCATGAAGCTGATGCTGGTGTCGTACATGATGGCCTCCCGTCGTTCGCGTTCCGTAATGATGTCCCCAAAATGAGGTGTGAGCCGGCACCTGTCAATGAGCAACAACGAACACAAGGCGCCATCCTTTCCAATCAGGCGATCCCGTGCGGGCCGGAGTGAGGCCCTGCCCAGATTCAGGATGAGGCAACACGAAGGGTGGCGCCTTCAGGGAGCTGGGTCTGGATGTTTGCCAGGCTTCACTTTGTTACCTGGCATGAATGGCGCTGGTCAAAATTTTACAAGGTCGTTTTTTGCTGTGTGACACCAGTCGCCTCGATTCGATGTAGACTCATGATCGAAACTGCAGCCCTACATCCCAACTGAACGGGGCCGGCGCGCTTGCATGCGCATCGGTGGTCGTCGCTCACTTACCGAAAGAAGGTGCGAAGTGTCTCATCGCAATCGTGTGTGTGTGGTTTTTCTGGCCGTCGCCTGGTGGACGATGGCGGCCGTGCCGGCTGCGGCCCAGACCTGGAATCAGATTCTCGGTCTGACCGCAGAAGAGGAGGAGCCTCAAACCGAGGAACCGCAAGCCGAAGAAGCGCAGCCGGTGGATGGTGTCGAGGCGGGGTTCGCGCTCAAAGAAGCGTTGCTCATCTCGGCGGAGAATGCGGTCGCGCAAGCCTCCAGGCTCAATGGTTTCTTTGCCGACGACGACATTCGCATTCCGTTGCCGGCGAAGCTCGAGATGGCGCGCGGGACGCTGAGCAGGTTTGGTCTCGGCCCGGAGGTCGATAGTCTCGAGCTGGCCATGAATCGCGCCGCCGAGGGCGCAGCAGCCGATGCCCTTCCGCCCCTCAGAGACGCGATCAGAGATCTCCTCATCGAGGACCCACTGGCGATCCTCGGAGCCGGTGGGGACGCGGCCACTGAAAGGTTGCGTGCCGCAGCCGGCGAGGTTTTGCTGGAGCAACTCACGCCGATCGTCAACACCAATATGGTGCAGGCGGGGGTGGCGGGTGCATTTGATCGCCTGGTGCAAAAGGGCGGCAGTCTCGTCACCCAGGCCGGCGTCACCGTTGGGGACCTGACCCCCTACGTGACCGGAAAGACCTTGGACGGGCTCTTCACTCTGATCGCCGCTGAGGAGTCCGCCATTCGGACTGACCCGTTGGCGCGCACGACCCCTCTACTTGCCAAGGTTTTTGCCTCCGTTGAGGTCGCCGCAGGGGATCCCCCGCCGGAGCCGCAACCGGAGGACGAACAACCTCAAGGCGATGACACCCAACTGGCGCTCAAAGAAGCACTGGAGATCGGTGCCATCAAGGCGGTCGAGCGTGCATCTGCGACCGACGGTTTCCTCGACAATCCAAAAATCCGCATCCCGATGCCCGAGGCGCTGGACTCGGTGGCGCAGTCCCTTCGTCGCTTCGGAATGGGTCGGGCTGTCGATGAATTCGAGCTCAGCATGAACCGGGCTGCGGAGATGGCCGCAGCTGAGGCGACGCCGATCCTCGTCGCTGCCGTCAAGAGCGTCAACTTCAATGACGCGGTCTCGATCATCTATGGGGGAGAAACAGCGGCCACAGATACCTTGCGCGCGAAAACCGAGGACAGTTTGACCGCTGTTTTTGAATCGATCATCGAGACCAAGATGGAGGAGGCCGGGGTGACCCGGAGCTACGAGAAGCTGATGGACAGCGGTGGCAGCCTCCTGGCGATGCTCGGCGGTGACAGCCAATTTGATCTCCCGGCGTATGTGACGCGCAAGACGCTGGACGGGCTGTTTGAGTTGATCGCCGAGGAAGAGGTGAAGATTCGCAGCGACCCTGTGGCACGCACAACGGACCTGCTCCAGAGTATCTTCGGTTCGCTCGGTCGCTAGTGGATCGGCGGCGCCCTTCAGGGATCGTGAAGTCATAAGGCAATACGTGGCACTCACGACGATCACTTGACCGGGATGCCCGAGATTGTCTATGTTTTCATCGTCAACATCTATTTCGAGACGAGTCATGAATATTAGCGTGTATTTCAGAGAGCATCGCTGAATTCGGAGGCGAAGCATGAGTGGATGCAAAGTGGCCATCGGTGTTGTCTGCATGCTCTTGGCCGCCGGTGGGTCCGATGCGCAACTGATCGCCGAAGATTTCGACTCCCAAACCAGCGGTGACCCACCCGCATGGCTGTGGTGGTCCAACGGTGCGTCGGGGACCACCCTCGTCAACGATTCGACCTACCTGGGTGTCTCCGGGAAGTCGGTGAAGCTAGCCAGAACGGTCTTCGACGGCGGAAACTTCAGCGTCGGCCGAAACTTTCGTCCGATTGACGGGTCTGCGGAACTGACGTTTTACTTTCTGGTCGAATCGACCGACGACGAGATCCTGAGCGCTATCGGCGGCAACAACGCCGACGGTGAGGTGGCATGGTGGGTCGGCGTCGGTGGTACGGTTGGAACCGCCATCGGCACATTCACGAAGGCCGGCGGCTGGAATCACGTCCTGGATGTTTCGACTGATACCTGGTACGGGGTGACTCTGGAAATCGACCCGGCCACGCACACGTACGACATCACAGTCTGGGAAGACGGCAGCCCTTCGACGACCGCCACGGAGACCGGCATTTCCTTTGTCAATGGTCTCGACGTCGACACCATCGATCAGATCCAGTTTGGCAACTTCAGCGACTCGACAGTCAGTTCGAACAGCGCGTCGTATATCGACGACGTGACATTTGCCGGGTCCAGGGTCCTCGAGGACGGCTTTGAGTCCGGCAACACATCGGGCTGGTCGAAATCGACCCGTCCGCTCACCGTCATCACGTCGTGCGGTCAGGTCGTCACAACGGATGCCGTCCTGAACGACGATTTGACGTGCGCCTCCGGTGAATTTGAATCATCTGGAGTCGAGTTCGGAACCTCGAACATTTTCCTGGACCTGAACGGGCACACGATATCAGGTCACCCGGTCGGCATTGGAGTCAAGATTGAGAATGTCACGGGCGCTACCGTCAAGAACGGGAACATCGAGGACTTTCTCGTAGGTGTCAATATCTTCGATAGCAGTGTTGTTTCGATTCGAGATCTATCGATCAGCAACCTGATTGAGGACGACCCCGACGAGTTTCTTCCCGGAATCCGGGTTTCTTTGAGTCAGGATGTACTCGTCCAAGACTGTTTCGTAGAGTTCCTACCGGTGGCCCACAAAGAGGCGATCGTTGTGGCGAACTCGGGGGTAATTGTCGACAACGTCGAAGTCAAAAACGCAAGTGTCGGCGTCAACATCAGCGGATCCTGCGATACCAGTCCCAAGGGAAGCGACGTCACCGTAATCAACAGCCGCTTTGTCGACGTGACAATTTCCGGTGTGCTGGCGCAATGCACCGAAGTTTCGCGAGTTGCACATAACGAGTTCGATCACAATGAGATGGGTGTTCTCGTCGACAATGTCAATGATCAGTCGCCTGGCAACATCAGCGGTCTCGTCATCGAAGAAAACTCGATCCATGACGGCTATCTTGGTGTCCATTTTTTGGGGAACTTCAACTGCAGCATCTTGAACAACGTCATGCACGACGGCTGGCGCGGGATCTACGTCGATTCAACTATGGGCTGCCCACCCGACGAGCATCAGGAGGGGTGTTTCTACGCCACGGGCAACTTGATTTCCGGCAACCACGTCACCGACTACTTCATTGACCTCTCTCATCATCCCTATGCCACGGGAAACACGTGGACCGACGATAATATTTGCGAGACCACGGAAGGCGCAGAAATACCGGCGTGCATCGCACCCTGAGTCGCGTGGCTCTCAGAAACATGGTTCATGGGTGCCACAGGTCGCATTGACTCATTGTTGATTTGTGGCGGCGGCTGAGTAGAATCGCATGGGTGCCACGTTCACCATTGCACCATTGTTGTGGTCTGAAAAGTAAGATGGGTGCCACCTTCACATTTGTGGTGCCACACATGGGTGCCACAGGTCGCATTGACGCATTGTTGATTTGTGGCGGCGGCTCAACATTGGGCTCCACCGACAGAGAAACAACCGCGGCTTCCACCTAGGCCTCGATTTCCTCAACTGGAAGATCTCGTCAGCTGCACGCGACTATGCATCAATGCGACATGTGGCACCCTAGGAGGACGACTGGCGTCGCAACATGCCCCGCTTTCAGGGTGAGAACTTCGCCAAGAACCTGGAGCTGGTGGAGCGGATCGAACAGATGTCCGCGGCCAAAGGGTGCACTCCTGCCCAGTTGGCGCTCGCGTGGGTGTTGGCGCAAGGCCCCGACGTGGTGTCGATTCCGGGCACACGCAGCCGTTCACGGCTCGAGGAAAACGCGGGCGCTCCGACGATCGATCTTAGCGATCACGAACTGGCCGAGATCGACAAGCTGATTCCACGCGACATGGCGGCCGGGACCCGCTACCCGTAGCAGGCGATGTCGATGCTCAACGGCTGAGCTCGAAGATGTGGGTGCCACCATTTTGTGGGTGCCACCATTCGGTAACGTTTCGGTGGACTCGCCACCCGATCCCACCCTGCAGGGCACATACTCACTGTACATATCCGAGGGCGCGCAAATTATTGAGGACGTCCTTCTGTTGTTCAGGGTCCAATTTTCCGGCCTGAAGGCGGAATGGCAGTTCAGAAAGCTCGACAGGGTGCCAGGCTTTAGGAACTTAGGAAGTTGGCTGACCCTCAGTCGCAGTGTACATCCTCGCCCTACCCCGTGGCACCAGGCACAGTTTGGAGTGCTTGGGATCTGAGTCGAGGCAGATCAGGTCAGGTCTGAGGGCAAGGTGACATCGCCGTGGTCAGCGTTACGGGATTTAGAAATTAAAAATCCGCCAGCAAACAATGCCTCAATCAACATTCTGAGTTTCTAAGGCCAGGCACCGATTCGATTTATCAGAAATAGTCGTCTCCGGCTCTTGCGCAGCCACCCTCCTGGTGCTAGATTTCGCCTCCCTAATTCACCATCAGTATTTTCAATCGTCGTGGAATCCAGAAGGCGGGTACCCAGTGGGTTACATGGGCTGGTTGGATGCGGTCAACGAAGTGCTCTGGCACGACGCAGTGCTCTACTCGGTGCTCGGCGTCGGCGTCCTGTTCACGTTGTGGAGCGGCTTCGGCCAGTACCGCTCCCTGACCCACGGCGTCGCCGCCATTCGGGGCCGCTACGACCGAGCCGGAGACCCCGGGGCCATCAACCACTTTCAGGCCCTCTCGGCGGCACTTTCAGCCACGGTCGGGCTGGGCAACATTGCCGGAGTGGCGATCGCAGTGTCTCTCGGCGGACCGGGAGCGGTGTTCTGGATGTGGGTGACCGGGTTCATCGGGATGGCCCTCAAGATGACCGAGGTCACCCAGGCCATGATCTACCGCAACCTCGACGATCCGGCGAACCCTCACGGCGGCGCGATGTGGGTCGCCAGCCGGGGTCTGGCCGCCATCAACCCCCGTCTGCGAGGCGTCGGCACCGCGGTCGGCGGCATCTTCTGTTTGACCCTGCTCGCCTCCACCGTAACCGGTGGCAACATGTTCCAGGCGTGGAACGTGGCGGACATCACGGAGCAGTATTTCGGCGTACCCGCCCTGGCGTCGGGCACGATCCTCGCCGTGTTGACGGGTCTCGTCATTCTGGGCGGCATCCGAAGAATCGGCGCGGTCGCCGGCAAACTGGTTCCCGTCATGTGCGGTGTCTACCTCGCGGCTTGCTTGTACGTGCTGGGCTCGCGCATCGAATACATCCCGGACGCGTTGCGAGCGATCGTGAGCTCGGCCTTCTCGCCCCATGAGGCGACCGGCGCATTCCTCGGCGGGACCTTCGCGTGGGCCTTCTTCATCGGGATGCGGCGCTCCCTGTTCTCCAACGAGGCCGGCCAGGGCTCGGCCCCGATCGCACATTCCGCGGCGCGTACCGACGAGCCGGTGCGGGAAGGTGTTGTCGCCGGGTTGGAGCCTTTCATCGACACCATCGTCGTGTGCACGATGACCGCTCTGGTGATTCTCGTCAGCGGAATCTGGAATCGACCCCCCGATTTGAAGCTGGACCCCGCCGCCGTTCCGGCTGCCGTCGCCGTCGGTGTCGACCGGTGGAGCTTCGAACCGGTCGAGGTTGCGGCGTCAGAGTCTGACGGATGGCAGCCCGGCGCGAGTGCGTTCGCGGTGGTTTCGGCTCACGCCAGTTCCCGCCGAGACAGCAATCGGCACCGGATCTCTGGAGTGGTTCGGGAGAGCGACGGCCGTCGGGTGATCGAGTGGTCGGTTCTGGAGAGCACAACCCGCCCGTCGATGGCGGAGCCGGGTGTCTACCACGACTACAAGGGTGCCACCCTGACCGCCAAAGCCTTCGATTCCGTGCTGCCCCTTCTCGGCGTGGTGGTGGTTCCGGCCGTCGCCTGGCTGTTTGCGTTCTCGACCATAATCTCGTGGAGCTACTACGGCGAGCAGGGAATGGTCTTCCTGTTCGGGCCGCGATCCGTCACCACGTATCGCGTGCTGTACTGCCTGCTCATCCTGATCGCCACCTCACCGCTGATCACGACCGAGGCGGAGCTCGACGCCATCTCGTCGCTCGGGACCGGACTGATGCTGTGGGCCAACATCCCGATCATGCTCGTGTTCGGCGGCCAGGCGATGCGCGCCTACCGCGACTACATGGGGAGGCTTCGGGCGGGCGAGTTCGACGTTGGGTAGCAGCCGACCGATCGACCCGTGTTCGCTGCCGGAGATTGGGGACCCGCGAATAATTCCGGTCGCCAAACGTGCCATCCGTATTCCAACAAATCGCAAATCGAAATCGTGCCAGGTATCACAACCTCACAACACATGCTTTCGGATGGGTGTCGGGTAGACCCGGGCGGTTACCCGCCCGGGCCCCCCACAGATCCGGACGTGCGGAATTCCCGCATCCGGCCCTTCAGGCGCATGGGTTCGCTGCGGAGCGGTAGATCGAGTGAATGACCTTGGATGGCGGTAGCGGGGAGCGTTCCAGAAGCCGAGCAAAACGGTCCCAGGTCAGGCGCCACCGCTGCGACCGACGCCGCAGCCAGTAGTGCCAGATCCTCACGAGTTGGTGACGACATGGGTGCCACCCTTCGCATTGTTGCATTGTGTATATGGCTGGATGTGCATCAATGACTCGATTGCTGACCTTCCCTCCCCTCTTCGTAGTCCCGAGTTGATTCGAGAACGAATCGAGCTCACGATTCTCGCCGTTGGTCGTTACGGTTTTCGATCGACCTCGATCGCCAAACTGATCGCAAACACTCTTCGTCGCTGATGCGCCGGTTCGATCTCGAACTCCGCCAGGTACGGGATGATGCAACCTGGCACCGCCGCCTCGACACCCGCGACCGTGAGATCTCCGCAGCCGCCCTCAACAATGCGTCAATGCGACGGGTGGCACCCAAGCCACCTCCGGGAGAGGGATCGGGCATCTGTTCGAGTTCATCTGACTGCCGTCGGTCGTTCACTCGGGCCTCCTGGAATCTGCATCGCGCGACGCACCATTCAACACCGTCGTGGTGTCAATAATTCGCGACAGTGGCTCATGACCGCTGATGGGTGGCGCCCTTGATGCGCACGCATCAACACAAATGAAGCATTCGGATTATTGTTTTTCACATTTCTCATCGTCATCCTTGGACTATGCGATCTCGGATTATCGAACCTCGGAGATGTTCCACAGTTTTGCAA
>CAVQQV010000017.1:0-14538 GCA_963714885.1 Candidatus Sulfomarinibacteraceae bacterium | reverse complement strand
AGTCCTCGAGCTGTCCGAGGAGTTCTGCGGCGATTTCGGCGTAGTCGGGATCGTCGTAGACATTCATCAGCTCGTGAGGATCCCTCTCGAGGTCGTAGAGTTCCCACACATTCAGCTCTCCGTAGAAATGCATCAGTTTGTAGCGGTCGGTGCGAATGCCGTAATGCGGTCGAACGTTGTGCCATCCCTGTGGGTACTCGTAGTAGTGGTAGTACACACCCCGCCTCCAGTCGGTGGGTGTGTGGCCGAGGGTCAGTGCACGAAGCGACCTGCCTTGCATTTCGGTTGGCACCGGCACGCCTGCATAGTCGAGGATGGTGGGCGCGGTGTCGAGGTTGACGACCAGGGCATCGGCGACCAAGCCCGCGGCGATCCCGTCGGGATACCGGATGATGAGAGGCGTCCGCATCGACTCTTCGTACATGAAGCGCTTGTCGTACCAGCCGTGCTCACCGAGATAGAACCCCTGGTCGGAGGTGTAGATGACGATGGTGTTGTCGCTCAGCCCGAGTTCGTCGAGCCGGTCCAGGAATCTCCCCAGGTTGTCGTCGATCGCGGCGACACATCGGAGGTAATCCTTGATATAGCGCTGGTACTTCCACCGGCTGAGGTCGGAACCTTCGGGGGGATCTTCGGCGAAGGCTTGGTTGATGGGCCCGTAGTGCGCGTCCCAGGCGGCCTTCTCTTCTTCGGTCATCCGCTCGTACGACGCGGCCCAGGCAGTTAGCGGATCGTAACCGGCCTTCCCTCCGGTGCCCGTCTCGTGCTCATAGGACTCCGCGTCCAGCTTGAGGTCGAAGGAGAGATACATGTCGTCGATTCTCATGTCCGCTTCACGCGCCGCCGGTCGTCCCTCGTAATCGTCGTTAAAGGTCGGGGGCAGGGGGAGATCCTCTCCGGCATACAGGTCGAGATGCCGAGGGCTGGGCATCCAGTTGCGGTGCGGAGCTGAGTGGTTGTAGAGCAGGAAGAACGGCTTTTTCTGATTCCTGGTTTCCAGGAACTCGAGAGCGAAATCGGTGATCAGGTCAGTGACATAACCCGGATGCTCGACCTCGACGCCGTCTGCCAAAAAGGTCGGCCCGTAGTAGGAGCCTTGCCCGACAAGCACTCTCGAATGGTCGAAGCCCACCGGTTCGGTCTTGAGGTGCCACTTGCCGATCACCGCCGTCTCGTAGCCTGCGTTCTGGAGCAATCTTGGGAAGGTCATCTGCGTGCCGTCGAACTCATCACGATTGTCCCGCAGTCCGTTGCGATGGCTGTACTGGCCGGTCAAGAGCACGGCTCGAGAGGGCGCGCAGATCGAGTTGGTGACGAAGCTCGAGGAGAAGAGGATTCCCTCGTCGGCCAATCGATCGATGTTGGGGGTTTGGATCAGGCTGCTGTCATACGCACTGATCGCTCTCTGCGCGTGGTCGTCAGCCATGATCACGATGATGTTGGGTGGGGGAGGAGGCGCCAACAGTCTGACTATGACAAATCCGCCGACAAGGACCGCTCCGAGGCCGCCGATCAACCACAACGGTCTTCTTTTCATCTTCTCTTCCCCCGCGGCAACCATACCAGCCGTCCGGTTGCCCCGAAACTCAGACCAATCGCTGCCGTGCCGAACGAACTTCGGAAGGCGTAGTTTCTTACGATTCTCAGCAGTTCTGAAGGTGGGCCAAGGCCCACCCTACTTCGGACCCACAAACCGGCAGGGTTTGTAGGGTGGGCTTCAGCCCACCTTCAGAGCCGCAAAACCCGTCTCAAAGGTCCCAGATGAGCTGGAAGTTGAATGGAGACGGGCTGGCCCGCGGGTTTTCTGCGATCCTGACGCATCGCTTCGATTCACGGTTGCTGCCGAACGGGTTGACATCGGTCGCTCCGCGCACCATGTTCTGAGCGCCACTTTTCACTTCAAATCGGCGGAGCTCGACGGGCGAATGGTCTGTCCCGGGTCTTCGCCGCAACTCTGTAGGGAGGAGCCCCATGTTCCGCAAGCTTGCCGTCGTCGTCGCCTTCGCCATCGCAATCGCAGCGCTGCCGGCCGCCGCACAGGACGAAGTGCTGCAGGCCAAAAAGTACGACAGCCTGGAGTGGTTTCAGCTGGTCTCCGTGCAGTTCGAGTCCGGGAAGATGGAGGATGCCTTGAAAATCATCAAGGAGCACTTCGTCCCCGCAGCCGAAGCGTCCGGATTCAAGATGCCCAAGGTTTTCCAGTGCTATTCAGGCGAATGGGACGTGATGTTTCTGTTTCACCTGGAGGAAGGCATCACCGAGTTGGAGTGGGAGTTGAGCCCTGGCAGCATCAAGTGGTTCACCGCCCTCGTAGAGCTGGAAGGCGGTTTGGAGGCGGCAGAGAAGATCTACGCCGAGTACGAGGACATGATCGAAGACTGGGATATCGAACTGATCCGCTGGGTCGATATGGCGCCACCGGCAAAGGAAGCCGCTGAATAGCTCCGCATCCTCTCGAGCAGCGGACCACGCAACAGCGCCAGGCCCGGAGGAACTCCTGACGGGTGCCACGTTCACACTTCCACACAGGTGCCAGAGTTCGCATAGCGCCTTTGTTCGGTGCAGTAGGTGCCGGCCAGGCAAAGATGACCGTGGCAACAAAGCGTCAATGCAAAGTGTGGCACCTGTTTATTACTTGATGGCTATCAAGAGGTAGGTGCCATCCTGTTTGATCCTGATGTAATCGCCGCCTCTGAATTCGATGTCTGCAGCGTCTTCCCACTCATTCGGATCTGCAACGCCATCCACTGTAATCGGCTTCCCGCTGGGGATGTTCACAGTCTCTCCACTGAAACCGATCAGAGGAGAGGAACACATCATGAGCGTTGCGAATGAAAGCTTCAGATCCACAATTCCCCCATGTGATCATTTCGAGGGGTTACCGGTCCTCGAAGATGAACGCAATTCCGTTCGCATAGCTGTTCTCGGGAACGTGGCCGTCCCCTTCGGCCACTTCCGATTTCCAGCGAAAATCTCCAGGTGCGATGACGCCCAGGAGGTCCAGGTAACGTGGCAGGAAGTTTGTCGTCCGGTCGTAATCGGATTCTCCTCGATTCATGAACAGGATCTTGGGGAAGCTGTCGCGAGCGTCCAAAAGAACGGTGCTGCCGTCGCGGATCATCTCCCAGTCCCAACCGATCATCGGGCTGCTCGCCAGATAGGCGTCGAAAGCATCGGGAGCATGAATCATGGCGTAAAGAACAAAGAACCCGCTGTTGGACTGGCCTGAGAGGACCCGATAACCGTTGGTCACGTACTTCGACTCGATGAAGGGGATCAACTCCGAGACAAGGAATTCCAGAAACTTTGCGCCTCCGCCACCGCGACCGTCTTTTTCCGGCATGGGTTCGGGAAACATATCCCGGGTGCGATCTATATTTTCCACGCCGATGACGATCAACTCAGGGTTCTCCGCCTGCATCCGCGCAGCAAGGGAGGGGAGGTAACTGGCGTCCCCGTCGAGGGCGTAGACAACCGGGTAGGGCTTGTCAGGGGAGTAGCCGGCGGGCAGGGCGATGTTCAAGGGGCGGTCCTCACCCAGGATCTTGGAGGTGAGAGTAATCCGTTCGCCACCTGGAGCCGCGATCGCCGACCCAAGCATGGCCAGGAGAACCGATGAACTGAGGATTACAATTCGAGAGAGTCTATGCACTACAGCCTCCGTTTGAGGATTCAGGCTGCCCGTTATACGAAGGCCCCTCGCCAAGGTTCCCCCTGGTTCAGGAAATGTGAAAGAGGCACCCCAGCGGTTCTCGACACGAAGGCGAACCGGCTGCCGAGTCAGTTGACCTTGAAGGTGACGTCTCCCGTTTTCGAAGAACTTGACGATCTGGTTGGCGGCGGCAACGCCCGCGTTGATGTTGGCCTCAGCGGTCTGAGCGCCCATCTTTTTGGGTGTGAAGAAGTAGCGGCCTTCATACTGTGCGGCGATCTCGTCCTTGCAGTTCGGCGTGATGTCCGAGAGGTAGACGAAATCGGGGCGTTCCGCGAATACCCTCATCAGACCCTCTTCATCGATGACACCGAGCCGGGCGGTATTGATCAGGGTGCCGCCCTCGGGCATTTTCGAGAGCAGCTCGAAGTTGATCGAGTTCTTGGTCTTCGGGGTCTCGGGAATGTGGAGAGAAACGTATTGGCAGGTCTCGTAGAGCTCCTCGACCGAATGGACCGGCGTCACGCCGTCTTTCTTGATGGTCTCGTCGGCAACGAAGGGATCGAAGGCGAAGACGTCCATCCCGAAACCGTGCGCCACTTTCGCCACATAGATGCCGACGTTTCCATAGGCGTGGATTCCGATCTTCTTGCCGCGAAGCTCGGTGCCCGGTTTGCCGTTGTAGTTGTTGCGCGCGCTCATGACCATCATGCCGAACACCAGCTCCGCGACGGCGTTCGAGTTCTGTCCAGGGGTGTTCATGGCGACGACATTCTTCGCAGCCGCCGCGGCGCAGTCGATGTTGTCGTACCCGGCGCCCGCACGGACGACGATCTTCAGCTGTTTGGCGGCATCCAGGACCTCTGCGGTGACCTTGTCGCTGCGGATGATCATCGCGTCCGCGTCGACGACCGCTGCCAGCAGATCCGCTTTGTCCGTATAGCTTTCGAGGAGCTGGACGTCGTAGTTTGCGGCCTTCAAAACTTCGGTGAGTTGGTCGACGGCTGCGGGTGAAAATGGTTTCTCGGTCGCTACCAGGACTTTCTTTGACACTGGGTCCTCCCTCGTCGTTCTGCTTGAATTTCCGTCACTGTAACTCAGCGGCATCCGGGTCTACGAGCACATCGTTCCACATCTCAGTTGCCTTCGGTCGCTATTCTGTCATGGATCGTCTGGCCCTCGTGCCAACGGCGGAGTCGATTGAGGTGGTGCCCGGACACCACCACCAGGTGGTTGCCCAACGGCGCACGCAGCAGGTCGGTGACGTTGCCGCCGTTGGTGAGCTGGATTTCGACCTGCGTGCGGCAGAGATTTTCGGCGTTGCCGGATCGCAGGATCTCACCCTCGGCGAGCCAGAGGCGGTCCATCCCTGCGCCTCCGATACGCAGGAGGGTGACCGGCCCCGGAGCAAGGGTGCCCTGAATTCCGACACCCAACCCGGACTCGAAGTGTGATCGCAGCCTGTACCGCTCGACCACCGTGCGCGGGACGGTGCAGTGGGCCAGCCACAGGGTGTTGCTCTGCGGATCGAGTTGAGCCGGGTTGGCCATCCACGGTGTTGCGCCGAGGAGTTGGTGGGCCCACATCAGACCGATGGTGCTGACCAGGTCGCCTTCGCACCCCGCAATAACGCCGTCGTCGGTGAGTTGGGCGAGGGCGAAGCACCCGGTAGTTCGTTGGTTCAGCACGAGATCGAAGCAACGCACCGTCAACGCTTCGAGCCGATGTGTGGTGACGATCCGTTTCAAGGCGAGATAGACGCGGCCGACCTCCCGAAGGTCAGAGGTGGATGGCTCACGCACCTCGATCGCACCTGCGACGAGGGCATCGACATGCGGCGCGAGTTCGGCATCGGTGATTGTTTCCAGGAACTGCACGACCTCGTCCATCTCGATAGGTACGATGGTCGGCCCCCACACGGCACGGATTGTCGAAGCGTCGGGGCTGCTTGCCACGAGCCAATTCGAGGGGGCGCCGACCAGCCCGATCCGCGCCTGCCTGAGCGCTCGCTGCACCGAGAAATCGTGCACGGCATCCGAGATCTCTCTCAGACCCGCTTCATCGTCCGGCCCCTTGAGATAGAAGATGCGGCCCGGCGCACCGTCCTGTTGCAGTCGCGCCAGGACCTCGAGGGCGGCCGGCAGCGAGTTGTTGCCCGGATGTGCGATCAGGAACAGAGGCTCACCGGCCGACGTCCCGGTGCGATTCTCCCACCATTTGAGGATGACCTCTTCGCTGCCGCCGGTGGCCACCAGAAGGAAGAGAGGTTCGCCATCGGTGGCGGAGGGGCCGCCGGGAAGCCGTTTCCCACCGAGGGCTCCGAGAGCGCGGAAGTACCCGCCGGTGATCGTCTCGAGTTCATCTGCGTCGAGAAGACTGCCCGGGTGCATGGAGATGATGCCGAATGGTTGAGACATGTGGCCCCCGGTGGTGAATTCTACTGAATTGAAGGAGCTTTGGGGGATGTCGTCACAATGCAACACCACGTACTGCAGCGCCCAATCGAACCGTGACACCCTTGCAAGGTGGCGATCTTCGCCGGCGGCCTCGATTCCGGCGATATCTCGGCATGGTCGGCGTCAAAGAGAGACCTCCGGTAGCAAACCCGAAAGAGGGTGTTCTCCCGTGAAACACCTGAAAAGAGTGGCGGAGAATGGGTCCTATCGTATATAACGAGGGGTGATGATTTTCTCGCGCACCGGCATGATCACCTTCAAGAACCGCTTCAGCGGTCTCTAATCCCTCCCTGCCCGGAATCACATTCAAATTTTCGGTTGGTCGTGTGCCCGGCTCCTGCGTCAGCGGCACGCGGCGGTGGTTTCACAAGGGAGAAGCAACGATGAACACTCAGAAGATCATTGTCCTCGGCGGCGGTCTCGTCGGAGGGCCGATGGCGTTGGACCTGGCTCTCGACGGGCGATTCGAAGTCACGGTGGCAGATATCGACTCGGCTGTGTTGGCGCGGCTGCAAGCGAAGCAGCCGAAGCTGAAGACGATCCCGGCGGACCTCTCCGTCGCAACGGCGGTCTCCGAATTGGTGTCCGGCTACGACCTGGTGCTCAACGCGGTGCCGGGTTTCATGGGATATCACACTCTGGAGGCGATCCTCGATGCGGGGAAGAACACGGTGGACATCTCGTTCTTCGCCGAGGACCCGTTTTCCCTGAACGACAAGGCGGTGGCGGCCGGGGTGACGGCCATCGTGGACTGCGGTGTGGCCCCCGGGCTGAGCAACCTGCTGATCGGGCGGGTTGTCGCACAGCTCGACCGGGTGGAGCGTGTACTGATCTATGTGGGCGGACTCCCCGAGGTGCGGCAGTGGCCCTACGAGTACAAGGCCGTGTTCTCTCCGACCGACGTGATCGAGGAGTACATCCGACCGGCTCGCTACATCGAGAACGGTTTCATGGTCACCCGCCCCGCCCTGTCGGACCCGGAGCTGATCGACTTTCCCGGCCTCGGCACCCTCGAGGCCTTCAACACCGACGGGTTGCGTTCCCTCGCCACGACCATCGACGCCCCTCATCTGAAGGAGAAGACCCTGCGCTACCCCGGCCACATCGAAAAGATGGCGGTGCTCCGCGAAACCGGGTTCTTTGGCACCGAGGAGATCGCGGTCAACGGTTCGCACTTTCGTCCGGTCGATCTCACCGCGGCGCTGCTCTTTCCGAAGTGGAAGATGGACGAAGGCGACGTGGACATCACCGTCCTCAGGGTGGAAGTCGATGGCCTGCGCGAGGGTCGCGAGGTGAGCCACACATTCCGAATGCTGGACCGCTACGACCGCGAGACCGGGACCCATTCGATGGCAAGGACCACCGGCTACACCGCCACCGCGGCGGTGCGGATGCTGGCCGACGGGCTCTACCGTGAACCGGGGATTGCGCCCCCCGAGCTGATCGGCAAGCACAAGGCGCCCTTCGACTCCATGATCGCGTGTCTGAAGGAGCGGCGCGTGATCTGCCAGGAAGAGGTGACCGGGGGACGAGCCGATCCTGTCCTGATCTCGCTGGGGGTCAGCACTCGGTGACGTTGATGGCCAGACCGCCGGTCGAGGTTTCCTTGTACTTGGACTGCATGTCGCGCCCGGTCTCGCGCATGGTGACGATCACCTGGTCGAGGGAGACGTGGCGGCCGCCTTCATTGCGCAGCGCCATCCTGGCGGCGTTGACGGCCTTGACGGCCGCCATTGCGTTGCGCTCGATGCAAGGGATCTGAACCAACCCGCCGATGGGGTCGCAGGTCAGCCCGAGGTTATGCTCCATCCCGATCTCGGCGGCGTTCTCGACCTGGCGTGGGGTTCCTCCCGCGGCCTGGGCGAGGCCCCCGGCGGCCATCGAACAGGCGACTCCGACCTCGCCCTGACACCCGACCTCCGCGCCGGAGATCGAGGCGTTGGTCGCATAGAGGGCGCCGATCGCCCCGGCGGCGAGAAGGTAGTCGCGCTCCGCGGTGGGGCCGGGCCGCCGGACAAAGCGCTCGAGAAAACGCAGGCAGGCGGGACGATCCCGGCGGCGCCGTTGGTGGGTGCGGTGACCACCCGCCCCCCGGCGGCGTTTTCCTCGTTGACGGCGAGAGCGTAGAGAACGATCCAATCCATCGCGCCGAGGGGGTCGCCGAACGCGCGTTCGTTTTCCGTTGTCAGCGTCCGGTGGAGGGCCGGCGCGCGGCGCGCGATCCTCATCGGGCCCGGGAGGACCCCTTCGGTCCGGAGGCCGCGTTCGATGCAGGCGTTCATGGTCTGCTGAATCGTCTTGAGCCCGACTTCGATCTCGGCGGTCGTTCGCCAGGCCTGCTCGTTGGCAAGGACGATCTCGGCGATGCTCTTGCCGGTTTCGCGAGCGATCTCCAGCAATTCGTCACAGGAGAAGAACGGGTACTCGACCGACACCGGGTCTTGGATGAGCTGGTCGTTTTCGGCTCGCTCATCGCCGACCACGAATCCTCCGCCGATGGAGTAGAACTGCTTCGTGTAGATCTCGGCGTCGGTTGCATCGAACACGGTGAAGCGCATCCCGTTCGGGTGATAGGGGAGTTGCTCGGCCGCCCTGAAGATGATGTCGCGATCAGGGTATGAACTGGATCGATCGCCGCCCCTGGAGGAGCAGTTCTGCCGATGAGACCACACTCTGGTAGAGCGGCTCCTGGTCGTCGGGCGCGATGGTCTCCGGTTTCTGGCCGATCAGGCCCCAGATGACAGCTCGGTCGGTGTGGTGCCCGCGGCCGGTCGCCGCCAGCGAACCATAGAGCTCGCACTGGACGCGCCCCACCCGGTCGAAGATGCCGAGGTTCTCGAGCTCGACGAGCAGCAGACCGGCCGCTCGCATGGGACCGACGGTGTGCGACGACGATGGCCCGATTCCGATCTTGAAGATGTCGAAGACGCTGAGTTCCATGGCCTCGAGGGTAGCACTCCGGCGGCGCCACCCGATGCCGACATTTCTGTGCAGTCTATTTCTTTTTCTTCTTCTGCGCGCTCTTCGGGATGACGGACTCGTAGTGGGCCAGGAACTTCTTCACGGGAACGCGGGCGACGGCCTTGGTGATGAGGTCGAGAGGGACGTCGTTGACGTCTTTGAAACGGACGCAGGCCTTGCCCATGCTCAGCTTCTTGCCGGTCTTCTTCCACTCCTTTTCGAACCATGCGCGCTCTTTCGCATCACCGTAGATGCACATCAGGTAAAGCGACATGTAGTTCTTCTGCGAGGCGAGACCGGCGAAGGGCACCGGCTGCGTGGGGTCGCAGTGGTAGCCGTCCGGGAACACGCTGTGGGGCACGAACCACCCGATGAACCCGTACTGGATGCCCTCCTTGTATCCCTTGGGTAGGCCTTTGTTGACGGCGGCCCGCACCTTCCGGATGGCCTTGCGGCGGTCCTCGGGCAGGCTGTCGAGGTATTCCTTCGGCGTCTTCGGCTGGTCGGCCATGGTGTCGTCCTCTCGTGTTGTGTTTTCAGTCTACACCAGCGCACCAGAAATAAGCCCGCGCGAAGGGTCGCAGGACTCTCAGGACGTTACTCCGCGATCTGCCAACTGCCGACGTAGATGTTGAAGTGTGGGTCGGCAAAGACGGCGGTCAGGCGATTGTCCTGCGATATCGCCAGGGCCAGGACTCTGAGCGTCGGCCAGGCGTCCGGGGCCGCCTGTTCGATAAAGTACTCACCGCTGGGGTGATGGTAGTGGTTGGTCAGAGCGCCGATCAGCGCGACCGGTTCGCCGTCGTCGGCCCGCCAAACGTGGATCGCAACCTGGCTTGCGGCGGCCACGAGTTGTCCGTCATCACGAAAGGCGACCGGAAAGTGCCCGTTTACCTCTTCATCCTTGCGGTGGGTGAACGGCATCAGTGCCACCCAGGAAGGTGCAACGGTGTCGGCCGCGAGGCTCCGGTCGACGATACCGAGGAGGCCGGCGCTCGGCCAGATCTCGAGGTGGCGGCCGGTGTTGTGGGCGAGCCACACGCCGTCCGGCGAGAATTGGTAGCCCTGCTTTCCGACCCGGGCGTAGTCGTTGCGCAGGTCGAGGAGGGCGACCCCGCGGCCGTCGGCTGAAAAGACCGCGGTCCTGCCGCCGGTCCACCAGGTCTGGCCGAAACGAACCGCCACCAGTTCCGCCGGTATCTCGGGGGGGTCGATGAGTTCCGGTCCGAGGACTGCGAAATCGAGGCGGGCCACGGGGTCGACTGCCGCAGATCTGCCGCCGCCGTTCTGCAGTGTGACGAGACCGAGTTCTCCGAAGGCAATGATCTCCCCGGTCCCGGCGCCGTTGGCCACTTGACGAAGGTCGTCGTCGGCGATTTCGATCACGGTCTCGAAGCCGCCGTCGGCGCTCCGGCCCAGGATCTTCGCACCGATCTTCTGTTGAGAAATCACGAGCCGATCGCCGTTGCTCGAAAACACCGCCTTGACCTGACCCGGCGGCGCGAGAGAAAAGAACTTGACCGGCGCGCCGTCGTGACGGTGGATGATCGCACCGGACTCGGTATCGATGACATAGAGGCGGTTTTTGGCGTCGGTGGCGGCCAACAGCCGGCCGTCAGGGCTCAGCACCATGGGGGTTGACGCTCCGCTTAACTCGGTCTGATAGAACCTCGCGTCGTCGAATGCCGGCTTGCCGTTGAGCTGATAGGCGATGAGGGGGGTGGCATTCGCCCGCAACGGTTCGATCGGTGTCTCGCACCCGAGGGGTGGCGCGCCGTCCTCCGGGGCCGCGCGCGCCGTGCATTCGACGCGTTCCACCCGGCCCTCGGGGTCGACCTCGACCAGCATGCGATACCGGTTGCCCGCGACCGTCGCCCCGGCCGGCATACCCAACGGGAAGACAGGTGCGATGACGAACTTGCGTTCGGTCGTCCACTCGTAGATCCAGTACGTCGGCACGTCGAGGCGCTGTGGTGCGCCGAAAGTGGCCCTCACGGACTGGGCCTGGTCCCCGGCGGCGGGAAGGGTGATCTTCTCGAGTTTCGGCCCCGCACTCGGGAGCGGCACGGAAATACAAGCGATCGACCACGCGCCCATCATCAACAACGACCAACGGACGGCGCGACCCACGGCTGCACCTCCAGGCGGACTTCCCATCAACCTCACGGCGGAGGGTTTTGTTCCCGGCGTCCATCGGCGAGCGCGATCTCCTGGTGGCCGATTTCGGACCGACGAACGCGTTCACCCCGGGTCACTGCTCCATGCAGTGGAAGTCGCCCGGGAATGCGGCAGCGATCACATCTCGACGATGGTTTTGAAACCGCCCCAGATCAGCCGCTTGCCGTCGAACGGCATGCCTTTTTGGTCCATCATTTTCGACATGCGGGGATCGGCCATCACCTTGGCCATGACGCGATCGCGGTGTGCCCGGCTCTTGTAGGCGATCCACGAGAACACCACCGTCTCGGTGCGTTTGAGCATCACGCTCTGCGGGAACGATGTGAGTTTTCCGGGCTTGACGTCCTCGCCGACACACTCGACGTAGGAGAGCGCGCCGTGCTCCTTCCAGATCTTTCCACACGTTCGCGACAACCGGCGGTACTCATCGAGCTTTTTCTTGGGTACCGGAACGACGAATCCGTCGACATACTTCATGAAATCCTCCACTGGGGCGCGCATTATCTGGTGACGAAAGGACGATGGTCTCTCCGAATCCAACGCCGGCCCGGGACGTCCTATTCCGTTCGGCATGGCCCGCAACCTCGTCCCGCGCACATAGTCGAAGCTGGATCGAGGGCCCGAGGGGAGTCGTCGTCTCGCATCCTCACGAGATTCATCGTGGGCCGCAACGGCCATTGGGGCGCCGCCCGCGACCGTCGTCAATCGCGGGTGAGGCGAGCCCAGATGTAAAACACCGCACCCACCACGGCGCCGCTCAACAGGATCGCCCACTCCTGCGGCCACACCAGTGCTGACGGGCTGCCCGGCAGGTAGAGCATCATCATGCCGATGGAGAGGACCAGCGCGGTGTATCCGACGAACGTGCCGTAGCGGACGCGGTAAGGTCTCGGCATGTCCGGTTCTCGGCGGCGCAGGACGATAAACGACAGCGCCACCATGGCGTAGGCGATCACGATCCCAAGACCACCGGCATCGACCAGCCAGACCAGCGTCTGTCGGCCGAAAAGCGGGGCGAACACCGCCAACCCTCCGACCAACACGACGGCGTTTGCCGGCGTGTTGAATCTCGGGTGCAGGTGACCGAAGAAGCGCGGGAGCATTCCGCTGTGAGCCAGCGCGTAGATAGCGCGGCTACCACCCACCAGAAATGCGTTCCAGCTGGTGAGGATGCCGGCGATCCCCGAAACCACCACGATCTTTCCAACCAGTTCTCTGCCCCATGCCGCGGTTGCGGCGTCGGCAGTAGCGAGGCTCGCTGAGCCCAGAGCCTTGCTGTCGAGCGACAGCGAGACACCCAGGATGATCAACACATACCAGGCCACGGCCATGAGCACCGAGATCACCAACACGGCGCCGATCTCGCGATAGGGCAGGTCGATCTCCTCCGCGGCCTGGGGTATGACGTCGAACCCGACCAGGAGAAACGGCACCATCACGAGCACGGTCAGCATCCCGTTGATGCCTCCGACCTCGAGTGGCTGCATATTGGTAGTGCTGCCGCCAAACAACGCGCCGCTGACCACCACGACCCCGGCCAGCAGGATGACCAGAGTCACCGCTGTTTGCACGACTGCCGCCATCTTGATGCCGACCACGTTGACGGCCGTCATCACCAGAGACCCGACGACACCGACCAGCACCCAGCTGAGGTAGACGTCGTAACCCGCGACCGTCCAGAGGTAGCCCGTCTTGAAGTTGGGGAAGAGGTACTCCATGACAGTGGGGAGGGCGACCACCTCGAAGGCCACAACGCTGACATAGCCGAAGATGATCGCCCAGGTGCACACGAACGACGCACCCGGGCCCAGGGCGCGCAGACTGTAGGTGTGTTCGCCGCCCACCAGCGGCATCGCGGACGCGAGCTCCGCATAGGTCAGACCGATAAAGGCAATCACCGCGCCGCCGATCAGGAACGCCGAAATTGCGCCGAGGCTGCCGGCCGAATCCAACCATGTGCCGGCCAGTGCCACCCAGCTCCAGCCGATCATGGCGCCGAAGGCCAACGCCAGGACCTCTCGGCGCTTGAGGACGCGGATCAGCTGGCCCTGCCGAGTCATCGATCGAGGGCGGGTATCGGTATCGCCATCCCTCACGTCAGGCCTGCATGGCTTCGCGCATCGCGCCGAGCACCGTGTCGAGTTCCTTTTCGCTGATGGTCAGAGGCGGTTGGATGCGGAGCACGTTGCCGTACACACCGCCGAGACCGATCACGACGCCTCTGTCTCGCATGGCGGCCTTGATCCTTTTCGCGTCCGCAACGGCGGGCACCTTGCTCTGAGTGTCCTCGACCATCTCGATGCCGATCATGAGGCCCTTGCCGCGAATCTCGCCGATCGTGGCGTTCTTGGGTTTGATGTCGCCGAGAGCCTGCATCACCCGTTGGCCCTTTGCAGCAGTCTGCTCGGCCAGGTGAGCTTCCTCCATGAACCGGATGTTGGCGAGCGCAGCGGCGCAGGATATCGGGTTGCCTCCGAAGGTCGTCAGGTGGTCGCCGGGCTGGAACGCGTCAGCGATATCGTTGCGGGCGATGAAGGCGCCGAGCGGAAAGCCGTTGGCGATGCCCTTGGCCATGGCCATGATGTCGGGTTCGACGCCGTAGTGTTCGATCGCGAACATCTTCCCTGTGCGGCAAAAGCCGGACTGGACCTCGTCGGCGATGAACAACACGTCATGGTCGTCCAGGACCTCTCTGGCCACCTTGAAGTAGTCGTCCGGCGGCACGATGATGCCGCCTTCGCCCATCACGGGCTCGGCGACAAAGAACGCGACGTTGTCCGCGGTGTGGAAGTTGACGACATCGTCGATCGCCCTCGCACACGCCATGCCACAGCTGTCGGGTGTGCGGCCGAGAGGACACCGGTAGCAGTATGGCGCCGGTGCAAACGCGACCCCCGGCATGTACGGGCCGCCGCCGTGTTTCCTGGTCGCGTTGCCGGTCAGACTGAGGGTCCCGTAGGTCCGCCCGTGGAACGAGTGGGTCAAGGCGATGGCTTCGTTTTTCTCACTAAAGCGTTTGGCGAGCCGGACCGCCCCTTCGATCGCCTCGGCCCCGCTGTTGCCGAAGAAGGTCTTTTGAAGATCACCGGGCGTGATCTCGGCCAACTTTTCGGCCAGGTCGGCGACCACCTCGACGTGATAGAGGTACGACGAGCAGTGGACCAGACGCTCCATCTGCTGCCGCGCGGCCGCCAACACCTTTTCGTTGGCGTGGCCGGTATTGACCACCGAGATGCCTGCAAAACAATCGATGAAAGCTGCTGCCGTCGTTGCCGAAGTAGGTAGCGCCCT
>CAVQQV010000016.1:0-20049 GCA_963714885.1 Candidatus Sulfomarinibacteraceae bacterium | reverse complement strand
ACGGCGGAGGGTTTTGTTCCCGGCGTCCATCGGCGAGCGCGATCTCCTGGTGGCCGATTTCGGACCGACGAACGCGTTCACCCCGGGTCACTGCTCCATGCAGTGGAAGTCGCCCGGGAATGCGGCAGCGATCACATCTCGACGATGGTTTTGAAACCGCCCCAGATCAGCCGCTTGCCGTCGAACGGCATGCCTTTTTGGTCCATCATTTTCGACATGCGGGGATCGGCCATCACCTTGGCCATGACGCGATCGCGGTGTGCCCGGCTCTTGTAGGCGATCCACGAGAACACCACCGTCTCGGTGCGTTTGAGCATCACGCTCTGCGGGAACGATGTGAGTTTTCCGGGCTTGACGTCCTCGCCGACACACTCGACGTAGGAGAGCGCGCCGTGCTCCTTCCAGATCTTTCCACACGTTCGCGACAACCGGCGGTACTCATCGAGCTTTTTCTTGGGTACCGGAACGACGAATCCGTCGACATACTTCATGAAATCCTCCACTGGGGCGCGCATTATCTGGTGACGAAAGGACGATGGTCTCTCCGAATCCAACGCCGGCCCGGGACGTCCTATTCCGTTCGGCATGGCCCGCAACCTCGTCCCGCGCACATAGTCGAAGCTGGATCGAGGGCCCGAGGGGAGTCGTCGTCTCGCATCCTCACGAGATTCATCGTGGGCCGCAACGGCCATTGGGGCGCCGCCCGCGACCGTCGTCAATCGCGGGTGAGGCGAGCCCAGATGTAAAACACCGCACCCACCACGGCGCCGCTCAGCAGGATCACCCACTCCTGCGGCCACACCAGTGCCGACGGGCTGCCCGGCAGGTAGAGCATCATCATGCCGATGGAGAGGACCAGCGCGGTGTATCCGACGAACGTGCCGTAGCGGACGCGGTACGGTCTGGGCATGTCCGGTTCTCGGCGGCGCAGGACGATAAACGACAGCGCCACCATGGCGTAGGCGATCACGATCCCAAGACCACCGGCATCGACCAGCCAGACCAGCGTCTGTCGGCCGAAAAGCGGGGCGAACACCGCCAACCCTCCGACCAACACGACGGCGTTTGCCGGCGTGTTGAATCTCGGGTGCAGGTGACCGAAAAAGCGCGGCAGCATTCCGCCGTGAGCCAGCGCGTAGATAGCGCGGCTGCCGCCCACCAGAAATGCGTTCCAGCTGGTGAGGATGCCGGCGATCCCCGAAACCACCACGATCTTTCCAACCAGTTCTCTGCCCCATGCCGCGGTTGCGGCGTCGGCAGTAGCGAGGCTCGCTGAGCCCAGAGCCTTGCTGTCGAGCGACAGCGAGACACCGAGGATGATCAACACATACCAGGCCACGGCCATGAGCACCGAGATCACCAACACGGCGCCGATCTCGCGATAGGGCAGGTCGATCTCCTCCGCGGCCTGGGGTATGACGTCGAACCCGACCAGGAGAAACGGCACCATCACGAGCACGGTCAGCATCCCGTTGATGCCTCCGACCTCGAGTGGCTGCATATTGGCTGGTGCTGCCGCCAAACAACGCGCCGCTGACCACCACGACCCCGGCCAGCAGGATGACCAGAGTCACCGCTGTCTGCACGACTGCCGCCATCTTGATGCCGACCACGTTGACGGTCGTCATCACCAGAGACCCGACGACACCGACCAGCACCCAGCTGAGGTAGACGTCGTAACCCGCGACCGTCCAGAGGTAGCCCGTCTTGAAGTTGGGGAAGAGGTACTCCATGACAGTCGGGAGGGCGACCACCTCGAAGGCCACAACGCTGACATAGCCGAAGATGATCGCCCAGGTGCACACGAACGACGCACCCGGGCCCAGGGCGCGCAGACTGTATGTGTGTTCGCCGCCCACCAGCGGCATCGCGGACGCGAGCTCCGCATAGGTCAGACCGATAAAGGCAATCACCGCGCCGCCGATCAGGAACGCCGAAATTGCGCCGAGGCTGCCGGCCGAATCCAACCATGTGCCGGCCAGTGCCACCCAGCTCCAGCCGATCATGGCGCCGAAGGCCAACGCCAGGACCTCTCGGCGCTTGAGGACGCGGATCAGCTGGCCCTGCCGAGTCATCGATCGAGGGCGGGTATCGGTATCGCCATCCCTCACGTCAGGCCTGCATGGCTTCGCGCATCGCGCCGAGCACCGTGTCGAGTTCCTTTTCGCTGATGGTCAGAGGCGGTTGGATGCGGAGCACGTTGCCGTACACACCGCCGAGACCGATCACGACGCCTCTGTCTCGCATGGCGGCCTTGATCCTTTTCGCGTCCGCAACGGCGGGCACTTTGCTCTGAGTGTCCTCGACCATCTCGATGCCGATCATGAGGCCCTTGCCGCGAATCTCGCCGATCGTGGCGTTCTTGGGTTTGATGTCGCCGAGAGCCTGCATCACCCGTTGGCCCTTTGCAGCAGTCTGCTCGGCCAGGTGAGCTTCCTCCATGAACCGGATGTTGGCGAGGGCAGCGGCGCAGGATATCGGGTTGCCTCCGAAGGTCGTCAGGTGGTCGCCGGGCTGGAACGCGTCAGCGATATCGTTGCGGGCGATGAAGGCGCCGAGCGGAAAGCCGTTGGCGATGCCTTTGGCCATGGCCATGATGTCGGGTTCGACGCCGTAGTGTTCGATCGCGAACATCTTCCCTGTGCGGCAAAAGCCGGACTGGACCTCGTCGGCGATGAACAACACGTCATGGTTGTCCAGGACCTCTCTGGCCACCTTGAAGTAGTCGTCCGGCGGCACGATGATGCCGCCTTCGCCCATCACGGGCTCGGCGACAAAGAACGCGACGTTGTCCGCGGTGTGGAAGTTGACGACATCGTCGATCGCCCTGGCACACGCCATGCCACAGCTGTCGGGTGTGCGGCCGAGAGGACACCGGTAGCAGTATGGCGCCGGTGCAAACGCGACCCCCGGCATGTACGGGCCGCCGCCGTGCTTCCTGGTCGCGTTGCCGGTCAGACTGAGGGTCCCGTAGGTCCGCCCGTGGAACGAGTGGGTCAAGGCGATGGCTTCGTTTTTCTCACTGAAGCGTTTGGCGAGCCGGGCAGCCCCTTCGATCGCCTCGGCCCCGCTGTTGCCGAAGAAGGTCTTTTGAAGATCACCGGGCGTGATCTCGGCCAACTTTTCGGCCAGGTCGGCGACCACCTCGACGTGATAGAGGTACGACGAGCAGTGGACCAGACGCTCCATCTGCTGCCGCGCGGCCGCCAACACCTTTTCGTTGGCGTGGCCTGTATTGACCACCGAGATGCCTGCAAAACAATCGATGAAAGTGCTGCCGTCGTTGCCGAAGTAGGTAGCGCCCTCGGCCCGGTCGATCACCAGCGGGTCGACAGCCGGCAAAAACCCGGTGTTGACGTACTTCTTGTATTTCTCCCTGGTGTCCACGTCGAGTCCTCCCTGGGCCCACATCTTAGAACGCATTCCTCAGAAAGTGCCGAAAGAAGGCGGCCAATCGTGGGGAACCGCCGTGGTACCTTTTTCCATCGTCGTGCGATTCGAGACGAGAGCTGGAGGTCGTCATGAAATCATGGTTGGCAGCAGTCGGCGCCGCAACCCTCCTGGGCGGGTGCGCGCCACCCGCCACCGCCCCGATCACGTGGCCGACGGATGGTTGGGCCGTATCGTCTCCGGAGGAACAGGGGATGGACCAGGAACGCCTTGTCGCTCTCGACGACAGCCTTGCGACCGAGCATGGAAATATCGACGGCATGCTGGTGATCAGAAACGGCCGCGTTGTTTACGAAAAGCACTACCAACGCGACTACAGGTCGATGAACGACGGCCGGGAGCAGGCCCCGGGTCTCTACAACTACTACGATCCCGAATGGCATCCTTACTACCAGGCAGGCGAACTGCACACCATGCAGTCGGTCACCAAGAGCGTGACCTCCGCCCTGATCGGAATCGCCATCGGCAGAGGTGAGATCGTTGGGATCGATGCGCCCGTCATCGATTTTCTCGACGACTACGAGATCGCGAATCTCGATGAGCGGAAGCAGTCGATGACCCTGCGCGACCTGTTGACCATGCGAGCCGGGATCGCGTGGGACGAGGAAACCGTTCCCTACACGGACCCCGCGAACTCGTGCGCCGGGATGGAAAAAAGCAGCGACTGGATCCAGTTCGTCATCGACCAACCCATGTCCGACCCGCCGGGGGAGAGGTTCATCTACAACAGCGGCGCCAGCCAGCTGCTCTCTCTGATCATCAAGAAGGCAACCGGAAAGCACGTGGACGAGTATGCCCAAAAACACCTTTTCGGGCCGCTCGGAATCGCAGACTACCAGTGGAAAATAACCCCGACCGGTTTTCCCGACACCGAAGGCGGGTTGTATCTCACCGCCGAGGATCTGGCCAAGTTCGGATATCTCTACCTGATGGACGGCGTGTGGGACGGGGCACGGGTGTTGCCTGAGGGATGGGTTGACGCCTCGGTCGAGCGCAGCGTCGACGACACCCAGTGGCTCGGCATGGGGTACGGCTTCCAGTGGTGGTTGGTGCCCTGGGGGCCCGAGAACGACTCGTACGCGTACGCCGCGATTGGCTACGGAGGGCAACGACTGTTCGTGGTGCCGGAGCTGCATGTTGTCGCCGTGTTCACCGGATGGAACATTCTCGATTTTCCCGCACTCGATCCGCGCTTCGCTCTCGATTCCGTGCTCGAAGCGGTGAGCGGCCGATCCGAATGATCAACACTCGGGCGCAAGAGCGCTTCTGACCGATGGGCGAGGTTCGAAAGTCGACAATCGAAGACTGAAAGGTTGATCCATGAGAGTGAATCGGCGCCGTTTTGTCGGATCGATGACAGTCCTGGGCGTGGGCACGATGCTGGGCGGAGCGCGGGTCTGGGGGGGACCGAGTGAAGGCCAGCTCGCTTTTCCCGAGCTTCGCGCCGCCGGCACGGCCGGTGACCTGGGTCTGGCACACGGAAGGGCCTTTGCCTCGCAGATCGAATACAACCTCGCTTTTTACAGGAAGTGGCTCCCTGAGTACGGCAACGTCTCAGGGCCGAGACTGATGGAGATCGCGAGAGGGTTCGTCCCGGTGATCGGAGAACACTTTCCAGATATGGTCGAAGAGATGGACGGGATTGCGAGGGGAGCTTCCCTGAAGCTCGATGAGATCGTCCTCATCAATGCCCGAACCGATATCCTGGCGATCGTCGAGCGCGAAACCCAAACGGAGAGCCTGCCGGGCTGTACGGCCCTGGCGCTCTTTGGCGAGGTTGACGGGAAACCGGCTCTCGCCCTCGGCCAGAACTGGGATTGGGACCCGCTGATGGCGAGGGCTCCGGTGGTTCTGCGCCTCGAGCCCGACGATCGGCCGGCGCTGGTGACTTTGACCGAGGCCGGCATGTTGGCGAAGATCGGGTTCAACCAGAACCGCCTCGGCGTGTGCCTCAATTTTTTGAGCCACCAGTCGGATGGGCAACCGGGGGTTTTCGGAATTCCGATTCACTGCCTGCTGCGGGCTGTGCTGACGTGTCAATCGATCAATCAGGTGGTGGAGGTCGTCGAATCGTCCCCGCGCTGCGCTTCCGCGAATTTCCTGGTGGCTCAACATGACGCCGGTGGCCCCGCGGCTCTCGATCTGGAAATCACACCGAACGAGGTCGTCACCATCGGTCCCGACGGCTCGAGCCTCGTCCATACGAACCACTTCATCACTCCCTCGCTTGCCGTGGGCTGCACCAGTGGTCGGGGCCCGTCGACCATGACCCGCTATGCCTCGGCGCAGCTCTTGTCCAGCGTGGCGGAACTGAATGAAACCGATCCCGTCACGAGGATGGAGCAGGTGCTGGTGTCCCGCGAAGGGCTTCCATATCCCGATCAGCCGCGATCCCGATCCGGATCCTTCGATCTCCACGCTGTCGGGAATCATCATGGACCTGACGCGGAACCGCTTCATTCTGACCAACGGTTCGCCACACGAGAACGCCTGGATCGAGCGGCCGGGTGTCGAGGTCAAAGAGGGGTAAACCACTGTGAAAATCAAAAGAGTGCTGATCGTCGGCGCCGGCACCATGGGCCGGCAGATCGGCTTTCAATGTGCCATGCACGGTTTCGAGACCGTCACCTACGATGTGAGTGAATCCGCGCTGGAAATCTGTAGGGCGCGCCACCAGCGGTTTGCCGAGTTTTTCATCGAGGAAAGGGGCGCCGACCGGTCGCAGGTCGACGCGTCGCTCGCCAGGATCTCCTATTCGAGCGATTTGGCCGCAGCCTCGTGCGAGGTCGATCTGGTGAGCGAGTCGGTACCCGAAATCCCTGAGATCAAGGCCGAGGTGTACGGCCGGCTCAACGACCTGTGCCCCGAGCGGACAATCTTTACCACCAACACCTCGACCATGCTTCCCAGTCGAATGGCCGAGCTGACTGGCCGGCCCGCGCGGTTTGTGGCCCTCCATTTTGCCAACCCGGTATGGAGCTCGAACATCGGTGAGGTGATGGGCCACCCGGGAACGGACCCTGAGGTGTTCGAGAGGGTTCTGGAGTTCGCGGCCGAGATCGGGATGGTCCCGATCCGTCTGAACAAGGAGGCCGCCGGCTTCATCAGCAACTCGCTGCTCGTCCCCCTTCTGATGGCGGCGCAGGGGCTGGTGGCCAACGGGGTCGCCTCACACCAGGACGTCGACAGGACCTGGATGGTGATGACCGGGATGCCGATGGGCCCGTTCGGCATCATGGACCTGGTGGGTCTGGAGACCGCCTACAACATCGCGCTGCACGGGGCGGAGACACGAAAAGACGAGCAGATGCGAGCGAACGCTGCGTACCTGAAAGAGCATTTCGTGGATCGGGGCAAGCTCGGGCTCAAGAGCGGCGAGGGCTACTACACCTATCCCGATCCGGCCTACAAGGATGAAGACTTCGTGCGGTGATCCCGCCAGTGTGCGGCGCGGTCGAAGAACTCCGCCGGGAGGCGTGAAGACATCCAGACCCGGGTCAACTCGTCGGTGCCGAAAGGGCCGGGGAAGGCATTGATTTCGAGTCGGTGGGCGTCGAGCCACAGGCGTTGCGACATATCGCCGGGATCGTGGGAGGGTCGGGTGCCGTAGAGCGGATCACCGAGGATCGGCAGACCCGCGGAGGCGAGTTGGACCCTGATCTGGTGTTTGCGGCCGGTGGTGGGTCGTACCTTCACGAGCGACGAGGCCGTCGTCGACGGCCATCACTTCGACCTCACAGTGGGCGTTCACGACGCCGTCCGGTACCACCTCCTGGCGCCAGAACTCTGACTCACTGCGGGTGATGTGGTGGGCGAGGTGGAATCGGGAGGGGAGGGGATCACAGTGTATTTGGCAGACCGCGGTGTAGGTCTTGGCGACCAGCGATCGCGGCTGGAACAACCGCGAGAAGTGTGAGCGGGTCGCGGGGTCGAGGGACAACAGCACCAGCCCCGAAGTCAACCGGTCGAGCCGGTGCAACGGCACGATGTGGTCGTTGCCGGTGGCCTCGAGGAGCAGGTGGAGGAGGCAGCCCCGCACCCAGCGGCCGCCGGGTGTGACCGGAAGATTGGGCGGTTTGTCGACCACCATCAGGTGCTGATCCGACCACACCACGCGAAAGTCTTCGCGCACCGGCGGTTCGCTTTCGACCTCGCGCAGATAGTGCACCTCGAGGAGGGGCCGGTAGGGCGTTTCGGAGTCGATCGGCCCGCCGGAAGCCCACACCTTGCCGGACGCAAAGCGCTCGAGCCAGGTCGGGCGGGGGATCCTCGGGAAGCGGTGCAGAAAGAAATCGAAGATCGTCCGCACGTCCGGCGCAGGAACCTCGGGCAGCTTGATGGTGGACGGGCGGATCGGGGCCGAGTCTCGGTTCCTGGCCTCGATGCCCTCGCAAGGACGGGAATCGCTGTCGTCCACCATGCCGCAACATAGCATTTCATTCCGTTCTGAATCGGCAGCACCAGGTGAACGACCCTGAAGGTGGGCTGAAGCCCACCCTACCTGCCCGCCCGGATTGAGGGTCCGAAGTAGGGTGGGCCTTGGCCCACCTTCAGGCTATCCGACCCGGCCCTTCACCTCGCCGGTCTGGTACGACCCGAACTGAACGCGAGATGGAAGATCGATTGAATGGCGTCGCCGGCGAAAATCCCGGCGACGTCGTCGTTGTGGCGTGTTTGTTTGGTTCGTTCGGTTGAAATGCCCTTTACGATATGGGCGCCCCACCGTATGATTCTGGAAACCGAGCACCCCGGGGACAGGAACGGCACGCGACGCGCAAAGGAGTTGACGATGGCACCACTTCGGCAGCACGACATGAGCCTCAGGTCGGCGACCACAGAGGAAGTGCAGGACGTGTGGGACGAGCGCTGGTTCGGTCTCGTCGTGGGACTGGATACGGTTTACACCCCCGACGATGTCGAGGGTCTTGCTCTGGTTGACTTTCAAAACGAGTTGGTCGGACTGGTGACCTATCACGTCGATGGGCCGTCGGGTCAGATCGTGACCCTCGACACCATCCTCCGCGGGCGTGGATTCGGCCGGCTCCTGCTCGAGGCGGTCGAGAGCACGTTTCATAAGCGAGGCCTCGGTCGTGCATGGGCGTTGATGACAAACGACAACCTGCGCGCGGCGGGTCTGTACCTCTCACGGGGCTATCGCCTGGTTCGGATCCACCTCAATGCGGTCGACCGCGTGCGCGAACACAAACCCAACCTGCCGGCAAAGGGGTACGAGGGCATCCCGGTCCGCGATCTCTGGGAGTTCGAAAAGCTGGGGCTCCTCGGGGTCCCGGTTCCCTGAGGCACCCACGAGGGCGCGTCCGGCTTTGATGCCTCAGAAGTGAAACCCGCGGCGGGATTCTGCGAATAATCAACTGTGAAAGTGCCTTTCGCGCGTCGTCTCCGACGCCGACCGACCCGTCACCACGGCCGTCGATGGTTGTGGGCTCGGGTATTAGGGAACACATACTGAGGATGAGAGGGAGGATCGTCATGAGGGAAATTTTTGCCGGTGTTCTGTGTCTGCTGCTGATGGTTGCCTGCGGGCAGCAGGGCGGTGACGACGAGGTGGTTCTGACCAGCGGCATCGAGCTTGCGAACATGGACACCACGGTGCGGCCGCAGGACGACTTTTTCAGGTACGTCAACGGAAACTGGCTGGCGACCACTGAGATCCCGGCCGACCGCAACACCACCGGGGTCTTCATGGACCTCCGCGACAAGGCGCGCGAGGACGTTCGCACGATCATCGAAGAGGTGGCGTCGGAGACCGATCTCGAGCCCGGATCCGACGAGCAGAAAGTGGCGGACCTCTATAACTCGTTCATGGACACAGGGCGGATCGAAGAGTTGGGTATGACCCCGCTTGAATCCGAGTTGGCGAAGATCGACGCCATCGCAGACAAGAATGAGCTCTCCGCGTTGTTCGCCAGGAACAGTATCGAGGGAGCCGGCGGGCCCTTCGGCCTTTACATCTGGGTCGATTCCAAGGACTCAACCCGGTACGTAACCCACATGACGCAGTCCGGGCTGGGCCTTCCCGACCGCGACTACTATTTCCGGGACGACGAGCGGTCGATTGAACTCCGCGAACAGTACGTCATCCACATCGCGAAGATGTTTCAGATTGCGGGCTTCGACAACCCGGCCGGGTCGGCCGCGATGCTGATGGCACTCGAGACTGAGCTCGCCTCCCATCAATGGACTGCGGTTCAGAACCGGGACAGTGAGGCGACCTACAACAAGTATCCGCTTGGCGAACTCGGGACGCTAGGCAATGGCGTCAACTGGCCGGTATACCTCGAGGAGGTGGGGATCGCGGGCGAAAGCGACATCATCATCAGCCAGCCGAGCTACATCGAGGGCTTCAACGAGGTCTTCAGGAAAACCTCACTCGACGACTGGAAGACGTTCATGCGTTGGAATCTCCTCAACAACTCCGCGGGCTACCTCGATTCAAAGCTGGATGAGCAGAACTTCGATTTCTACTACCGGATTCTCGAGGGTCAGGAAGAACAGAGGCCGCGTTGGAAGAGGGCCGTCGACGTGGTGAACGGCAGCCTCGGCGAAGTGATCGGCAAGGTTTACGTGAAACGCCACTTCCCGCCGGAGGCCAAGGAGCGGATGGTCGAGCTGGTGAACAACCTCAGCGCGGCCTACGGCCAGGCGATTGATGGGCTCGAGTGGATGAGCCCCGAAACCAAGGAAGCCGCCCACGTCAAACTCGAGAAGTTCACACCGAAGATCGGCTACCCCGACCGTTGGGAAGACTACTCCGGGCTCGAGATCGTCGACGGGGATCTGGTCGGCAACATCAGGCGTGCCAACAGATTCGGCTTCGAGCTTTTCCGTGAGAGGCTCGGGGGGCCGATCCAGAAGTGGATTTGGGTGATGAACCCGCAGACGGTCAATGCCGGCTACATTCCCACTCAGAACGAGGTCATCTTTCCGGCGGCAATCCTGCAATCCCCGTTCTTCAATCTGGCGGCGGATGACGCGGTCAACTACGGCGCCATCGGCGTGGTCATCGGCCACGAGATGGGCCACGGCTTCGACGACCAGGGTTCGAAGTACGACGGTGATGGCAATCTGCGAAACTGGTGGACCGAGCAGGACCTCGAGGAGTTCAAGAAGCGGACGGGCTCGCTGGTCGACCAGTTTGCCGAGTTCCAGGTCTTCGACGACCTCAACGTCAACGGTGAGCTGACCCTGGGCGAAAATATCGGCGACCTCTCCGGGTTGACGATCGCCTACCGGGCCTACCAGATTTCCCTCGACGGCAAGGAGGCGCCGGTGATCGATGGTTTCACCGGCGACCAGCGCTTCTTCCTTGGCATCGGCCAGGCGTGGCGGTTCAAGGCAACCGACGAGGCGCAGCGAAACCGGGTCCAGACCGACCCGCACTCGCCGCCGGAGTTCCGGGTCAACGGCCCGCTGCCCAACATGCCCGAATTCATCGCGGCTTTCGATGTTCAGGAGACCGACGGCATGTACCTGCCGCCCGAGCAACGGGTGAAGATCTGGTAGGAAAACGCGCGCCCTGATGGGCTGCGCCGAATGTTGCGAAACCTGGGGGGCGCGTCCGCGAGGGCAGGTTCTTCGACGATCCGGACGAGGCCGAACATTCACAGGTCTGCGTGATCGGCGAGGCCGTCCGGCGTGAGGTCGTCGGCTACGAGGAGGCTCGTCTGCCAGGTGCTCAAGGTCAACGATCTGTGGCTCGAGGTGGCAGCGGTGCTCGATGGGTCCGGGAAGCGTCCTCGGTCCAGGGATCGGCCGTGGGCTCGACCGACTCCGACATCTATCTTCCGTCACAACCGCGATCCGCAAGCTCACACCCGATCGACGCTCTGCGGTGGGAATAGCATCAAAACCGTCAGGTCAATCGAGTGAGCAGATCGATGCCGTGCACCATGACGACCAACTGAGCTCTTGCAGAAACCGTCCGGCGCGATCACCGCGAGCGGCATAAATGCCGCCGCTCCACGAAATTTGCTTCATGGTTGGAGGGGCAGGGCATGGCGCCCCCGCGCGATTCCGAATTTTTCAAGAGGCTGAGCTCGCAACGGGGTTCAGTTGAGATGCACGGATCGTGGTCCATACTGAGGCATGAACCGCGACGACGCGCAGCCACCGGGAGCGCCACACCTGGCTGTCGGGGAGACTCGCCGGCGGGCGCCCGAGCTGCTCTCTCCGGCCGGTTCTCCGGCCTGCTTGCCGGCGGCCGTGGCCGGTGGCGCCGATGCGGTGTATCTCGGTCTGCAGCGGTTCAGCGCACGCGCCCGAGCGGAGAACTTCCGCATCGAAGAGCTCGGCGAAACAGTGGGGTACCTGCACGAGCGCAGGCTTCGTTGCTACGTGACGCTCAACACTCTGTTGCACGACCTCGAGTTGCCGTCGGCGGTGGAGACGGCCCGCCTCATCTCCGAAGCTGGCGCCGACGCGGTGATCCTGCAGGATCTCGGGTTGTGGCGGGTGCTTCGGCAGGAGTTTCCAGAACTCTCCTTGTACGCCTCGACCCAGATGACCGTGCACTGCCCGCAGCAGATCGAGGTGCTGGCCGCGCTCGGAGCCCGCCGGATCATTCTCGCGCGCGAACTCCGGCTCGACGAGATCGCGGAGTGCGCTCAAACCGCGGCGGGTTTTGGTGTCGAGGTGGAGTGTTTTGTCCACGGCGCCTTGTGCTACGCCTACAGCGGCCAGTGCCTGATGTCGCACTTTGCCGCCGGCCGCAGTGCCAACCGCGGGGCGTGTATTCAGAGCTGCCGCTTTACCTACGACCTCGACGGTCACGAGGGTCCCCATCTTGCGATGCGCGATCTCTGCCTGCTCGAGCGGATACCGGAGGTGGTGGCGACGGGAGTTGCATCGCTCAAGATCGAAGGCCGGCTGAAAGGGCCCGAGTACGTTTTTACGGTGTGTCGCGCCTACCGCGAGGCTTTGACCGCGGCGACGGAAGGGAGAGAATTTGCCGCAGAGGCGCGGCTGAACGAGCTTCGAGAAGTGTTTTCGCGGTCGTTCACGCTCGGGCCGGCTTTCGGTGAGTTTGACGAGACGGCCCGGCAGGCCGCAACCCCCGATGCGGACGAGCCGGCCGATGCCGAGTTGCTCCAGATCTCCCGACGCGATGGCACTGCGGTGCTGCGTTCGGCCGGCGACATCGCGGCCGGTCATGGTTTTCGCTTTACGATCGGGAATTCCGATGGGGGATTCCTGGTCACCCACTCTCGTCGACAGGCAGGACGGGACTTGGCTCTGCCGGATAAGAGTCGCGCGGCGCGGCCCCCATCTGCCGGCCGGTCTCGCGTTGTACCGCAACGTCGACCAGGCTCGTGGGGCAGAGCTCAGGCAATCGATGCGCGAGGTCGGCTCGCCTCGCGCCTCACAGCCGGAAATCGGTATTCACCTCGAGGTCGAGGCACGGCTTGGCGATGCGTTGACAGTCAGCGCTCGAAGCGACGACGGGCGCGGGGCCCGGGTCGCGGCCGGTGTGGTCGAGCGGGCTCGCAACCAGGCTCTCGACGTCGATCTGCTGCGTGTTTCGCTCGGCGCATTCGGTGGCTCGGGCTATTCCCTGCGCAGCCTGAGCGCCGAGATAGAGCCGGCGGTCTTTGTGCCCGCGTCGCTGCTCAAACAGATTCGCCGCCGACTGGTCGAGGATCTTTCGCAGCAGCCGAGGGAGGTGCCGCCACGATGGGCCCTGCCCGAACTCAACGCGGTTGCCCGATCGTGCGCGGTCTACGTGGCCGTCTCCTCGCTGGTCGCGGCAAATGCCGCGCTTGCGGCCGGCGCCGATGCAGCATGGCTTGACGATCCCACCCTCGATCTGTGGGGTGGACAACCCCCCCGGATGCCCGACCAGCCGGACGGCATCTGGCTGCGCCACCCGGCGGTGGCGCCGACCTCGCCCCACCTCGCGGCGCTCGGCCTGCCGGTCGTTGCCGGCCATCTCGGGGTGCTGGCGGCGGCGGCTGCCGCAGGTCTGCCGGTGACCGCCGATCTGGGCTGCAACGCCGTCAACCACGCGACCTGCGAGGCCCTCGCCGGGCTTGGTGCGAGCGCTTGCGTCGCGAGTTGGGAGTGTTCAGCCTTTCAACTGTCTGAATTGGTGGGGAGGACCCGATGCCCGATCATTCTCGCGGTCGGCGGTCGACCTGCGGTCATGGCGACGCGCCAGAATCACGGGTTGGCGCCCGGTGAAGCGCCGCGACACCTGATCTCTCCCGCGGGCACGACCTATTCAATGGAAACTCATGTCAGCGGCCACACCGTGATCCGTGAATCCCGCGCGCAAGAGCGTCTCAACGAGTTCGAAGATCTGATTCCCCGGGTTGCAGGAGTGCTCCTCGAGGCTTCAGACGAGGACGTGGACGAGGTGGCCGAGAAGACCCGGATGCTCCGTCAACAACTCGACTTGATCACGAGCAGCGGATCTAGACCCCACCCCCCTTGATGAGCGAGATCACGGTGACAAAGGCCTGGATGTAGAGCGTCACTCTGTCGTTCCTCCACCCATTGGCGACTATCTCTTGGTAGTTTGGGCAGCGTTCTTCTGTTTGGCAATCGTGGCCTTGATCGTGTTGCCGAGGACCTCGATGGTCGCGGTGACATCGCCGAAGCTCTTGGTGGTGACGATCGGGGTTGTGACGATCCTCGATTCCCGTCCTGCGGAGGATCCCGGCGGTAACGGGGTGACCGCAGGGGTGACCCTGATCGGGACGCTGGCTTCGTTCTCGAAGACCTCGTAGCTCTTGCCCCCCACCTCGAAGAGTACGTAGAAGGTCCCGTCCGGCAGGTCCTTGAAGGTGTAGCTCCCCTGCGCATCGGTGGTGCCTTGGGCGATCGAGTGTGGGCCTCCGGGCGGCTTCCGGCCGATCTTGACGCTCGCGCCGGGGATCGGTTCGCCCTCGAGGGCGATTGCCAAGCTGCTCGCGAGCATCAGAACCGCAACGGCCAAAATCTTCTTCATGGAGCCCCCTTTGTTCGGTCTGTCGCAGGCAACCGCGTGGCGGGCGCCGTCATTCCCGGCCACCGGGCGATCTTGGGTGGATCACAGCGTGCTCATCTCGATGTTGCCGAAGTTGCGGCCGTAGTACTTCATGTAGTTCACCTTGCGGGCCATGGCTTCGACCACCGTTTTCGAGAAGTTGACCTTCGTGAGTTTCTGCGCGCTGCCCAGCCCTCCGGGACTGAAGACGTTGATCTCCATCAGCTTGTCGCCGACCACGTCGAGCCCGACCAGGAACATTCCGTCCTGGACAAGCTTGGGCCGGCACAACTCGGCCAGATGCAGCGCCTCGTCGGTGACCTCGGCGGCGGCCAACTTGCCGCCGGCGTGGATGTTCGATCGCATATCATCGCCTTTGCGGATCCTGCGGAAGGCCGCGTACTTCCCCTTGAACCGGAGCGGCTGGCCGTTCATGACGAAAAGCCTCGTATCGCCCTCGAGGGCGGCGGGGAGGTATTCCTGAACGATCACGAAGCCGTCCCGTGAGACGGCGTCGATCATCTGGTTGATGTTCGGCATGTCGTCGGGGCGGACCAGGAAGACGCTGGCTCCGCCCGAACCCTGGAGGGGTTTGAGGACGATGGTGCCGAGTTCCTTGGCGAACGCCTTGATCTCGCTGTGGTCGCGGGTGATCAGGGTGCGCGGCCGTACCTCTTCGGGGAACAGCTGGAGGTACATCTTCGACGACGCCTTGGCGAGCCCGTTGGGGTCGTTGAGCACGATGACGCCGCGGCGCATCGCGACCCGGCCGAACTCGGTGGCCACTGTGGTCGCCCACGGCCGCGCGATGAAGTCGTCCGACGGCACATTGCGCAACATCAGGACATCGAGATCGTCCACGGTGATGCGCTCATTGATGGCCTTTGGTCCCTGCAGGTCCTTGAAGTAGGCTTCGCTGGAACTGTAGGACTTTTTTGGCAGCACCTTGGCGCGGGCGCGGACGTTTTCGTCCGCATCGTAGGCGACGTCGCCGACTCCGAAGACGCACACCTCGTGGCCCATGTTGAGCGCTTCGCAGCCGAGGCGGGTGGTGGTGAAACCGGCTTTTTCGGTTTTGACGTCGTTGACCAGGAATCCGATCTTCATTTCTCTTTCCTTTCATACAATTCGGCGACCGATAGACCGCCGCGAACCCTCTCCAGTCGCTCGAGGGCATCGGGTGAATTCATGTACCTGGGTATCAGCGGCGGCGCCTTGAGGACCCCCCGCCATTGCAGCTCGCGGATGACGGGAATGTGCTGGGTGCCGATCTTGCCGACGAACAACGGGCGCAACTGACCGCCGTTGCCGAGGTATTCGAGAATCTGCTGGAGGCCTCGCAAGTAGACCACATCCTTGGTCAGACCGCCACCCCGGTAGGTCCGCATGGTGATCACGAACGCGGTGCGCTGCGAGAAACCGTGGATGCGGTCGAGTTCGCGAAAGGTCTCGACGAATGTGGCACCGTCGATCATGTGGGCGGCCGCGACGACCCGTCCCGCGAGCAGCCGCAACCTGGGCCGGCTGAGACCGCCCACGAGGTACTCGGACAGAACTGCCAGGCCTTCCTGGAGGGCGTCGTACCCGGCGAGCCCGGTGTAGAGATGGCGGAGGGGCTGGGCCTTGCCGTTATGGTAGGTCAGAACGTGGGTGCCGACCTCGTGCTGGATCAGGGCCTCGACCCGAGAGGCGGGGATCCTTGATTCGGCGCTGACGAGGAGGTTCCCGCGCGACACCATCAGCCCCGTGATGTCCCGCCGAACCTCGACCCTGGCGCCGATTCCGGGCAGGCTCTGGCGAAACCACGCGATTTCCTCTTCCGCTCGCCGCGCGAAGGCGGCGGCATCGACCGGACCTCCGTCCGAAGCCTCCCGGGTGCGCGGGGGGATCACCCTCAGTACATCCGCCGCGAGCCGCTGCAGGCTGTCCTCCACCGGGCCGTAGAGCTGGATGCTGCCGGGCAGGAAACGATTGGTGTTGCGATCCTGGAGCATGGTGATCTGGCGATCGATCTCGTCGAGCTTTTCGCGGAAGACCATGGCCAGCGCCGGGTCCTCGATGCGTTCTACCGGGGCCTGGTAGAGCTTGCGTTTGAGGACTACAGGTTCTTCCGCGGTGGGGCGGTAGAGAAGGGTGGGGGGGCGTTCGAACTTTCTCCGTTTGAACTCGCTCCACGCCGGGCCGCCGTTGACCGGAGTGACCTCGAGCAGGAAATCGAAGGACTCCGAGACTTCCGCGAGGATCCGGTCGACATCCCACACCGCCTTGACGACGGTGCGCCGCCCGAGTGTGTGAAAGTGGCGCGGCCGGTGGGTGGTCTGGTTGCGCGCGAAATCGTACAGACCCCGCCGTAGCGCGACAGTCACGCTCCGGCGCAGGAGCCGCAGAACCCTGGGAAAGATCTCTCCGCTCTCGGGGTCCCGGTAGACCGGTGAGATCTCGAGCCCGTAGACCTGACAGCCGATCTCCGTCGCAACCTCGGGCCCGAGCACCGGCGACATTCCGCGCGGGCAGCATTTGACGCTGGTGGCGGTCGTGACCTCGGACCTGAGCCGGTCGAACCGGACCCGTCCCAGCGCTCCGGCGAACGCCTCGGTCACCGAAGCCCTGGAAGCCCCGCGTTGGGCGATAAAACGGAATCGCGGTCGGAGATCGGCAGTGCTGAGCGTTCGATCGGGGATCACCGGCGGACCGGCCCAGATTTCGAGCACCAGAAACGAGCCGAACTCCGCGACCATGGTCTCGGCGACGGCTCGAACCAGGCGGGTCACGCCGGGCTGGTGCTTTTTCTGACCGGGCGCCACCAGATACGAGGCCTCGCTGGTGGCGAACCGTGGGGTGCCGTCGTCGGCAGTTCGCACCGGCTGCCGGTAGACGACGAGGAAGGGGAGTTGACGGTCGATGGCCACCCGGCCCGATTCGGGCAGGGTCCTCCGAACGGCCTTGTTTTCCTTGAGACGCCCGGTCACGGCTCGTATGAGCCGTTCCGATATCAGGTCGGTCGCTGGAGCGGGTGTCCGAGCGGGCGGAGCCTTGGTCACAGCCGCTCCAACTCCTCGAGGACCCCGGGAACGGTGGCTTGAAGGGCGCACCCTACGGCAGTTTGGAGGGCGGGGTCGGGCTCACCGGTCCACTCGTCCATGAAGAATTTCTTGACCTCGACGGAAAGCACGCACGCCGATTCGGGGAATGTGGCGTGGGTCCACGCACCGTGATTGCCGCCGCGGAATTTGATGTTTTCGCGGACATCCAGACGCCCGCCGGGGAAGTCGAACTCACTGAGGTCGGAAATGAAACGGTCGATCACGGGCGCCCATCGATTCCTGTCGGGCAGGGTCCCTGTACCGACGTTGATCTGGGGATTGAGGGAGGGGTCCGCAACCGACCCATTGGGTCCTTCACGGCGGTGGTTGTAGGTGTGGAGATCGAAGACCACGAAACGGCCGTAGCGATCCGCCATGTCCGCGTAGAGGGCACGGAGGGCCGAGTAGAACCCGTCGTACTCTTCGAGCGAGCCGGGCGACCGCCGACTCCGGAATCCCGTCTTTCCACACCTCGAGACCCCAGGCGTCGTCCGGCGTGCGATAGACCGCCCCGCCCCGCGACCGGTTGAGATCCACTTCGAACCGCGACCTCGTGCCCGCGACCCGGGTCGGCGCGACCGCGGTCCAGTCCGCGGTGAACGGATCTTCCTCGCGAAGGCGGCCAGCCTCGGAGATCGCCATCAATCGTTCAACATCCGGACGCACCTCGTGGCCGTCGTGGATCGCCGTCGCCACCAGCGGTCCCGAACCCTTTTCGATCGACCAGATTGTATCTGCCACCGGGCCTCCTTCGCCAAGTTCGAGAGTGTATCTCAAGTATGGGGAAAGGCGCCGAGCCGATGGCGCCTTTCGCAAAAAAAAAATCGGAGCCCCGCCTTCAGATGACGGAGCCCCGAGGGCATCTGGAGAAAGCGGCTTCTACTGGAAAACCACCTGGTCTTTGAGCGACACCAGAATGCAGACGAACTCCTGGATTTCGTTCTCACCGTAACCCATGGTGTGCATGGCGGTGACGATGTCTCCACCGGCCGAAAGAAAATCCGCGTCGGTCAGATGAAGATTGGCGTGGGAGTCGGGCATCGTGCGACCGGAGTAGGTCGCCGATCCACCCGTCCCGGCGGAAACGAAATCAGCAACGTGGGTCGCCAGCGCTTCCGAGTCGACATCAGTGAACATGCCTTGAATGGCATCGTTCTGGTTGTGGAGGCGTACGACCTCGGTGGTGAACTCGAGGATCTTGTCGTATCCGCCGAGACGGTTGTAGAGCGGATCGGCCGCCTGCCGTTGCGCTCGGGCGTCGGCCGAGTCGGCGCACATCGCCTGCATCCCGGCGATCTGTTCGGCGACGGTCGGTGCGTCGTCGGCGCCGGCCATGGTGACTGCGAGCACCGTCATCATCAGTATTGCCGGGACTCGGAGCGTAGATTTCCAGTGTTTCAAAATTCCCCCTTGTTTTCGAATGTCGTGTCAGTAACAACGATGGGAACGGGTTCATTCCGCCCAGTCGCAAAGAGGAGGGGCTCCCGTTGGTCCCCGTGTCACCATGACTGGGAGGACGAGGACGACGACGGCGTGACGGTTCGCGGTTACGATCTGCCTCGGGATCACCCGATGCACGTGATGTTCCTCGACTATTACCTCGACATGGGGGTGCCAGAAGATTTCTACTGGTACACCCTCGAGGTTGCGCCTCCAGAACGGATCCACTGGATGAGTGACGAGGAGATTCTGGTGTACGAAATGGCGACCGACTGAGCCGGAGTCAGCTCCCGGCCGCAACGAGCCTGAAGATCTCCACCAGCATCTTGACGGCTCGTTCCATGTCGGCAACCTCGATGCACTCCTCGGTGGAGTGTTCGTTCTGAGCCCCGATGCCGACAACCGCCATCTCGATCCCGTGGTTGTTGTAAATGGATGCGTCGGTGAAACCGGTCATGAAGACCGCTTTGGCGTCGATGCCGACCGTCGCAAGAGCCTGTTTCGCGATCTGAACCGACCATGCCTCTTCGGGGATCTGGACCGCCCGGCACTTCTCGTCGACTGTGATCTCGACCGTAGCGCCCGCGGCCTCGATCTCGCGGCGGAGGATCGTCGTCATTTCCTCTGCAAGGTCGACCGCCTTCTGATGGTCGGCCGACCGGCACTCGGCAAGGAATGTGCACGCATCGGGAACGCCGTTGCGAATGATCCCACCGGAGATAACACCCACGTTGGCCGTGGTTTCGTGGTCAATCCGGCCGAGTGGCAGGGCGGCGATGGCCTTTGACGCGGCCAGAATGGCGTTGATTCCCTTTTCGGGTTCCATGCCGGCGTGGGCGGAGCGGCCGCTGACCTCCACGTCGATGGCGAAGTATGTCGGTCCGCCGATGACGATCGTGTCGAGGGTGTCGTTGTCCATCAGAAAACCCCGGCGGGCGCTGAGTCGACCGAAATCCAGCTCCTTGACCCCCAGAAGCCCCACTTCTTCCTGGCGGCTGACTGCGAACTCGATGGGCGGCCGGATCGGGGCCACCTGCAGCGCTTCGAGCACTTCGGCGATGCCGGCCTTGTCATCGGCGCCGAGGATGGTGT